>NZ_JBAZRC010000032.1:0-35870 GCF_041663085.1 Mucilaginibacter sp.
GGGTTCCGTTTTGTGAACTATAACGAGCGGGATGGCTTGCAAGGCAGGGAATTTACCATGAACGCGGCCTACAAAACCCGCAGCGGCGAACTCATATTTGGCGGCGGCAACGGGTTTAATATTTTTAAGCCCGCTAATTTGCGTACAAGTAAAAATAGCCCGGCGTTGGTTTTTACCGATTTTCAGGTGTTTAACAAAAGCATTACCGTGGGCGAAAAGCTTTACGGCAAGGTGATATTGCCGAAGGCCATCACCCAAACCAGCTCGGTTAAGCTGAACCATAACGAGAATGTTTTTGGGATAGAATTTGCCGCCCTGAATTATTTTGATGCCGATAAGGTGAAGTTTGAATACATGATGCAGGGCTTTGATAAAAACTGGATCCCGGCCGATAACCTTACCCGCAAAGTGGTATACACCAATCTTGATGCCGGCGATTATATCTTTAAGGTACGTGCATCAAACCCCGGTTATTGGAATAGTAAGGAGATATTGCTGCATGTAACCATCCTGCCGCCCTGGTGGAAAACTACTTTTGCCTACATCTTATATGTATTGGCATTTGTGGGGACCTTGTTTTATCTGCGCCGCAGGGGTATCCAAAAGATCCGCGCACAGTTCCTGCTGGAGAAAGAACGTGAGGAAACCCAGCGCCTTCACGAACTTGACCTGATGAAGATAAAATTCTTTACCAACGTAAGTCACGAGTTCCGCACGCCGTTATCGCTTATTATGGCCCCGGTAGATAAGATCATTAAACAAATACAGGAGCCCGAAATACAAAAGCAGTTGTTGCTGGTTAACCGCAATGCCAAAAGGCTGCTAAACCTGGTAAACCAATTGCTTGATTTTAGGAAGATGGAGCACCAGGAGCTTAAGCTGCATAATCACCCGGGGGATATTATTGGGTTTATCCGCGACCTGTCGTATTCGTTTACAGATGTAGCCGAGCAAAAAGGTATCGACTTTATATTTGATGCTGAAGTGGATGAATTTAAAACCAGTTTTGACCAGGATAAGATAGAGCGTATCATTTTTAACCTGCTATCCAACGCTTATAAATTTACCCAAACAGGCGGGCACGTGAGTGTGCTGCTCTACTTAATGGATGGCACCGACCCGCAGCACCGCCAGTTAGAAATTAAGGTGATGGATACGGGCATCGGCATCCAAAAGGATAAGCTTGATAAGATCTTTGAACCGTTCTTCCAGAACGATATCCCTGGTTCAATGCTAAACCAGGGCAGCGGGATAGGCCTGTCTATCACCAAAGAGTTTGTGCGCCTGCACGGCGGCGAAATAACGGTGGAGAGCGAGTTTAACCAGGGTAGTTGCTTTACTGTATTATTGCCGTTGCAGCAAGCGGATATGCAGTTGTTTACCGACACCCCTTTACTTTTAGAGCATGCCGAAGATGTGGTGTTTGATTTGAATACCAATCGCTCTGCGCAGATCAGGGGAACCCGTGATGGTAAAAAACCAACCGTATTATTGGTGGAGGATAATGAGGACTTCCGTTTTTATATAAAGGATAACCTGAAAGAGTCGTTTAATATTATTGAGGCCGAGAACGGTAAAAGAGGCTGGCAAAAGGCATTGGCGCAGCACCCCAACCTGGTAGTAAGTGATATTGCCATGCCCGAAATGAACGGGATTGAGCTTTGTCAGAAAATAAAGAGTGATACCCGTACATCACATATCCCAGTGATATTGCTTACCGCCATGGCCGGCGAGGAGCAACAGCTAAAAGGCCTGGGTACCGGTGCCAGCGATTACATGACCAAGCCTTTTAACTTCGAGATCCTGCTATCAAAAATAAAGAATATACTGAGCCAGCAGGAACATATGCGCAAAACCTACCAGAAGCAGGTGGAGGCCAAACCTACCGAAATGCATGTAGATTCGCCGGACGAGGTGTTTATTAAAAAAGTACTGGTGCTGATAGATAACAATATCTCCAACCCCAACTTTTCGGTAGAGGAACTAAGCAGCGATATGTGCGTGAGCCGCTACACCCTCTACAAAAAAATACTGCAGATGACCGGCAAAACCCCCAACGAACTGGTGCGACAGATGCGCCTGAAACGCGCCGCGCAACTGCTGGAAACCGGCCATCTCACCATTTCGCAGATATGCCATAAGGTAGGCTTCAAAAGTCAGAAATACTTTGTGCGCACCTTTAAGGCCGAGTTTAATACCATCCCGTCGCGCTACGCGGAGCTTAGTGAGTAGAGAGGGGGTGAGTGGTGAGTAGTTGCTTGCAATTGTTCCGTACCTACGGCACGGAGAGTTACACTTATTTTTTTACCGGGCTGTTGCTCCTGACGGAGCACTTCGTAAGGTTGTATCCTATCATGCTTCATGAAGTATATTCCATTAATTCATTGCCGTTGGCTTTAGCCAACGGATGATAATAAGTATCAAATGGCTTTAGCCAAAATCCAGCCTATTTTAAAGCAGCGGTCTAAAACCCCATCAGGGTTAAAGACCGGTAGCATAGCACCATCCCAAACCCTGCGTGCCGTAGGTACGCTGCATCATTTTTCTAATCTTCGCTTCTTCGTGAAATAAACGCTTTACAACTAACAGCTATGCAAAATTTAACACCCACAGGCTTTAGCTTATAATACTATTTAAGCACTTTATAAAGTACCTGTATCTTGATTACAGGTACACATTTGTAACTAAATAGCCCAAAAAACATTCATTTTAATTATTAAATATCTTACAATCAATATGTTAATTCGGGTTGACATTTGTGCCCCTATTTATCCACAACAGGGCTTTTAATAGCATATAATTTTAACCCATGAATAATCAATAACGCACCTGCAATAATTACCGGGTGCTGATTATATAAACCAATTAACCATTTTTTTAAAGTTATTAAGCAATGCAGGGTAAGTAATTACACCTGGTACATGGGGATGCCGATGCACAATTGATGCGTTTGCCGGCCGGCTTTTGTAAACAAGTACACCAATTAAAATCAAATATAAATCAACCAAAAACTAACAAATCATTATGGGAAAAATTCTACGAATAGCATTGCTGTTTGCTTCCTTCTTTATTTGTGCCGCAGCTATGGCGCAAACAGGCGGCACAGTGATCAGGGGAACAGTTAAAGATAATACCGGCGCATTACCCGGTGTTACTGTATCTGTAAAAGATGGTACAGGCGTTGCCGTAACCGATGTAAATGGTAAGTATACTATTACCGTATCAGCAACAGCCAAAGTACTTGTGTTTAAATTTATCGGGTTAGAGACCAGCGAGGTTGCCATAGATGGCCGTACCGTGGTTGATGCAACATTGAAGGCCTCAAACACTTCGCTAAACGAGGTGGTGGTAATTGGTTACGGCAGCATCCGCCGTGCCGATATTACCTCATCCATTTCATCAGTTAGCGAAAAGGATATTAGAAATTTACCCGTTGCCGGTGTTGACCAGGCTATACAGGGTAAAGTTGCCGGTGTTACGGTAATGAACAACTCGGGCCAGCCGGGTGCGGGCGTTTCGGTACGAGTGCGTGGTATCACAAGCGCAACCGGTTCAAATGAGCCATTGTATGTAATAGATGGTGTGCAGTTTGGCGCCGAAGGTAACGTAAGCTTAAACCAGGATTTCCTGGGTGGGGGCTCGGGGCAAACAGGCCAGAGCGTTTTGGCTACCTTAAGCCCGTCTGATATTGAGTCTATCGACATCCTGAAAGATGCATCGGCGCAGGCTATTTACGGTTCGCGCGGTGCAAACGGTGTGGTTATCATCAATACCAAACGCGGTAAAGCGGGTACAAGTAAATTCAATTACGATGCCTATGTGGGTTTCTCAGAGATCCCTAAAAAACTAAAAGTGATGGACCTGCGCCAGTACGCGCAATACCGTAACTCGTTAGTGAATGAGGTGCGTGCAGTACCGGGTAGCGGTTTAGATAGCACGCTCGAATTCCGTGATCCATCTGTATTGGGCCATGGCACCGATTGGCAGGACGAGATCTACCAGCGTGGTGTGGTAACCAGCCACCAGATCTCGGTATCCGGCGGTACAGAAAAAACGCAGTTTTACTTTAGCGGCGGTTATTTAAACCAAACCGGTACATTGATAAAAACCGGATTCGACAGGTATACCATCAGGGCCAGTGTTGATCACCAGGTGAATAACTGGTTAAAAATGGGGTTTACCACTAACATGTCAAAAAGCAAACAGCAAATAGGCTTAAGCGATGGTTTTGACGCGGTAACCAGTACGGTGTTATACAATACACCGGTATCGCCTGTGCGCGATATCTATGGTAACTATATTACCAATGCCAATGTTGGCGGTTACCAGATAAACCTTACCAATAACCCGGTTACCTTAGCGCAAAACCGTGATGTACGTACGGGTAATACCAAAGCATTGGGCGCATTATATGCCGAGGTGAAAATTATAAAAGGCCTTACTTTACGTAACGAAGCCAACTACAACTTTAATTTAGAAAGCGACCGCGCGTTCCAGCCTTTTTTGGAGAACAGCGTTACCGGCGACGTGATATTATCGCCAAGCCGCATCCGCGAGCAGCGCAACCAAAGCCTTTACTGGGATGTAAAAAACTTCCTGAATTTTGATCGTTCATTTGGTAAACACAGCATCAGCGCTACCCTGGGCCACGAGGTTCAACGATCGGATTATGATTACATCAACGCAAACCGTAACGGGTTGGTAGCTAACCTGCCGTCGCTAAACGCAGGTTTAGCCGATTTGACCCAGGGCATTGGCGCAGGTGCGGGTACCTGGAGTATGGAATCGTACTTTGCACGTGCGGGCTATACCTTCAATAACAGATATGCTATTTCAGGTACTGTTCGTCGTGATGGTTCATCAAGCTTTGGCCCAGGCAAACGGTGGGGAACGTTCCCTGCGGTTTCTGCATCGTGGACAGTGACTAACGAAGATTTTATGAAGGACATGAAAAATCTGAGCTATTTAAAATTCCGCTTAGGTTATGGCGAGGTGGGTAACCAAAATACCAGCTCTAATGCTTTCGTATCCAATATACAGTTATTTGGTACCGCGCCTTTTGGCCCGGGTAGCTTACCATACAACGTTGCCAACCCTGATCTGGGCTGGGAATCTGTTAAAACCTACAACGCGGGTATTGACTTAACCACGCTGAACAGCAAAGCCGAAGTAACTATTGATGTGTACAAAAAAACTACAACCAATATGCTTTTGGCCAGTCAGTTGCCTTCATTCTCGGGTTTGGGCACGGCGTATAATGATATACAATCGCCAATAACCAATGCCGGCGAAATGACCAACACCGGTATCGATATTGGTATCACCACCTACAACGTAAGCAATAAAGATTTTAGCTGGAAAACCAACGTTGTGTTTAGCCATTACAAAAACAAACTGGTAAGGTTAAACAACCCAACCGCTACATTAAAGGGTATTTTTAACGAGTACGGCACCAGTAACCTGATATCATTAACCGCACCGGGCAGCCCAATTGGCAGCTACTACGGTTTTGTTACCGATGGTTTGTTCCGCACGCAGGAAGATCTGGCTAACGGCCCTATCCCAACAGGTTTAACTGTTGCGCCGGGTTCATTATGGCTGGGCGATATCCGCTATAAAGATTTGGATGGTAACGGAATTATTGATGATAAGGATGCGCGTGTAATTGGCGACCCTAACCCTAAATTCACTTACGGTTTTACCAACACGTTCAATTACAAAGGTATCGATCTGTCAATATTCCTATATGGAAGCTACGGCGGCCAAATATTTAACTATACCCGCAGGCAAACCGAAGCAATGTCTAACTCAAATAATAACCAGTTGGTTACTGTTTTGAACAGGTACACAGAAGCAAACACTGGCTCAAACATGCCAAGGTACAACCAGTGGACAAATAACAACACCAGGATATCTGACAGGTACATCGAGAGTGGTTCATACCTGCGTATTCAGAATGTTGCCCTGGGTTACAATCTGCCAAAAAGCATCATGAGCAGGCTTAAAATAGCATCGGTAAGGGTTTACGCATCAGTACAAAATCTATACACCTTTACCAAATACTCGGGCTACGACCCTGAGTTAGGTGCTATTAACAGTCAGGTAGGTTTCATGAATGTGGATAACGGTCACTATCCAATACCTCGCACATTCACGTTTGGTACCAATATTCAGTTTTAATCGAAAAAAATAAGCAAAATGAAAAGAAATATAATATTCCTGATAGGTGCGTTGGTTTGCTTTAGTGTTGCATGTAAAAAGGATTTCCTTAACCATCCATCCACAACCGGGCCCACTACAGATAATTACTATAATAATGCCGAGCAGGTGAATGGCGCCACCGGTATACTGTATAATAATGTATGGGGCGATTGGTTCGATAAAGCGTTCACATCAGTGGGCGATTTATTGGGCGGTACAGTTACAGGTACGCAGGGTAACGACCAATATAACTCGTTCTATAACTTTAACATTCAAAGTACCGATGGTTTGGTATCAAGCACCTGGAACTCGTGCTACAAGGCTGCAGGCCAGGCATCAGTACTGATACAAACCTTTAAAGATAAAAAAGCACTGCTTGGCGGTACCAATACCGACTTTTTAGATAAGGGTATTGCCGAAGCCAGGTTTATACGCGGCTTTGCCTACTTTTATATAGGCCGTACATTTGGTGATGCACCCATAGTTGATAACCCTTTAGACCTGACCAAGCCCGGCGCATACCTGGTGCCTAAATACCACCAGAAAGATGTATTACGTTTTGCCTTAGAAGACCTGCAGGCAGCTGCCGATGGATTGCCAGAAGTAGCCGCGCAGGATGGCCGAGTAACCAAATATGCTGCTATAGGCATGATGGCTAAAGTTTATCTGTACCTAAAAGATTACATAAACGCAGCTGCAAAAGCTAAACTGGTAATTGATTATTCAAAAGGCGCAGGCAACGGTGTACTTGGTTTGAACGATGATTATAACGCTATGTTCACTTCATCTGCAGCAGCTAATGTTAAAAACAAAGAGAACTTGTTCTCATTAAGATGGCTGTCATCAATGGGATGGAACGGTGGTAACCGTTTCTCTATCTACGCTGCGCCGCAACCTTTGGTACATCCAAAACCAACAGGTGGTAACGGTTACTCGGCGGTAGTACCTTCGTTTGATATGCTAAACCCGGCAACCGGTTATGAAACTGCCGATAAACGCCGCGGGTGGTCTGTAATGCAACAGGGTTTCCATAAAGATGCCTGGGTGAATGATAACTTCCCAACCGGGTTTACTTATGATACAACTGGGCGCGCTACAGACGATCACTTTATTTTTACCGGCACACGCTCAAACATCCAGAAGTATATTGTTGGCCCAAACCGCGCCGATGAACCGGTTACACCTGATGGCCATACCAGTATGCCTACTTTTATTTTACGCTACGCGGATGTATTATTGATATATGCTGAAGCAGTTTTAGGAGATGCTGGGTCTACCGCGGATGCCGGTGCGCTTGAGGCATTTAACAAAGTGCATAACAGAGCAGGTTTAACAAGTTTAACCACCCTAACCCAAAACGATATTTTACATGAACGTAAAGTAGAGTTTGCTTTTGAAGGCGATTACTGGTTTGATATTCAGCGCCAGGGGTTTGCAAAAGCACAGCAGATCATAGCGTCTCAAGAGCGGGGTACGCTGGATGGTAACGGAAGGCTTACCAGCTTTAAAGCAACCCTAAACTCAGCAGCGCAGTTGTTTTTGCCTATACCACAGGCCGAAACCGCGCAAGACCCGAAACTGCTTGAACCTGCTGTTGATTATTACAAATAAGCGATAACGTATTTAAAAATCATTATTGATCATGAAAAGTATATATAAATTGATGATTGTGCTGTTTGCTTTTATAGCAGGTGCATCTGTCATTACCTCTTGTACAAAAGAGAACCAAAAGCCCGCTGCTGCGTCATCAAGCCCCAGGGCCGATAAAATTCAGCCTGATTCTGCCAAAGGAGGCGATGTATTAACCCTTACCGGCAGCGGCCTTGGAGAGATCCAATCTGTAGTATTTGAAAAAGGCAGTGTGCCTGCGCCATTCAACACGGTGTTTAATACCGATAACGCGCTTATTTTCCGTGTGCCGGATACGGCTAACGGAGGGAAGCAAAACATTATCATCACTAATAAAATTGGCAAACAGATAATGGTAAACTTTAACGTTATTGCGTTACCGGTAATATCAACGGTATCTAACTACAATTTTACTGCTAATACTCAAATAACCATCACCGGTAATAACCTTGCTGATGTAACCTCGGTTAAATTTAAAGGGTTTAATGATGCTATAACCATTGTATCGCAAACTAAAAAAGAGTTGGTTATAAAAATGCCCGCCAGCAGTACGGTACCAGGTGCGCCATTAGAAATAACAAACGCCACTGGGCCAATAACCACCACGCAGGTATTTGAGAACCTGGATATGGCCTACCAGATATTTACCGATAATTACGGCGCCGACGGATGGGCAAATAACTCATGGGGCCCGGCAACTATATCTACCACGGTATCAAAATCGGGTGCGGCGTCTTTTGCGGCAACTTATGCAAAAGGTAACTGGTCGGCTGATGGTTTTTCCAACTGGTATCCGGGTCTGGCATCAAAACCCGAGTATAAATTCTTAAGCTTTTGGGTAAAAGGGGCTTCGCAGGATTATACCCTGTATCTTACTGCCGATAAACGTGCTAAAGGATATGGTAATAACGATGATACCACACCGCTTACCATTCCGGCCAAAGTATGGACGTATTTTAAGATCCCGATCTCGACCGCCGGTATATTTAGTACGGGCAGTACAGCAAATACCATAGGTTTCTGGATAAAAGGCCCGAACGACCAGGACGAAACGTTCTATTTTGATGATGTTATTATTGTGAACCAATAATATATTTTAACTGCCCGGCTGGTGGCCCAACACCGGCCGGGTGGTTTTAATGTAATAGTTTAAACAATTTAATTATTGATGTGTGGGTAGGATTTACTGCGATATGTGATTAATATTATATAATATGTGTTAAATTCGTATCAGTATTCACAGTCGAAAAAAACAATAATTATTTATTATGCCAAATAACGTTATGCGTGAGATAACACCGCTTACACCAAGCGATTGCTTCACTATTTTTTCGCGTGTAAAAAACAAGTTCGATTTCCCTCTTCACTACCACGAAGAGTACGAACTGAACCTTATTATAAATGCCAATGGCGCCAAGCGCGTAGTGGGCGGGCACATAGAGGTAATTGACGATCTGGAACTGGTGCTGGTAGGCCCAAACCTTTACCATGCCTGGTTTACACACCAGTGCAAAAGCGAGGCGATAAACGAGGTGACCATACAGTTCCACAAAGATCTGTTCGACGAGAAGTTTCTGCGCCGTAACCAGATGAGCTTTGTAAAAAGCATGCTGGAGCGTTCGCAGCGCGGCATCGCCTTCTCGCCCGAAACTATTCTTACCTTAAAAGACAGGCTGTTATCGCTCGATAAAAAGAACGGATTCGATTCGGTGCTCGAGCTGTTATCCATATTGCACGATCTGTCGATATCGCGCAACATGAAAACGCTTTCAGATCCGAGCTTTTCCAACGAGAAGTTTTATTACAACAGCCGCCGTATCGAAAAGGTGTTTGAGTTTATGAACAACAACTACAATAAACAGGTGAGTCTGGCCGAAGTTTCCCGCATTGCCAATATGCCCGAGGCGTCGTTCAGCAGGTTTATAAAGAAGCGTACCGGCAAAACCTTTATTGATAGTTTGAACGAGATAAGGCTTGGTCATGCATCGCGCATGCTGATAGATAGCACCACCACCGTGGCCGAAATTGCTTATAAATGCGGCTTTAATAATATTTCAAACTTCAACCGCATATTTAAGCGCAAAAAATTCTGCATCCCAAAAGAGTTTAGGGAAACGTACACCGGTAACCGCATATTTATATAATGTTTAATACCGGTTTTTAGCCAGATTGATAAATTAAGGTTAAAATAGTATTATATACAGGGTAATTAAATCATCTATTTTAGCGGGTACCAATTATTACTAATTAATGATTTAAATGAGATTATCCCTTATAGATATTTCCATCATCGTACTGTACCTGTTCAGCACCATATTTATTGGTTTATGGTACCGCAAAAAAGCACGCGAGAATAACGAGAGTTACCTGCTTGGCGGTAAATCATTACCATGGTATAAGCTTGGTTTAAGCGATGCTTCGGATATGTTCGACATCAGCGGTACCATGTGGATGGTAAGCCTGTGTTTTGTGTATGGCATGAAAAGTATCTGGATCCCCTGGCTGTGGCCGGTATTTAACCAAGTGTTTTTAATGATGTACCTGTCGCGCTGGCTGCGCCGCTCAAATGCCTCAACCGGTGCCGAATGGCTGGCAACCCGCTTTGGCAAAACAGGGGCGGGGGTAACCAGTTCGCATTTGGTGGTTATAGCTTTTGCCTTGTTAAGCTGCCTTGGCTTTATGGCCTACGGTTTTATAGGTCTTGGTAAATTCATCGAGATCTTCGTGCCCTGGGACCTGGTAAAAAGTTATATCCCCTTTGATGTAGCGCCGCAATACGTGCCGCATATTTACGGGATCATCTTCACCCTGTTTGCCATGTTCTATTCCATTATAGGTGGTATGCACAGCATTGTACTGGGCGATATGGTGAAATACGGGGTAATGACGGTTGCCTGCGTTTGGATAGGCTTTATAGCCGCCGATCAGATAAGCAGTCACCATTTAAATGTACCCAATGGCTGGTACACGCCATTTTTTGGTAAGTATTTAAACCTGAACTGGACGGGTATCATCACCGAGGTGAACCAAAAAATAAAAAGCGACGGTTACTCGTTGTTTGCCTATTTCTTTATGATGATGACCTTCAAAGGGTTCTTCGCGGCGTTGGCCGGCCCCGCGCCAAATTACGATATGCAGAAGATCCTTTCAACCCGCTCGCCCGAAGAGGCCAGCAAAATGAATGGTTTTGTAAGTGTTATCCTGCTGCCTATCCGCTATACGCTTATCATCAGCTTAACCGCGTTGGGCCTGATCTATTATCACCAAATGAACCTGACCGACGGCACAGGCGCGATAGATTTTGAACGCATACTGCCAGCGGTTATCAATAACTTTTTACCTGTAGGCCTGGTAGGCTTGCTGCTTGCCGGTTTACTTGGTGCATTTATGAGCACCTTTAGCGGCACCATGAATGCCGCGCAGGCCTACATCGTAAATGATATTTACCTTAAATATGTAAACCCAACAGCATCCAACAAAAAAACCATCACCATGAACTACCTGGTAGGCATTGTGGTAGTTGCAGTGGGCGTAATACTGGGCTTTTTTGTAAAAGATATCAATACTATATTACAGTGGATAGTATCAGCTCTATATGGCGGGTACATCGCATCAAATGTGCTTAAATGGCATTGGTGGCGCTTTAATGCCAGCGGCTTTTTCTGGGGGATGCTTGCCGGTATTATTACGGCCATTGTTTTTTCAGCATTGGTAAAGTTCAATTACATTCCCGAAGGGCAGCTGCTGTTCTGGTTCCCGGTGCTGTTCTTAGTATCGCTGGCGGGTTCGGTTATCGGCTCATATGCTACGCCGCCAACAGATATGGCCGTGCTGCAATCCTTTTACACCAATGTAAGGCCATGGGGCTTTTGGGAACCGGTTAAGCAAATAGCTTTGGCAAACGATCCATCCTTTCAGCCAAATAAAAACTTTAAGCTAAACATGTTTAATGTGGTAGTGGGTACTATTGCCCAATGCTGCCTAACCATATTGCCCATGTACCTGGTGCTATGGCAAAAAACGCCGCTATTAATTACCATAGCCATTTTGGCCGTGATGATGGTGATACTTAAACGTACCTGGTGGAACAAACTAAAAGAATACTAAGAACATAAATGATACAGCAATTTAAACAGAGATTAGCCGGATTAGAGGAAGCGTACGCAAAGCTGATCGATATAAATAACGAGATAGATGGCCTGGGTAACGGCGTTTTCGACCGCTACAAATACCCGGTGCTTACCGCGCAGCATGCACCCATCGCCTGGAAATATGACCTTAACCCCGAAACCAACCCCTACCTGATGGAGCGTTTTGGGGTGAACGCCGCTTTTAACGCGGGGGCTATCAAATTCAACGGTAAGTATATAATGGTGGTAAGGGTAGAAGGGGCCGACCGCAAATCGTTCTTCGCGGTGGCCGAAAGCCCTAACGGGATAGACCATTTTGAATTTTGGGAACACCCCATCACCATGCCCGAAACCAACGAGCCTGATACCAACCTGTACGATATGCGCCTAACCGCGCACGAGGATGGCTGGATCTACGGATTGTTCTGCACAGAAAGGCGCGACCCCGAAGCCCCGGCGCACGACCAAAGCATGGCCATAGCAGCTTGTGGCATAGCTCGCACAAAGGACTTATTGACCTGGGAGCGCCTCGCGGACCTGAAAACAAACTCACCACAGCAGCGCAACGTAGTTTTACACCCCGAATTTGTGGATGGCAAATACGCACTGTACACCCGCCCGCAGGATGGCTTCATCAGCGCCGGTAAAGGCGGCGGCATAGGCTTTGGCCTTTGCGATAGTATGGAAAACGCCATGGTTGATGAAGAAACCATCATAGACAATAAACAATACCATACCGTTTACGAAGCCAAGAACGGACAGGGCCCGGCACCTATAAAAACAGATAAAGGCTGGCTGCATTTGGCGCATGGCGTACGTAATACAGCCGCAGGCTTACGCTACACACTGTATATGTTCATGACCGACTTAAACAACCTGATTAAAGTTACCCATAAACCCGCAGGCTACTTTTTAGCACCCGAGGGTGCCGAGCGTGTGGGCGATGTATCAAACGTGGCCTTCTGTAACGGCTGGATAAAGGATGAGGATGGCAGCGTGTTTATCTACTATGCATCGTCAGACACGCGCATGCATGTGGCAACCACAACGGTTGATAAATTGGTTGATTATGTGATCAACACCCCGGCAGATGGCCTGCGTTCGGCAGCATCGGTGAATACCATAAACAGTATCATTAATAAAAATAAAAGCCTTTTAGCGGTACAATAATAAATGGAGACGATGGCGGAGCATACCATAGAAAACCAATTGCATACCTATAAACAGGAGTTGACCGCCGAACTGGGCAACATCCTGAATTATTGGATGGCCAATACTGTTGATGAGCAGTATGGTGGTTTTTATGGTAAAATAGATAACGATAATAACGTTATCCCCGCTTCGCCAAAAGGATCTGTTTTAAATGCAAGGATCTTGTGGAGTTTCTCCGCAGCTTATAACCTGAACCCGGATAAGCAATACCTGGCTATGGCCGACAGGGCTTACCAGTTCATCATTAAACATTTTATTGATGCCGAATTTGGCGGCGTTTATTGGTCGGTTGATTATTTGGGCAACCCGCTGGATACCAAAAAGCAGGTGTACGCATCGGCCTTTACCATTTACGCGCTGAGCGAATATTACAAGGCATCCGGCGTAGCAGAAGCAAAAAACTATGCAGTTAACCTGTACAAATTATTGGTTGATAAAAGCTACGATACTGAGCGAACCGGCTATCTGGAAGCTTTTACCAAAGAGTGGCAACCCATTGCCGACCTGCGCCTGAGCGCCAAGGATGCCAACGAGAAAAAGAGCATGAACACCCACCTGCATGTGCTGGAAGCCTACACTACGCTGTACAGCATTTTGCCGGAGGAGGGATTGAGGGAGCAGGTCATTACACTGATCAATAATTTCCTGGAGCATATCATTGATAATGAGACCAACCATTTGGTGCTGTTTTTTGATGAGGACTGGAATAAAAGATCGGATACGGTATCGTACGGGCACGATATTGAGGCCACCTGGCTTTTGCTGGAAGCAGCCGAGGTAATCGGTCATCATGAGTTAATAGAAAAAGTAAAACATGTATGCATCAAAATAACCGATGCAACTAAACAGGGCTTAGATGCCGATGGCGGTTTATGGTACGAGTATGAACCCGCCGCGCATCATTTAATAAAAGAAAAACACTGGTGGGTACAGGCAGAAGCAATGGTAGGCTTCTACAACACCTTTCAACTGAATAATAAACAAGAATATCTTGATCTGTCGCTTCGGAATTGGGCTTTCGTTAAGCAACACATATTGGATATACAGAACGGTGAGTGGTTTTGGGGCATTTACGCCAACGGCGATGTAATGCAAACCGAAGACAAGGCCGGGATCTGGAAATGCCCCTATCACAATAGCCGGGCATGTATCGAATTAATTAAACGAATAAGCAGACAGTAAACCCAATGAGAACACATTTCCTGAAAACAGGCATGGTGGCTTTAGCTACCCTGGCCCTGCTGCACTCTTGTAAAAAGGACGGCAACACAAACACAAACGGCGGCGGTAAAAATAACGGCGGCACAGATGGCGGTTCAACCGTTATTACCCCACCCAATAACCCCGATATTGCGGCCACGCAAGGCTTTTTTTTAGATGGCTGGCAGGCCAAAGCATTCAGCATCCCGGTGGGATACAAAACGGTAGCCAAGCCGGTAGCGGGTACCGTTGTTGCCACGGTTGACCTAAGCAAGGTGATCACCAAGGTATCAAAAAACCTGTTTGGTAATAATACCAACCCGTTTATGGGGCAGTATGTAGACCAGCCTGTATTGATGCAGCAATTGACAGATTTGTCGCCGAATATTCTGCGTTTCCCGGGGGGCAGCTTATCTGACATTTACTTTTGGAACGGTAGCAATAAAGCGCCCGATGACGCGCCTGCGCAGCTGCTAAATAGTGCCGGTGCTTCAAGCGCTTCTAACTATTGGTTTGGCAACAACACCGCCGATTGGACATTCACGCTTGATAACTATTACAAAGTTTTACAGCAAACCAACAGCACCGGCCTTATTACTGTAAACTACGGTTACGCCCGTTATGGTACCAGCGATAACCCTGTTGAAACAGCCGCTAAATTGGCTGCCGATTGGGTACGTTACGATAATGGCCGAACCAAATACTGGGAAATTGGCAACGAGAACTACGGCAACTGGGAAGCGGGCTACCGCATAAACCCCGCCGCCAATAAAGACGGGCAACCGGCTGTTTTAAGCGGTGCGCTTTACGGCCTGCACTTTAAGATCTTTGCTGATGCAATGCGTAAGGCGGCAGCCGAGGTGGGCAACGTAGGTATTAAAATAGGTATGGTAACAACCGAGGCCGACGAAAAAGACAATACATCAACCATTATACAGGCCTGGAATGCAGATGCCATGACCACCTCAGGCAATTCGCCCGATTTTTATGTGGTGCATAACTACTATACGCCATACATGCAAAACTCATCGCCCGAGCTTATACTGGGAACCCCTGCGGGTGTTACCACCAGTATGATGAACTGGGTAAAAAACTCTCTGCAAAAAGCAGGGCTGCAGCAAAAGCCCGTAGCGTTGGATGAATGGAATATCTTCTCGTCCGGGTCAAAACAAATGGTATCAAACGTGGCCGGTGTGCACGCGGTAATGGTACTGGGCGAATTGATTAAGAATCAATACAGCATGGCCAGTCGCTGGGATCTGGCAAATGCATGGGATAACGGTGATGATCATGGCTTGTTGAATAACAGCGTAAATAGTAGCAATAAAGAACCCGGAGCACCTGCCTGGAACGCCAGGCCTGCATTTTATTACATGTACTTTTTCCAAAAGTATTTTGGCGACCGCATGGTGACCTCGGAAGTAACGGGCAGCCCGGATATTCTTAGCTACGGCTCATCTTTTGAATCGGGCGATGCGGGTGTGGTACTGGTAAACCGAAGCAGCTTAGATAGGGCAGTTACCGTTAACCTTAAAAACTTTGCAGCAGGTACAAGGTATTACTATTACACACTAAACGGGGGTACAGATAATGCGCCGTTCTCGCGCAAGGTGTATGTAAATGGCACCGGCCCTGATGGCGATTCGGGCGGCCCGGCAACATATAAAACTATTGCGGCAAACAGCGCGGCTATTTCGGGCGGGATAATTGTTACTGTTCCTGCCCGTGGAACCGTATTTTTAGTGGCCGAAGGGAAATAATACTATAACATCAATATATCAAATGAAAAATATCTATCGTTACGCTATTACTGCTCTTTTGCTAACCGGCAGTATCCCCGTTATGGCACAGTTAAACAACCCCTGCGATAAGCAGGCCACTTACGAAACCCGCCAGCTGTTTTACAGTATGCAGCGTTTGGTTGATGCAGGTGCAATATTTGGGCACCATGATGATACCGCCTACGGTGTGGGCTGGGCTTATGAGGCTAACCGGTCGGATGTGAAAAGCGTTACCGGCTCATACCCGGCCATGTACGGCTGGGATCTGGCCAAAATTGAGCACGACAGCGAACGCGATATTAACGGCACGCCTTTTAAACTACAGAAACAAATGATACGCGACGCCTACCGCAGGGGAGGCATCAATACTTTTTGTTGGCACATGGATAATCCCGCCAACGGCAAAACCGCCTGGGATACTTCGATGCGTACGGTAAAAGAATTGCTGCCCGGCGGCGCTTACCACGATGTTTATACCAAATGGCTTGATAAAGGCGCCGCTTACATGGCCAGCTTAAAGGGGGATGACGGCGAGCAGATCCCGTTGTTGTTTCGCCCGTTTCATGAGCTTACGGGCAATTGGTTTTGGTGGTGCGCTAATACCAGCACGCCCGAAGAATTTAAGCAGCTTTGGCGCTTTACGGTTGATTATATGCGCGTAACCAAAAAGCTGCATAACCTATTGATAGTTTACTCTACATCTGATTTTAACAGCGAGGCCGATTTTATGCAGCGCTACCCCGGCGATGATTATACCGACTTTATTGGCTTTGACAGCTATTGCTTTAAAACCATACCCAATTATCAGCAAAAACTGGACATGCGCCTGGGTATTTTAGATGCCATAGCCGCCAAAACCGGCAAACTGGCCTGCATCCCCGAAATTGGTTACGAGGGAATCCCGCAAGCCGACTGGTGGACAAAAGTATTAGCCCCAACGCTTGCCAAACACAAAACATCATACGTAGTGGCCTGGCGCAACGGCAACCCAAATCATTACTACGTGCCGTACCCTGGCCAGGTAAGCGAGCAGGATTTTATCAGATTTTTTAAAGAACCAAAAGTATTATTTGAGAACAGGCTTACTCCCTTGGGTGTTTATGGCAAGCCCATTATGCCGGCAAAGTAGCCGCAAATACGCTCGAAGAAAAGTCAAAGACGCGAAGTATCGCGTCTCTACGAATGCCACAATGTAGAGACGCGATACTTCGCGTCTGCTTTAGAAAGGTATTTACGCAGGGCAGGCACCCCTCCAGTTCTTAAAAACTTAATACCACCTCGCCTGTTCTATAAGCAAACTACAAGCTTATGAACGCGTATCAGCAAAAATGGTTGGATGTATTACGGGGCGCAAACCTTAAGGATTGGAAAATTGAAGCCCGTGGCGAAGATATTGCCATTGACATGCCCCATGTTACCGATCTGAAATTGATAAGGGATAACCTGCCAACAACGTTAGGCGCAATATCGCTGGATATAACCCTGCCGCACGAGCGGTTGAAATTTATTTTTCACAATGGGTACGAAAACTTCGAGTACGTTTTAAACCCAAACGCTACTGACCTGAATAAAGGGGATTAAATTTTTGCCTTGGTTGCAAAAACGGTAACGCAAATGCCCATAATTGCTATCAGTGTGAATGATGCCCTTAGCGTGGCTATGCCCGCCACAAAACCTATAACCGGCGGCCCAAACAAAAAGCCCATAAAGCCAATGGTTGATACGGCTGCGAGCGCTACCCCCGGCGACATTGTTTTTGATTTGCCGGCGGCACTGTAAACCAACGGCACTACTGATGATACACCGAACCCTACCAGCATAAAACCAAATATGGCTGTATATAAATAGGGGAATGCCACGGCCGTAAGCAAGCCTGTTGCGGTGAGCATACCGCTAACCTGCAGGGTACGTTTTAAGCCAAAACGGTGTGCAAATTTATCGGCAATAAAGCGGCCGGTTGCCATGGTGAGCATAAAACCAGTATAGCCTGCACCCATTGAAGCGTTTTGGGCAAGCACTACTTTTTTGAAATAGATAACGCTCCAATCAAACATGGCGCCTTCGCATATCATGGAGCAAAATGCAATAACACCCAGCTTGATCAGCGAGTTATCGGGCATTACAAATACCGGCCCGGCGCTGGCAGGTTTATCATTTTTTAAATAGCGGGTGGTAAATATCACGGTGATAATAACCAGGGCCATTATCATACTAAAATGCTTAAAGGGGATAACGTGCTGCCCTATCATGAAGGTACCGATGGCAGCACCGGTAAACCCTGCCAAACTCCATAAGCCATGAAAAGAGGATAGTATGGGCCGTTTGTATAACTCTTCGGCAGCTACGGCCTGGGTGTTAACTGATATGTTTACCGCATTGCTTGAAAAACCGAACAACAGCAGGCAGGCTACCAACTGAACCGTATTTTGCGCCATGCCTAATGACACTAAGGCCAGGCTGTAAACTATTAATGCCGATACGAGTAATTTGCGGCTGCCTATACGGGTAATTACCCAGCCCGAGAAAGGGAGCGAACACATTAACCCTACCGGCAGGGCAAACAATACTCCGCCAAGCCCGGCATCGCTAAGGTTAAGGTTTTGCTGTATGGTTGCTATACGCGATGCCCAGCTGGCAAAGCAAATACCGGCCATGAAAAACATAACCCCAACTGCTATACGCAGGGTAGTACGCGGAAAATTGTAGGATGGTGTTAATTGTTCCAAATATTAGTTATTCATAGTGTTTAACTCACACCAAGGTATAAATATAATCTTATATATAAGACAGTGTTATTAAACCAGCCTAAGCTGTTGGTTACATTTTAATGCTGAATGAACCCGAAATGTTTTTGTCGGTCAAGGTTGTGAAATCGGTTACCTTGCCTGAAAATGATCCTTTAACCGTACCTTTTAAACCGCTATTTCCGGTAGTGGTTATTTCGGTAAATGTTACCGTTCCGCTGCCAACTGAAGTTCCCAATGTAATTATATCTGCATCAAACGTGCCGGCAACGGCTGTTGATGACGTTAGTGAAAATCCGGTTGTCAGGTCAGAACCACCACCTATCTGGGTATTACCTGTTGGCGGGTTTTGTGATGGGGAAATTACCTGGAAAAATGCAGTCTTAAGTGTGGTGGTTTTACCATCAATAGTATAAGTTATTGTACTGCCATTTGATATGCCACCACCGGTACCTGCACCTGCATTTCCGCTAAGGAAATCAGCGCTTGGAACGGTACCCTCCGGGTAAATAGGGGCATCTACCTTACAGCTACCTATCGCGAAAGCAAACACTATTACTGCCAGAAATTTTGTGTAGAGTTTATTCATATAGTTTTATTAATCAGGCTATAAAGATATATAATTTTTTTCGTGCCAATTAAATCGGGCTACGGTTATTTTATCCCTTTATACGACTGAGAACCATATAAGTTAACCTCATCTGCACAAAATTAACAATCGCCATCCGGGCCGCAGGTTGGGCCTTCAACAACATCCAGTTTTGGCTTTGCCTGCTCATCATTCCACTCGCCAAAAGCTTTCTCAATAGTTTGCGAAAACACGGGCACCGCCTGCGCGCCCGATACGCCATATTTGCCGTTCATTACAAAAAACGGTACACCTTTTAGGCCCAGGTATTGCGCTTCTGCTACATCGTGCTTTACAGCATCGGCATAGGTGTTGGCAGCAAGTGTTTGTTTTATTTCATCTGCATCAAGGCCAATGGCTGTGCCTAATTCGGCAAGGGTTTCGGTATCGTCAACGTTTTTGCCATCAGTAAAATATGCTTTAAAAAGGGCTTCTTCAGCAGCATCGCCAAGGCCATGTTTTTTGGCCAGGTGGGTAAACTGGTGCGCGTTAAAGCTATTGGCCACAACGGCGGTCTCCATGTGGTAGGTAAGGCCAACTTCGGCAGCCATTTCGGTTACGTGGTTGTTCATTTGTTGGGCGTAATCAAGCGTCCAGCCTTTGGCATCGGCCAGGTACTGGTTAATATTGGTAGACGGGTCGGTCACCATATCGGGGTTAAGCTGGAAGCTTTTCCACTCTATTTCTACTTTGTCTTTATGCTCAAATTGCTGTAGGGCATCCTCAAACCTGCGTTTACCAATGTAGCAAAACGGGCACATCACATCGCTCCAGATCTCAACTTTCATATCCTGTTATTTTTTGAATAAAATTACGGCAAATGGTTCTGATAAGCGTAAGGCTAAAGTCAAAAAGATAAACGGATTACGAATACTTATACAACACCTCTATTGCGCGGAGCGATAGCGACAAAGCAATCTCTTTAAGCAAGGTATGTAATCGTCCTAAAGAGATTGCTTCGTGCCTCGCAGCAATGACATGTAGGTTACTTCGTATCCCTTTCAACCAAATCCATGCCGCATTTGCTGCAGGTGCCGGGTTTATCGGCGGTTACTTCGGGGTGCATGGTGCAATAGTATTTGCCTTTTGGTTTAGCGGTTTCTTTGGCATCTTTTTGTGCCGTGTTATTGCAGGCGCCCGCTCCGAAGAGCAGGCCTGCAAATGCTAATATGATGAATGTTTTTTTCATAACTATTTGTTTTTGATGAATGCGGCAAAGCCGAATAACGATACCATCAGCACACCCAATGCGGCCAGCATACTTACTATATCGCGCGCGTTTTTACCGGCCCAGCTCATGCCGAAGTATTTATGTAAAAATATAAAAGATAAGCCTTCGGCGCGGTCAATACCGGCAACTTTTGTAGCCAGTTCTGATGTGGTGGTTTCGATATACCAGTTTTCGCCATTGGGGTAGCTTACCTTTTGTACAGGCAGGCGCTTGTTGATAAACCCATATTCGTTATCAAACTGGCGGATCTGGCTGATGGTTACCCGACCGTATACTTTTTCTATGCCTAGATCAACACGGTAAAAGTTTGCCAGCCATCGTGCGTATTGCATATCGCCATCAGCTAATTCGGCGCCGGTTAGGGTATTAAAATAACTTATGTTCTTCCTGGTATCACTCACTTGGTAATAGGTGCTATAATTAAACTTAACCACGTTTATGTTTTTAACCAGGCTATCGGCAACAGGGAGGGCAAGGTTTGAAACAGCAAGGTCCTTACTGTTGATGTGTTGCGCGTAAGCTTTCTGCGCCGGGCCATCATTATGCAGTTTTACGATGAGGTGGAAAGCCCCGCTGATGACGAACGTAAGCATCATAAAAGATACGATGAGCCCTAACTGCCGGTGAAAGCGGTGTACAAAACGGGCGTCCTTGCGTTTATCAGCCCGGCGGTTTTGCGTAGCTGTTTTAAACTTTTTCCAGAACAGGCCGTAGATGGTTAATCCGCTTAACAACGAAAAAAGCATCGCCACCATAACAATCAGCATCACCACATTACGAAACTGATTACCGCCGATGGCTGCCAGAAAATCCCAGGTGTGCAGCTGCTCAAAAACGGTGAGCATGGCTTTACGGGTATTGTTATTGAATGTACCCATGCGGCTTTGCCCGGTTTCGATGTAAACATCCATCCCGTCGGGCCGGTCGAAAGCTACCTTCCAAACGGGCAACAGGTGGTTAATGGGCTGGTAATGCCCGTCGAAGGTTTTTTGCAGGCTGATGTTTTTTATTTTTGATGTACTATCCTGCGTAAAGTACCGGGCCAGGTAAGTGGCGTAAAGCTTATCGCCGTCAGGCAATATCGTCCCGGTATTGGCCGAGTAATAGTTGTACACGCTATCCGTACCTAAAACCTGGTAATAAGTATCCTTATTAAAACTTACCTGCCCAAAATTGGTAAAGCTGCCGATGTTGTTTTGAGCAAGTACCTGCTGAACAGATAACGCAGGCCTGGTTTTAGCGGGCACAGGTTTATATACCTCCAGGGCTATCACCGGCCTGAACCAGTTTGACATGAACGGATGCGACAGGCCGCTCAGCGTCCACATCATAACAGGGATAAGGGCTGTTAAGCCCAATATCCGATGCCATTTATAAAAATTCTGTTTTGCTGTTGCCATGGTTAGTGTTTTGCAAATGAATAACTGATGCCCAATGTGTACACCCTTGGTGGCGCCGCGTTGTAGGTATCGCCGTATTGGTTGCTGGTTACCGTGGTTGCGTAAAGTTTGTTGGTTAAGTTAAGCACATTAAACCAGATGCCCGCGCCTTGCAATGGCCCGCTTTTTACATCGAAGCCGGTGCGCAGGTTAAAAATATCATAGCCTGCATAGGTTTTGGTATTGGCCGGGTTTGTAAAATACGAGGCAATGTGCTGCCATTCGCCCGCTATCCGGAAACCGCTGATGTACGCAGGTTTGTAGGTGATCTCGGAGTTGGCTATCCAGCTTGGTGCATTGTTCATGCGGTTGCCGTTGTAAACTTTAACCGTGTTGGCGCCTGTGCTGTAGTTAGTTGTTACCTCGCTGTAATCAACATAAGTATGCCTGGCGTTGGTGCCGCTAAACCTAAAGCTAAGTTCGTTTACCGGCGCGTAAGCTACCGAATACTCTACACCGCGGTGGCGGGTTGCGCCTGCGTTTTGGTTTTGGGTGGTATTATCAGGCAGTAGCTGGTTAATGATCTCGTTACGGCCTTCCAAATCGTAAAAGGTAACCTCAACATACATCTTCTTATTTAAAGCAGTGAACCAGCCACCGGCTTCGTAGTTGTTAAACGTTGCCTGTTTTAGGGGGGTAAGCTGGCGGGCGCTGTACAGATCGCCGGTTTCTGGCGGCTGGAAACCTACGCTGTAGTTGGCATATAAACCTTTGTTGTTGCCAAAGTTGTAGGTAAGCCCAAGCTTTGGCGCTACGATGTTAAAATCGTTGGTTTCCTGCTGCTTGTACTTGGTGCTGCCTGGGGCAATACCGTTGGTGAAGTTGTAGTGGATACGATCGTACCGTAAACCCATTACAATGCGCAACGGCTCGGCAGGTTTGATCTCGTACTGCGCGTAAGCCGCGGTATTGAATAGCTTGATGCGGTAGTTATCGATGTAATTACCGGTAGCGGTGTAACCGGTGTAAAAGTTATTGACTACATCTTTTTGGATATTCAAAAACTTGGCGTAGTAGCTGCTGGGGCTGTTATCGGCATAAACACCAATAATTAACCTCGAGTGCAGGAAATCCAGATCCTGCCTGTGCTGTGCCAGCAAACCAAGGCTGTGAAAGCTCTGGTCGTTCTCCTGTCCATTAGAGCTAACATAGTTACCCGCGTTATCCCTTACATCTGATATAAAATAGCTTGGCAGCTGTGCGGTAGAGTTGTTGCGGTAAAATAAGGTAAGGAAGGTACTGCTTTGCGCGTTCCAGGTATGTTCGAGCTTGGTGTTGGCCCTAAACGCTTTTACCTTACGGTAGGTGAAGCGCTGGTTTGCGCCATAAGTGCGACTGTAAAACTTTGTGCTATCCAAACTCCCCGGTGTTTGCGTGTTCAGGTAATTATAAGCTACGGATGTGGTTAAACGGGTAGCTGCGTCAAAATCGTAAGTGGTTTTAAAATTGCCCGAGTATTTGTCAAAGTTGGTGTAATCCTGCCAGCCATCGCGTTGTTTGGCTACATAGCCGCCAACATACAAGCCAAATTTGCCTGTGCTGAAACCTCCATCAGCATCAACACGGCGATAGTGATAATTATCGCCCTGTACAGATACATTGCCCGCGTAACCCGCAGGTGGCCCCTGTGTAATAAAGTTGATGGCCCCGCCAATGGCATTACTGCCATATAATGATGAAGCCGGGCCTTTGATCACCTCGATATCGCGCACGCCGCTCATGTTGATCTCGTAAAGTGAGTTGTGATTAAAGATACCGGTAGGGCGAATGGGTAAGCCATCTTCCATATATAAATACAAAGCGTTGTAAGTAATAGGCTGGCGAATGGCCATGGTATGCTGCTCGTTCCCCAGATCCACCATGTAAACGCCGGTTACCTTGTTCAGCAACTGGTAAAGCGCGGTGGCTTTGGTATCATGAATTTGGGTGGCGTTTATTTTGCTGATAGCGATGGGGGCATCCTGCCTGGCCTGGCGCTCGCGGCTGGCCGATATCACCACCTGTTGCAGGTCGATGGTTGAGGGCTCCAGGGCTATCTCTACAGATTCGGTACCGCTAAGGGTGTAGATCTTATCGGCAAAACCTATCATGCTTAAACGGATTGTTTTAACATCGTTCGTTTGAATGGTGAACTTACCTTTGGCATTTGTGGTAGTCAGCAATTTGCCATCGGCAGTGTTGCTGATCATTACGCCGGCTATGGCTTCGTTTGTTCGGGCGTCGGTTACTGTGCCGCGGAGGCTGCTTTGGCCAAAGGCAATAGCAGGCGCAAAACACAGTATTATATATAATATTAGTGTAGGTGTTTTCATAAAAACGTATAAGCTTGCCCCTATGCTTGGGGGCATAAATAAATTACAGTTGTATGCAAAAGCATAGCAGATACAGGGCTTTAGGCCGGCATCGCAAACTGTATTAAAAAAAGAAAGGTGGTTTTTATGAGAGCCGTGGGGGCTGGAAGATATTGCGGGATAGCTCCGGCAGTTGGATACGATAGTTCGGCACTTTGGTTACCGATAATAAAACCTGGTAGAACTTAACCTTAGCCGGCTGATTGTAGTTGGCCTCCTGGAACAGGTTTTTTTGTGCCTGCCGATCTTCGGTGTTCTGCTTGTCTTCGGCTTGCTTTACTTTTTTCATAAAGTAGCATTTACCGTTGCAATGTAACTGGGGTTTATTACGGTTTTCGCAAAGTTTTGTGGCGATGTAGTTGCGATTCAGCTCGAACCCCGCGTAGATGAAAAAACGCGAAAAGTTAGCCGATACAAGCGACACAATTAATAAATATGCGGTTAAACGTTGTAACATGCGGCGCAAAGGTAAGCGTTGTTAATTATTATAACAACCGGTTATTTACAATACGTTTAAAAACCCCGCCGGGTTGGGCAGGGCTTTTATTATTTTACGCTTGTTTAATATACAGGTTAGTCAATTTCGTTTGATCTGCAACCATAAATGCCCGTATAGCCATGCGATCTGCAATAGGTTTCTGCATCAGAAAGGGTACTACAACAAACGCCATAAAATGCTATAGTATCACTTAATGGATCGGACGTTATGCCACACGCTACAAAACTTAAGCAGGGATGTGGCCCTGGTTGTGTTGGATCAGGCGGAAGACCACCACCTAAAACGTGTTTCATCTCAGCACGACTGAGTTTGTTAAACTTTTTCATAAATAAGAAATTAGTAATTAACTATTCTTGCCGTAACCACGCCCCGGCAATTCAGGCGGATTTATATGAATTGCATGCTGCTTATGCCGGAGGATTAGCATAAGGGTTTACGATGCATCCATAAATACCCTGGTACCCGTGCGCCCTGCAATATGTTTGGGCATCACCGGCAGTATTACAGCATATACCCCAAAAGGTATCATAATCCGGAGAAGAATGGCCGCAAACAACTATGAATTGGCACGAAGGATTCGGGTTGCCCGGGCCGCCGGGAAGACCGCCACCTAAAACGTGTTTCATTTCAGCACGGCTGAGTTTCATAAATTTCGACATGAAATAAAAATTTAATAATTAACTACCTTTGCCGTAACCACGCCCCGGCAATTTAGGCTGCATGTATGTTAAAGTGCATGCTCCTTTACTTTCGCGAGAAGTTTATTTTATTGCTATCCTTTTAGATATTCATAAATTTTAGAACAGGGCGTGGCTTTTTACACCCCGCCCTAAAAGTTTCTTTTATTGCTGTACCAGCAGGTATTTAATATCTTGTATGCGGTAAACATCCGGTAAACGATGCCCGTTAACCAGCAGGGTGGGTGTGGCCCTTACTTCGGCCAGGTTGCACCATTCCTGCTGCCTGTCAAGCTTGTAATATTTTGTTTCGTCGAGGGTTACCGGGTGTGCTTTGGCCCATGCATCGTAATCTTTGTGCTTTTGGTCGTACCAGTCGTTAAGGGCTTGTTTTACTTTGCTTTTATCGGTCAGTTCATTTAATGCCATCAGGTGCCTGGTTACAGGTGTTTTAAGATCGGCATCGGTGTTATTGGCCGTAAATACAAGCCGTACCTGTATATCGGGATTGCGGTTTAGCCATTCATCTAAAGCATGGTGGGTTTTGGCACATGGCGGGCAGTATGGGTTACTCACCATGGTGATGATATTACCGGCTTCAACGTTGCCTAAAACAATACTCCAGTCTTCGGCTGGTACAGCATATTTTGGCTGCTCTTTTAGGGCGGTGTTAAACAAGTCGGTGTTATATTTAAAATCGCGCAGCTGGCCTTTAAGCGTGTTTAACTGCTGCGATTTTAACAGCAATGGTTTTAACAACAGCCACAGGCCAACAGGCAGGGCAAGGCAAATAAGTAAGCCGGCAAGCTCCGTAAGGTTTAAAAGCTGGAACGGCGCGTTTAAAAAGCCCACCATAGGTATAAACTCCAGCCAAAGCAGGGCTTGCACCGTGCAGCATAAAACACACCATTGCTTGGCAACACGCGCCTGGTAATAAATAGAGTACACGGTATAAGGCAAACTAACAATATTGAGTATAGCCAAAGCCTGCAGCATGGCAGTGCTTGTACCTGCAAACAGCAGGGCCAGCCAGGTGCCTGTAAAATAAAAGAAGCCCACCTCGCTCCAGCTAAGCCCATCAAACACATTGGCGGCTTTGGATGCCAGGATGGCGTTACAATTGGTTTTGCCGCCGCCGCCGCAAAGCGTTTGCACCAGCGGGTTGTTACGATCTATACTTTGTATAAGCAATAACACCGAAACGGTAACCCCGCCGGTTTTAAATAAGGCCGCAAGTATAGTTTGCCAGCTGCTAAATATTGGGGCGAAGGTTATGATGGATGCTAAAAGCGAAAAGGCCAGCAAAACCAACGCCAGGGTATAACGCAGCCCGGTGGTATTAAAACCACTACTTTTTTTAACAGATGCGGTTTCCGGCATTTCTACAGCCAGTACCACGCCGGTAAACGAATTGGCAAAATCATCAAAACTTAAGGTGTAGTTTTTGCGGCTTTGGTCGGTAGCGGTAACCTGCTTTGCGGATATAGCGGTGATGAGCAAAAACTCCGAACCCGACTTATTGGTGTGGGCAATAAAGGGTACGGGTACTTCGGGCAGTTCGTCTTTGGTAATGCGGTACGCGCCCGATTCGATGCCGAAATTGGTAAGCACATCATTTAAGGCCAGTAGGTTTGGGTAATCGGGGTGGATGTTTAATTCGTCGGTTATTTGTTCGGCGGTAATTGATGGGTCGATAAGTTTGACTAATTCAATGAGTACCGCGTCGGCATTTGGGCGTTTGTAAAAGATAGACATAGGCTGTTTGCTTAGTTCAATAAACTTATTTATTTAAAAGCAACAAAGCAACAGGTATTTTAAAATCACGTAGTTATACGTGGTTTTTGAGAGGGTATGTAATGTGTTTTTGACTTTAGTGAAAGTGGAATATTTTTTTACGCATTAAATGGTATGTTTAAAGAAAATGTGCGAATTGCAGGCAACTTACTATAGGAAGAGCCCGGCTTGCCCGGCCCTTGCGAAAAAAGTTATTTTATATTTTTAAGCATGTTTTCCAGGTTGTCTAATTTAACGTTGCGGCCAATAAGTTGGCCCTTGTTATTTAGTAGATAACCTTTCTCTATCCAATTAATTGTTTGATTTTAAAAACTGCTCAAGTTGTTCGCCATAAATATTTCTTCCTACAATATTACCCTGTTGATCAACCAGTATGTTTGCCGGAATTTCTTTTAGATTGAGAAACTTCGCAAGCGGCGAATTAGTAGCTTTAAGATCAGAGTACTGTGGCCATCTTATTTTATCTTCCCTGATCGCTTTTTTCCATGATGAAACACCATTGTCTAAAGAGAACCCAATAATTTTCAACCCTTTTTTTGCATACTCATTCTCTTTACCGCGTAGTTCAATGTTTATCAACCTGCACGGGCCGCACCAGCTTGCCCAAAGTTCAATAAGTGTAAAACGCTGCCTGGTATAAAACTTTTTGTTAAGTTGTTCAACTTTCCCAAGGGTATCAACAACGTTTATTGAGGGGATAGTTTTCTGCTCATCGGCAGCCAACTTTAAATCGGTGGGGTTATCCAGATTTTTTAACAGTTTTAGTTTTTCAAAAAGTTCCTTACCATAGATACTGCTTTTTATTTTAAAAGAGAGCTCATTGTATGATGCTATATAGTTTTTATATGAAAAATCGGGCGCGGCTGGTAGTAAATAAGCTGTAGCCGGGTTATCGGGAGCATCTTTTGCGAGCTTTGTATAAGCGTTTCTGATCAGGGAATCTATACCCGCAGCCTTTTTTTTATACGCTAAAGCAGATGTTTCATTTATAGCCGAATCTGCTTTGTTCAGGTACTGCGCTTTCTCTTGATAAAGAGCTACCTGATTATTTACAAAATTGTGCCATGTGTTATGGATGCGGGAATTAGTTTGGATAGCTGTTTCATATACATACCGGCCCGGACTAATTTCTTTTAGAATAAGTTGCGCATTGTACACACTGCTATCCAAAAAAAACTTCAGTCCCGAGCCTTTAAATTCGAGCATACCGGCATCGGGCTCAATAATTTCACCTTTTATATAAAAGGTGTTGTTTTTAATTACCGAATGGAACGTTTTTTTTTGTTTGCTTACCGCCAAAAAAATGGTGTCCCCATTATTTAAAGCACTGGTAATACCCGACAGATTTTTTACCTCACCCCTTATTTCAAAAACAACCTGTGCCTGTATCGCTGATGAAAACAGAATAAATACTAAAATTAATTTAAGATACTTCATAGATTTAAATTGATAACTATTGCATGCTAACCAGCATACAATAGCTATTTAAAATTTATTGTGGGGTACTCGATGCGTAAGTAGATGAATAGGCAGAACATAATGGTGCTCCATCACAGGCTGCTTTACAAGACGATGAACAATCACCCTCACTAGCAGATGCGCTTGCCGGCAGGGGGTAATCCACTTTTACATTTTGTGCACCAGTTAATGTACACGAACATGATTTAGTGCCCGTCCCTCCTCCACAATTTGGATCGCCCGGCATACATTATCCACCTAATACATTTTTCATCTCAGCTCTGCTGAGTTTGTTAAATTTTGACATAAAAACAACTTTATAATTTAGTTTTTCTTTGCCGTAACCACGCCCCGGCAATTTTGGCTGCATGTATTTTTAAAGTGCATGCTTCTTTACTTTCGCGAGAAGTTTCTTTATTGCTGTACCCTCAGGTATTTAATATATCGTTACAGGATAGGGGCATGGCTTTTTACAAACCACATCGAATCCTTAAAAAATTCCATTAATGTATTGTTGAAGTGCATTTTCCGGTAGGTTTGGCCGGTGCTAAAGATGCCGAACGCGCATTATGGTATTTACAAAATGTTGACGTAGGTTTATTACTTATTGCAATAAACTTATTTATTTAAAAGCAACAAAACAACAGGTATTTTAAAATCACGTGTTTTTACGTGGTTTTTAAGGGGTAAATTACAGGGTTGTTAATTTGAAAGAAATGCGCATTTTACTTTTATTTTATAAATAAAAAGCCCCGCGAAATGCAGGGCTTTTTGCAAGTATTTGTTTGCGGGTAACTATTTATCGCGTTTAACAACAAAGTGCGAGCTGCTGCCGCCAAAGTCAATATCCATAGCGCACGAGTCGGCATAAGCTTTGCCCTTGTGCGGGTAATCGGTACCTGATACGTTTACGCTGAACGAAAACTCATCACCTTTAATTTTACCGTTGTCAATTGGTACCTCGCCCATTTGCGATACTGCTGTACCGGTAAGTTTTTCGCCATCAACTTTAAAGGTATAAGCTACATCAATGGCGTTGCCATCGGGCGTGGTGATAGCGCCTTTCCATTTACCGTTTAAATCGGCAAAAACAGCTGCCATACATATCATAAAGCAGCAGGATAACAGAGCTGTTGTAAAAATCTTTCTTTTCATATTGGGGTTTAATTTTGTAATTACTAAATGTAAATATTATTATTAAAAAAATGGTAACCAATATATTAAATTTAGCCGATCCGGCCTGCAAATAATCAACTGTTTATTGTATTAAACGAAAAAGGCGGAAGGCGCACCACGCCCTTCCGCCATCCAAAAAAGCAATACCGGTCAATTATTCAAACTTATCGGCCACTACTTGTATTTTCTTGTTCATGCCAACGGCCTCAAAGGTGAGGGTAACCTTGCCGGCTTTGCCTTCAATAGTTACGGTAATATCTTTATCGTCGCTACCATCGCCGCTTACAATGCTTTTTATAACTGTTTTACCTTCTTTAAAAGGCACTTTCCAGTCGCAGGTTTTTGAGGTGATCTTGCCGGTCATTTTATGTTCCTCATCGCCCGGTACAATAGTAATGTCGGTGGAGGTAATGGTTATCACTGCGTTTTCGTCTTTGGTACGTTCTACATTACCGTTCACATCCAGGTGATTGGTTTTTGATGAGGTAAGGGTTATCGTTTTATCGCATTGCGCAAAGCTTATTGTGCCGCCCGCTACCATCAGGAACAGGGCGGCTATAGTTGTTTTCAGGATGGATGTTGTTTTCATGGTTATATGAAGGGTTAAGGTTTAATTATTCAAACTTATCTGCCTGCAGTTGGATCTTTTTGCCGGGCATTTCTACAGCCTCAAAGGTGAGGGTAACCTTGCCGTCTTTACCTTCAACGGTAATGGTGGCATTCATGTCGCGGCCGCCATCGGTAATCAGCGTGGTGATAACCGTTTTGCCGGTTTTATAAGGCGTGGCCCAGTTGCAGGTATATGTTTTTACGGTGCCGGTTAATTCGTGGCTACCACCTGTTGTAATGTTTACCTCTTTTTTATTGAAGCTTACAACGCTCTCTTCGTCCTTGGTGCGTTCAACTGCACCTTTATCATTTAGGTAGTTTGTTGTAGAAGCGGTGAAGGTTGCAGTTTTGTCGCACTGCGCAAATGCGGCACTGCCGGCTACCATCAGGAGCGCAGAAAGTATGATGGTTTTCAGGTTGAATTTCGTTTTCATTTTTTTGATGTTTTAAATTTCTGTAAAGATATATGTTTTATATAGTATTATGCAATACAAAGTACTATATAAATTATCAATATTTGTATAAAATATTGATAATCAGAATTATAATTTTATATAAGGCCTTTTTACATTGAGGATAAGTAAGTAGAGGGTAGATACGGGATTCTCCTTAATTTTCCTGGGTTTTATGCCGCTTTAAAATCAAAATTCCAGTATTTTATCTTGTATGATGATTGATTTTATTTAATCAGGGTAATATCATGCTATAATGGGGTAATTATCAACCAACCCTGGCGTAATTATCTGCTACTTTTGGGTAGCTTTAATAAATCAAATATTTACCGCCCATGAAAAAGTTTTGTTTGATGATATTCTGTTGTTGCAGCCTTGCCGCCCTGGCACAAAAACAGGATTATCCCATCCAGCCGGTTGCCTTTACCCAGGTAAAACTAACCGACCATTTCTGGACCTCCCGCATCGAAACCAATCGTACGGTAACCATCCCGGCTTCTTTTGAGCGTTGCGAGAGTACGGGCAGGGTAAAAAACTTCCAGATGGCGGCAGAACATAAGGGCAAATTCTGCACCACCTACCCATTTGATGATACCGATATCTACAAAACAATAGAGGGCGCGTCCTATTCGCTGGCCCTGCACCCCGATAAAAAGCTTGACCATTATGTAGATTCGATGATTACCATCATTGGCCGCGCGCAGGAACCAGACGGCTACCTGTACACAGCCCGCACTATCGATCCACTGCATGTTGGCCCCTGGCTGGGCACCGAGCGCTGGGTAAAAGAACAGGAGAACAGCCACGAATTATACAATGCAGGCCATATGTATGAAGGCGCCGTCGCGCATTTCCTGGCTACAGGCAAGCGTAATTTCCTCAATATCGCCATAAAAAATGCCGACCTGCTGGTACGTACTTTCGGGCCGGGCAAAAGGCATGTGGCACCCGGCCACCAGGTGGTAGAAATGGGCCTGGTGAAGCTGTACCGCATCACCGGCAAAAAGGAATACCTCGATCTGGCCAAGTTTTTTATTGACGAACGCGGCCACAAAGAATATAACAAAAAGAGCAAAAACGTATATGAGAACGGCATATACTGGCAGGATGACAAGCCTGTTATCGATCAGGATGAAGCCGAAGGCCATGCTGTGCGTGCCATGTACCTGTACTCGGGCATGGCAGATGTGGCTGCCCTAACAGGTGATAAAGAATACCTAACCGCCATTGATAAGATATGGAACAACATGGTGGGTAAAAAAATGTACGTACAGGGTAGTATAGGTGCCGTTGGCGATGGCGAACGCTTTGGCGATAGCTACGAACTGCCTAACGCCACGGCCTATAACGAAACCTGCGCCGCCATTGGCAACGTATTCTGGAACGAGCGGATGTTCCTGCTGCATGGCGATGCCAAATACATTGATGTACTGGAGAAAACCCTGTATAATGGCTTGATATCAGGAGTGGGGCTTGACGGTAAATCCTTCTTTTATACCAATGCCATGCAGATCCGAGACGAGTTTAACCACCCCGATATTGAGCGCGAGCGTGCCGGCTGGTTCACCTGCTCATGCTGCCCTACTAACGTGGTGAGGCTGATGCCGTCTATCCCAGGGTACATCTATGCGCAAAATGGTAAGGATGTATACGTAAATCTGTTTATCAGCGGTACTGGTGATATGATGGTGAACAATAAAGACCTGAAGATCACCCAGCAAAATAATTACCCATGGGATGGCGCGCTGGCTTTTACCGTCGACCCGGCAAGCAGCATGGACCTGAACCTGAAGATCCGCATACCGGGCTGGGCGCAAAACCAGGCTGTACCGTCAGATCTGTACAGCTATCAAACACCATCAAACAAAAAAATAGAGATCAAACTGAATGGTAAACCTATCGATTACCAAATACAGAATGGCTATGCGGTTATCAGCAAAAAATGGAAAAAAGGCGATAAGGTAGAAATGAACCTGCCTATGGATGTACAGCGCGTTATTGCTACAGATAAGCTAACCGAAGATGCGGGCAAGATAGCCCTGCAGCGCGGCCCCATTATGTATTGCGCCGAATGGAAGGATAACGATGGCAAGGCAGCTAATATCATCATCCCGCAAAACACAACATTTAGCACTGCTTATGATGCCAACCTGCTAAACGGTATAACCATTTTAAAAGGCGATGTAAAAACTATACAGGTTGATGCCGATGGGCAAAACATCAGCACGGCAAATAAAACCATGACGGCCATTCCGTATTACAGCTGGGCTAACCGGGGCAAGGGCGAGATGACGGTATGGTTTCCGCAACAGGTAAAATATGTTGAATTGATAACGAAGTAATTTCCCCGCTCATCTTTAAAGGAGAGGGGCCAGGGGGGGAGATAACATGCTAAAAGAAAGATTTTAAGAATACAAAAAATAACAATATGAGTGTAATTTGGAAAGGGGTATTCCCGGCGGTAACAACAAAGTTTACCGAGAATGATGAATTTGATTTTGATGCTTTTGATAAAAATATCGAAGCACAGATAGAAGCAGGTGCAAGCGGTATCATCATCGGCGGCTCGCTGGGCGAAGCAAGCGTTTTAAACGACGAAGAAAAGATAGAACTGCTAAAGCATACTGTACAGGTAGTTGCAAAACGCGCTTACGTGGTGCTTAATATAGCTGAGCAAACTACCAAAACTGCCCTGCTTTGTGCCGAAAATGCTGCTAAATATGGTGCCGATGGATTAATGATGCTGCCGCCATTACGCTATTTGGCTGATGAGCAGGAAACATTAAACTATTTTGCGGCAGTGGCAAAAAGCACCACGTTGCCTATCATGATCTACAATAATCCGCACGATTATAAGATAGAGGTAACGCTGGATATGTTTGAGGAGCTATCTCAATACAAAAACATCCAGGCGGTGAAAGAATCAACCCGCGATGTAAGCAATGTTACCCGCATGATAAACCGCTTTGGCGACAGGTTTGCCATACTTTGCGGTGTGGATACCCTGGCTTTAGAAAGCCTATTTATGGGCGCCGATGGCTGGGTGGCCGGTTTGGTTGATGCCTTCCCGAAAGAAACGGTCGCTATTTTCAGGTTAGCTAAAGAAGGCCGTATGCAGGAAGCGTTAAAAATTTATCGCTGGTTTTTACCGGTATTGGAGCTGGATATCCACCCAAAACTGGTGCAGTACATTAAACTGGCCGAATCGGTAACCGGGCTGGGTACCGAAGCCGTTAGGTTACCAAGAGCCAAAATTACCGGCAAGGAACGCGACAGGGTTTTAGGTATCATTAACAACGCTGTAAAACACCGCCCCGAACTGCCCGCAGGTAGCTGGGGTGTTGAAGCCGAGGTTGATGTAACAGGGGTGAGTTAATATTTAATGTCAGCCTGCATTTTTAAAACAGAGGCGTATGATATTTTATTTAATTAATAGTGGCGATGTTTTGTCATTAGCTAAATTTAAAAATACTGATTATCAGCACCTTAATAAGTATTTACGGCGTTCACGGTAGTGAACGTGAACACTTATATCGCCATTAATTGACAAATTGTTATGGGAAGCCTGTTAAAGACTGAGCTTAATACCATAAAACACTACACTATGGAAACACGAAATTTAATCGGATACCAATACATAAAAGGGGATAAAGCTTTCAGAGGTATAAACCCTACGACAGGTAAAGAGCTTGACGCAGAGTTTAATGCGGCGAGCTTAGCAGATGCAGACACATCCATGCAACTGGCCGATAAAGCATTTGCTGTTTACAGTCTTGCAGACGGAAAAACGAAAGCTGCTTTTTTACGCAGCATAGCCGACGAGATAAACGCCCTTGGCGATACCCTGATAAACCAGGCCATGGCCGAAAGTGGCCTGCCCGAGGCAAGGCTGCAGGGCGAGCGCGGCCGTACAACCGGTCAGCTGAATATGTATGCCAATTTACTGGAAGAGGGTAGTTGGGTTGATGCGGTGATTGATACCGCCATACCCGATAGGAAACCCTTGCCGCGGGTAGATCTCCGCAGGATGGCGGTGCCCGTTGGCCCGGCTGTTGTGTTTGGTGCAAGTAATTTCCCGCTGGCTTTTTCTGTTGCCGGTGGCGATACCTGTTCGGCTTTGGCTGCGGGTTGCCCAGTGGTGGTAAAAGCACATCCGGCACACCCGGGTACCAGCGCGCTGGTTGGTGAGGCGATAAAAAAAGCTGCCGAAAAACATGGACTGCCTGAAGGTGTTTTCTCCTTGCTTTATGATGATGGCTATGCCGTTGGCGAGGCTTTGGTAAAGCATCCAAAAACAAAAATAGTAACCTTTACAGGCTCGCTTAAAGGCGGTATGGCATTGGTTAAAATGGCACAGGAGCGTGACGAACCTATCCCGGTATTTGCCGAAATGGGCAGCACCAACCCCATTATATTTTTACCAAAAGCACTTGAGAACCGTGCGGAAGAACTGGCGAATTTGGCGGTTGCCATCACCAATAACGCAGGCCAGTTCTGTACACAGCCGGGTTTGCTGCTTGCCATAAAATCTGATGCGTTAGGGCAATTTAAAAAAGCGTTAGGTATCGCGATAGCAGATGTTAATTCATCAACTATGCTTACGCCGGGTATTGCCGCGAGCTTTAACAAGCTATCCGGCGGCATGCTGGCTGATGATGC
>NZ_JBAZRC010000033.1:0-30221 GCF_041663085.1 Mucilaginibacter sp.
GTATGCACCTTAAACGTAAATACGGCGAACAGGCCCTGGCTATATTTGTACAGCCGCCATCGTTAGAGGTTTTGATAGAAAGACTGACCGGCCGCGGTACTGATAGTGCCGAAAAACTACAGGAGCGCTTTGCAAAAGCAGAAAAAGAACTGAATTATGCGCCCCAGTTTGATATTATCCTGAAAAATTACGATCTTGATACGGCTTGCAAAGAGGCTAAAGATTTGGTGAAAAACTTTATTGGCGCGTAGCTAACGGTTATGCACTGCCTGCTTACATAATGATTGCATTATTCCCATAGCAGGTACTCTGCCTGCTATGATCCATGAACTATTAACCCATCAGCAAGAATGAAGATAGGCTTACTATTTGGTTCTTTTAATCCCATACACATAGGGCATTTAATTATTGCTAACTACATGGCTAACTACACCGCGCTTGATAAGGTTTGGCTGGTTGTCTCGCCGCAAAACCCCTTAAAAAAATACGGCGACCTGATAAACACTTACGACAGGCTGGAGATGGCCAAACTGGCTACAGATAACGCCACCAATATTGCCGTAAGCGATGTGGAGTTAAAATTGCCACAGCCATCATACACAATCGACACCCTTACCCATTTAAAGGAAAAATACCCCGAGCATGATTTTGCACTTATTATGGGGTCTGACAACCTGGTGACCCTACATAAGTGGAAAAATTATAAGATGATACTGCGCGATTACCAGATTTTTGTTTACCCACGCCCCGGTTATGAAAATGCTGAATTTGCATCGCACCCATCTGTAACCATCACCATGACACCGCAGATGGAGCTATCGGCTACGTTTATCCGCAAATCTATCGCCGAAAAAAAGAATGTGCAATATTTTGTACCCGACCCGGTTTTAAACTTTATTGAGAGCAAAGGCTTATACAGGATTTAATACTCTCCTCTAAGTGTAGCACTACGAAACCGGCATAAAAAAAGAGCGATGGGCTGCCCCATCGCTCTTTTACGTTTTATAAATTACCTTATGCTTTTTTAGCTTCGGGCTTTTTCTTTTTCCACTCCGCAAAGCCTGCGCCACCAAGGGCCAGTACAAGCAATATAGAGCCCGCTAACGAGATATTTTCACCTACGTAATAAGATGCAGGGTGGAAAATAAATTCAACCTTATGGTTGCCCAATGGGATAGTTGCGGCGCGTAATAGATAATCGGCGCGATAATATGGTTGCTCGGTGCCGTCAATATACATTTTCCAGCCTTTTGAGTAGTATATTTCAGAGAATATAGCCACCGAATTAACGGTTGAACCTGTTTGATATACCAAATGCTGCGGATTGTAATTAACCAGTTTAATGGTTGCGTTCGGGTCAAAAGAAATAGGTTTTGCTTCAACCACTTTTTTGTATTGCTCATCTATCATAGCTTCTTCTTTTGGCGAGAAGCTGCTAATGGCCTGCATTTCCTGGTCGGCACCTTTTACATACTTAACACTTTTTACAAACCATGCGTGGCCGCAAGCGGTTGCATTTGCATGCATGCTGGCTGTGCCCGATTTTTGGTCGGCAGTAATAATATATTTAGTGTTCAGCATATCCAGCACGTCCTGGTTAACGCTGTTTGTAAACTGGTTATCCAAAAGTTCATCATACCTTTTTAAACGGGCTGCTGAGTAGCCTGATATTGATTTATGGAAGAACGGCGTATATGTATCTTGTTTAATAGGCCCTACGGTCATATCAAACACCCTGAAATCAGGGTCGGTATCTTTCATAATAAACTGGTCAATCTCGCGCGGTGCAACCACCTGTGATACATCCACCTTATCCTGAAAGCTTGCATCCTTCAGATAGCGTTTGTCTATCTGCCACATATCAAACAATATGATCGCAAAAAACACTACCGACATTACCGTGGTATTTATTTTTTGCTTTAAATAAGCCCATAGCAGGCCAAACGCAATAGCAATCAATATAAATGCACGGATGGCATCGGCACGCTCAAGAGCGGTACGATCCTGAATCAACGCGTTTGAAACTGCGTTAGCAGTAGCACTGTCGCCTTTCATGTATTGGCTAAGCATGCTAACCCCTTCTGTTTGGTCAAACGCCCTGAAGCTTAACAGCAGTGTAGGTACCACGATCAGTATCAGGGTTAAACCGCCGGTGATGTAAAAAGAAAGCTTTAGTTTTTTTAACAACAGGTTCTTATCCGGGTTGGTTGTAAACTCCCGCACTGCAAGTAAAGCCAGTATCGGGAAGCAAAGACAGGTAACTGCCAGGATAGATTCAACCGCCCTGAACTTGTTGTACAGCGGGAAATAATGGAAGAAAATATCTGATAAATATGGCCAGTTACCACCAAATGAAAGCAGCATGGTTAACACTACTGTACCCAGCAGCCACCATTTTAAACGGCTTTTAACTACAAATAAACCCAATACAAACAGGAAGCAAATAATGGCGCCAAAATAATGCGGGCCAAATGTAAACGGACGCTTAGGCCCCCAATACATAGAAAGCCCCGGTATTCCAGTAGTAATTTGTCCGGCCATATTAACGGCCTGCTCATCAGTAGCGCCTTTGGAAGTAAATACTTTGGCTACTTTAGAGTTTTGGTCGAGGTTATCGGTACCAGAACCACCGCCTGCCGCGTTTGGCACCAGGAAGGTTAATGATTCGGCAACGCCCTGGCTGTATTGATAAACATAATCTTTAGCAAGGCCGTTACTTGGCTCTTTTGTTGTTTGTTTAAGGTTTGATTGCCCGCGTATAGTTTCGGTACCATAATCATAAGTACTCCATAGTATAGAAGCATTTACGGTAAGCGCCAGCAGGGTTGCACCTGCCAGGTAGGCAATAGATTTTAAAAACGCGTTGGTAGTTTTACCCTTAATGGCATGGTAAAGCTCAATACCTATCAGTATAAAGATGGCCAGCATCAGGTAATAGGTCATTTGTACGTGGTTGGAGCGGATTTCCATAGCCAGGAAGAACGCTGTGAGCGCACCACCTGTAAGGTAATTACCTCTTAACGTGAGTATAATACTTGCAAGCACGGGCGCAAAAAACGCTATGGCAAAGGCTTGATTAGAGTGGCCCGCCACAAGCAAAATAATATTATAGGTTGAGAATGTGAACGCCACAGCCCCGGCAGCCGCAAGCCATGGGTTAACCTTTAAAACGGTGAACAGGAAATAAGTGCCTAATAAAAATATCAGCATAGTATCAACCGGGTTAGGGAAGGTTGCCTTTACTGCCGATACAATATGTGTAGTTAAGTTATTAGGATAGGGGGCCCATATCTGAAAGGTAGGCATCCCGCCAAATATCTGGTTGGTCCACAATATGGTGGTATCTTTTGCCCTGTAATCGTGGATCTCCTTTTGAGTGGATTGCGCGCCGATAACATCGCTTTGGCCTAATGTTTTACCCTGGAATGCAGGCGTAAGGTAGAAAAAGCATATAGCTAAGAAAATTCCAATAACAGCTAAGTGTGTGCCATTACGTTTGATCCAGTTATTCATTTAAACTCTTTTAGGGATGATATTTATAATCTTCAAAAATAGAAAATTGAATGAGATTAGAAACGATAAGTTTTTATAAGATGTTTTTAGCACTTATGGGGTTGATGGCTAAAATAATAAAACAAGAATACCATGAACAATATACTGGCTATGTACATGATAATGTTTAGCATATTGTATTCCTCGCGATTACGGCGAATGGTGTAAACATTATAAAGGGCAAGTACACCTATGGCCAACCAAAAAAAACTGTTGATATTGGTACAGCCGGTAAACATTTGTATAAGAACGGCCAGCACAATACAGTTGGTAAAAATCAAAAGCAATGATGGCGGGGTGTTGTTGTGGTTACGCCGGCGCTTATATATTTCCTCGGGCAGCATAGGTTTATTTTATTTCTTCGTAATCTACAAATTCTCCTTCAGAATCCGGAACCGAACTTTTTTTACCCTCGGGTTTATAATCAACCCGTATGCGGCCATCAGGCCTTGGTTGTTGTTGCTGCTGGTAGTTTTGTTGTTGCTGGCGTGCCTGCTCCTGCGCTTTGTTTATTACGCTGTTAAAAAGCATAGGCAAAAATATACGCACCAGGCTGCGTATGATATATAATGAGCATATGGCTATGATCAGGACACGTATTAAAATCATCTGGTATTTAGTTTATCGTACAAATATAAGTATATAACGTTAAAAATGTTTCGTTATGATATTTAGGCATACTGAAAAGCCTGCAAACGCTATCCGTTTACAGCAGTATTGCCTGTTTAGTTGTATTACCAACTCAAGGTAGTTACCAAAAAAACCTTCACTCATTCAAAAGCACCTCTCACTCACCTGGGTTTCCCGTTCAATCATTCCCATAAAACCCCGGCGCTATAGTATTTAACATTGCATCAGGATAATTCATAACACATTTAAATACAGATAATTAATACATGAATTTACAATCAAAAACTAAATAAACATTAAAACAATTTGTCATGAAAACACAACGCTATTTATTTCTATTATCAATTATTTGCTTATCGTCATTACTTGTTAAGTGCAAAAAGGGTGATGATGGCCCTATAGGCCCTGCCGGTACAAAAGGTGATACCGGTGCGGCCGGAGCAAACGGTGCAAATGGTGCTGCGGGGGCAACTGGCGCAACCGGGCCTGCCGGCGCTACAGGCACCGCCAATGTAATTTATTCTGACTGGATAACCCCTGCAACTTATACCAAAACAACCGTTTTTGGCACATTCAATTTTACGTATGATATAGCTGCATCTAAAATCACCCAAGCTATTTTAGACAAAGGAACCGTACTTGTATATGGTAAGCTGGCCGGTTATAACCCAACAATATGGCCTGCCGACCAGGTGAGCGCATTGCCTATTGTAATTAATTACCTAAGCGGCACCACTCCCGAAATTGATACATGGTCGGCCCGGAGCACGGTAGGCCACATCCAAATTAATATGACCAATAATAACAATGTTTATGGTAGCATATCTAATGCACATAGCTTCAGATATGCTATTATACCCGGGGGCGTGCATACAACAGCTGCCGCCAAGGTTAACTTTAAAAATTATGCGGAGGTAAAACAGGCTTTTCATTTAACCGATTAATCAGAGCCTGATTAACATCGATAAAATATCAGCATAAAAAATGAGGCAAGATCCGGGCTTGTTTATCAAAAACAAACCGGATCTTACCTCTTTATGCTATAAATAAGCTTTGCGCAGGCGGATTATCCGTGCCCAGTGCATCATTTTCATGATAGGGTAAACCGGGTCGATCTCGAACCATTTTGCACCAAAATTGGCGCTATTTGGGCGCTTATGGTGATTGTTCTGGAACAATTCGCCAAGCATCAGGAAATCAAAAGGGGTTGTATTTTTTGATTTATCGTTATTATCAAAGTTTGAATAGCCGTATTTATGGCCGCACCAGTTTACAATAGCGCCATGCAGCGGGCCCATTATAAAATGGATAGGGATAAGCAAATACATCCACCATTGTGTAGCAAACACTACATAAAAAGCGATGTAAAGCAACCCGAATATAATGCGGGATAAGATTGACGACCCTACATAGTCCAAAAATTTCCATTCCGGGTAGTTGCCTTTAAAGCGTTCTTCGGGTTCTTTTAATTTTTTCTCGTGCTTGCGGTAGCTAACAGCGGTATAATACATCATCTGGAACACATCTGTAAAAAAGTGTGGCGAGTGTGGATCTTTCTCGGTGTCACTATAAGCATGATGCTCGCGGTGCATAATAGCATAGGCGCGAGGATTTAAGTATGATGCCCCCTGGAATAAATACGTCATGACGTAGAACGTACGCTCAAAAAATTTATTGGTAGTAAACATTTTATGCGAAGCGTATCTGTGCAGGAAAAACGTTTGAAAGAATAACGACAGAAACCAGTGGGCTAAAAAGAAAATTAATATGATCACAAAAAGTAAATTTATGAGGTAATGTTATTTATAATGATTACAAATATACGATTAAAACGCTATTCGGGATTAAAATTACTGTTAACAAATATTGCTTACATCAAAAAGCCGCTCAATTTATACTGAGCGGCTTTTTTAATAAATTATTTGTGGCTTATGCCTGGCTATCTCTCAGCGCTTTGATGCTGTCGTGGCCTTCGTTAATAGCTTGTTGCTGCTGGGCAATAATGGTAGCATATTGCGGGGCTAAACCATTATCGGCAGATAATGCTTCGCGATATGCCTTTTTAATAGCATCCTCGCCGCGTTCGCATTCTTCTAAAATGCTTTTACGGTCATGCCCGCTAAATGTAGCTTTTACATCAAGCCATGCACGGTGGATGGTGCCGGTTGCTGTGTTACCGGTTTCAACCTCGCCGCCGGCCTGGCCTACTGCAGCACTTAATTCCTGCACATTGCGGCGGCTATCGCTTGCAAATTTTTCAAATACGGCTTTCAAATCGGCATCTGCCTCACCAAGGTCTTTTGATGCGCGATCAAAGCCGTCTATACGGTCGTTGTTAATTTCAATTAGATCGTTTAAAACTTCAACTGATTTTTCTGTGGTAGTTTCCATAATGGTAGATTGTTATATTTTGTTTGATACTACCAATGCAACCACCATGCCAATTTAATTTTTAATTAAAAATATTATTATTAAAAGCAGCGCCTACCCGTTATAATTTTAATGATCAGAATATTTAAACACGTGAGCCTTAAAACGAACTTATTAGGCAATTACTTTATAGTATATTCCATCAACTTAGATGATGCACTGAATCCGCTTAATTCGCTGTCAATTTCTATCAGGCCAACGCCCTTGGCAATATAATAATCATAAGTTCCAAAGTTTTCGAAACCGTTGCCAAACAAATTGTATTCAATATAGGCCTGTGTGTGGTATACACCGGTGTATTTTTTTCCTAAAACTTCCATCGTAATGCCTTTCTCTAATATTTTACCCCTTACCCTGCCCGGGATGCCATTAATGGTCCCCTGGTCATTAATAGGGCCTGTCCATTCCTGGCCAATTTCATAATTATCTACCAGGTACAAAATATCAAGTGTGTAGCCCTGGGCTGATGCACGTACATTATATTGATGGTTTCCCATATAATAGTACCCAGTTTGAACTGGCTGCCCTGGCGCCTCGCCAGTATAATCTAAATAATTTTTACCATTAATGGTTGTTTTGTTACCGGTAAGTGTAATGGTATTGGTGCTTTTTGTACCATTAAAATCTGTTTCATATTTCCAATAAGTACCTTTTTTTGATAGCAGATAACTGGAGTTTGGATCGATAGTTTCAAAGCCGGTATAATCAACGGCATCTTTTTTACACGAGCCCAAAAGCAAAGAAACGATTGGGATGAGGATAAGTAAATATTTTTTCAACTGATACGATTTAAATGTCTGCTAAAGATAACAACAAAGCCCGTGCTGTAAAAACAGAACGGGCTTAAAATAACCACTTATATTTCGGGGTGTTATTTTATAACGTAACTTTTTAATTCCGATTTTGATAGCTGGATATTATTTATGCTGGTATAAATTGCGATTATACCAACTCCCTTAGCCACATAAAAATCTACGGCAGCGGTGGTTGTATAGTTTGCACCATCTTTTACCTGGGTTTCAAGTTTAGTATGTATAACGCTGCTGTAGGCTTTGTTAAGGATAGTTTTTGTTATGCCTTTTTCTACAACAGTTGTTTTTAAGCGGGCATCGGCACCTTGTATTTGTAAATTGGTGATAGATGAATAACCTGCATCTTTGCTATCATCCAGGTAATCTATCTCTACCGCGCCATCATCATCTGCACTGCGTGAAGTATAAATGTGTCCGTTAATGCCGAAATAATTTTCGGCGGTGCTGCCGTCATCAACGGTATTAATAACGTGGAAGGTTTTACCATTAAATACTTTGGTGGTGCCTGTCATGGTGTTAACAACTGTTGTAATATCGGGATCTGCATTAACATCATCTATAACTGAGGCTTCGTTTTGGTATGTCCATGCCGAACCTGCAGTAGTAGGTTGGTAGTCGCCGGTTGAATTGCCCGGGTTATTGTTATTGTCTTTTTTGCAGGCGCTAAATACTGTGATAATTGCGATTAAGGTTAGGATGTTTTTTTTCATTATTTTAATTAAAATTAACAGGCTTGCGCCATTTATATATTGTGATAAAATTCAATGCCGGCAGTAAGGTACTATACTTTTTGAACATTGTACCTACCTTGACGGACGTTTTAGCGCAAGTGTTACACCCCCCGCTAAATTTAAAAACAAAAAAGGCCGCCTTCTCAGGCAGCCCTCTTCAGTTTTAGTTAGTTCTTGTATTAAATTATTCTTTTTCGCTCTTGGCAGTTTCGTTAATGCCGCCTTCTGCTATCTGGGTAAGCAGGCCGTCGCAATTTTTTTCTTCCTTCAAAGTTGCTTCCAGCAGTTCGGCTGCTTTATTATAGCCCAGCGTTAAGGCAAGTGTGCGTAATGTACCATACGACGCGATCTCGTAGTGCTCAATTTTTTGAGCGGCAGATATTATTCCTGCATCGCGGGTTAATGTGCCTTTTTCGGTTTCAGAGATTATCTCGTCGCCCTCTTTCAATAAACCGGCCATAGCTTCACATTTTACCGCTACCGCTTTTTCGTCTATCGATGCAAAGGCATCTTCAAGGCGGGTTATCTGGTTTTCGGTTTCGGTGATATGCGTTTCAATAGCTGACCGTAATTCGTCAGACGTTGCGGCTTTAGCCATTTTTGGTAAAGCTTTAACCAGGTGTTTCTCGGCCCAGTAAATGTCTTTTAACTCGTCCAGAAACAATTCATTCAATGCCGATTCTTCCACAATCTCAGTTGTTTCGGGAGCCTTTGGGGCTTTTGTTGTTGTTTTAGTAGTTGCCATAGCAGTAGATATTGTTTAATTTGTGTATGATAACAACACAACCCCAGGCTATATGTTTTACTAATAAGATAATTATTTAATTACAAGTACTATGCTCCCTTTTTACTTTTCAAGCTTTCCATCAGCTGATCGTACAGGTCGTTACTTTTGGTTGTATGTGGTTTAAGTTTTTTAATGGTAGCCCGTTTGCCTTTTGATTTTGCTTTTATGATCTTGAGCAATTCATCGTTATACTCGTCCTTAAATTTTGACACATCAAAATCTTCGGCGTATTGCTTTATCAATGCCAGGCCTACATCCAGTTCCTTCTTGCTGATGCTTACATCATCGGCAATATTCAGATCTTCAGTACCACGTATCTCCTGGCCAAAACGGATACGCGTTATTACCAGTACATTATCTACGGGGTGTACAATGCAAAGGCTTTCGGTACTGCGCAGTACAAAACGGGCCAGCCCCGCCTTCCCCGATTTTTTTAAGGCCTGCAAAAGCAGCGCGTAAGCTTTATTATTTTTGGTATCGGGTTCGGTGTAGTAAGATGTTTCGTAAAACATGGGGTTTACGTCGGCAATATCAACAAAGCTTTCTATCTCTATCACCTTGCTTTTTTCGGGCGCGGCGGCTTCAAAATCGGCTTCCTCTACAATAATATAATCATCGTTTAGCTTATAGCCCTTTACAATTTTATCGTAAGGTACCTCTTTATGGGTTTTCTCGTTCACGCGCTGGTAGCGTATACGCTCGTGGTCGCGGGCATCAAGCATGTCAAGGTCAATCGTGCTGGTTTGCACCGCCGAATACAATTTAACAGGGATGCTTACCAACCCAAACCCAAGGGAGCCTTTCCAGATAGATCTCATAACGATATGATTTTAATGCAATTACTATAACCTTTAAAAAAGCGAACGGTTTTAAAATGAGAAGATTAACCAATACTTATAGAGAAACGCCGGCATACTACCACCTGTTGATCCACTACGTATTACCACGTATAATAATATACCAGCACAACGGGATTGCCGCAAACAGCTGATTGCATGAACTTTACATTCATAAACTAAACACTCAAAAAATATTATGAAAAAGTTATTACTCAGCGCGGTATTTGCATTAACACTATGCTTTGCTGCAAAAGCACAGGACGAAACAGTAGCAGAAAACCCTGCCGAAATTAAAGACACAAAAGTCTTAACTATCGACGAGTTAAAGGCACAACGTGCCGAACTGGTTGCCATGCTAAAATCGGAAGAGTTTCAAAAAACGCTGGCCAAAGCAGATGCGCTAAAAGCTCCTAAAGAAGCCGGCATAGCAGGTGTAGATGCTTTGGCGGGTATGGTATCAACCATGTTAACCCAGCTAAGAGAGAACAGGGCGCTTGTACCGCAAATGTATGCAAGTGTAACCGGCCAAACCCTTGATGGCTTACCGACTACAGAAGTAAAACCATTGTCGCCAGACCAGTTGGTTGGGTTTTCGAAAATGTGCCTGGCTATGGGGTCAAACCTGCTAAAATCATCAAAAGACCTGATAACGCTGCCGGGTGAAATTAAAAGCGCCGGGTTAATGAAAGGCATTAAGGGCCTAAAATCATTAATGTACATTAAAAATAGTATAGGCGCTTTAAAGCAGGAGATAGCCTTTAACTCAAAAATGATAAATAACCTTGTTGCAACTAATAAGTTGACCAACATGGCCGCCAATACAACAAAATAAAGATTTCTTTTATTTAGTTTAAAGAGGGTGCTGCACGGGGGGTGCTGCCCCTCTTTTTTATTTTATACTAATAACCCGCCACCATCAACAATAACGTTTTGGCCGGTGCTGTGCTTTTGTTTCATCAGGTAAACAAACGCCAGGGCAACATCTTCGGCCTGGCCTACGCGTTTTAATAGTAAGGTATCTTCAGTGGCTTTGTAAAGCGCTTCGCGGTCGGTTTCACTCATGCTATCCCACAAATTGGTTTTAATAACACCGGGCATAACGCAGTTAACGCGTAAAGGGGCAAGCTCAACTGCCATAGCGCGTGTAAAACCTTCCATAGCGCTGCACATGCTGGTAGCCACGCTCCAGCCTGCACCCGGCCTTTCGGCAGCGGTACCGCTTATGAGGCATATACTACCACCCACTTTTATATTTGGCGCCCCGTATTTAACTGCTGTAAAGGCCGCCCAGAAACGTAAGTTAAAAAACTTTTGTGCAGCTGCTACTTCGGTGCGGGCAATAATATCGAGACTAAGGTTTTCGCCGGCAGTGTAAACCAGATGATCGAATTGACCCGCATTCGCGAAAAAGTTTTTGATGTTTTCTTCCTGGCTCAGGTCGACTGCGAAACCCTGGCTGCCTTGTGGCAACTCTTCCAGTGCTTTATTAATACGCTGCTGATTACTTGATACAATAACAACTTTTGCACCCTCAGTAGCGGCCAGTTTAGCGGTTGCCAAACCAATCCCCGCGCTGCCTCCTAATATAATTACCTTTTTGCCTGCTAAAGGCTTTGTTTGATTGTCCATAATTCAATTGTTAAAATTTATGGTACAAATTTCGGCCGTGCAACTTCATATCCACTTACCATATGGTAAAAACGAAGATGGCCAGGGAAGGGGATTTATTTAGCGTTTTTGCGGATGCGGCTTAGCGATTGCGGGGTGATGCCCAGGTACCCGGCGACATCTTTTAAAGGCACACGTCTCACAATATCGGGCTGTTGTTGCATAAAAAGGCGATATCGGGTTTCAGAATCTTCACCCAGGTAAGCGTTGCGGATCTTGATCTTATCCATCAGCTTTTGCTGGGTTATCTGGTCTATCAGCTCTTTAAAACCGGGTATCTGCCCGTAAAGTACCTGCAATTTACTTTTTGAAATGACCAGCACATCCGCATCGCAGGCCGCCTGGATGCTTTCGTCGGCAAGGGTTTCATTATTAAAGCTGTATAGGATGGTGGTAAAGCTATCCTCCTTTAAAAAGAAGTGGGTAAGTTCCACGCCTTTTTGATTGGTAGCTGTAATGCGGATCACCCCATCGCAAATAAAGAAAAGCTCGCGGCATACTTGGCCTGCTTTAAATAACTGATTGCCTTCTTTGTAATGCCTCGGCTCAAAAGCAGCGGTTATCAATGCCTGTTCATCGGTTGTTAAAAACCGATGTTGTTGTAAAAAAGTTATAAGGCGATTGGGCATAGGGCAAAGATAACTGGGATTTTTATGATTATTACGATTAACAGATTTTTGAAGAACGCGATATTAAGATGATCTATATATCGTATATATCCGCTCAATCCCGGTTTGGTGTTCTTATTACACATTCGCTTACACGCATCCGCAAAATTTTTGCACATTTGCAATTCAGCATCTTATACCCCAATGGAGCAGTATTTTATCATAGATTTCGACAGCACTTTTACACAGGTAGAAGCTTTAGACGAGTTAGCACGCATATCTTTAAAAAATCATCCCGACAGGGAGGCTATCTATAAACAGATTGAAGACCTCACAAACGCTTCGATGGAAGGCCGCCTCTCATTCACCGAGAGCCTGCAGGCAAGGGTGAAACTACTTTGCGCTAATCGCGATCATTTAAAAATGCTGATCACCCATCTCAAGAAAAAGGTATCGACATCATTTTCTCGGAACACCGCATTTTTTAAAAACCACCAGGACGAGGTGCTGATCGTATCAGGCGGTTTCAAGGAGTTTATTATCCCGGTTGTAACCGAATATCATATTAAAAAAGAGAATATCTACGCCAACACTTTTGTGTTTGATGAAGAGGGCAATATAGTTGGTTACGATAAAGAGAACCCGCTATCGCAAGAGGGCGGCAAGGTAAAGCTGCTGAAAGAGTTGAACCTACCGGGCGATATTTATGGTATTGGCGATGGTTACTCTGATTTCCAGTTGAAGGAATCGGGCATGATCAAAAAATTCTTTGCCTTTACCGAGAACATCGAACGTAAATCTGTAGCCGAAAAGGCCGACCATATTACCCCAAGCTTCGACGAGTTTTTATACATCAACAAACTGCCCAGGGCTATATCATATCCCAAAAACCGCATTAAGTGTTTAATTGTGGGCCAGGTTGATGAAGAGGCACTTGCGCAAATGAAACGCGAAGGTTATAACCTGCGCCACCGCGATAATATTGAAGAAAAATATTTAGACGAAGCCGGCGTATTGTTTTGCGACGAGGCCAACTTGCCAAAACCCGAGCAATTGCAAAATGCAGGCCGCTTAAAGGTAATAGGTTGCTTTGGCCGCGTTGGCCGCAAACTGGCCGAGGCCGCCTGCGAAAAAGGTATCATTATTTTTGACGACCCCAAGGCAAACCCGCGTAATGTTGATTTTATCCCCCGCAGGGTGCTTGCTTTTATGAACGAGGGCAAAACACACATGAGCTGTAACTTCCCCGACTTGCAGCCACCACGTATCAACAACGCCCACAGGCTCATTCACATCCACAAAAACGTACCAGGTATACTGGCGCAGATAAACGAGGTGTTTGCCAATCATAACATCAACATAGTAGGTGAATTTTTGGTGACCAACCCGCAAATTGGGTATGTAATTACCGATGTAAACACCGGTTACGATACCCAGGTATTAAGCCAGTTGAAAGCTATTGAGGAAACGATAAAGTTTAGATTGCTGTATTAAAATGGCATCATCATCATATCTGCTTGTGCTCTGAGAATGCCGCGCTATCGCCCGTAATGATATAGGCTTTTATTTACTATTCCTCTACCAAAGGCACTACCAGCACCGGCACATGCGAGTTACGCACAACGGTTTCAGCAACGCTGCCCATCAGTAACCTATCAATACCGCTGCGGCTATGGGTGCCAATAACGATCAGGTCGGCTTTAAATTCTTTGCAACAATTTAAAATACCATCGGCAGTTGCGCCATACTCATTAAAATGAGTAACCTGTAAACCATTAGCGTATTTTTTCACGGTGCGGTCTATTATATTTTCGGCATTCTCTTTCTGAATATCGAGCAGATTCATTTCGTTAAAATCGGGACTGCCCATTGGCATCCCTAAAATGCTGTCTGATGATGTTTCGGGTGTTATGGCCGGCTCAACAATATGCACCAAACCCACATGGGCATTAAAAGTATGTGCAATATCAAAGCCGTATGATGCGGCGTACTCGGCAAACTTGCTGTCGTCAATGCCTATAAGTATCTTGCTAATCTTCATGGGGTAAGGGTTGGTATGTTTAATTTAAACAATCAACCCGCAATATGTTTTTGGCAACCGGCTTATTTTATAGTCTGTATTTATTAAATATCCGTTTAAAATGATTGGTTTTGTCTTTATCACTGCCCGGCTTTGGCTCTGCTATGCGCTGCGCAGAATAAATACCTCCTTCGCCGCTAAAAAAGTAAGCGGTAAAGCAAGCTACCGCGAAAAAAATGGCGTATTCACCGCCGAAAAGTTCAATCCCCATTAAAGTACAGGCCAGCGGTGTATTGGTAGCACCGGCAAATACAGCTATAAAACCAAGGGCTGCAAAAAGGCTTACCGGGGCGTTCATCAATTCGGCAAGAGTGTTTCCCATTGTTGCGCCAATATAAAACAATGGCGTAACCTCGCCCCCTTTAAAGCCCGTGCCCAGGGTAACGCTGGTATAAACAAGTTTCCAAAACCAGCTAAACAGATGTGCGCCGCCATGCTGAAAAGCCGAAACAATTGTTACCGCACCGGGATATTCGGCATCAACACCAAGGCTCAGGTAATCGGGCTTGCCCAAGATATAAGTAAGTAATATAATGACTAACCCGCCGCAAGCCGGGATAAGCCAGTTTACCTTGATCCATTTCAGTGATAAATTCTTAACAAGATGCACTGCTTTGGCAAAGGCATAACTTGCCAATCCGAAAAATGCGGAAGCCACGATCACTTTGCCCAACAGCAAAAAGCTAACCGGTATTTTGTGCCCGTAAAATTGCTGACCGGTATTAACCACACCTATGTGATACGGCGTATGGTGTACCCCCCATGCCGATACCGTAACATCAGCAACCAGGCCTGCGATAAGGCAAGGCAATAAGGCATTATACTGAATACGACCAATAGCAATAACCTCCAGCGCGAAAATGGCCCCGGTTAATGGTGTACCAAATACCGCCCCAAAACCCGCGGCAACACCGGCGGTAAGCACCACTTTTTTATCAGCTTCGTTCAGTTTAAACCAACTGCCAAACAGGTTGGCCAGGCTGCCGCCAATTTGCACTGCTGTACCCTCGCGCCCGGCCGAGCCGCCAAAAAGATGGGTAATAACGGTAGTAACCAATATAAGCGGGGCCATGCGTTTGGGCACACCTGCGCCGGGCTCGTGTATCTCATCAATTATTAAATTATTACCTCGCTCGGCACTTTGCCCATACCATTTATAAAGGAGGTGTATAACCACACCCGCCGCAGGCAACAGATATAATAACCAGGTATGCGCAAAACGGAAGTGAATGGCCCAGTTAAGCAGCCACAGAAACAAAGCCACCATGCTGCCAATAGCAACGGCCACAGGTATGCTGATCAGCGTCCAGCGGATTAGGTAACTTAAGAGCGAAACTTGTTTGGAAAAGAAATTTTTAAACATAACCTACATGCAAATAAATGAATAAATTATTTGAGTAGGCGTCATCAGCTTTGCAGCGGTTCAAATAGGCAGAACACCATTGCCTTTGTTTGTATAACACAAATATAGTTTTTTAATAGAAAGTTTAAAGTACAAAGTCGAAAGTCTTTTGATGCAGTACGACTTCTGACTAAAGACTCCTATCTTTGGGGCATATGAGCATCTCTCCCGAAATAGAAAAAAGACTTACGCTGCTACAGGAAAAATATGACGCCATGGGCCAGGATATGATATCCTACCTTGACGGCCTGCTGCATGCCGACTTTTTAACCTATTGGGATTACATTCACCTGGATACGTTGCTGAGCCTGCAAAGCCCAAAAACACCGTTCCCGGATGAAGAGATCTTCATCATGTACCACCAGATAACCGAACTGTATTTTAAGCTTGCCCTGCACGAGTGCAAGCAAATAGCCCATGCCGAAAACCTTACCGCCGCTTTTTTTACAGCACGTATAGGGCGCATTAATCGCTATTTTGAAGCGCTTACCCATTCGTTCGAGATTATGGTGGATGGTATGGAGAAGCAGCAGTTTCTGCAATTTAGGATGAGTTTATTGCCGGCCAGCGGTTTCCAGAGCGGGCAGTACCGGATGATAGAGATCCACGCTACTGATTTCATTAACCTGGTAATTGCCGATCAGCGCGAAGCCCTCGGTAACCAGCCTATCGAAAGCCAGTTTGAACAGATCTACTGGAAGTACGGCGCTACCGAGCTATCAACCGGTAAAAAAACACTCACCCTAAACCAGTTCGAAAAAAAATACGCCAAAACATTTATCGAGCTTGGTAAAAGTGTAGTAAATACAAACTTCAACGCGCTGTTGCAGCAATTTCAATATAAAGGGGAAAGCACCAAAGCGCTGGAAGATGAGTTGAGGCAGCTGGATGTAAACGTAAATGTGAACTGGCCGCTTTGTCACTATAAATCGGCGGTGCGTTACCTAAACCGCGACCCGGAAGACATCAAGGCAACCGGCGGTACCAACTGGCAGAAATACCTGCCTCCGCGCTTTCAGCGCCGGATATTTTACCCCTCATTATGGAGTGCCGAACAGTTAGAGAACTGGGGTAAGGCCTGGGTAGAAAAGGTTATAAGCGAATTGTAGCGCCTTCAAACGCCCTCAAACGTCCACGGGTGTTCACGTTCACTGCCGTGAACGCTTGTGAACACGGGTAAATAACTTATAATCAGCTATATCGCAATTTTAGACATTACAACATGCTGACAATTACCTAATTATAGCCCCCTGCTTATCGGCAGGCAACTCGTTAGCGTTAACCTTATCGGTAACCAGTTTTTCTATCCCGTAAAAATCCTCAAACTTATTGATGATGATCATGGATCCGTCGGCAGGTAGTTTCCCGATCAGCTGGATGCCATCCTTACGATGAACTATCTTCTTGATGTTAAGGTAAGCTATGGTAATATCTGGGCGGTCTTTCACGCTTAGTGTTACCCCGGTATCGTCGGTGATCAATTCGGTGCTATCGATGATCGCGAAATACTTTTTACGCCCGAATATAAAGCCAAAACCCAGTGCCGTTATAATAACCACAAATATGCCTATGCTTAATGCATTATGCCCTTTGTAAAGCAGGTTATAGGTAAACACCGCTATAATAACCCCATAGTATACCCACATAGTGCGTACCCAGGTTTTTTTCATGTCGATATTCCCCTGGGGGCTAAAGCGGTATATGGGCATAATCTGTAGTTTGTTAATTTGTTGTAATATAGTGTTCAGCAAGCTAAAAAGCTAAACATTTACGCAAAAATTGCTACCTTGCCATTTTCTGAATGATAATCTATACTGCCATGACCGATACACTGGACATAAAAATAACCAAAGCCGCTCACTCACGCTTGGCTGAGACGGATTTTAGCAACCTGCCTTTTGGCAAGGTTTTCTCTGACCACATGTTAGTGGCTGATTACGCCGATGGCGAATGGAAGAATTTTGAGATTTTGCCTTATGGCCCAATCCTGATGAGCCCTGCTATTTCTGCGCTGCACTATGGCCAGTCGTTTTTTGAAGGTATTAAGGCTTACAAGCATGCTGATGGTACGGTCTCTATCTTCCGTCCGGATAAGAATGCTATCCGTTTCAACAAATCGGCAGAGCGCCTTTGCATGCCTACTTTACCTGAAGAGGTATTTGTACAAAGCATCGCGGCATTGGTTGATCTTGACCGCGAATGGATCCCGGCCAAAGCTAATCACGCGTTGTATATCCGTCCGTTTATGTTCGCTACCGATCCATATTTGGGTGTAACCCCATCGGCTACGTATAAATATGTGGTTATTATTGGCCCAACAGGTCCATATTTTTCAAAACCACTGCGTGTTAAGGTTGAAACGCACTACACCCGCGCTGCCGAAGGCGGTATGGGTTTTGCAAAAGCTGCCGGTAACTACGGTTCGTCAATGCTGCCTGCGCGTAAAGCTACCGAAGAAGGTTTTGACCAGTTGATCTGGACAGATGCCAAAGAGCATAAATATGTTGAAGAAATGGGCGCCGCTAACGCGATGTTCCTGTTAGATGGTAAACTGATAACCGCCGAAGCAAAAGATACCATCCTTGATGGCGTAACCCGCGACACCGTTATTGCCCTGGCTAAAGATTGGGGTATCCCGGTTGAAGAGCGCAAGGTATCAGTTGCCGAATTGGTTGAAGGCGCTAAAAACGGCAAACTAACCGATGCCTTTGGTGCAGGCACTGCCGCTACTATTGCCCCGGTTGGCTCTATCAGTGTTGATGGCGAAGAATATACCCTGAGCGATCCCGCTACCCGCGAGTTTTCTCAAAAGATACTCACAACCCTCGATGCTATTAAGTATGGCCGCGCAGAAGATACCCACGGCTGGAACTACATTGTATAAGCTTAAGCTTATTTAAATATAAAAGTCCCCGCATGAAAATACGGGGACTTTTTTTGTTTTACAGGTTTATTCTGATGCGCTGTAGGCGCATTTGGTTGGTAGGTTATTCATTTGCCATTACCAAGCGTTCCTATAGGAACGCCTGGTGCTATGTTTTGCTATTGCTACCAACCAGAAGTCCCGCTGGGACTTGGAAAGAACCTTTTACCATTCACCTCAATAACCCTATATTTGCACCTCGTAAAATTATACCAATGAAAGTATCAGTATTAGCACAAAATTTGCACGGCTCAGAGATCATTAAAATAGCCGGCGAAATAAACGAATTAAAAAAACAAGGCCAAAACATTGCCAACCTAACCATTGGCGATTTTGATGCTGATATTTATCCTATCCCAACCGAACTGAAAGACGGCATTATTGATGCCTATAACCATAACCAAACCAACTACCCGCCTGCCGATGGTATGCTGAGCCTGCGCGAAAGCGTATCGGCATTCCTTAAAAACAGGATGGGTTTGGATTACGCTTCCAACCAGATACTGATTTCAGGAGGTTCGCGCCCGCTGATCTATTCTACCTACCTGGCCCTGGTTGATCCGGGCGATAAGGTGGTTTTCCCTACACCATCATGGAACAATAACCATTATTGTGATTTGACCGGTGCCGAAGCCATTTTGGTAGAAACCCGCCCCGAGAATAATTTTATGCCTACGGCAGATGAGATAGCCCCGCATTTAAAAGGCGCTACTATGCTGGCATTATGCTCGCCGCTAAACCCAACCGGTACCATGTTTGGTAAAAAAGACCTGGAAGAAATTTGCGACCTGGTAATTGCCGAAAACAAAAGCCGCGGTGCGGGCGAGAAACCATTGTACTTATTATATGATCAGATCTACTCGCAATTAACTTTTGGCGAATACAAACATTATGACCCGGTAACCCTGCGCCCGGAATTGAAAGATTATACCGTGTTTATTGACGGCGGATCGAAATGTTTTGCCGCAACAGGTGTACGTGTGGGCTGGGGCTTTGGTCCGGCGTTCATCGTAAATAACATGAAAGCCATTGTTGGCCACATGGGTGCATGGTCGCCAAAGGCAGAGCAGGTTGCGATGGCCGAATACCTTAAAAATGACACTTACGTTAACACTTACCTTGATAAACTAAAAGGTAATATACAGGCCAGCTTAAGTACCCTGCACGAAGGTTTCCAGGCGTTAAAGGCCGATGGTTTCAATGTAGATTCGATAGAGCCTATGGGCGCCATTTACTTAACCATCAGGGTTGATTATGTGGGCAAAACCACGCCGGATGGTAAAGTATTGGCCAATAGCGCCGATGTGAATTTTTACCTGATCAAAGAGGCGGGTGTTGCTTTGGTGCCGTTCTCGGCATTTGGTACCGGCGAAGATGTTACCTGGTTCAGGGCATCGGTAGGAGCTACTACCCTGACCGAGATCCAGCAGATGATACCACGCATCCGCGAAGCGTTGGCAAAACTGAAATAATAAAACTGTAGAGACGCGATACTTCGCGTCTCTTTTAATATCAAGCGAAACTTAACCTCGCTTTTTGCATTATAAGATAATAACTATGGCTTACGGAACCCTTTATTTAATACCTGTACCACTTGCAGACGAGGCCGCGGCCCAATCGTTCACCCCGTATTTGGTTGATACCATTAACAGTGTAAAAGAATACATTGTAGAGAACGAGAAAACCGCCCGCCGTTTTTTAAAATTGGCCGGTTTAAAAACCCCGCAAAGCGAATTACTAATACATGATTATGGCAAACATAACCGCGATGCCGGCCTTAAAGAGTTTTTTAAAGGACTGATAGCCGGTAACGATGTTGGCCTGATGAGCGAAGCCGGCTGCCCCGGTATTGCCGACCCCGGTGCCGACATAGTAGCCGAGGCGCACCGTAAAGGTATTAAGGTTGTTCCACTGGTTGGCCCAAGCTCTATTTTGTTGGCGCTGATGGCATCAGGCTTTAACGGGCAAAGTTTTACCTTTAACGGGTACCTGCCAATTGATAAGATTGAGCGTAGTAAACGTATCAAGGAACTGGAAGGCCTGGCCGAGAAGAACAAGCAAACGCAACTGTTCATTGAAACACCTTTCCGTAACGATAGCATGCTGCAGGAGGTTTTGAAGAGTTGTAAACCCACAACCCGCCTTTGCATTGCCTGCGATATAACCGCGCCTACCGAGTTTATAAAAACCATGCCCATAGCCGAATGGCAAAAACAGGTGCCAGATCTGCGTAAACGGCCTGCTATATTTTTATTGTTCCATGCGTAAATGAGATGATAGCCCTGCCGCAACATACCAGTGTACTGATAGTTGGCGCCGGGCCATCCGGACTGATGATGGCTGCGCAATTGCTGCGCAACGGGGTGCAGCCTATTATCATTGATATAAAGCAGGGGCCAACCAGTCAATCAAAAGCATTAGCGGTACAGGCCCGCTCGCTCGAGATCTATAGACAATTGGGGGTAATAGATAAAGTGATCAGCGGCGGCAAACAAGCCGGTGGCTTAACATTTAATGTGGATGGTGAGCCACTGGCCTCCATAGCGTTAAAAGATTTGGGGAATACCCAAACGCTGTATCCCTTCATCCACCTGTACCAGCAAAGCAAAAACGAGCGCACCCTGCTGGAATATTTAACTACCGCCTGTTGCCCGGTATACTGGGAAACAACCCTCATCAGCCTAAAACAAAATAAAGACACGGTAGAAGTAAGCCTGCAAAACGGCGATACTACGCATACCCTCACCTGCGATTATGTTGTTGGTGCCGATGGCGCGCACAGCGTGGTACGTAAACAATTAGCTATCCCGTTCAGTGGCGATACCTATCAGCATAAATTTTATTTGGCAGATGTAAAGCTGGCCAGCGAAATGCCGGGCGATGTGGTAAACCTGTTTATGGCTAAAACAGGCTTTGCCGGTTTTTTCCCCATGCCTGAAGAAAGGGCGTTCAGGATAGTGGCCAGCTTGCCCGATGGGCTGGAAAACAAGGAAGACCTGGATATTGATGATGTACTGCCCGAATTGCAAAATATTACCAAAGCAAATGTTAAAATAGAACAGGTAAACTGGTTCACCATATACAAACTGCACCACCGCATGGCCGAGAAGTTTAGCGATGGCCGTTGCTTCTTAATTGGCGATGCCGCGCATATCCACTCGCCGGTTGGCGGGCAGGGCATGAACACCGGCCTGCAGGATGCCTATAACCTGGGCTGGAAACTGGCAGCGGTAATCAATGGGCAAATTAAACAAACCATCCTGGCCAGTTACGCCATCGAGCGGATGCCGGTGGCTAAAGAATTGCTGGGCACTACCGACAGAATCTTTAATGTGATCTCATCGCGCAGCTGGTTTAACGGCTTGCTGAAACGCTATATCGTTCCGAATGCCTTAAAGCTGATCTGGAAAAGCGAAAAACTGCGTGGGTACTTCTTCAGGCAGGTATCGCAAACCGGCATCAGCTATCGTGATAGCAAGCTAAACCTGCAATTGGGTAATACAAGTACCCATATAAAAGCCGGCGACCGCCTGCCGTACTTTGAAATATTTGACGAGAAGAAAAAAACGAAGACTGATATCCACACCTGGTGCAGTAAACCGGGCTTTACACTGATAACACTTGGCGAGATACCGGAAGCTTACCTGTTTACCCTTGCCAAATGGATAACGCAGGATTACCAGGGCAGCATCAACTTCTTTCACCTGCCGCCATCAAACACCAACTGGCATATTTTTGATGCTTTTGAAGTAAAAGCCGGGATGCGCAAAGCGCTCATCATCCGCCCGGATCTGCACATCGGTTACCTGAACGATATTGTGGATATAACCATGATGAACAATTACCTGCGCAACGTGGCAGGCTTTATCAAAGCATAAAAAAAGAGCGCCCCAAACCTTAGGGCGCCCCACCAAACTATATATATATTATGAAAAAAGGGGTATTCTCTTATTTAAGCGCTCAGCTTACTTAACATACTATGCCCGTTAACAATGGCCTTGCTCTCTGCCTGCTGATAGCTTGTGATGGCTAAGCCATCCTGCATTTTTATAGTAAATGTTTCTTCACCGTTGCCTGCTGAAAGTACCAGGTATTCGCCAATGGTATTTAAAAGTGTAAGTTCGGTTGTGATGTAATTGATAGCTACCTTGTGGGCCGCCATGGTGGTAACATCCGATTCTATCAGCTCGAACTTAGGTACCTCAAAAGTGATGCTGTTACCCAGTGTATCTGTCAAAGCCGGTATCTTGTTCTTCAATGTTTCAATAAAGTAGCCGATGACAAAACTCAGCTTATAATGCAGCAGGTTAGCCCGGCCATCATTATTTTTCATCTCGCTGAAGGTTTTTAGCTTATCGCCGGGGTTATACGCCTGCGATTTCAGCAGAAATTCCTGGTAGGATGCAAACAGTACATTCTTTTCAAAATCGCCGGTTGATGATGCATCGATAACTTGTTTGTATGTGAGTTTTATGATAGCCTTTGTCATGGTGATAGAAGTAAGGGTAATTAATATTAATATAAATGTACCCGTAACAGGCAGGGAGGGGAAGCAAGTATCGGTAAACGGCGGTGATGTATCGACTATCCGATTTTTTCAATCACATTTTCACCCAACGGCGGGCAAAATCGGCGTAGCTGTCGCTGATGGGCAGCTCTATATCCGCCAGTTTTACCTTTCGGCCCTGTATAGAGATGATCTTTTTTACCGGTACAATATAGCTGCGGTGAATGCGCTGAAATTTATCCCCGGGCAGTTTTTCCAATACCTTTTTAAGCGGCATCAGGGTTAATATAGTTTTGGCATTATGCAGGTGGATCTTGATGTAATCCTCCATACTTTCAATATATTCTATCTCTTTAAGCTCAATTTTTACCATGCGGTATTCAGAGTACACATACAGGCTTTCGTCCTCACCCTCTTTGGTAAATGAGGTTTTGTACTTATAATACTCAACGGCTTTTTCAACCGCCTTGCCAAAACGTTTTACATCAATGGGTTTTAGGAGGTAATCAATAGCCTCCAGCTCAAATCCCTCAAAAGCAAAGTTTTTATACGCGGTGGTGAATATCACCATCGGTTTAACGGCTAAAGAACGCACCAGGTCGATCCCCGTAATATCGGGCATGTTAATATCAATAAACAGCAGGTCGATGGGGTTATTGCGCAGGTACTCGGCGCCGGATACGGCATCTTCAAAAGTATTTACCAACTGCAGGGCCGGGAACCAGGCCACATAGTTTTTGATCAGTTCAAGCGCCAGGGGTTCATCATCAATAGCAACACATTTTAAAGCCATGGTACTTAGGTATATAAAGTTAACACCACCGTAAACAGATCGTTATCATCAGCAATATTAAGCACATGTTTACCGGGGTATAAATGCTCCAGGCGCTTTTTTGTGTTAGCAATGCCAATACCGGTACGCTCAATATGCTCCTTACGTTCAAAAATGTGGTTAATGCACATAAATGTAATTATATCGTCGGCAATATGCAGGTTAATATCAATAGCGCTTTCGTGCTGTTTGCTTACCCCGTATTTAAACACATTCTCTACAAAGGTCATGAACAGTAAAGGGGCTATTTGTTGCTGCGCAATGGTACCTGTTATGTTAAAATTAACCGCGGTTTTGCTGCCCAGACGTAACCGTTGCAGGTCTATATAATCTACAATACAATCTACCTCGCTTTGCAGGCTTACAAAATTTTCGGTCACATCATCGGTAACGTAACGCATAATGTTTGATAGCTTCATGATGCTCTCGGCCGTGTTGGCGTTGTTGGTGATGGCCAGCGTGTAAATATTATTCAAAGTATTGAATAAAAAGTGAGGGTTTATCTGCGCTTTAAGAAAGGAGAGCTCGGCGTTTGCTTTTTCGGCTTCGGCGCTGATGGCGCGCTGCTCGGTAAGTTGCCATTGCTGTACAGTTTTTATGGCTGTACTTAAAGCCATGATCATTAAAAAAAGGAACAGACTGATGGTGTCAAGATGCTTGCGCTTACCCCCGGGCCAATTACGGCCAAACTGGGGCGGCCGTTGCCGGCCTTTAAACAAACTATCGCGTAACGGCATTTGGCCGTTAGGTGGTGGCCCAAAGCTCGGGTTACCAAATTGCCCCGCCCCTTTAGCCTGTGACATAGCCATGTTAATACGCCAGCCCTCGCTGTTACGTAACAGCCTTTCAAACGGTTTTAAAAAATATATGGCCGTTAGTAAACACGCACAAATAATGGTGTAAGAGATATACCTCTTTTTCAGAAAAAACAGCGGGAACATGAGGGAGCTATTCAGATAATATAGCGCTATAAAGGTTAAACAGAATAACCAATAATATGGTGATGCAAGTAAAACCAATAAGCTGGAACTGCTATTGCGCCCGTTTACAAACAACAATGGCAGCGCCATAAATAGCAACCAGCAGGCAATATGTATAATAACCGAAAAGGTTTTTAAGCGTAACATCTTCAAAGTAAGTACTATTTAGCCTGTAAGTTACGCAATGTATCGGTAAGCGGGTATTTTGTGTGGATGAACTACCCGTGTATGGTTTCGCCTTTGCCGTAATTTTGAATTACCTGCGCCTCAAATGCTAAGAACTCCGTCCAGCGGGCATCAACGTCAACAGTTACCGCGTGTTTACGGGCAAGCCTTAAAAACATAGCGTAATGGGTAGCTTCGCTTATCATCAGCTCGTGGTAAAATACGGAAAGCTCCTCATCATTAATGTTTTCTGACAGTACTTTAAAACGCTCGCAGCTGCGGGCTTCAATCATGGCAGAAAGCAATAGCCGGTCTATCAGCTGTTGTTCGCGGCCGCCGCCAACTATCATAAATTTGCGTAGTTCATTCACGTAATTATCCCTGCGCTCTTTACCCAGTACAAAACCACGCTTCAGCATTATCTGGTGTACCAGTTTAAAGTGCTCCATTTCCTCCTGGGCAAGGGCAATCATTTCCTGTACCACATCACTCAGGTTTGGGTTTTGGATAATCAGGGTAATGGCATTGGTGGCTGCCTTTTGCTCGCAATAGGCATGGTCGGTCAGTAATTCTTCAATATTGCTTTCCACAACATTTTTAACCCATAGCGGGTCGGTAGGTAGTTGAAGTTTAAGGATGGTTTTCTCGCTCACGGGGGCAAAGATAAGGGGTTGTATGTAAAAGGCGAAAGGTAAAGGGATTTAACTATTGCGTAGCTGCTGCGAAGTATAAAGTAATGTTTTTAGGCGACTGTCGCCCGCCGTTACGGTTTGAGGTTATTAATCGTTTGTTCTTTTGTTCTTCATCCAATACCAGCCCAGGTTATACGCAATAACTGTATGGTTTAGCAAAGTAGGTATTAACCCGTAGTGCCGCTTCATAATATCAAACCGTTCCAGCAGGCTTTGTTTATGCTTGGCTTTAGACATACCGCCAACTAAATACTTAGCCACATATCCATCAACCTTAATAATCTTTTTAGCCTTTTTTGCCGCCCGGATGATCCAGTCGATATCGGCGCTCAACTGATATTGCGGGTCGTAAGGTTCGGTAAGCGTACGCCTGATATAAATAGCCTGGTGGCTAACGCTCATGCCATATTTAAAGCTGCGCCAGTTAAATTTGTCAGGCGCCTGGTGGCGGCGCTGGCCAAGGCTTTGGCGTTCGTCGTTCACCATTTCGGTTTCGCCGTAATAGATATCGGCATCCTGCGCGGTGGCAAAAACTTTAGCCACGGTATCACTGGCATAAAATTCATCGCCCGAGTTCATGAATATCACGTAATCGCCCGTGGCAAGCGCAAGGCCTTTGTTCATGGCATCGTAAATGCCTTTATCCTTTTCGCTGATGAGTTTGGCCATGCGCTTTTCGTAACGTTTGATGATCTCCAGCGTACCATCGTTTGATGCACCATCAACCACAATATATTCTATACCATCGTAAGTTTGATTTAAAACAGATAGCATGGTGCGCTCAATATCCCGCGCATTATTATAAACGATGGTGATTACAGAAAGAACGGGCTTCATACAATTGATGTATATTAATATTTAAGATATGAAGGTTTATTAATCCATGGAAAATCCTTGTTATACTTGACCTCTATTGTGTCGCTAACTTTTAAGGATGCATCATGAGAATTGCCTTTATATTCCTTTCCTTTTGCTATAAATGAGTAAGAATATGAAAAATCAGGATCAATGCGCTGATTGGGCATGTAATTCTTTTCATTGACAATTACAGCCTTTACAATTTGAGGTTTATCGCCTAAAAAACTATCTGTAAAATAGTTTAAAGCTACCCTGAAGATAAAATAACCAAATAATAAAATAAGCAATAATGAACCCGTTATGTTTTTTGCTTTTCTCATACAACAGGAACATTTAAAACCGACTTATACAAGTCTATATACTGCCCGGCAACCTTCTCGTTATTAAACATGCGTTTTACTTTATAACGCGCGGCCGATGCATATTTATCGTGGTTGCCTGTGTTCAATACATCATTAATGCCTTCGGCCAGATCTGTTGACGATTTAAACTCGGCCATGTAGCCGTTCACCTGGTGGTCTATCAAATCGGGGATGCCGCCGGTGTTAAAAGCAACCACAGGTGTGCCGCAACTCATGGCCTCCATGATCATGTTGGGCAGGTTATCTTCAATAGACGGCGATACAAAAACATCCGCCGCGCTGTAAATTTCAGCAAGATCGGCCTGTGCTGTTATGGTATTTAACTGGTGCACCGGGAACGGCAGTGCTGCGGTATCAAAATGTTTATTCTTACCAAATATCACCATCTCTACAGGTGTATCGTTCATGTGCTCGTTATTGAGGTGCTTTAGTGCATCTACCAAAAAGCTGATGCCTTTGCGCCTGTCGTTAATATTGGCCGCGCCAAACAGTATTATTTTTGCCGATGGATTGATGCCCCATTTTTCCCTTGCCGCAGCTTTATCCTTTGGCGAAAAAAGTTCCGTATCAATGGGGTTTGGGATAGCCTGGATAATAAAACCTTTTAATAAAGTGCTTTTCATAGCCACCTCGCCCAGCCAATGGCTGCAGGTTACAACAGACAGGTTTTTGGCGACAGAGAGCATATCTTTTTTATGTAGCCATCCATCGTGCGATATATCATCGTTTTTCGGGTCGCGCAAAAAATAGCAGTTGCCACACTGATTTTTAAAATGGTTACAGGGCCCGGCATAATGGCAGCCTCCGGTAAAAGCCCACATATCGTGCAGCGTCCAAACCACGGGTTTATTTAAAGCCATCAATTTTTTAAGATCGTGGATGGACAGGAATCCCGAGTTCGTCCAATGCAGGTGAATAATATCAGCCTCGCGGATAACCTTTGATGCACTGATATCCGTACCGGCATTTGCGGTTGAAAAAGCAAACCGTACCGATTTATCCCGCTCCTGGAAAAACATAAAAGGCAGCCGCTCTAAAAAGAAGTTAAGTTTTGACCGCAGCTTACCGAAAATATTTCGCTCTACGGTGTAAACCGCTTCTTCCGCGCGTTTCTGGTGTTCTACAACCATGGTTACATCCACAGCCTGTAATTGCAGGGCCTTTAAAAGGCGCATGCAGGCCTCGGCAGCGCCGCCGCCCGAGTCGGATGTGTTTATGAGTGCAACCTTCATTCAGCAGATATCATTTATCGGGGCAAGTATAATGATACTAAAATTAAAAATTTTACTTTTGAATGCGTCATCGCAGCAATAATAAAGTTTAACAGCAAACCAGGCACCCATAACATGAACTTTTTCGCCTACTTATTCCAGGATTGGAGCGCCAACCGGGGCAACATAAAAGGGCGACTGGTTTTGTTCCTGTTCAGGTCGGTGCAGATCGTGAACCGCCACATACTGTTAAAAATTCTTTTTTGCTGGCACCTGGTACTTTACCGCCTTTTTGTGGAATGGCACTTAGGCATCGAACTGCCACGCAAAACCACCGCCGGCAAAGGCCTTATTATTTACCACGGGCAGGCACTGGTAGTAAACCAGGGTGTTATTATTGGCGATAACTGCGTATTGCGCAACAGCGTTACCATAGGCCATAAAAAACTGGCCGATGGCACATTCAGCAAATGCCCGCGTTTGGGCAACAATGTTGATGTTGGCGCAAACGTTTGTATTATTGGCGATGTTACCGTTGGCAATAACGTAATTATTGGCGCGGGGGCTGTGGTGATAAAAGACATACCTGATAACAGCATAGCGGTAGGTAACCCTGCCCGCATATTAGAGCAAAAAACTGAAACGGCAACCCGTATTGAGCATATTTAATGGAGAATAATTTAACCGACCGTTCCTTCTGGAAATCGTTTTGGGAATCGCGCAAGGGGTTGATATTTAAACTGAAACCCAACTATGTTTTTGGTGATATCCTGGCAAAAATAATTGCCGACAAAGGCGTGAAAACTGCTATTGAACTGGGGGGCTTCCCGGGATATTACTCTATCTATCTTAAAAAATACCAGCATCTAAAAACCACCCTGCTCGATTATTTTATCCATCCGGAGCTGGTGAATAAACTGCTTGCCGTAAACGATTTGAAACCCGGCGATATTAACATCATCGAGGCTGATCTGTTTACTTATGAGCCTGCCGAAAAGTACGACATGGTGCTTTCCTTTGGTTTGATTGAGCATTTTAACGATACCAAATTCATCATTAACGAGCACCTTAAATTTTTAAAACCGGGCGGCACACTGTTCATTACCCTGCCAAATTTTAAAAGCGTTAACGGTTGGGTGCAAAAGAATTTTGATAAAGAGAATTACGATAAGCACAACATCAACAGTATGGACCTTAACCTGCTGCGCGATAGCTGCAAAGCACTTGGATTAAAGGATATTGAAGCCTACTACCACGGCAAGTTCACCGTATGGCTGGAAAATAAATCGGAACAAAAGGCACTGTCGAAAGCCATTGTAAAAGCCATATGGACGGTGGGTAAAGTGTTTACCAAGATAATACCGATAGAAAGCAAAGCATTGTCGCCCTATATTGTGGTGAAGGTAACGATGCCTTTATAATGCACAATTTGTCATTTCGAACAAGCGTAGCGAGGAGAAATCTTGTTCAACTGCCAGGTGGCGAACCTGCATAATGAACAAGATTTCTCTCTATCGTTCGAAATGACAGGTGGTTAAAGTTTTCGCCGTTGTTGGTGTTGTCACCAACAACTTTAGGCAGGTAGTAAACAAGCATGGCGGCTTGTTGGTGACAACACCAACAAGGGCGGGAAAGTGTTTACCAAGATAGTACCGATAGAAAGCAAAGCATTATCGCCCTATATTGTGGTGAAGGCTACGATGCCTTTATAATGCACAATTTGTCATTTCGAACAAGCGTAGCGAGGAGAAATCTTGTTCAACTGCCAGGTGGCGAACCTGCATAATGAACAAGATTTCTCTCTATCGTTCGAAATGAACTGTGTTTAAAATTTTCGCCGTTGTTGGTGTTGTCACCAACAACTTTAGGCAGGTAGTAAACAAGCATGGCGGCTTGTTGGTGACAACACAAGAAGGGCGGGTAAACTTACTTGCATAATGAACAAGATTTCTCGTCGCTGCGCTTCCCTCGAAATGACAGGTAGAGAAAGTTTTATGAAAACTTCTCTTCCATCATTTTCTCCAGCGCGAACATTTCGTCACGCAGCTTGGCAGCCAGCAGGAAGTCCATATTTTTTGCTGCCGCCACCATGTCCTTACGGGTATTTTCAATCGATTTTTTCAGATCGGGCTTGGTCATGTACTGCACAATC
>NZ_JBAZRC010000033.1:30231-32786 GCF_041663085.1 Mucilaginibacter sp.
ACGCTACCTTTAAAGTCGACAACAGAGGTTTGCTCCATGATCTCTTCTTTCGATTTACCAACCGTACGTGGTGTAATACCATGCTCGGTATTATACCTTATCTGCAGTTCGCGGCGGCGGTTGGTCTCGTCCATCGTAATCTGCATCGAGTCGGTTATTTTATCGGCATACATAATTACCCGGCCCCTGTCATTACGGGCAGCACGGCCAATGGTTTGGATCAGCGAACGCTCCGACCGCAGGAAACCTTCCTTATCAGCATCTAAAATAGCTACTAAAGATACCTCCGGTAAGTCCAATCCTTCACGCAGTAAGTTGATCCCAATCAGTACATCAAACTCGCCAAGGCGCAAGCCGCGCAATATCTCTACACGCTGCAGGGTTTTTACCTCCGAATGGATGTAACGGCATTTGATACCCAGCCTGTCCATATACTTGGCCAGTTCTTCGGCCATGCGTTTGGTTAGGGTGGTTACCAGTATACGGTCGCCCATTTTAATGGTTTTATCTACCTCATCAAGCAGGTCATCCACCTGGTTTATTACCGGGCGCACATCAATAACAGGGTCAAGCAACCCTGTAGGGCGTATCACCTGTTCAACAACCACCCCGCCCGATTTCTCCAGTTCAAAATCGGCAGGAGTTGCGCTTACATAAATGGTTTGCGGGGCAAGGCGTTCAAACTCCTGGAAGTTTAACGGACGGTTATCCATCGCCGCAGGCAAACGGAAACCATAATCAACCAGCGAGATCTTCCTCGACCTGTCGCCGCCATACATAGCCCTTATTTGAGGCACTGTTACGTGGCTCTCATCAATCACCATCAGGTAATCATCCGGGAAGTAATCCAACAAACAGAAGGGGCGCATCCCCGGCTGGCGGCCGTCAAAAAAGCGGGAGTAATTTTCAATACCACTGCAATAACCCAATTCGCGGATCATCTCCAGGTCGTAATTAACCCTTTCTTCCAGTCGCTTGGCTTCAATAAAGCGGCCATCATCAATAAACTGTTTCTTACGGGTTTCCAGTTCTTCCTGTATGGCCCAAACCGATTGCTGGAAGCGCTCGCGCGGGGCAACGTACAGGTTGGCGGGGTAAACCACCATGTGCGTCATCTTCTCGATGGTTTTGCCTGTGGTGATATCAAAAGTACTTAGCTCTTCAATATCATCGCCAAAAAAGCTGATACGGTAGGCATAATCCATATATGCAGGGAAAATATCCACCGTATCGCCCTTAACACGGAAGGTACCGCGTTTAAAATCGGCGGTGGTGCGGGCGTACAATATCTCAACCAACCGGTGTAAAAAAGCGTTTCTGCTGATGCGTGTACCTACCGCGAATTTGAATACCGAATTGGCAAAATCCTCGGGGTTACCCATACCATAAATACAGGATATAGACGATACCACGATCACATCCCTCCTACCGCTCATGAGTGCCGAGGTGGTGCGTAAACGTAGTTTTTCTATCTCCTCGTTTATCTGCAGGTCTTTTTCTATATAGGTGTTTGACGAGGGGATGAACGCCTCGGGCTGATAATAATCATAATAGGATACAAAGTAGTTCACCGCGTTATCGGGGAAAAACTGCTTAAACTCGCCATACAGCTGTGCCGCCAGCGTTTTATTGTGGCTCAGTATCAGTGTTGGCTTTTGGGTTTGCTCAATTACGTTGGCTATGGTAAACGTTTTACCCGAACCTGTTACACCTAAAAGGGTTTGGAACGGATCGCCGTTGTTTACACCTTCAACCAGTTGCTTGATGGCGCCTGGCTGGTCGCCGGTGGGTACGTACTGAGAAGTTATTTTAAAATCCATTACTCAAAAATAGTGATTAGTGGTTAGTTAACCAGTGGTTAGCGATTAGTTAATAACGATTTTGACCGTTTGATGTTCCAAATCAACACAAAGAAAACATCAGGGGATGACAACCCTATGTCAGCAGAGGCTTAAAGGGCAATTTATTTTTATCCCGATAGATAATGTGCTATATTTAATGCTGCTAACCACTACCCCTATGACACCTTTTATCCTGAACAAAACCGATACCATTGCCAACCAGTTTTTGGCCGAACTGCGGGATGTAAACATACAGCAGGATAAATACCGCTTCCGTAAAAACCAGGAGCGGCTGGGCGAGATACTGGCCTACGAGATCAGCAAAACTTTAAAATACAGCGCTACAGAGGTAGAAACCCCGCTGGGCACAGCCAATATAAACTTAGCTATTGAACAGCCCGTGATAGCCACCATACTGCGCGCCGGGCTACCCTTTCACCAGGGGTTCATCAACTTTTTCGACCGTGCCGAATCGGCATTTGTAACGGCTTACCGTAAGGTTAAGAAAACAGGGGCCTTCACTATTCAGATAGATCAGATCTCTGCCCCCAACCTGGAGGGTAAGACACTTATTATGTGCGATACCATGCTGGCCACCGGGCAAAGTATCGTACTGGTTTGTAAAGAGATAATAGCCCAATACAACTTAAAAGCCCTGCATATCGCATCGGTTATTGCCAGTACCGAAGGCATTGCCCATGTACGCGCCAACCT
>NZ_JBAZRC010000034.1:0-32258 GCF_041663085.1 Mucilaginibacter sp.
TGAGGAACGCTCCATCAAACTGCGGATGGAGGTTAGCTCGTCCTGTATTTCGTTTTCTTTCACTTAAAAGTACTTTGTTATTCAAAGTAAGTTATTAAAATTGGGAGTTGCAAATAATATTTTAGAAAAATATTTATTGACGCTGGAACAATCGCCTATCTTTAATCGACATGGATAAAAACGGTTTAGAAAGAGGTAAACAAATTTTTGAGCGAATTAAAAGCCAGGACAGACCAAACTGGGGGTTACAAATACTTTCGGCCTTTGATGAATATGTGGGTATTATACCGCAACCCATAGTGGGGCTTAATAGCATTATAAAAGATAGTAGTAGATGGAAAGAAGCGCATGAGCAATTTACTGAAATCAGAAGATTTTTACTCGCTAATAAAAAGTATAAGTACGAAGGATATCTACTGCTTGCCGAACTTGTTGCAAAAATAACATACAATGCATCCGGAGAATTGGCGCCATTTGATCATGATAGCGGTTGGCATATTCCAGCACTTGCTATAGAAACAGCATGCTATTTTAATAACCCAAGCCTTATAGAAAAAATTGAGGTGTTTATCCTAAGCTAATAGGGTATAGAACCCACTAATCCTGGTCTAAGTTTCCAACTTAGACCTAAAACAAGGCTACCGTGTAACCATAAGTTTAACCTCAATGACCTGTAGGGTCTACCGCTTTGTAGACATAATAATAATATGTGATTTGTGCCGCATCGCGGCTACCCATCTACCTGGCAGGTAAGTATATTGCGTTGTTCTACATCTGAAAAAGCTGATAAAGGGTAGACCCTAACGGGGCAAAAGCTGTTTTTTTCATTGGCTACAAAGCGGTAGACCCTACGGGTCATGAAAAATAAACCTCTCGAAAAGATGTGGGTACACGGTAGCCTGTTGGGAGGGATCGCGCGTGCCCTACGCTTTGATGATAGCTGATTTATACCAATATCGCCGCCTTAACCAAGTAAGGCAGGATCTCTTTTTGAAAAGAAACAAAGTTTTTGCGCACATCGCTATCACTTACAGAGGTAAACGCGAAGCTGAACACGATGCTTTTGCTGCATTTAATGAGGAAACGGATGCGCTGGTGGTAACCCTCGTGCTTGCGAATGCCGGGCAGTTGGGTAAATGATTGTACCAGCAGTTCTTCCAGCTCGTTAGAGAGGTTCTTTAAAAAATCCTGTGAGTTGGTGCTTTCGCGGATAAAATCCCAGCCGATAAATTCGTTGCAAACGGTGTACGAGAGGCGGCAGGTTTTCATGATGAGGCTGCTCAGGTGTGCTTCCTCGTCCATATCGGCTGTGTTGGTATTGATCAGTTCATCAACACTCACTTTGATATAGTCCATGAGCAAAACGTGCAAAACGGCTTCCTTACTATCAAAATACTTGTAGATGGTGGCCTTCGCAATTTTGGCGCGCTTGGCTATTTCGTTCACACTGGTTTTGTGGTAACCGAATTTGCGGAACAGATCCTGCGCTGCCCGCTTAATACTATCTTTAATTTTATCGGCTTCCATTCACTAATTTGAAACAAATATCTCAAATTGTGTCGTATTTACAATGTACGACCTGAGATATTTGGTAGCGGGGGCTTTAACGGGCCCACCATCTGAGAGTGAGAACTTTGAGCCGCTGCATGGGTCGGTGGCGGTAAAGCCATTGTCATCAACCGTAATAGCGCAAAGTTTCTCGGGCATATAACTACTACAGCGGTCGTAAGCCGCGTATGAGCCATCTACCTGGCGGTAAATAATGATACCGGCAACACCCGCACCATTTATATAAGCATAACCACCGGGCGCGCTAAGCGCGGTATAACGGGGGTCTGTTTTTACAATTTTTACGTTTACCGGCACGGCCGGCACTACGCTACCGCCTTTGCCGCAGCCTAAAAACAGCAGGCAAACAATAAGTAGTGCCGGTATATTCTTCATTTATATAATATCTGTTGTAAACTGTTTTAAGAAACGCACATCGTTCTCTGAGAATAAACGCAGATCGCGGATCACGTATTTTAAGTTGGTGATACGCTCGATACCCATACCGAATGCAAAACCGGTGTATTTCTTACTGTCGATACCGCAATTTTCCAATACGTTAGGGTCAACCATGCCACAGCCTAAAATTTCAACCCAACCGCTGTATTTGCACATGTTACAGCCCGCGCCTTTACAAATGGTGCATGATATATCCATTTCGGCAGATGGCTCGGTGAACGGGAAATACGACGGGCGGAAACGCACCCTGGTGCCCTCGCCGTAAAGCTCTTGCACAAAGTGATAAAGCGTTTGTTTCAGATCGGAGAATGATACATTCTCATCCACATATAAACCTTCTACCTGGTGGAAAAAGCAATGCGCGCGGGCAGAGATAGCCTCGTTACGGTAAACACGGCCGGGCATAATAGCGCGGAACGGTGGTTTACCGTTTTCCATCATGCGTACCTGTACCGATGAGGTGTGCGTACGCAAAGCGATATCATCTGTACCATCGCCCTTGCGGATAAAGAAGGTGTCCTGCATATCCCTTGCCGGGTGTTCCTGCGGGAAGTTCAGCGCCGAGAAGTTATGCCAGTCGTCCTCAATCTCCGGCCCTTCGGCCACCACGAAACCAAGGCGTTTAAATATATCGATGATCTCGTTACGCACCAATGATAATGGGTGGCGCGAACCAACCTCAAAGCCATCGCCGGGCAGGGTTAGGTCAAGGCCTAAGTCCTGGGTTTTTGGTCCGGAGTCTAAACTTTCTTTGATCTCGTTATACCTGCCTTCGGCAAACTGCTTAAACTGGTTCAGTACCTTACCAAAGGTGCGTTTCTCTTCGGGGCCAACGGTTTTAAATTCCTCGAACAGGTCTTTTATTAGTCCCTTGGTACCTAAAAATTTTATACGGAATGCTTCCAGTTCATCGGCCTTTGCAGCGGTAAACGCCTTTATCTCGGCAGTGTATTGATCTATTTTAGATTGCATTATAACTTATTCCTTCAAAAAAATGTAACTACAAATATACGGTGTAATTATTTAATCACGGCTAATGCCTTGCCTACCTTGGTAAACGCGGCTATGGCTTTATCCAAATGTTCCACATCGTGCCCGGCCGAGATCTGCACGCGGATACGTGCTTTACCCTGCGGCACTACCGGATAGTAAAAACCGATAACGTAAATGCCTTCCTCCAGCATTTTGGCGGCAAACTCCTGCGCCAGCTTGGCATCGTATAGCATAACGGGTACAATTGGGTGTACGCCCGGTTTTATATCAAAGCCTGCCGCAGTCATCTTCTCGCGGAAGTATTGGGTATTGCTTTCCAGTTTGTCGCGCAAGTCGGTGGTTTCGCTCAGCATATCCAGCACGGCTATAGACGCGCCTGTAATAGCCGGAGCCAGTGTATTACTGAACAGGTACGGGCGCGAGCGCTGGCGAAGCATGTCAATAATTTCTTTGCGGCCTGATGTAAACCCGCCCGATGCACCACCTAAGGCTTTACCCAGCGTACCGGTAATGATATCTATTTTACCCATTACGTTATGATGCTCGTGCGTACCGCGGCCGGTTTTGCCCATAAAGCCGCTGCAATGGCTTTCGTCTATCATTACCAAAGCGTTGTATTGCTCGGCAAGGGCGCAAATTTTATCAAGCTGGGCAATGGTACCATCCATAGAGAATGCACCATCGGTTACAATAATACGGTGGCGAAGATCCTGCGTGGCTTTCAGTTGCTCTTCCAGGTCGGCCATATCATCATGTTTGTAACGCTTGCGCTGTGCTTTACAAAGGCGCACACCGTCGATAATTGAGGCATGGTTTAACTCGTCGGAGATAATAGCATCCTGATCGTTAAACAAGGGCTCGAACACACCGCCGTTAGCATCAAATGCGGCTGCGTAAAGTATAGTATCTTCGGTGCCTAAAAATGCAGAGATCTTTTGCTCCAGTTTTTTATGGATATCCTGCGTACCGCAAATAAAACGTACGGATGAAAGGCCGTAGCCGTGTGTATCCATAGTGGCTTTGGCGGCAGCTATAACCTTTGGATGGGCAGAAAGGCCCAGGTAGTTATTGGCGCAAAAGTTTATCACTTCCTGGCCACCCTGTACCGTAATATCAGCGCCCTGTGGCGATGTGATGATTCTTTCTCTTTTATATAATCCGGCGCTTTCAATACCGGCAAGCTCCTGCTGTAAAACCGGCTGCAATGTTTTGTACATAATGTTGCGTATTAAGGCCTCAAAATTAAACAATAACAGGCAATTGAAGGTTATGCCGTACAATTAATATAAATAACACAGGTAAACAAACATTTTGTGCCTAAATACTATTTACCGTAAAACCTCTGTATGAGAAAATATTTACTTGCCATCTTCTTCATCCTTACGGCTTTAGGTGCCTCAGCACAGCAGTATAGCTTGTCAGGGCGTGTTGCCGGGCCAAAGAATGAGCCGGTATCATTTACATCGGTATATATCCGTAACTCTACCTACGGCACAACGGCTAATGAAGAGGGCCGTTACCGCTTGAAGTTAAGCCCCGGCACTTATAATGTTACCTACCGTTTCACCGGGTATAAAGAACAAACAGAAAGCGTTACTATTACCGACCATGACGAGGTACACGATGTGCAACTGGCCAGAGAGATCTTCAGATTTAGCCAGGTATCTGACAAGTGGAAGTACAACCTTGACCCCGGCGATACTATTATGCGCATGGTTATTGACAAGCGCCGCGCGCACCTCGAAGAGTTGAATGGCTATAGCTGCGCCGTATATGTAAAGGGGGTACAAAAGCTTTTAAGCTCGCCAAAATCGTTAACCAGCAAGGCGGTTACCCAGGCGCTTGACCTTGACTCGAACGGGCGGGGGATACTTTACCAATCGGAAATGCTATCAAACCTTAATTTTGAGCGGCCCGATAAGGTACGCGAGGTTACCATAGCATCAAAGCAAGCGGGTGTAAACACCGCTTTTGATTACAGCAAAGCATCAGACCTGCAGGTGAACTTTTACAACAATGTTTTTAAAATAAACGGATTGAGCACACGCGGTTATGTATCGCCGCTGGCGTCAAACGCATTTAACTTTTACAATTACAAACTTATTGGCAGCACTATACAAAACGGCCGTACGGTTGATAAAATTGAAGTGATCCCCAGGCGCGAGAACGGTCAATATTTCCAGGGGAATATTTACATAGTAGAAGGCGATTGGCGTTTGTACAGCGCCGACCTGATGCTTACCAATAAACGCAGCAGCCTTAACCTGGTTGATACCCTTAGGGTAAGCCAGCAGTATATCCCGATTACGGATAGCGTTTGGATGCCTGCGGCGGTGCAGCTAAACTTTAAAGGATCGGTGTTCGGGTTTAAATTTGGCGGCTATTACGAGGCTATCTACAATAACTATAAACTGAACCCAACCTTCCCGAAAGGTTTTTTTAACGGCGAAATACTGCGGATAGATACCGCGGCCAACATTAAAACGGCAAACTACTGGAACGCCAACCGCCCGCTGCTATTAACCCGGCAGGAGGCTCGTGATTATCAAAAGAAAGACAGCATAGCGGCATATAAAAAAACCGATATCTACCTGGATTCTATTCAGCATACCAAAAACAACATCAATTATTTTACTTACACTATATTTGGGTATAGCGCCAGTAACCGTGCCGAGACCGATTCGCTTTACATATTCCCCTTTCTGCAAACATTTTATTATAACACGGTTGAGGGCTTTGGGATAAATGCCAAGGTACGCTACTCGCATAAAATAGACGATCTGCATTCTTATAGCGTTACACCAGCTTTGCGCTATGGTTTTTCCAATAAGCTTTTTAGCGCCAACATGCTTGCGGAGTATTTCAACGACCCTTTTCATAACAGTAAGTTTTACGTCAACTTTGGCAGCGATGTGCTCGATCTGAATAACGTGGGTACGCGATCATTGTATTTTAATACGCTGAGTACCCTGCTTTATGAGAATAACTATGTAAAATATTACCGGTCGCAGTTTGGCGGGTTTGGTTACCAGCGCGAACTGGCCAACGGTGTTTTATGGATGGGCGGGCTTAATTACTCCAGCCGTACCCAAATGTATAATAACGCGTTCGGCCATTTATTCGATGTAAAAAACAAAGAGTACACATCTAACAACCCATTAGCACCGGCGGGTACACCTCCCGATGATCATTCGTTTCTGTTCCCGCAGCACCAGGCATTAACCTTTAATACTTCGGTAACCTTTACGTTCGATCAAAAATACATCACCAGGCCCACCGGCAAATTTAACCTGCCGTCAAAATATCCAACGCTAACCTTAAATTACCGTAAGGGTATAAACAAGGCGTTTGGCTCGGATGTTAATTATGATTTCGCATCGGCAGATATCTCGCAGTATAATATGCGGATCGGCTTGTCGGGTTTCTCGTCGTTTAAGCTAACCGCCGGCGATTTCTTTAATCATAACACCTTGTACTACATGGATTATTACCACTATTTAGGTAACCAGGGTACTACGTTCGATCCTACTTACATCGGTAGTTTTCACTTTTTGCCGTTTTATACCTACAGCACCAGCGGGGCATTCTTTGAAGCACATTTCCAGCATAATTTTGCCGGGTCTATATTAAGCAAGGTGCCATTGATCAGGAAGCTAAAACTGGAAGAGGTTATAGGCGCCAACTTTTTAAGCACCAAAGGCAACCCCAACTATAAGGAGTTTTATGTAGGCGTGCAGCGCCTTATTTTCCGGGTGGATTACGGAGTATCATATGCGGGTAATAACAAGTACATCCAGGGGTTCAGGATCTTTTATGGGTTAAGGTAAGTTAAAAGCAAAAAGCTGAAAGCAAAAAGCGTGAATTTCCCTTTTTGCTTTCAGCTTTTACCTTTCCGCTTAAATGCTTACTTTTGCACCTCATTTAACACCGTTTGCAGCGGTATCAATGTGGTTATGACAAAATACAACACACTACTTTACTATTGTTATTCAACAATAGCCGATGGCGAGCAATTTGCGGCCGATCATTTAAAATTTTGTAAATCGCTTGGGCTAACCGGGCGTATCATTGTTGCTGATGAGGGCTTAAACGGTACCGTATCCGGCACTGCCGAAGCATGTAAAACCTATATGGATACCTTACATGCCGACGAGCGTTTCGCGGGTATTGATTTTAAGGTTGACGAGGTGGCAGAGCCTTCATTTGTAAAGATGCACTGCCGCTACAAGTCGGAAATAGTGCACTCGGGCCTGCGCGATCCGAACATGATAAACCCGCAAAAACAAACCGGCAAACACCTGGATCCAAAAGATTTTTTGGCCATGAAAGACCGTGATGATGTGGTGATATTGGATGTACGTTCAAATTACGAACACTCTTTAGGCAAATTTAAAAACGCAGTTACGCTGGATATCGAGAACTTTCGCGATTTCCCCGCTATGATAAACCAACTTGCCCAATACAGGGATAAAAAAATACTCACCTATTGTACCGGGGGCATCAAATGCGAGAAAGCTTCGGCCCTGTTACTGCACGAGGGGTTTAGCGATGTTTACCAGCTGCACGGCGGTATCATTAAATATGGTAAAGAAGCAGGCGGCGAAGATTTTGAGGGTAAATGTTATGTGTTTGATAACCGCCTTTCGGTTGATGTAAACACGGTTAACCCGGTTGTTATCTCTAAATGTTTTAACTGCGGTACCACCACTCATAAAATGATCAATTGCGCCAACCCCGAATGTAATGAGCATTTTACCCAGTGCGATGAATGCGGTACCAAAATGGATGGCTGCTGCAGCGATGCCTGTAAAGAACACCCGCGCAAGCGTGTGTATGATGGCACTGGTTACTATGTAAAAGTACCGCAGCCGGTAAATACCGCAAAAAAAGGCAATATTCAGCTGGTTGATTAGTTAGATAAGCTATCACTGTAAATTCAAAGGCAAATTGTACTTTCGTATAATTACAGCTGTACCGTTATATATCTATGCGTAAACACTTTCTGTTTGCTTTTTTTATTTGCATGAACCTATTAGCCCATGCGGCCGATATTAAAAGCATAGGTGTACCCTACGTTCAAAACTATACCAAAGCGCAGTACCAGTCGGGCAACCAAAACTGGTCGGTAACGCGCGACGAGCATGGCATTATGTACTTTGGTAATGCCGAAGGCTTGCTATCATTTGATGGAAAATACTGGCAGTTAAACCGCATGCCCCATGGCCTTATTGTGCGTGCGGTTGCAGCCGATGGCATGGGGAAAGTATACGCTGGTGGTTTTGGCGAGTTTGGATATTGGCAAAACAATAAAAAGGGTTTTTTAACATACTACTCATTAATAAACTTTATCCCTAAAAAGTATCAGCCGGTAAAAGAAGAGATCTGGAAGATATATGTTGATAAAGACAAGGTTATATTCCAGGCATTTAGTTCTATCTATATCTATTCAAATGGTGAAATAACTGTAGTTAAGTCCCCAAAACCACTTTTGTTTTTATTTAAAACAGGAAGCCGCTATTTTGCAGAGCAGATTAATACCGGTTTGTTTGAACTTAAAAATAACAAACTTGTATATATAAAAGGCAGTAACATTTTAGGCAGCCGTGTACTGTCTGTACTGCCTTTTCAAAAAGGCAAATACCTTATTGGCACGGCAAAAAACGGTTTGTTTTTATATGATGGTGAAACTATAAAACCATGGCAAAACCAGGCTAATGATTTTCTAAAGAATTACCAGCTCAATAACGCCGTATTTATACATGACAAATATTTTGCCTTTGGCACCATATTAAATGGCATTGTAATTATTGACACTACTGGCAATGTTGTACAGCATCTAAACAAATCAAGTGGGTTGCAAAACAACACCGTTTTAAGTTTATATGTTGATACCGAGCAAAACCTTTGGGCCGGCCTTGATAACGGGATAGACCGTATCGAGGTAAACTCGCCCCTATACTTCTACTTTGATAAAACCGGGCGCTTTGGTACCGTTTACTCCAGCATCATATTTAATAACAAGATTTACCTGGGTACCAACCAGGGGCTTTTTTATAGCGAATGGCTGCCAGGCGGTAACAACCAGTTATTACAGGCATTCGATTTTAAACTTATTCCGGGCTCACAGGGGCAGGTTTGGGAACTATCGTTACAAGACGGCCGACTGCTTTGCAGCCATAACGATGGCACGTTTCAGGTAAATGGCAGCACCATAACTAAAATAACATCTCTGAGTGGGGGCTGGACGATTAAAAAATTTAACACCAGCCAACTTATACAGGGTACATATAATGGCCTTATAATTTATAGCAAGGATGCTCAAGGAAACTGGAAATTTGATCATAAGATAGAAGGATTTTCAGAACCATCCCGCTCTGTAGAGCAGGATAAGAAAGGGCAGATTTGGGTAAGCCATGCCTACAAGGGCATTTACAAGGTTACGCTTAGTGCCGATATGAAAAGGGCGGTATCTCAAAAATATTATGACAAGCTATCGGGCTTACCTGACAGTTATAATGTAGGCGTATTTAATCTTGATAATAATATCGTATTTTCATCTGATTCGGGTTTTTACGTTTATGACGACATAACCGACAGGTTTTATAAATATCAGCAGTTAAATAAAAAACTTCATACGTTCTCATCATCTAACAAGGTAATAGCCGCAATTGGAGGGAAATATTGGTTTATTAATCATGGGCGTGTTGCCCTTGCTAATTTATCAGTGCCGGGAAAGTTAACTATAGATTCGAACAGGTTTAGTATTCTTAATGGCCAAATGGTGCAAAACTACGAGAACATTAACCTTATTAATAACATTATATATTTAATTAGTATTGATGATGGCTTTGTAATATTAAACGATAAAGATGCTTTAAGCAAAACCATAATTAACCTGCCCGATGTGTTGATACGCAAGGTAGAAAACGTTACAGATAAAACAACATTATTAAGTAATACTAACAGCGATGATAATGAAGTAGCTATTCCGTATAACCAAAACAATATACGCATAGCTTATTCGCTTCCCTACTACAAACAGGCTAAAATAAAGTACCAATATTATTTAGAAGGCTACTCTAAACAATGGAGCGACTGGACTTTTCAAACGCAAAAAGAATTTACAAATCTAAACCAGGGCACCTATCATTTTAAAGTACGGGCAAAAATTAACGACGAGAATATAACTAAAGCAACCACCTTTACATTTGTAATATTACCGCCATGGTATGCAGGTAAAATAGCCCTTACTATATATGTATTGCTATTAGCATTTGCTATTTACAGTATCAGATACTATTATCGTTCAAAATTAAAAAGGCACCAGCAAGAGATACAGGAGAAGTTACAACGCGAGAAAGAAGAGTTTTTAAATCGCGAGGCAATTGCTAACGAGCAGCATATTGTAACCATCAAGAATGAGCAACTGCAGGCCGACCTGGCAAGCAAAAGCCGCGAGCTGGCAAATTCGGCCATGAACATTGTTTACAAAAACGAATTGCTGCAAAAAATAAGCGATGAAATAAACAACTTTAAAGACAGTACAGGCAAAAAGCTATCAGGAGATCAGCTTAAAAAAATACACAAGGTTATTGAAGAGGGCATGAGTGATGACCGCGACTGGAACGTTTTTGAAAACAGTTTTAACGAAGCACATGAGAACTTCTTCAAAAAATTAAAACAAGGCCACCCCGACCTGGTACCCAACGATTTAAAGCTGTGCGCCTACCTGCGCATGAACATGAGCAGTAAGGAAATGGCATCTTTATTAAACATCTCATTACGTGGTGTAGAAATACGCCGTTACAGGCTGCGAAAAAAGCTTAACCTGGAGCATGATAAGAACCTGGTAGAGTTTCTCATTGAGTTATAACACTACATCATTACCTCTCACACCTCTTTTATGCATGTGTTATGCATGCATAGTATTTGTAGTATACAACACCATCAAAGTTAATATTTAAAACATTGTAATGCAGTTTATTATATTTTCTTCTTAAAATATTTGAGAAAGTATTTTTGGGTTGATGTATTAATGTAGAGTTACATTATTTGCTTAAATTACATTATCTGCTCAACTTCGACCTTACAAAAACCAATTAACCCAGTACTTAAAATTTATTAACCACTATGAAGAGAATTTATACAATCTCGGGGTTACTGCTATTGTTTACTTTTTTCACAACTGCTGCATTTGCGCAAAACATTACCGTTAAAGGTAAAGTTACCGACGGCGCCAATGGAGATGCGCTTATAGGCGTAACAGTTGCTGTAAAAGGTACAACAACCGGTACCCAAACCGACGCTAACGGCGCTTACTCATTAAGCGTACCAACCAATTCAACAATACAGGTATCTTATATAGGGTATACCACACAGGATATAGCGGTGGGTGGCCGCACTGTTATTGATATTAAACTGCAGGGCACCAATAACCAACTACAGCAGGTAGTAGTTATAGGTTACGGTACACAACGTAAAGTTGATAATACCGGTTCGGTAGCATCAGTTAAAGCAGCCGACATTAATAACCAGGCATCTACCAACCCGGTAGCAGCGCTACAAGGTAAAGTTTCGGGCGTTACCGTTATAAATAATGGCACACCGGGCTCTTCACCACAAATAACTATTCGCGGTTTAGGTACCGTATACGGTAATGTTAGCCCGCTATATGTAGTAGATGGTGTATGGTACAGCGATATCTCTTTCCTGAACAATAATGATATCGACAACATCACCATTTTAAAAGACGCATCAAGCACCGCTATATATGGTGTAAGGGCTGCAAATGGTGTGGTATTAATTAGCACCAAACGTGGTGCTAAAAACAGTAAGCCTACTATCAATTACAATGGCTATGTGGGCTTCCAGGCAATTACCAATCAGGTAAAAATGGCTAATGCATCAGAGTATGCTACAGCAATTAACGAATTGGTGGATTATGGCAATCAATTAAACCCTGATGATCCTGCTAACCCTCCTACATTTGCCAACCCTGCAAGTTTGGGTAACGGTACCGATTGGTACAAACAAATATTAAGAAAAGCCTTTGTTACCAGCCACCAGGTATCGGTAACCGGCGGTACTAAAGCGATTACCTACAACTACTCATTTGGGTATCTTGATCAGGATGGCCTTGTGAAAACCAATAACTATAAACGTTATACCCTTCACCTTGCTAACGAATTTAGTCCCTTTAGCTTCTTAAAAATAGGTTACAACGCAAATGGCGTTATCAACAAATCTAAAGATGCACCTGATGGTATCTTCCACCAGATATTTGCGGCAGCGCCTACCTTACCTGTACGCAACGCCGATGGTTCATACGGCGACCCTGCTAAATTTGGAGCAAGTAGCGGCAATAACTTTAACCCGCAGGCAACGCTTGATTTTTACAACCAGGTTACTAAAAACGACCGGGTAACGGGTGATGTACACGCCGAGTTCTCGATCTTAAAAAACCTTAAGTTCAGAACAAGCCTGGGCGGTGATTTTGGGACACAGGAAGTTAGAAACTTCACGCCTTTATATACAGCTACTCCAGCCCAGTCTACCACTACATCTAATTTGAACATTAACCAAATAAAAACTAAAAACTGGATCTGGGAAAACACCCTTACTTATGATTATCAGGTAAAAGACCACCGGTTTACAGCTTTGTTAGGATATAGCGCTCAAAATAACCGTACAACACAATTAAATGCACGTGCAGATGGAGTACCGTACAATGGATCAGGCGATTTGTATACATCGTTCCCGGCTGATGCGGCGGTAACCCGTATTGCTACAGCGGGAGATCAGTTACATAACCGTACATTATCACAATTTGCAAGGATAAACTATTCATTTCAGAACAAGTATCTGATCAACGCATCTCTGCGTCGTGATGGGGCTTCACAATTCTTCCCTAACCCTTACGGCTGGTTCCCTTCAGTTGGTGCAGGCTGGGTTATAACTAACGAATCGTTTATGAAAGATCAGCATATTTTTGATGTGTTGAAACTTCGCGGAAGCTGGGGTAAAGTAGGTAACTCTGTTGTGCCTATTAACCCATCAGTACAAACTGTAGCCAACGATCCGTATTTAACAGCCATATTTGGTAATGCCCAAATAGCAAATCCTGGTTCAAGCATCAATACATTTGTACCGCCGCTTATCCGTTGGGAAAAAGGCGTTTCATCTGATTTCGGGCTTGAAATGGCGTTCCTTAACAACCGCCTTTCTTTTGAGGCAGATTACTATAACAGGGAAACCCAGGATGCCATATTTGCAATACCCGTGTTAGGTTCAATTGGATCTGCCAGCGGTAACCTTATTGGTAACCAGGCCACCATCAGGAACAGAGGTATCGAGTTCTTATTAAGCTGGAAAGACAGCCCAAGTGAAAGCTTCTCTTACTCATTAAGCGGTAATATTGGCTTCAACAACAATAAGGTGCTTAGTGTAATAAGTGGTAACACACCAATATACCAGGGTGGTAACGGCATATCTAACGGCGCTTTGGCTACCCGTACAATTGTTGGCGACCCTATCGGCGCGTTTTATGGCTACAAGGTTGCAGGTATATTCCAAACTACACAAGAGATCGCCGCATCAAAACAACCTACTGCCATCCCCGGAGATTTTATTTACGAGGATATAAATAAAGATGGTGCACTAGATACCAGGGACCGCACAGTATTAGGTAACCCTAATCCTAAAATAAGCTACGGTTTTAACTCAACATTTAACTACAAGAGTTTTGACCTGACCTTAGATTTTCAGGGTGTGGCAGATGTAAGCGTATATAATGCAAACATTGCATACCGTTTTGGCAACGAAAACTTTACCCAGGACTTTTATAACAATCGCTGGCATGGTGCAGGTACATCAAATACCTACCCGTCTACAAATGTGGGTTCAAATGCAAACTCAGCGCCAAACTCTTTCTATGTTGAAAGCGGTGCTTATTTCAGGGTAAGGAACGCGCAATTGGGTTATACCTTACCGGGTAATACATTTAAAAAACTTGGCGTACAAAAAATAAGGTTCTATGCTAACGCGCAAAACGCCATTAACATTTTTGGGTATAAAGGTTTCACACCTGAAATTGGCGGGACTGTGGGTAATATGGGTATAGATGCAAGCGTTTACCCGCTGTTTGCTACCTATAACTTCGGTGTTAACGTTACATTTTAATTAAATCATCATGACTATTAATAAAAATATATTACACAAAGCGCTTATTGCAGGGCTTTGTGTATCCCTAACCTTTCAAAGCTGTAAAAAAAGCTTTTTAAATGTAGACCCTGCTGGTAATGTTGCCGCAACACAGTTTTGGAAAACCGAGGCTGATGCTACCCAGGCAGTAAACGCCATGTACGCCAACCTACACGAGTGGAGTAACATTGCCTTTGCACCTATCGCAGTTGAAAGCATGGGATCTGACGATGTAAACAAAGGCAGTACTGCGGCTGACGCGTCGTACATGACTAACTTCCGTAATTTTAGCGTAAACTCTGGCGAAGGACAGGTTGAAAGTTTTTGGGATGGCGAGTATCAAACCATCAACTTTGCCAACCAAATTCTGGATAATGTTCCGAATATAGACATGACCGCTAGCTTAAAGACAAGGTACCTGGCCGAAGCTAAATTTATAAGGGCATATGCTTATTTCAGATTAGTAAGGGCCTTTGGTGATATACCGCTTCGCTTACATGTACCTAAACAGTCTGAATTTAACATTCCGCGTACACCTAAAGCGCAGGTTTGGGCAGCTATAGAAACTGATCTTACAGATGCCGCCGGAGTGTTACCTACATCTTATGATGCTACTAACGTTGGCCGTATTACAAAGGGCGCTGCATTGGCTTTACATGCTAAAGTAGCCCTGTATCAAAAAAAGTGGGCGGATGTAGTAGATTACACCAACCAGGTGATGGGCCTTGGGTATAGTTTATTCCCAGATTACGAGCAACAATTCAGGACCACGCATGAGAATAATTCAGAATCTATCTTTGAAATTCAATGTGCGATAGTACCAAATAACCCGGATGCATCAAATTCACAATACTCGCAGGTACAGGGTGTTGATGGAGTAACCGGCGGTGGCTGGGGTTTTAACGTTCCGAGTGCAGATTTAGCAGCAGCCTACGAACCGGGCGATACCCGCCGTGATGGAACTATTTTGTTTAGAGGCGAAACTACCCCTGAGGGTGATGTAATCCCAACTGGTGGTAACAGCCCTATGTATAACCAAAAATCGTATGTGCCATTTAGCTTATTTGTATCAGGCTATAACGAAGGCGCCCAGCAAAATATAAGGGTAATACGTTACGCAGATGTTTTGTTAATGAATGCCGAAGCCAACAACGAGTTAGGAAACCCTGGAGCGGCTTTACCATCTTTAGAATTGGTAAGGGCACGTGCAAGGGGCGGTAACCCGGCTGTATTGCCAGCAGTTACAACAACAGACCAGGTTGAATTGCGTGCAGCCATATACAGGGAAAGAAGGGTTGAATTAGCCCTTGAGTTCGATCGCTACTTTGACGTTATACGCCAGGGCCGTGGTAAAGCAGTATTTGGTGTAAGGGGATGGAAAGAAGGCAAAAACGAGGTTTGGCCTATCCCGCAAAATGAGATTGACCTGAGCGGTGGTGTTTTAACACAAAACCCGGGTTATTAATTAAGAAGGTAATACATTTGATTGAGCAAGGGTTGTGCTGGGAGATCCAGGCAACCCTTTTTTTATCTGATAGCACTGTTACTATACAACAACTGATCCATGAAAAAAATATTACTCTGTGCCATTATGTCAATAGCATCTGCTTATTGCATGGCGCAAAAACCGGCTAAAGCCGATGATGGCATAAAACCGGTAGGCATTATCAAGAACCTAAGCGACAGCGCCCTTTTGGATGTGGTGCAGCGCCAAACATTCCGTTATTTTTGGGATTTTGGGCACCCGGTTAGCGGCCTTGCCCGCGAGCGCAGCAATAAATCATTTGATTATGGTGATGAAGTGGTAACCACAGGCGGCTCGGGCTTTGGCATTATGGCCATGATAGCAGCCGATCACCGTAAATTCATAACGCATGAGCAATCTGTGGACAGGATGGTTAAGATCGTTGATTTCTTGTTTAAGGCTGATGCTTACCACGGTGTTTTCCCGCACTGGCTAAACGGCGAAACGGGCAAAACCATCCGCTTTGGCCGCAAGGATGATGGCGGCGACCTGGTGGAGACGGCATACCTGCTACAAGGCCTTATCTGCGCAAAACAATACTATACCGCCGATACACCAAAAGAACGCCGCATACGCGATGTAATCAGCTGGATATGGGGCGAGGTAGAGTGGAGCTGGTACACCCGCGATGGCCGCGACAACCTGTACTGGCATTGGAGCCCAAATAACGGCTGGGCCATGAATTTCCCTATCAGAGGATTTAACGAGTGCCTGATCACCTACATCCTTGCCGCATCTGCCGACCGCTACCCGGTTAGTGCCGATGTGTACCATCGGGGCTGGGCACAAAGCGACTTTTTTAAAAATGGCCATACTTACTATGGCTATAAGTTACCGTTGGGTTTCCCGTATGGTGGCCCGCTGTTCTTCTCGCAATATTCATTCCTGGGCTTAAATCCTAAGGGGCTAAAAGACCGCTATGCCGATTATTGGGAACAAAACCTTAACCATACCCTAATTAACCATGCTTATTGTATTGATAACCCTAAAAAGTTTAAAGGTTACGGCGAAAACTCATGGGGCTTAACCGCCAGCGATAACTACGAAGGCTACAACGCCCATTCGCCGGATAATGACCTGGGTGTTATTACGCCAACCGCCGCTTTATCAGCGTTCCCGTATACTCCTGAGTATTCTATGAAAGCGCTGCGCCACTTTTATTACGATCTGGGCGATAAGATATGGGGCGAATATGGTTTTACTGATGCCTTTAGCGAATCGCACGACTGGTACGCTAAATCATACCTGGCTATTGACCAGGGGCCAATTGTGGTAATGATAGAGAACTACAGGAGCGGCCTGCTTTGGAAATTGTTTATGAGCGCGCCCGAAGTACAGAACGGGTTAAAAAAGCTTGATTTTCAGAGCCCTGCTATCGTGAAGAAATAGACTGAAGTGTTGGGATTTGATGTAACGATTCTACCGATCCCGGAAAATAAATTTAATGAAGTGAATTGAAAGACGTTAATTTACGTTAAGTAGTTTTACCAAATTAAACTTATACCACATGACGATCAAAAAATTAAGAATATTGGCAATGCTGGGTATCATGTATCTGGCATTGCCTTTTTTTGTGCAGGCGCAAACCAACTCCGCTTTCGATAGGGGCTCCTACATCAACAAAACCGATACGCTGGCCTACCGTATTTTATTTCCTAAAAAGTTCGACCCTTCAAAAAAATATCCGTTGATCATGGTACTGCATGGCGCAGGCGAACGTGGCAATGATAACGAAGCGCAAATTAAATATGGCCCAAAATTGTTCCTGAACGATACTATCCGCCAAAATTATCCCGCTATAGTGGTTTTTCCGCAATGCCCTAATAACAGTTTTTGGTCTAACGTTAAAATTGAGCAAAACGCAGCCGGAAAATTTATCTTCAATTTCCAGGAAGGTGGCGAGCCTACTACAGCTATGCACGCTTTGCTTGGCCTGGTTGACCAAATGCTTGATAAACCCTTTGTAAATAAAAAGCAGGTTTACATTGGCGGCCTTTCAATTGGCGGCATGGGTACCTTTGAAATATTACGCCGCAAGCCCAATACTTTTGCAGCAGCCTTTGCCATTTGCGGCGGCGATAACACCAACAACGTAAGTAAATATGCCAAAAAGGTACCTTTATGGATCTTTCACGGCCAAAAGGATAGCGTAGTGCCGTTTGATCACTCGCAGGTGGTGGTTGATGCTTTGAAAGCAGCCGGTGCCGACCCGAAATTCACTATTTACCCTAATGATGACCACAACAGCTGGGACGATGCCTTTGCAGAACCACAGCTGATACCCTGGCTTTTCTCGCACAGTAAATAACAAAAAAGCGGCGCCGATACAGGTGCCGCTTTTTTGTTTGAGATTTAGTTGATGTTATCTCTTGTTTAAAGTCCCCGTAAATTTGCCCTGTTCAACAAAAGCCTCTTTACCTGCACTGTTATGTGCCACTATGTAAAATTCGCCTTCGGCCTCGGTAGCAGTTAGTTTGGTGATCTTAACTTCGCCACCGCCTGTCATGCCGCCTGTTGCAGGTAAGTCTGTGCTGTATGCGCCAACACCGGTTGCGGTTTTAAAATCTTTTAGCATAATGGCGCCATTGCCTTCATTGTTGCCCTGGTCTAATTTGTAAGTGCCGGTTGCTGTTACATTACCCAGTACAATAGAGATAGACTCATTACTGCCATCTTTAATTGCACTAAGTGTCCATAAACCACCAACCTGTACAATGCCGGCTTTGGTGCTTTTAAATGACGCACCCGCCGTGCCGTCGAAACCATAATTGCTTGCAGTAACGGTAGCTGCGCCCGCAACATTTTCCTCTTTTTTTGAATCGTCCTTTTTGCATGAGATGCCGGTTACGGCAATTAGCATTGTTATTATAAATGCCCCTTTAATTCTTTTCATCGTTTTAATGTTTAAGTGTTTTGTTTATTTAAAACAAAGTTGCTTAAAGCATCAGTTTGGTACAATCACGTGAAAAGGGCATATTTATCTACGTACTAACCGCAAAAGTGAGATTATGAAAATGGTAATGAATATGAGTTTTAGATGATCTTACGTTCGTAAGCATATTTAAGCAGGCCAACAACAGTTTGGGTATTGGTTTTACGCAGTATGTTTTTGCGATGGGTTTCTACGGTGCGTTCGCTAATGAAAAGCATATCGGCAATTTGTTTGTTACCAAAATCCTGTTCAATCATCCTGATGATCTCTATCTCGCGGTCGGTAAGGCGCGATGATTCGTCCTGGTTGCGTTTAAAGGATTTCATGAGTTGCAGGGTAATATCCTGCCCAAAGTAATTTTGGCCTGATGCAACTTTGTTCAGGGCCTCTATCAGCTCCTGTTTGCCCGTGTTTTTAAGGATATAGCCAGATATTCCCGCGTCAATCATTTCGGCAACTACCTGGCTTTCGCTGAACATAGACAAGGCGATGACTTTGATATGGGGGTGTTTTTTTTTCACAAGGCGGGTAAGCTCAATACCGCTCATTTCGGGCATACTTACATCTGTCAACAATATATCCGTATTTACAGTGGCCAGTACATCAAGTGCCTGCAGGGCGCTGGTACTTTCGCCAACAATATCAAACCCTTCAATCGTATCAATGATCAGCCTAAGTCCGTCAATCACCATTTGGTGGTCATCTACAATAAAAATGTTTTTTACAGCTTGCATAAGGTTAGGGTATTAACAGTGCGTATTTAGGATAATATGACACAACTAAATATACACTAAATAAAAATAACACTTTATTAAGCGTGTAAAAATACCGTCTTATACGTATTTATGAACGTGTATTTTCCTGGTGAAAATCTAAATTAAGAGGGGGAGATATCTTTCGATACCTATAATTAGGTTACCAGCCCTTTAAGGTTTTGATATAGGCTGTAAGTTCTTGTGCAATAACAGCGTGTTCATTAGCATCGGGGTGGTTGTCGCAGCCGCTGTTGAAACTCCTGCTAAAGAAGAATTTGCTCACCTTGCTATCGCCCTGTTTATTTACTTTTTGCACAATACCGGTAAGATAACGTTGAAGCACCGCGGTAAGTTCCTGATTGGCCATAGGGCTGGATAGGCAAACGATACTTGCGTTATTATATTTACTGCGGATGGTATCTATCAGCCGTACATATTCGCTGCAAAATTTCACCGAATCTTGCGGGCCATCATTTTGGCCAAGGCAAATGGTTATCACATCGGGCTGGTATTGTTTAAAATTATATTTAAGCGAATCGTTACGCAGGTAAACTTTATCATAAACCTGCGGCAGCAGGATATTCATATCGCAGCAGCTGTGTATAAGGCCAATGCCTGCAACCGCGGTTAGCTGCCATTTGGCATTTAAAGCCCGCGAGGTGCGCGCGCCATAAGTAAGGTAGGCGTTATGCTGATCGTACCATTGGCCTTTGCCACACGGCACCTCTGAGGCATCAACACCGGCTCCGGCTGTGATAGAATCGCCTATGTATTCTATCATGCGTTTTGGCTGATGGGGCGTCAGGAGCTTTTCGCATCGCAGGCCAACAAACTCCAGGTAGCCCATGCCCGATTCCGTATCCTTACAGATAAGCAGCGTATGGATACCGTTGGATAATCCCTTTGCTATTTGAATGCTGTTGGTTTTGCCGGTGGTTTGTATGCGCGTTGGTTTGCCATCTATCACTACCTCGATGTAGTTATGCGTTTTGCCATACATCTCTTCATCATTGATCAGCAATTTGCAGGTAGGGCCTTTAAACCGGGTAGTAATATATACCCCCGGCGACCAAAATTTTGGTTTCTGCGGATCCGTAAAATCAACCCGGCCGGTGTAAACGAAATGCTGATTATCAGCTGTAAATAACTTTATTTTTGGCGATGCTTTGCCTGCGGTAGTAACGGCAAAACCTAATAATGCAAGTATGATAGTGTGCAGGGATTTTTTCATTTGTAATTGGCAGGGTTAAAATTACGTATCACCTGCAGGCTTGCCTAATACTTTTATAACAATTCTTTTAAATTTTGGCCAACAAAAAAGGGTGGGTACTTTTCAGCGCCCACCCTTTTTTGTAATATTAAATAGATATTAATTATTTGTATCGTCGGCAGGTTCGTCTGTTGATAAACCTACTACCTTGTAAACTTTGTTGTTATTACTGTCGCGTGTTTCCTGGAAATAAGTTCCATCCGGCGCAACATATAATTTTTCACCGTTCACTTTTATTTTACGGCTATCTTGTGGTAAGGTGGTTAAAACATCACCTATCTGGTAAGGCTGGTCGTATTCCTGTCCGTCTCCGCTGCCATCACCTGTGTTCAGTTCGCCATCTTTACCGGCTACTTCGTATACTACAGTACCATCATCTTTAGTTACCGCACGGTAGTAAACACCGTTCGATTCGTAATACTGCTCGCCATTAATAGTAATAGCTTGTGCTTTTGAAGGCAATGCGTTTACTGCTGCGCCAACCGGTGGTTCAACTACTGTATATTGGTTATCATTATACTGGTAGTATAAGCCATCGCTGTAGTAATATTGGTAATCGCCCCAATAGAAGGGATAATAACCAAAAGGCAATACGCCTATGCTAAAGCCGATGCGCGGCGCGTAATAAGAGTTGTAGTAACCACGGTAGTTATAATAGCCCCGGTTAAAATAACGCGGGTTGTAATAGCCACCACCCCTGTTGTAGCCATACCCATAACGGCCATAGTTGCCGCCACGGTAGGCACCACGGCCGTAGTAACCGCGATTATTGTTATTATCTGCTACTACTGGCCTGCGGCCGTTAAAGCCCGCGCTGCCATTGTATGCATTGGTACGGCTACCACCGTATGAACCCCTTGTGCCCGGCGCAACACCAACACTGTTAGGGCGGTTAAAACCACCTGAAGGCCTGCTGATACCTACACCGCTTGAGTTAGGGCGGCTAAAACCACCCGATGGACGGCTTACGCCTACGCTGGGTGAAGGTGAAGAGGGCCTGCTAAACCCACCGCCTGATGGACGACTAAAGCCACCACCACCGCCGCCACCTACTGATGCACGACCGCCGCCACCGCCGCCGCCGCCACCTCTGCTGTGTTGCGCGCTGGCAGAAAAGCCCAGGCCAAGGAATAACATTCCGCTTAGGGCTATACTTGCTAATTTTTTATATCCTGTTTTCATCTTGAAATTTATAATTGACCGGCGTAATATGCTGGTGTATGTATATGACTAAGAAATATACCAACGGTTTAATTGATATTAAATTATTTAAACAAAAAACGCGCCTTTAATTGCACTGTTTGTCAGGCGTATATCCTAATTAAATATCCTCCGATATAAAAAGCAACTCATTATCAAATTTAAGGCTTATAAAACCATCATTGATCGTAACAAATTTGTTGCTGCCAATATCATTTAAACCACTGGTTTGCAGGTTTAAATGTACAGAAAGGAGCTGAAAATTCTCGCCGGCGGGCTTCCATTTGCTAAAGCCTGAATTTACCGCGTAAATTTTTTGATTGCCGCTATATATTACAATGTTTATGAGAGGGGCAAATGCTATAAAATCTGTCAGGTCTACGGTCTCGGTTACCACATTAACGGCTTTGTAGTCGTTTTGGATAAGATATTTTAAGGCCGCCCCGGTTTGCGAAGCGCCGTTTTGTGGGATCTGCTTAACGTCGGATTGTAGTTCCTCGTCAAGTGCATCAGCTATAATGATGTCTATTTTTATTTCGTAGGCGTTTATTTGCTCGGCAACTAATGGAGTAGTGATAACAGTTGGGCTCCACTCCAGCAACTGTCCCAGTAATTCTTCCGAAAAGTTATTGAGACTTAGTAGCAGAAGCGCCGGTTCCTGTTTTTCGCGTACAATGTGGTGGGATGACATGATAATATATACCTGCGGATGAAACTAATTTTGCCAAAGGTAATTTAAATAAATAGTTTTAATATTCGTTAGATTGCTACAAGTGGAAGAAAAGGATAAACAGGTAAGGCGCAAAATAATCCATATTGATATGGACGCATTTTACGCATCTGTTGAGCAGCGCGATTTCCCGGAATACCGAGGCTTGCCCCTGGTAGTTGGCGGCCTGCCCGAAGGGCGTGGCGGCGTTGTTGCTACCGCCAGTTATGAGGCGCGTAAATTCGGCATTCGCTCGGCCATGTCATCCAAACAGGCACTGCAGCTTTGCCCGCATGCCATATTTGTAAGACCAAGGTTTGCGGCTTATAAAGAAGTATCACAAAAGATAAGGGAGATATTTGGGCGATATACCGATCTGATAGAGCCCCTGTCGTTAGATGAAGCTTACCTTGATGTTACTGATGATAAACGGGATATAGGTTCGGCTATTGAGATAGCGCAGCAAATAAAGCAGGCTATTAAGGGTGAACTGAATCTTACTGCATCAGCCGGGGTATCTGTCAATAAATTTGTCGCCAAGATCGCGTCGGATATTAAAAAGCCGGACGGTTTAACTTTTATTGGCCCTTCATCTATAGAAACCTTTATGGAAAACCTGCCGGTTGAGAAGTTTTACGGTGTAGGTAAAGTTACTGCCGATAAAATGAAAAAACAGGGATTATTTACCGGAGCCGATCTGAAAAAACTTAGCCAGGATGAAATGATAAGCCGCTTTGGTAAAGCAGGTGGTTTCTATTATAACATAGTGCGTGGTATTGACGACCGCGAAGTGCAGCCGCACCGCGAAACAAAATCTATGGGCGCCGAGGATACCTTTGCTTATGACCTTACCGGCGCCGACGAGATGCACGCCGAATTAGAGAAAATAGCCAAAACTGTACACGACCGCCTTTTGCGTTACCATTTAAAAGGCCGTACCATCACCCTTAAAATAAAGTACAGTGATTTTAGGCAGATAACCCGCAGCCAGTCGCTGCCTAATTGTGTGAATGATATGGGCACCATATTAAATATATCAAAAACGCTGCTGGCAAATACTGATATTGAAAATAGCCGCATCAGGCTACTTGGTATTACTGTTTCCAATTTTTTGCCGGTAGAAGTTAAGATAAAAGCGCAATCGGATCAGCTTTCTTTGTTTGAGGATTGAAATAAATCTAAATTTTCTTCATATTCCCTTAAAAATTCATCGAATTTGAAATTTATATCCCATTTTATTAAAAATAAGGTATTTTATTGATGTTAGGCCACTATTTGGTCGGTATTAACCTGGCAAAACAATCCAATTTTTCATTTTTATTGTGTTTTTTTAAAAAAAATAATAAAATTTCATAGTTTTTATTGACAATATGATTTTAATATTGTTATTTTAGCATATGAAATTGATGGAAAAGAAATATATTTCAACATTTTTAGCCTTTTTTGAGGGTGTTTGTGAAATTATTTCAGCCTTTATTTCTGAATTGGCTATTTCGCTGAGGTTTTTTCTCTTAGAAAGTCGCATTAATGAGGTGTTTTTATCAAATTCAGCCATTTTTTACTCTCGCAAATACGATAAAAACCCAAAAAAGAGCTTTTATTACTTCAATAAAGAACTAAACACCGCGACAGTTTATATAAATCACAATTTAGTTTATACAGCATCGGCTTGCAGGTTGCACCCTGGGCCGACGCTGTATATGGAAAAAGCATTTTGGCGAACTAAGCGTACCGGTAACTAATACCGGCACTTAAAAGATACTGACCTGAATAATACAACTATTAATTAACTAACTAAACTTTCCACTTAAACTAAAACAATGAAAAAAATTGTACCCTTTGGAATTCTCGTTATTGTAGTGATACTTGCATTCATGTATCCGGGTAACGTTGCGGCTGCTAAACCGGCGACGACTTACAATGGTGCTGACATTGCCTGGATGCTGATTTCTACGGCACTTGTATTATTAATGACACCGGGCCTTGCCTTCTTTTATGGCGGTATGGTGCGTAAAAAGAACGTTATATCTACCATGTTGCAAAGCTTTGTTTGTATGGGCCTTATCACAATCATTTGGGTTGTATTTGGTTTCAGCATGGCATTTGGCGATGATATAGGCGGCTTAGGCTTAATTGGCAATCCTAAATCATTCTTCATGATGCAGAACACTTTAGGTGTTGCATGGTTAGGTGGTACTATCCCGGTTATTCTTTTCGCCATGTTCCAGTTAAAATTTGCGGTTATTACACCGGCGCTTATTACCGGTGCATTTGCAGAGCGTATCCGTTTCAATTCGTACTTAATTTTCATCACACTATTTATCATAGTGATCTATATCCCCCTCGCCCACGCAACCTGGCACCCACAAGGTATCTTCTTTAAATATGGTGTATTAGACTTTGCGGGTGGTACGGTTGTACACATGTCTGCAGGTTGGGCCGCATTGGCATCAGCATTATATCTTAAAAAACGTACCGGCGCCGAAGAAATTCACACCCCTGCACGTATCAGCTACGTAATATTAGGTACCGGCTTGCTATGGTTTGGCTGGTTTGGTTTCAACGCAGGTTCTGCATTAGGTGCTGGTGAGCTTGCTGCAACTGCACTGGCTACTACAACTACTGCATCTGCTGCTGCAGCCATGTCATGGATTTTCTTTGATATCCTGAGAGGTAAAAAACCATCTGCAATGGGCGCTTGTATAGGTGCTGTTGTAGGTTTAGTGGCTGTAACGCCTGCTGCGGGTTATATCACCGTATCAAGCTCGCTTATTGTGGGTATAGTTGCTGCGGTTGTAAGTAACCTGGTAGTTATCTGGAGAAGCAAAACCAATATCGACGATACTTTAGACGTATTCCCCTGCCATGGTGTAGGTGGTATGGTTGGTATGTTGATGACCGGTATCTTCGCTACCAAAGCGGTTAACAGCGCAGGTGCCGAAGGTTTAGCTTATGGCGAAACCGCATTATTTGTAAAACACGTTGTTGCACTGGTTGCAGTATCGGTATTTGCTTTTGTAGGTGCATTTATCCTGCTTAAAGTTACCGACCTGATAAGCCCGCTGCGCGTTACTCCTGAAGAAGAGCTTGCAGGTTTGGACGTAACACAACATGACGAAGAACTATAATAACTGAACTATAACTGACTAACTAACTAAGAAGAAAAGGGGGTGCTACGGCATCCCTTTTTTGATTTAAGGGTGTTTGGTTTATGGGTATTTAACCACAGAGGACACAAAGGATTTGCAATTTTATTAACACAAAGAGCACAGAGATGGAAATTCAACTCTGTGACCTTTGTGAAAAATCTCGGTGCCCTCTGTGGTTAATTATTTCGCCCTTGTTGGTGTTGTCACCAACAAGCCGCCATGCATCCAATCTTGCAAATTAGCCGTCCTAAATGTTGTTGGTGACAACACCAACAACGGCGAAAAAGGGTGTTTGGTTTATGGGTATTTAACCACAGAGGACACAAAGGATTTGCAATTTTATTAACCACAAAGAGCACAGAGATGGAAATTCAACTCTGTGCTCTTTGTGGTTAATTATTGAACCTTACCCCCAAGCCTGCCTCATCACTTAATACCCATTTGCCATTAACCATCTTAGGGTTTTGATAAGGGTTATTGGTAGTAAGCAAAGGCCCGTCCAGGTCGGCCCAATCGCATTGAGGGGCAAGCGCGGCGGCGGCAAGGGTGGCGCAGCTGGTTTCGCTCATACAGCCTATTAGTATTTTCAGCCCCAGTTGGCGGGCTTTATTGATCATCTGGTGTGCCTCATACATCCCGGCCGATTTCATGAGTTTGATGTTGATGCCATGATAGACGCCTTTGGCTGCTTCAACATCTGCCAGGCGCTGCACCGCTTCATCGCCAATAATAGGGATAGGGCTGTGCTGGGTAAGCCAGGCGTTGCCATCTATATCGGTTTTTAGCATAGGTTGTTCTATCAGTTGCACGCCCTGCTCCCGAAGCCAATAGATCATGTCGAGGCTTTGCTTGCGGTCTGTCCAGCCCTGGTTGGCATCCACATAAAGCGGCACATCGGTAACCGAGCGGATGGTTTGGATCAGTTCCTTATCACTATCGCGACCAAGCTTTACTTTGATCACCTTAAGGCCTTCAGCTTCCTTTACTTTTTGGATAATGACCTCTTTGGTATCTATACCTATAGTATAGCTGGTAACCGGCATTTTTGCCGGATCGCTACCCAAAAGCTGCCAGCAGGGTTTGTTTTGCAGTTTGCCATCCAAATCATGCAGTGCAATATCAATAGCGGCTTTGATAGCCGGCTGGCCGGGGGCTATACTATCCAGGTAGTTAATGATGGCTGCGAAATCGAAAGGATAGTTAAACTGGCTTACATCCACCTTGCTCAAAAACGCAGCGGCACTTTGGTGGCTTTCGCCCATATAGGGCACCATAGATGCTTCGCCATAACCCGTTTGGCCTTCGTGCGTTATCTGCACCAGCATCAGCGGGGTTGATGTACGCGAGAACTTAGCAATGGTGAAAGTATGCTTCAGCAGTAATTCGTATGGTTGATAAGTAAGCTGCATGTCAAATATCAAAGCTAAAATTTTAGTGTTAAAATCCTGCTTATCTTTGCAGCCATGCCGGCAGAAATTTACGCACCGTTCGAAAAGTTTAATTTTAGCAATACCAAATGTTTCCTTACAGGGGATGCATTGCAAAGCGAGGAAGAAAAGATCCAGGTTTTTCCGCAATGGCTGATGAGCCTTTACAATCTGGAAGACCAACCCTTTAAACTGCTCGACGAAAGCATTGCTACTTATAAGGACCTGAAGATACCTTGCTCGGCACGGGTAAATGATGAATTTTTAGAGCCGCTTGAAAACGAGATAGCTGAAGCATTTAGCAAAGGGTACGAAGGTGTAAAAGCTTTAGACGAGCTAAAGCTATTTCAGTGGACCAGCAAGCTTTTGTACGGCATTATCTTTAACGAGATTCAGTCGGGGATAAAAATGATGCATGCGCAGGGCGAGGAGTTTAACATTTCGCAGGCCATCATCCATAAATTCAGCCACCTGCACCTGATGCTGCAAAGCGTTAACCTGCCTATACAATTTGAAGAGTTTAAGCCTTACAGCCTGTTTTTATTTAAGGTAGATAACAAACCCGAAGAATTTGGCTACCGCGATGAGATAAACACCCAAACCTTCGCCCTGCGGATAAAAGATTTTGGTTTTGTGATGTGCCTGCAGGATAACAGCGCCAATTTTGGCTATCACCATAAAATTTACAGCCAGGTAAAAGAAGATACGCTGCACCCCATACAATTTGAGGAATTTAGCGGCCGCGTTTTCTACTCCAACTACCTGTTTAACCGCCTGCCCGAGTATAATATTTTACCCGTTGGCGAGGATATTTATATTGAGGATATGCCGCTGCGCGGTATAAGCAGCAAGCCATTATTTGATGAATGGCAAAACAAAACCTACGGACAGGTACTGGAGAACTTTTGGAAAAACTGGGGCTTCCTGTTGTTAGAGATCATCAAAAACCCAGAAAAACCGGTAAGCTACCTGTTTGATGAAGCCGGAAACAAAATAAGCGCCGATACTATTGCTCTGCCCCGGTAAACTGGCTCACAAATTCATTAAAAATATTGTGATGCAACGCAAAGGTGATCACTATACCACTTAACGCGCCATAAAGGTGAGCGTCGTGGTTAACATTATCGCGCGCGTGTTTTGATGCAAAATGGCAATACACAAGGTATAAGCCACCAAATACCCAGGCTGGCATAGGTATAGGCAAGAATAGCAGGCTCATTTTTGCTGTAGGCGCAAACATGATAAAACTAAATACCACCGCGCTTATAGCGCCCGAAGCACCCAGGCTGTTGTACCAGATATCCTCTTTATGTTTTTGGATAGAGGGTAGGTCGCTTAAGATTAAACTGAGCACATATAGTACACCAAACTGCCAATGTCCTATTAAACCTTCCAGCATAAAAGCGAAGAAGTAATACGATAGCATGTTAAAGAACAGGTGGTTCCAATCCTTATGGATTAGGCCGCTGGTAATAACGGTATAAACCCTTTGCCCACGCGATACACCGTACGGGTTCAGTATAAAATTACCATAAATGTTGTGGTTAGAAAAAGCCATCAACGAAGTGGCCAGCGTTATTACAAATATAATTGAAGCCACGGGGGCCATCAAAAAGGTCTCTATCATTTTAAGTCGAGGTTAGTATTGGTTAACAGCCTGCCTACAGGGTAGCGCAGGAATGTTTTTTCGAAATAGGGCGAATTGCGGTACACCCAGTTTAACTGCGCGGCAGCGCTGGCTGCCAACTTTGGGTCGGCTGTTTTGGCGTCGTCTAATTTTTTGCGCAGGGCCGGGTCATCCTTTAACATTTGGGCGGCAACATCTTCAAATACATAGTCCGAAAAGTATTCTTTTTGCCCAAGCATGCTGTCAAAAAAGTTCCAGGCAAAAAATGAATCTACGCCCTGAGGCTCTAAAGTTTCTACAATGTAACGGTTAATGGGCTGGTTTACATATACAACGTAGTCACCTTCATAAAAACGCACTTTGGTATCAACCGGATTCAGCTGCACATTGCTGTGGATGTAATGCCCTTCGTAGGGTTTCGCCGGTGTTTTGTAATCGCCAATGTAGTACATCTGTAAACTCAGGGTGGTATCATGTGCCAGACGGCTCATGGCAACTTTGTTTAGCTTAAATAAGTCTATTGCCTTACCCCATGCCTGTGGGATAATGTAGGCTATCGGCTTATCAACCGTAGTAGTAGCTTTATAGGTGTTGTAGAACTTTATAAGTTTGGTATAAGGCTTTTCACGGTCGTAAAAAAGTCGTTTAAGGCCGCTTACGTCGCTGGTTTTATATTCGGCGGTGTAACCTTTAAAGGTGATGGTATCAACCTTGCTTTCGTCCAGTTTCCAGTTTAAGGCAAATGTTTTTTGTTTGCTTACTTCGGCATCAACCTGTTTTTTCATTGTGCCCAACAGTTTGGCATCGCGCTGGCAAATGCTGATGAGGTGCTGCATAAAAGTATATGTAGCCCAAACCCTTTTGTCGAAAGGTTTCAGCATATGTGTTTCCGTCATATAGCTGATAATGTTGTGTTGCGCGGCAAAACCTGTAGAGAAGCGAGGCGTTTCCATAAAACTTACAATGCCGCTATCGGGCAGGCCCTGCTCGCCGGCGCCGTAAGGGATCATTTCAAACCCGCTCTTCTTCATGTTTTTGTACAGGTCGGCAGTAAGTGTTTTGGTGGTATAATTGGCCAGTATGGGGTTTTGCTTATCCTTTTGGGTCTCTATCAGTGTCATCACGTATTGGTAATCGGCACCATCGCTGGTATGGTTATCCAGTAAAACCTCCGGCTGCCAGGTGTTCAGGATCTGGGCGAAAGCCAGGGCGTTTTTGCTATCACCTTTTATAAAATCGCGGTTAAGGTCGAGGTTACGGTAGTTTCCTCTGAAACCGTAAGCCCGCGGGCCGTTTTGGTTAACGCGTGATACCCCACGGTTAATGCTGCCATCAATATTATAAAGTGCGATAAAGCAAAGCACTACATCTTTAGGTAACTGGTTCTTTTTAAGCAGGTCGCGCACCAGCATCATACTGGCGTCAATGCCTTCGGGCTCGCCGGGGTGGATGCCATTATTTATAAGCAGTACCCGCTTATTTTGCTTTTTGATAAGGGCAGGGTCAAATACTTTGTCTTTTGATAATACCACAAGGGTTAAAGGCTTGCCAATATCTGTTGACCCGTAATTGAACAGGCGCATTTGCGGTTGTTGTTTTGCCAGGTTTTTATAATATGCCACAACCTGCGCATAAGTAGCCGTATAATTCTTATCCTTACTTAGCTCAAACGGGGTTTGCTGTGCATAGCCCTGCAGGCAATAAAAAACGGAAAGTAGCAGGAAGATGTTTTTTTTCATAACATTATTCACCGGTGATCTCGGCTTGTAGTTTTTTAGGGAGGCTTTTTAAGATCAGTTCATAAGAATGGTCTATCATATCGCGCAGCTGCCTGTTGGTTAAAGAGCCATCAGTACGTACGGTGTTCCAGTGCTTTTTATTCATATGATAGCCGGGTGTAACCTCATCGAATTGTTCGCGCAGTTCTACAGCATATTCCGGGTCGCACTTTACATTAAAGCTTGACTGGCCAAGGCTGGTTATCAAAAATATCTTTTCGCCAACTTTAAACACCAGTGTATCTTCGCCAAAAGGGAGCCCTTCTGTAACAGCCGGTTTTGCCAGGCAATAATCGCGTAGTTCTTCTATATTCACGTTAGTTACCTCTTATGTCTCTATCGTAAGAGCCCTCGCCACCAAGGTTAACCTTAATGCCAACAGTTATTTGCCTGTACTGGTCAAGGGCATTGTTTTTAAATTTTGTTGATGGGTCGGCATAGCCATCAATACCTTCACCAAAGGTAAGGTTATGCTGATAACCAATATCAAGGCGTATGTTTGGCTGGTCGTAAGCGTTATAAAATTTAAACTCATAGCCAAAACGCAAGGGCACAATAAGGTTAACGCCGCTATCCTTACCGGGAAAGGTATAAACCGGATTTGAGCCGGCTTGTGTTCTGTTTACATCAACCTTATTATATATACCGCCCACACCTGCGCCTGCATAAAAGTTTTTAATGATGTTTAAAAAAACATTGCGTTCGTAACTTATAACCTCGCCCAACTGCACATCCATGTGGAGAATAAGTGCTTTGTAATTGTTTTCAAAACGGCGAAGGTCTCTGTCAAGGTCAGGGGTATTACCCCCGCCGGATAGTTTCCCAAACTGAAATTCTAAACCTATAGGCACATACGGGGTATAAAAATAGTTGCCGGTTATTGCAAACGATTTATTATTATACTCCCTTTTAAGATCCGCGTATGGGTGATTTTCGCTTACGCTGATACCAATACCATACGTAGCATAATTTAAGCTACCCTGCGCTTTGCTTTGATAAAAAGCGAAGGCCAGTACAATAAATAAAAGATACTTTTTCAATGAATTTTATGTTTGATATTTACAATTTAGCTGCCGGTTAAAAAATACATCCGGGCAAATAAATTTTTTACTAATATAAGCTTTCTATGGATTTTAATACGTCGCTAAGTTTTACAGTTACCGATAGGTTTTTAAGATATGTGAAGATCGATACGCAGTCGGACCCTGCATCGCCAACCATCCCTTCAACAGAAAAACAAAAGGACCTTGGCCGCCTGCTGGTGAGCGAACTTTTAGAGATTGGCGTTACTGATGCGCATCTTGATGAATACGGCTATGTTTATGCCACTATACCGGGAAACAGCGAGAAGAAGGATATCCCGGTGATTTGCTTTTGCTCGCATATGGATACCGCGCCTGATTGCAGCGGAAAGGATGTGAAACCGCTTGTGCATAAAAACTACACAGGCGCAGATATTATTTTGCCTGATGATAACACGCAGGTGATCCGCATGCAGGATCACCCCGATTTGAAGAATCAGTTAGGGAATGATATTGTAACGGCATCAGGCAATACCCTGCTTGGCGCGGATAACAAAGCCGGCGTTGCAGAAATTATGGACGCCTGTTACCAGTTGATCAATCACCCTGAAATTAAGCACGGAACGATAAAAATATTGTTCACCCCCGATGAAGAAATTGGCCGC
>NZ_JBAZRC010000035.1:0-32006 GCF_041663085.1 Mucilaginibacter sp.
GATTCGCTTTGGGGGTACTATGGAAATTGGCAAGATAAACCAACAGGTAAATATGAACCGGGTGGCAGGCATCGTGGAATCAATCCCTCAATATTTTCCAGATTTTGCGCCTGCCTTACCGCGGCAAAAAGATATATGGTTTGGGTTCCGTCCCTGCTCGCCTGATGGTTTGCCTTATATAGGCTTATCGGGCAAGTACAAAAACCTGGCTGTTGCCACAGGGCACGGCATGATGGGATTAAGCCTTGCACCTGCAACCGGTAAACTGATTGATGAGGTACTGAATAGCAGCACCCCATCAGCCGGTATCAGCCAGTTCTCGCCAAACAGATATTAATTAGTGATATAGTGAATGGCGGAATTAGTGATTTTTGCTGAGTATATAAAAATCACTAATTCACTAAATCGGTCGTTCACTAATTAAATCAATAGGTCGATTTGTGTTTCTTGTTAAAATCAAAGATCCTGGAGATGGTGAACCCTAAACGGAATTGCCCCTTGCTCCAGCTTGATTGGGTGTTGTTGATGTAATTAAACTCAGAGATAGCCTGCGCGTTGGTAAAGTTGATGGTGAATACGTGCCCGCCGGTTTCAATCTCTATACCTACGCCCAGTCCGTCATAAAAGCGCGGGTCAACACTGTTGTTCCGGAAGTTGGAGAACGGATGCACATAATCAACCACCAAACCCATCCGCTTGCTGAATTTTAAACGACCTGCTGCAGATAGGGCGAAGATGTTTTTCTCGTTACCTGCTAAAAATGGATAGGGGATGTTGTTCCTTAAATAGATGGGCGATACCTGTAGCGATAATGCCGATGAAATTTTACGCGCGATAACTGCCTGCATCAGGTACGAGAAACGGTTTGCATAATCATCAAACATGGTGGTTTCGGTATGGTATGTTTTAAAACCCGTTTTGCCTATCAGGGTAACAGCAACGGGCATGCTCTCATCCGTTTTTTGATGCAGGATGTTGTACTTTAAACCCAGCTCAACCATCTGCTCAAATTTACTGCGACCAAAATCAATGTTCAGGTTATCGGTAAGGCCGTATTCAAAACCTATGTAGATATCTGATGAATTATCAAGTCCCCAAAGAGTTTTACCGCCGCCTGCCGAGCTGCCAATATCACCAAAACGGTGTATCACCAAAAAGTTAAGCTCTTTCTTTTTAACGGTTTCGGTGGTTTGTGATAGTATTAAGCGGGTTGCCTTAAACGTAGCAATAACAGGCTCACCTTTTTCTGGCGCGCTCAGCGTATTCATTAATGAATCGGTGCTGCTTTTGGCGGTATCTTTTGTGGTGGTTTGGGCTTTTAACAAGCCGACTGTACATAACAGCGCAATAAATAAGAGGGATTTTTTCATGATAATTATAAGTGTTAGGGGTTGTTATTTATATGGCGAATAAGTTGCGTTAACCTGCACCTTGATGGTTTCGGCAATGTTGTGAAATACCAGCGTGGGGATTTCTATTTTATGATCTTTACAGGCAACTATAAACTCCGACGATAAGCTGATAGCGCCCCCGCTAACCGTAAGCTTACCCGGAATGGTGCGGCTTTGCTTTACCCCATGTACTTCAAATACACCGCTGGCCATTACCGGGTACACGCCGTCTTTGGTTATATCGGGCGTTTGCGCAAGCTTGCCCTTAAAGCTGGCCTGCGGATACTTGTCGCTCTCCATATAGTTCTCGTTAAAATGCTCCTGCATTAAAGCCTTGTCAAACTTTAAAGAGCGGATAGGCACGCTGAAGGCAAGCTCGCCGGTGGCGGCGTTAAAAACCGAGGTGCCTTTGTCCGTTTTGGCCTCGATATCTTCAATTGGTGCTTTTGAATAGATGCTTACAGTAGCACTTTTACAGACATAGATGTCCTGCCCCGCCTGGTTTGTACTAAACCAGACGAGTAAAATAAGAGCGATATACTTCATGTTTTTTCTAAGGTTTTGTTCCCGGATTTATGTTCCACGTTACGCCTACAGCAACCCCTGCCGATTTCAGATTTACCTGCCCGTAGCCTATGCCCGTAAGCGGTACTTTGTAATATGGCTGCACAGCTACACCAAATTTTGAACTTATCTCGCGCTGATAAGTTACATTAAGGTTTAGTATGCCCATGATATGTTGGTTCCTGTTACGGATGTTGTAAGTTGCCGGCCCGCCGGGGTATTCGCCCGCATAGTTGAACGTATAGTTTTCGCGCAGCATAAAGTACGACGACAGGCCCGTACCCAGGCTGAATTTGTTTGCACCTTTATTGTAAACCTGGTAACCCACGTTGATAGGGATATCCAGCACAATACAGCTTGCGCTTACACTTTGCGGGTTGGTGTTAAACTTATAAGAGGTAGCGTAATTGGCAAAATCTGTCAGGTAGGGCTTATCGGCATAAATTGCGCCGGTAGTTATGCTCCATTTACGGGATACGCCCATGGTTAGCAACAGCCCGGCATTTGTACCTACTTTATTTTGCGAAAAGCCTTTAACGCTATTAACATCAGGCGATGCCACAAAGCTTAACGCCAGGGTTGGTTTAAAAGCCATAGTGCTGCCACCCGATGAACGGTGCGATTTGGCCGGCTTTTTATTTGGCCTTACATCATCCATTACCGATACTAATTCACGTTTTTTGATGGTATCAGCCCGGTTACTGTTACTGGCCATAACTGCGGCTTTACCGGTAATAATGGTATCAACCTTAGCATAACGGGCAGTTTTATCGGTAACAACGGTGTCTTGCTTTGTACTGTTAACCTCTTGTTTATCTATTACAGTAGCGCCGGGTGTTTTTGTTATATAGGATGGATTAGCGCCATAAGTATCAAATCCGGTAATTTTACGGCCGCCCGGTACAGCAGATAAGGTGAAGAACGACTTACTTTTACGGCTCATATCACCCGCACTCATCGCGCTGCTATCATTCGCCGAAAGCGTATTACTTTTGAGATCTGCCAGTTGCTGCACAGGCGGGCCGTATTTACCGGAATCTTTTTGCGCAGGCGCTGTTTTTTTCACCACCTGTATAGTTTTATCGGGTTTTGATGCAGGGTTTAAAAATAACCAGCCAATAACCAGCAGCAACATGGCTGCAATGGTGCTAACCAATATCATTAAAGTGCGGGTAATACCTTTTGGCTTTTTACCATCAAGCATAGCCTCCATAGCATCCCAGTCCTCTTCCCGGTACGACGCATTGTCGTCGCCGGGCTCGCTTAGGCCCTGGCTAAACAATTTATCAATACTATTTTCTTTTTCCTCTTTCATCGTTTGGTTACGTTATTCACAAAGGAGATGGATAGGTCTGTGTGCTTTGTATGGTTAATGGGTACTATGTTATCGTTTACTTGTTTATTTGTTTGGCCGGGCGTTTTGTTGCTCTCGGTTATCATAATTTTTAATTTTTCCCTGGCCTTATGCAGGTTTGATTTTGAGGTGCCTATGCTGATGTTCAGCATACCGCCTATTTCTTCGTGCGTATACCCTTCAATCGCAAATAAATTGAATATAGTACGATATGCACGCGGTAACTGACTTATCATATCCAGTAACTCGTTGTAATTTAAATTCCTGTCGGCAAAATCGGTATCGTTAATATGCTCGGCCTTATCAAGTTCTTCGGTGTAAGCAATTTTTAGGTTAGAGCGATAATAATCTATAGAAGTATTAACCATAATACGGCCCAGCCATGCCTTAAAAGGCTTGGTGATATCATACTTCGCAAGGTTTTTGAATACTTTGTAAAACCCCTGGTTCATGATTTCCGAAGCTTCGTACCGGTTGGCCGCATACCTGAGGCATATCCCTATAGCAAAGCCATAGTAAGCCTTATACAACAGTTTTTGACTCAACCTGTCGTCCTTTAAACAGCCTTTTACCAGTTGATATAATTCTTCTTCGCCCATGTTTTGGGTTTCTGTTTGCCTTAATTTAACACCTTATCTGCATACATCACGATGGATGTGGTGTAAAGGTTGCCCGCCGGGTGAAAAAAAGTATCTGTTTGGTGGAATAATCATCCGCAGGCCAAATATTGAAGAAATTTAGCTATAATTAAATCAATAACTTAGTATTTTACTAAATGCCTTAATGAAAGTACTGCCTTTTACCATACCCGTGCCCGAGGGGCAAACCATAATTGTGCAGGAAGAGATAGAGAATCACTTTTATCCGCACCTGCACCGCCATGCCGAAATACAGATAACCTGGATAAAACGCGGCGAAGGCACCTTGCTTGCAGGTAACAGTATGCACCCTTTTAAGCAGGGCGAAATATATGTACTTGGCGCAAACCTGCCGCATTTATTTAGGAGCAGCCCCGAATATTTTGATGAACGCAGCCGGATGACCGTGCAGGAGCTCACCATATTTTTTGATCCGGCGGGTAAATTATCTGCGCTGTTTGATCTGGCGGAGATGCAGGCCGTAAAGGCATTTTTTGAAAAATGGCAGGTAGGGTTTAAGATCCCGATGGAGGTAATAGGTACTTTTAGGGAGCAGATTGATATGGTACAGCATACCAGGGGCGTTTACCGCATGTCGGTATTTTTGCGGATGCTTAACCTGATGATGGGGATAGAGAACCTGCAGCCCTTATCGGCTGCCAGCCGTACCCAACCTCTTACAGACCCTGAGGGTATGCGCATAGCATCGGTATTAAATTATATTATGCACAATTATAGTAGTGCCCTAACGCTTGAGGATGTTGCCCTGCAGGCACATTTAACCCCCAATGCCTTTTGCCGCTATTTTAAGAAACATACCCGGGTAACCTTTGTGGCTTTTGTAAACAAGGTACGGGTAAACCAGGCCTGCAAACTGCTCATAAACGGCGAATTAAATAATATTGCCGATGTTGCTTATAGCTGTGGTTTTAGCAGCGTTAACAACTTTAATTTAACGTTTAAAAAAATAATGGGCAAAACACCAAGGGATTACGTGAATGATTACACCCGCAGGGTGAAGTAAAGGGATTTTTATAACTACATTTAGGTATGAAAAAGCTACTCTACCTGTTAATGCTGCTTTCGGCTTGTAAAAGTAACCCGGATAAAAAGGTGGCCGCTACTGTGCAAGCAGATTCTGCCGGGAAAACGAAACCTGCCGATACTACCTTTTTACTGAAAGAGGCAAAGAAAGGATTTTACCATGCGGTTTTCATTGAAAAGAACAGGGAATCAAAAGTATATAAGCGTTTACTTGATTTTAAGTATGACCATTACGATAGTATAGCGTATAACGAAAACTATAAAATACTTAAAGTGAAGTTTAAAAAACCGCTTAAAAAGTATGATGTAGCAAGCCTGGGGCAAGATTGGTTACCCTTATACGCGTATAAAGGCAAGTATTACTTATATGCGCCAAGCGATTGGGGGAACACAGGCAGGCGCAGGCTTACGGATAGTACACTAACCTATTGGAGCATTGACGGCCCCGACCTGAAACCCTTGCTAAACTTCAAAAAATTAAGCGAGAGTAAGTACACACTTACATCGCAGCCCTTTTACCAGTTTGTAAAAAAGTCGAACATCAATATCTATATCATCGACACTAAAAACAAGGTGGCTGTTTGGGAAGATACCGCCCTGCCTGCCGACTACAGGTACGGTTTGTATGTGCCGTTGCAATACGCGCAAAATTTTGATATGGTACACAATTACTGCAAAACCGACAAAATGCCCGAGTTTGTATTTGATAAGATAGATTTTAAGGCGCTTATAAAAGGGCTTTAATTCCCGGGCGTTTTATAATAGTAGATAGGGGCGTAGATGCCTTCACTGGTAGTATAATAACCTTTGCCATCGGGTGTAAAAGCAATGGCTTCGCCTTGCTTTTCCTGTTTGTAGGGTAGCTCACTCGGGGCCTGTTTCAGGGTTTGCCAGATGGATTCTGTTACATTACGGCGCCAGTAAAAAACCTTCTCGTAGTTTCTCACCAGTATCTGTTTGCCATCTGCCGATACATCCGCAGCCGTTATCCATTTAAAGGGTTTTAATCCGTTAAAGAACAATTTGCCTCTAAATGCGAGGGTAAGCGTATCGTTTGCTTTGTATTTAAGCGGTGTAGTATAAACACCAACACTATCGCCACGTTTGGTAATAATGTATAAAAGTTTTTCAATAGGGTCTATCGTCATGGCTTCTGCATCTTTTGCGCCATCAGGATATTTTAAATATAGTGGTACAGGTACCGCGTGCGCAATGCTATCTGTTCCCCAATTTTTCCGTTCTTCCATACGGTAAACGGTTATATATTTTCTGCGGGCAGCATTGTCGCCAATATCGCCCATATAAATATAACTTTTGTTTTTAACCGGCCCGGGGCCTACGGCAATATCCTCGCAATCTATCACCCCACGGCGGCGCAGCTTTATATCGCCGGTATAGTATACGGTGGTTTTTAATTTACCATCGGCAGTAATGGCAAAAAAGCGGCTGGTGTCGCCACTATCATTGTGGGCATAAAAAATACCTGGGTTTACCGCAGAGGCTACCAGGCCCGAGGTTTCATCCATTTCTTTTGAATACAAATGGCTTTCGGGTAATTGCTTATTATCAACTAAGCGGTGCTTGGCAAATGCCGCTATAAAACACAGGGCAAGTACGGGTATAAATATTTTTAAAGCTTTACTTTTAAACATAACTAAGCTTATAGAACAAAAAACGGCCCATATTATTATGGGCCGTTCTGTTATATGTTAAAATTAACGTTTACGAGTTTTGAGAGGTTAATGCAGGTTCTTTTGCAAAGCTCATTTCTGCATCGGGTTTTGATACATCAGTAATGGCTACTTTACCGCGCTCTTTACGTAGTATACGGTTAAATAAGGAGATCTCCCTATCAAACAAAAACTGGAAGAAAAGTTTGGTCCATGAGGTGTGATAGTATAAAGTATCATAGTATTCAGGCGCGGTTTTTTTGATCTCGGGCAGTTTATTCCATGGTATCGACGGAAAATCATGATGTTCGTTATGGAAACCTACGTTAAATGCTACCGCATTAAAGTTACCATAGTAGCTATAAGTTTCCTGCTCAACGCTGTGGGTTAAGTAATGCTCCTGTATCCAGCGGGCACCAAGCGGGTGTAAACCTACCGAGAACGAGAAGCTTAACAGCAAGAAAGCTAATGCATGCCATCCCATAAAATAGTATATAACACCGGTAAATACAGCCTGTACTATCCAGTTGGTTAATATCCAGCCATCAAAAGGGTGTATTTCGCGCAGGCGCGATAAACGGAACAACTGAAATACCGGGAAGAATAACAACCATAAAGCTTTACCGAAAAACGAGTTGCTGATCAGTTTTGCTTCCCAGCGATTTGGCAAATCAGCGTCCAATTCATGTATCCCTTGGAAAGAGTGGTGTTTGATGTGATATTTTTCGAACGATATAGCGCTTGGCAGTATTTGCGGCAAGTTGGCAAGCATAGATGCCCAGCGGTTGGCGTTACGGTTTTTAAATAATAATTGGTGGGTACACTCATGTATCATTACAAACAAAGCATGGTCTGCAAAGGCACCTAATAAATAGGCCGCGCCAAATACCAGCCACCACGATTGATCGCGCAGAAACCAGGCCAGTATAATCTGGAAAGCTACAAGCCCTACAATAGCCCAAATGGTTTTTGGGTTTTTACCTATTAAATTCCTTAACTGCGGAAATTGCTTCAGTATCTTTTTGGTACGTATACGGTGCGGTTCCGACTCCTGGGAATAAACAAAATCAGTCTTCTTCATATTAGGGTTAAAACGTTGAAGATAAGAATAACGTGTTAAAAAAATGATTTAATTATGAAAATTCAGTAATTTGTGTGGGAAAATACCCGCTTTTATGAACTTTAAAGAAATTAATTTCTTTAAAGTTCTCATTCGTTAAAGAGAATTTATAAAAAAATTAACCGGTAAGACTTAAATCATGTGGTGGATATACGCTTTATTATCGGCGCTGTTTGCAGCCTTAACAGCCATATTTGCAAAAATAGGTATCAAAGGGGTTGATACCGACCTGGCAACTGCTATACGTACAGTAGTTATTTTACTTATAGCATGGGCAATTGTATTCTACAAAGGTACAAACCACGGCATAAGCGGGTTAAGTAAACTGAATTGGACGTTTCTGGTGCTCTCAGGGTGTGCGACCGGCCTGTCGTGGATCTTTTATTTTAAAGCATTGCAGTTGGGCAAAGTATCGCAGGTGGCGCCGGTAGATAAGTTGAGCGTTGCTATTGCTATCATATTATCGGTTGTATTTTTGGGCGAGCCGCTCACCCTTAAAACCGCGATGGGGGCTTTGCTTATCATATCAGGCACATTGGTGCTGATATTTTAATATGACATAATGTAAATGTAACAATTACGAAACCTCCATAATTAATCCAAAGTTTCTTAACAGTTTTGCGCCTCGAAATAAAGAGGTTATATGCGTAGGTTATTTGTTCTTGTTTTTCTGTTTGTTACTACATTAAGTATTAATGCCCAAACCCCTAATGCAGGTAAAGGCAAAATAGCCGGGAAGGTTATAGATGCAGTTACCAAACAACCGGTAGATTATGCTACCGTATCGGTATTTAAACAAGGTGGCACAAGCCCATTTAACGGCATAAGCACCGATCCCAAAGGGAATTTTACCTTAGATAATATCGCCCCCGGTGATTACCGGCTTACCATAGATTTTTTAGGATACAAAAAACACGTTATAGAACATGTAATTGTTGCCACTGGTGGTAATGTTGCTTTAGGGAGTATAGCATTAGAATCGATACAGAACCAGCTTGCCGGCGTTACCATTACCGCCAAAGCCCCGGTTATTGAAAACAGGATAGACAAGATGGTGTATAACGCCGCCAATGACCTTACCGCGCAAAGTGGTGCAGCTATTGATGTACTCAAGAAAGTACCACAGGTTACAGTTGATATTGATGGTAATGTGGAGCTGCAGGGTAACGGTAATATCCGTTTCCTGATAAACGGGAAACCCAGCAGTATTTTTGGCGCAAGCCTGGCCGATGCCCTGCAGGCCATACCCGGCAGCCAGATAAAAAGCATTGAGGTAATAACCAGCCCGGGCGCTAAATATGATGCTGCCGGTACAGGCGGTATCATTAATATTATATTAAAAGATAGTAAGGTACAGGGTATAAATGGTAGCATAAACTTAACCGGCGGTACACGCCAGGAAAACGGCTCGTTTAACCTGAATGCCCGCAAAGGTAATTTTGGCGTGAATGCATTTTTTAGCGGTAACGCGCAGTTAAACACTACGGTATTAAGCACTAACAACCGTAATACAAGCGGCCCCGGCGATAGTACCACTCACTTGTTCCAAAATGGTAGTGCGGCTACAAAACGCAGCGGCTACCAATCGGGCCTTAGTTTTAACTGGGATATTACACCTAAGGATGCTTTAACGGCATCGGTAGGGTTTGACCATTTTGGTAACCACAGCAACGGCTTAACCAACCAGCAGGAATCTATTACTAACGGTGCTGGTGATCTGGTTTCTGATATCATCAGTCTGCGTAATTCCGACAGTCGTTTTAGTGCCTATTCTACCGATTATAGTCTGGATTATAAAAAAACCTTCGCCAAAGAAGGGCAGGAACTGGATATATTATTTACCAGCAGTTACAGCAAAAATACAGTGAACTATTCTCAACGCCAGGATTATGATGATAACTCGGGTATGATCTCGACAGGGATCCGTGGTTTTAACCCGGGTAACGACAGGGAAACCAATATCTCGGTTGATTACACCCACCCCATAACCAAAACCTTTACTATTGAAGGTGGTGCCAAACTGGTAATTGAAGATTTGAAGAACGTTACCAACACCGATACTCTTTTAGCCGACAGCAGCTACATGAACAATGCCGACCAAACCTACGGCTTTAACTACAAGCGTAATATTTACGCGGCATACCTAAGCACATCGGCATCGTTGTTTAAAAACTTTTTAGATGTAAAGCTGGGCTTACGTAACGAGTATACCACAACTAACGCCAATTTCCCCGGCGTGGTGATACCCGGTTATAATACGCTTGCACCATCAGCTGTTATATCACATAAAATAGGCGGTACACAAAGCATCAAGCTTAGCTACTCGTACCGTATAGAGCGCCCCGATTATGGCGAGGTAAACCCTTTTTACAACATCAGCGATCCGCATAACATCAGCACCGGTAACCCTAACCTGAAACCTGAGATAAGTAACAGCTTTGAGCTGGGGTATAATAAATCGTTTGATGGCGGCGCTAATATTTACATTGGTAGCTTTTACCGCCATAACAGTGAAGATATACAGCAATTTACTACGCAGTACGATACCCTGAGCATAAATGGCAAAACATACAGCAATGTATTGCTTAGCCAGCGGGCCAACCTGGGTACCCAGGCATCTTTAGGTGGTAATGTGTTTGCATCGGTACCCGTTACCAGCAAACTTAACCTGCGTACCAATATATTTTTAGTGAGCCGTACAAATGATGCCCCGGGTGTAGGTAAGGTAACAGCGTTTCAATACAGGCTTAACTTAAATGCCAGCTACCAGTTCCCGTCTAACTTTTTGGCCGAGGCGTTTGGTAACTATAACTCATCATCGCGAACCTTACAGGGTAACCGCCCGCAGTTTTTTTGGTACAACATTGCCGTGCGCAAGCAGTTTTTGGATAAAAAGGCAAGCATCGGTTTGGTGGCCAATAATGCGTTCAGTAAGTATATCAACCAGTCGTCAACTACTTCGGGCCCGGGCTTTAGCCAGGCAAGTTTAAGGCAGCTGCCGTTACGCTCTTTCGGGATAACATTAAGCTACAAATTTGGTAAGCTCGAGTTCTCAAAAAACAAGGATAAAGAGGGTCGTGAAGATAACGGTGGCCAGATGCCTGCCGAGCCATCAGGCGGTAAGTAATATTAAAAACAATATGCGGTTTAAAAGTATTACTATAATGATAATTAAAAGCATTATCATTATGAATACTGCTGATAAACACTTTAAATTCATAAACAGTAAGACTGGTTATGTTATTTTTTATTCATCGTTAAGCACAACCCTAACCCCTGATGAACAAAAGGCCGAACTTGATAAAATAAAAGCCCAGGTTGCCATCAAAAACGGTATTTACCAGGAAACCGTTTATTGGGAAGAAATTAAAGACGAATAAAATGTATCCCTCATTGCAAAATCCCCAATCTGCAAGGGTATAATATGCGCCATCCGGTGTGTTATCTTACACATGTTTTAATTCTTAGGTAAAATATTATTTGCATTAGTGCACTGATTATCAGTATATTTATTTGCCAATTATACCGGGTTAACCATCCGTGCTCTATTTCAACTAAATAATCTCACAATCATGAAAAAGCTTTTGTTGCTAATGTTTGCTGCAAGCTGCTGTAATGGCATTTTGCATGCGCAGGTTGCTGCTGTAAAAAATGAGGGTAGTACTAAAGAGGTAGTTGCCAAATTGCAGTCGCTATCAACAGACAGGATAATAGAAAAAGCATATCTGCACTTTGATAAACCTTACTACAGCCCCGGCGATACCATCTATTTTAAAGCTTATGTAACCGCGGGCGAGCGTCACGAACTTTCAAAAATAAGCGGTGTGCTGCACGTAGATCTCATTAGCAAAAGCGATTCTGTGATGCAAACTTTAATGTTGCAGTTAAAGAACGGGCTTGCCTGGGGCGATTTTGCGCTACCCGGCTATATATCTAAAGGTAATTACCGCATTAGGGCCTATACGCAGTGGATGCAAAATGCGGGTAACACTTATGTGTTTGATAAAACCATCCCGGTTAATGGTAAAAGTATAGCACCGGTTTATGCCGCAAAAGCAACAAGTACCAAAGCCGATGTCCAGTTTTTTCCGGAAGGGGGCACTTTTGTAGCGGCCTTGCCGGCCAAAATTGCATTTAAAGCAGTTGGGAGTAACGGTATGGGCATTTATGTAAAAGGCATTGTGGTTGATAATAACAACGTTGAGGTTGGCAAATTTACCTCGGCGCATTTGGGTATGGGGCAGATATTTATAACCCCTGAGGATGGTAAAACTTATAGGGCTAAAGTGACTTACCCGGATGGTTCGATGAACGTGGTACAATTGCCCATACCCGAAGCAAAAGGCATATCGCTTAACGTTAATAATAGCGACCTGGCTAAACTATCGATAGATATTAATGCTAATAAGGCGTATTACTTAGAGAATAAGAACAAAGAAGTAAATGTGGTGGTGTACTCGGCAGGGATTGTAAAAACGGTTAAAACTGTGCTTGATAACCAGGTGATCGGGTTCGATCTTCCGAAAAAAGATTTGGCAAACGGCATTGCGCAAATTACCCTTTTCTCTGACAATGGTGTGCCCTTAAGCGAGCGCCTGGTATTTATTCAAAACCCGGCTGATATTAACTTTACTATTAATAGCGATAAACTAACCTATTCAAGCCACAATAAAGCACATATAACCCTCAATGCAAAACTGGCCTCGGCTGATAAAGCATCCGTGGGCAATTTCTCTGTGGCAGTGGTCGACGAAAGCAACGTGCAAACCAACGAGGACCAAGAGAGCTCCATCCTGTCTGACCTGCTGCTTACATCTGAGCTGCGTGGCTATGTAGAACAGCCGGGTTATTACTTTAATAACGTAAATACCGACACCCGCAACAATCTGGATATTTTAATGCTTACGCAAGGTTACCGCCGTTTTGAGTGGAAGCAGCTTTTAAATGAGGCACCGGCCACAATAGCCAATAAGTCGGAAGTTGGGCTGGATATAAAAGGTATATTGGTAAGTAATGCAGGCAAGCCTGTGCCAAACGAAAAAATATCGCTTATGCTGGCATCTACCATGCAATCTATGAATGCGGTGACGGATGCAAACGGCAGGTTTAGTTTCCCGGACCTGGATTTTGCAGATAAAACCAGTTTTTTGCTCAATATCGAGAATAAATCTATTCGCAACAAAGCCAAATTTTTGTTGGATAAGGCAGGTGCCGGGTTACCTGTAAGCGCTGGTAATTCGCCCGAAAGGCAAATGGATGTGAAGCTGCCCGATTATACCGGGACCTATGCAGAGGCGCCTAACGCCGATCTGAATAAAGTACGTAAACTGAAAGTAGTTAATATAAAAGACAAGGTGACGTACCGTTCATCAAGTTTGGGTGGGGCGGGTAATGCCGACCAGGTAATATTCAGAAAAGATATTTTAGCTGCCCCGTCGTTGTCGCAGGGTTTGGTAGGAATAGCCCGTAATATCGATTTTATACAAGGTAAGGCCTATATTCGTAACAATGCGGTTTTTTCAGGTAAGAGCGTTATACAGGAACCGATGATGGTAGTTGTAGATGGTGCTATTACGCAAAATGGCAACATTGATAGCTATTTACCAACCGATATTGATAATATAGAGATATTAAAAGGTGCAAATGCATCTGCCTATGGTTTAGGCGCAGGGGCGGGCGTAATAGTTATCAATACCAGGATGGGCGGCACTAACGATGAGGTGATAAGTAAGGAGATGTCCCCTGGTATCTTATCTATAAGCCCTAAAGGTTTTTACGTTGCGCGCCAGTTTTATTCGCCGGTTTATGAGGCTACAAAAAAATGGCCTGAAGAAGACCGCACCACTATATATTGGAAACCAAACCTGGTAACTAACGATGCCGGTAACGCTATGTTTGATTATTTTAACGATGGCCCGGGGCAATATCGTGTTATTGTTGAAGGTATTGATAATGCAGGCAATATAGGCAGGGTTGTATATAAGTACACGGTGAAATAAGCCGTTATTTACTGATAAGGTAAACCTTTGCCAGCACCATGTTGCGTGTAGCATGGTTTACAAACCTGGGTAAGATGTTTTCCTGTGGGTAATCTGTAAAGGATGCAATCACTTTAAAATCCTGATGGTTTTGTGTGAGGTAATCAACCGTAGGCTGGTTAACAAAAAAGATATCTTTACCGGTAGAGGTAAGCTTGCCAAAATCTTCCATCGGGATATAATTAACAGGTTTATTGCTGTAAAACTGGAAAATGTTGTTTGATGGCCGTAATGAATAAATACTTGCATCCTTAAACTGTGGCTGATTGATGTATTTAGCCGCATTTACCTGCCCGCCGTATGAAGCAATAGTTTTGAACAGAACGGTATTCAGATAAAAATTAGCAAACAACACCGAGCAGCAGGTGAGCATAAAGGTTTTGTAGCTGCGGGTTTTTACTTTCAGGGTGATAAGCAAAGCGATCGCTCCAAAAATCAGGCAATCTACCACAAACAATATATTTGATTGCGGCTTTAAGTAAATATGTATTACCACAATAACCAACGGCAATGCCACTACAAATAACCATAAAGCCACTTGCCTGTAATATTGGCCAGCGCGGCTTAGTTGTTTAAAACAATACGGCGCTGTTATAATGGCAAAAAGCGGGAATAAAATATTAGTATAAAACGGCAGCTGAAACCGCGACACCGAAAAGATAAGCAACAGCAGCAGCCCCCCGCTTAGGGTATAATATTCGGGCAGTTTTATTTTTTGCCAGATGCTTTTAAAGCTTTTGTAAACAGCATAATAAAAAAGCAGGCACCACGGTAAAAAAGCCCACAGCATGGTGTGTATGAAAAAGAAGATATCGCCCGATTTTTGTTGCTTGATGGGCCCGTTGTTTACAAAGCGCCCAAACTGGCTATCCCATAAAAACCAGCGGATGCCGCTTACATGGTGGCGATCAAAAACCAGCTTTTCGGGGTGCAGATCAAACTGTATGTATAAAGCGTAAAACTCGGGCAGGGTAAAAATAAAGGTGAGCAGGTAAAGCAGCAGCCACTTGCCGTAAAAAACCTGCACAAATTTTTTCTGGAATATAAGCTGGCCCAGCAGGGCGCCATAAACGGCTACAATAACAAATATTCCCTTGGTCATGATGGCGCATGCTGTAAGGAGGGCAGCCAGTATAAGGTGTCTAAAAACAGCCTTATCGTTATAGCGGGCAATATGGTAAATGCTTCCAATTACAAGTGCCATTAAATAAGGTTCGGCACGTACATCAAGGTTTGATAGCAGTACGTGTTGCGCTGTCATCAATATTAAAACTGCTGTTAAGGCAACTTCTTTACTATAAAACCTGCGGGCAAATAAATAGGTATAAAGCAGGCTCAATAAAAAAAACAGCAGGGCAGGCAGGCGGTAGGCCCAGGTGCTAATACCAAATACTTTAAAACTCAGCATCGCCATCCAAAACGGAAAGTGCGGTTTGTCGAGCCAGTCGCGGTTATAGGTAAAAAGTTGCAGCGCATCATGCTTCTGTACCATAGCTTTTGCAATGGCCGCATACAGGCCCTGGTCGTCGGTAAAAAAATCGGTAGTGATGCCGGCAAAACTAACCAGTAGTGCCAGTACAAAGATCAGCAGGTAAAAAGGTTTGTAATTATTGGTCATCACTGGCAGCAAATATAAGTTTAATGCCGCCAAAGTTTATTGGGGTAGGGTTATAAAAAACCCCCGCCTTGCGGCGAGGGCCAAAAACTCACAACAATTGTTTAACCTTTCGGTCAATTCCTAACTGCAATGCGAGCTCAGTTTGTATAACATACTGTTTTAGTGAAAGTTTTTGCACAGATAACCGGTTGCAAACTTTTTTTAGATTGTTATTTGTTTACATCTATCTTTACGCACATAAACTATAACGATATACTATCATGAAAAAAACAATTCAACTAAAAGCGGCAGCGCTGTTTGCGTTTGCTATGCTGTTTTCAGCCGTTACATTTGCCCAAACCAAACCTGTTGAAAGCCCGCGCGATAGCGTTAGCGCAACCGTGCATGGTGCTACTATAAGCATTAACTATGGCAGCCCGTCAGTAAAAGGCCGCAAGGTTTTTGGCGAACTTGAAGCATACGGTAAAGTATGGCGCGCCGGTGCAAACGAAGCTACTGTGTTTACAACAAGCAAGGATATACTGGTTGAAGGTAAAAAATTACCTGCAGGCACCTATGGCTTTTTTGCTATACCAACAGCAACCACCTGGACAATCATTTTCAACAAAGTGGCTAAACAATGGGGCGCTTACAAATACGATAAAGCCCAGGATGCTTTACGTGTAACGGTTAAGCCTGTAAAAAGCGCAATGAATGAGCGGTTGGTTTACAAAATAAACGCCAAAGGCTTCTCTTTAAATTGGGATAAATTATCTGTTCCGGTTAAAATAAAGTAGTAACTATTAATAGAAAGTATAGGAAGCCCCCCGATTTATCGGGGGGCTTTTTTATGTATTTATTTTAAATAAAGGGTAATATTTGCCTTTGTTTTAAATACTATATTTATCGCCATAAATGAACAAACAAAAGGATAAAAAGGCTTTAATAAAACGGGGGGCGGCTATACTTGCACTTATCATAGCTATTTACCTGTTAAATGTTTTTGCCGATCATCCCAGGGCGGTAGAGAAGTATTATTCAGAAGGGGTTTACCCGGCTATTTGCCACATATTGCATCCGTTATTTAATCTGTTCCCGTTTAGTTTTGGTGATGTACTGTACCTGGTTGTTATTGCTTATTTAATTTACGCACTTATCCGCCTCATTGCCCTTTGTATTAAAAAAAGGTTTATGCAGGCAGGGCTTTTAGCCACAGGCGTTACTATAGGGGTGTTTGCAGGGGTTTTTATATTTTACCTTTTTTGGGGGCTTAACTATTTCAGGCCATCTGCGGGCGAGCGGCTAAACCTGCGCGACAGTACCTACACCAAAGCCGAACTGCAAAATGTAACCACTATATTGATAGACAGCGCTAACGCTAGCCGGGCAAGGGTAACCCCGGCCGACCTGCAGCGCGGTAACGATTCTATATATAAAACGGCGGTAAGGGCCGTGGTAAACCTTTCGGGCACATCTGCCGAGTTTAGTACTTACAGCCCGGCGGTAAAACCATCATTACTAACGCCGCTGCTAAACTACATCAGTACATCGGGTTATTACAATCCCTTTACCGGCGAGGCGCAAATGAACTACCAGATGCCGGTGTTTAACCGCCCTTTTGTGGCCTGCCACGAAATGTCGCACCAGATGGGGTACGGCGCCGAGGATGAAGCAAACTTTGTAGGCTTTTTAGCAGCAAGCCGATCGGATGATAAATTGCTGCGCTATTCGGCTTATAACGTGGCCGTGAACGAATTTATGCACACCGTTCGGTATACAGATACTGTTGTGTTTAAGCAGCTTAAAACCCGGATCTCGCCCGCGGTACTGGCCGATTTTAAAGAAGAACGGTTGTACTGGTTATCGTATCAAAATAAACTGAACACCTTTACCAGCATTTTTTACGATAATTTTTTAAAGGTAAATAACCAACCCCAGGGCCTTGATACTTATAACAGAATGGTACTGCTGATTATGGCGATGTATAGAGGTAAGTGAGTAGTGAAGGGAGAGTAGTTGGGGGGCGAAAAAAATACGGGAAAAAAAATGCGTTCCGTATCTCACCCCGGAACGCACTACAACATCATTCAAATAATGTTGATCAACTAAACCTCAGATAACTATGCAAGTTTACCCAAGTTCTTTATAGCCAACCACTACGATTGCTTTATATTATATTTAATGTATTTATATTCTGTATGTTACAGTGCAAAAACTGTTCCTAAGCTTTCTAAACAACAGATGTGTCAAAGATACACCATGAACGGGGTGCTTTAAAACATATTATATACTATGTCGTATTTTAACGCGTAAATGTTACAGATGCAGTTTTTATTGTTTTAAAATGACATTTGTAAAGTGAACGAGATGCTTTGATCAGTACTGTATAGTGCTGATGATTTGCTAATTTTAAACAAGCAGCTTTAAATCCGTTATTGTGAAAAAACTATACACATTGTTTTTATTGTGTACACTAAGCGCTAATGTGAATGCGCAGGTACGCAAATTTTCTACTGCCGAGATAGGCCGTTATAAGCAGCAAGCAAAGGCGGTTACCATAATCCGCGATAATTACGGCGTGCCGCATATTTATGGTAATACAGATGCATCGGTAGTTTTTGGGCTGATGTATACGCAATGCGAAGATAATTTTAAAGGTATAGAGCGTAATTACCTGTACCAACTGGGCCGCCAGGCCGAAGCCGATGGCGAAGGCAAGCTGTTTGAAGATGTACAGCTGCAACTTATTGCCGATAGCGCTGATGCCATAAAAGATTACAACCAAAGCTCCCCATATTTTAAAAAACTAATGGACGCCTTTGCAGATGGCATCAACTACTACCTATATAAACACCCGGAAGTTAAGCCGCTTGTTTTTACAAAATTTAAACCCTGGTATGCCCTGATGTTTACCGATGGCAGCGTTGCCGCTACAGAAACCGGCGACATCAGCCCACGCGAAACACAGGCATTTTATACCGGCGATACTTATAAAACAGGGGCTACATACCCCTCTCAATCGCTTATAAAAGATACTGGTGAAAGAGAGATAGGCTCCAATGGGTTTGCAATTGCGCCCTCGCGGTCGGCAAGCGGGCATGCTATGCTTTATATCAACCCGCATGTGCCGTTCTATTTCAGGAGCGAGGTTGGGCTAAACAGTAAAGAAGGGCTGCATGCCTACGGGGCGGTTACCTGGGGGCAGTTTTTTGTATATCAGGGCTTTAACCAGCATTGCGGCTGGATGCACACCAGCAGCTATGCCGATGTGGGCGATCTGTACGCCGAAAAGGTGACACAGCAAAATGGCAAATGGTTTTACGAGTATGATGGCAAACTAAAACCTGTAACTACCCGCCAGCTGAAGTTGAACATAAAACAGGGCGATACCTATGCTACCCGTAATATCACTGCTTATTATACGCATCACGGCCCGGTAATAGCCGGTAAAGATGGCAAGTGGCTGGCGCTGAAACACAATAACCGCTCGTATAAGGCTTTGCTGGAATCATGGCAAATCACAAAAGCAAGCAGCATGGCCGAATATAAAAAAGCGATGGGCCTGTTATCAAACACCAGTAATAATACGGTGTATGCGGATGATAAAGGTAACATCGCGTTCTGGTACGGTAATTTTATGCCAAAGCGCGATACGCAGTTTAACTGGAACCTGCCTGTGGATGGCAGCACTTCTGCTACCGAATGGAAAGGCCTACATGGTGTTAACGAGATTGTACATGTTTATAACCCTGCAACAGGATATATCCAAAATTGTAACTCAACCCCATTTACCTCATCGGGAGTTGCCAGCCCCGATAAAACAAAATACCCCGCCTACATGGCGCCTGATGGTGAAAATTATCGTGGTATCAACGCCATTAATTTGCTCGGTAACGGAAAAGGCATTACGCTGGATGGCCTTATTGCCAAAGGTTACGATAAATACCTGGCTGCTTTTGATGACCTGCTGCCCGCTTTATTTGCATCGTATAATAATGCGCCTGACAGCCTGAAGGCTCAGCTTGCCGAACCTATTGACATCTTAAAAGCATGGGACAAGCGCAGTTCGGCAGCATCGGTGGCTACTACATTAGCGGTTAATTGGGGAGCCTTAATGTTCGGGGCTATACCCGCAGCCCAACCTGGCGAGGGCAGCTACCAGGTAAAAAGAACCCGGGAGATGTTGCAAACCCTGCCGGCAAACACGCCGCTGCAAATACTTGGTATGGCCATGCAGGACCTTCAAAGACGTTTCGGCTCATGGAAGGTGCAGTGGGGCGATATTAACCGTTACCAGCGCCCGGCAGATGGCGTAAGTTTTAGTGATAGCGAACCTAGCATCCCCGTAGGGGCAACCTCTTCGCTTTTTGGGCAGTTGCCCTCATACCAAAGTCGTACCATGCAAACAAATAAGCGGTACGGTTACTCGGGCAACAGTTTTATTGCCGCTATTGATTTTGGGCCGAAAGTAAAAGCAAAAACCATTATAACCGGCGGTCAATCCTTCAACGTGCAATCCAGGCATTTTACAGATCAGGCCGAAGGGTACATTAACGGTAAATTTAAGGATGTGCTGTTTTATAAAGAGGATGTATTGAAGCATGTGGAGAAAAGCTATCACCCGTAGCATCAATATCCTAAAAAGTTTAATTTAGTAGCCTAAACCTAATTGATTGAAAATTAAATTCTTTTTACTGCTGTTTCTTGCATCCGTATGCTTAAATGCCGGCGCACAACAAGCACCATATGGCCAGGTAGATATCGACGACCTTAAACTTACCACCTGCGATTTTGAAAAAGGGGCCAATGCCATGGTGCTGTTTGATGTTGCAAAAGTAGCTTATAACAATTCTTATTATGTTGTTATGAACCGGCATAAGCGCGTTAAGATATTTACCACAGAAGGTATCTCTGCTGCGGATATGCGGATAGAATACTGGGGCGGTGGCCATAATGAAGTGGTCAAAAATGTAGAAGCATCTACTTATAACCTGGTGAATGGTAAGGTTGAACGGGTTGTTCTGGATAAAACACAAATAGTAAACGTTAAGGTTGATAAACAGCGCAGGGCAATTGTGTTTGTTTTCCCTAATATTAAGCCCGGCTCGGTTATCGAATATAAGTACACCCTGCAAACGCCATATGTGTACAATTATCCCAGTTGGGCGTTTCAAAAGCTTATCCCAACAAGGTATAGCGAGATAGATGGCAGCTTTGAGAACGAGTACCGTTTTAATACAATACAAAAAACCACTCAAAAACTCGATATCGACAGTGCTGTTAAAGTTAAATTTGGCAGCAGGCATATCTGGGCAATGAAAAATATCCCGGCTTTTAGGGTAGAACCCTACATGCACTCCATTGAAGATAATATTCAAAGTATTTATTTCAAACATAGCCGACGATTTAGCTTTTGGGGGGCTGTAACAACCGAAGCGTTGGAGGATGTGGATTTTGGGTTGCAGTTTATGAAAAAACTGGACGCAGAAGAACCTGTAATTGCCAGGGCCAAGGCTATGAAAACGGATAACGAAAAAATGGAATATCTGTTTAATACGGTTAAAAACACGGTTGCATGGAATGAAGTGAATGCATGGTATACGGTAGATGGTATACAAAAAGCCTGGAAGCAAAAGAAAGGGAACTCTACCGAAATAAACCTGATTTTGTATCATTTGTTAAAAGCGAGTGGTGTAAACCCTAAACTGATACTTTTTGGAACCCGCGACAATGGTGAACTGGAAACCGATAACATTGGTTTTGGCCGTTTAAATAAAACGGTTGTGCAGGTGCCGATAGATTCGTTAAACTACTACGTGTTAGATGCTACTGATAAATACAACACGTTTAATAATACGCCATCGGATCTGCTGAACCTGAATATGCTGAGTATTGAGCCCGAAACAAAGAACTTCGAACTGGTAAAATTGAATAATAACCAGCAATCGGAGGAGGTGGTTTTTGTGAACGCAGAGATAAAATTATCAGGCAAAATGGAAGGATCTACACAGCGAAGCAGTTCTACATATAAACGTATTGATAAGCTGCAGTTGTATGATAAGGTAGGAGAGGTAAAATATATAGAGAGCGAAATAAAGGATAAGAATAAAGGGGTAACGATTACCGATTATAAAATAATGAATGCCAAAGTTGATAGCCTGCCCCTGCGAGAGGACTTTAACTTTAAACTTGATATGACCGGTTTTGACGGTGATTACATCTACTTTAGCCCCAACCTATTTACAGGCCTTGATGCAAACCCATTCATAAACGATACGCGTTTCTCTGATATTGATTTTATATACCTTAACAGGTACCTCATTAACGGGCGGTACAAAATACCTGCGGGTTATAAGATAGATGCGCTGCCAAAATCGCAAACTATTGTAATGCCCGATAACAGCATCAGTTTTAAACGCGTTATTGGCGAAATAGAAGGTGCAATTATTGTGAATTACAAAATAGGTTTTGGAAAAGCAAAATACAGCCGCGACGAGTATAAAAGCCTGCACGATTTTTATAAAATCATGTATGAAATGCTAAATGAACAAATAGTATTGAAAAAGCAACCCGTAAAACCATAAGCTATAAAGCAACCCGCTTACGGACCAACTTGTAATCAAAATTTGATTATATTTGTTTATCACAATTAAATGAAAAGATACTGCTTAATACTGGCGATATTTTGCTTTTGCTCAACTGTACGGGCGCAAAGCATTTCTTTTTTCGACCTGACAAACTTAACCAACCTTAGCGATGGGCAGGCGCATACTTACTTAACCCTTGGCAACGTATTTAAGCATCAATACTTGGAAGAGGTTGATGGTAAAAAGATTGAGCATTTTCGTTCACGGTCTAACAAGGTAAAGGAACAGAGCATTACCATTGGCGAAAACACCATCCTATCAAACGGCACCATTTTGCGTACCGTTACCTACGATACCCGCGACCCGCAACACATTGTAAACCTCATAGCGCAGGCACGCAGGGCAAAACTTATCATGAAATTTCAAGGGCAGGATGCGTACAACAATATCTACAAGTTTGATAACGAGTTTTACTTCATTACCATGCTGATAAGCACTACAGAAAATAAAGGATCGGTAGTGGTTACGCAAAAAGAATTTGCGGGGTACTAAATAAAAAATCCCCGGCTATTGCAGGGGATCGTTATAAATAATGGTAGTTGTTACTTACCTATCAAAGCCGGGTCAAATACACTTTTATCTATCGGCTGGTTTGCTTTAATATCCTGATAAACTTCGGTTTGCAATAGTTTATCATTGATGTAAAACTTACAAAGGGTTTCGCTCCAGGCGCCTTCTACCATTTTGTGCTCTTCAAAAGTAGCTTCCATTTTACCGTTTTTATCGTACTTAAAGTAACGTACGGCAACCAGTTTTTCTTTATCTATCCAAAGCTGGTTTACCTTCTCATCATCATTGGCCGATCCTAACACATAAACCGCTTTCCCTTTCCAGGTGCTTTCGTGGCCTTTGCTCAGGTCGAAATGCAGGGTATTAAAATGTACGAACACCTGGTCGATGGTGGTAAAGTACATGCCTCCCAAAAAGAAGATCAGCTCGTTCTCATCCCTTGTTGAGCGTACCACCTTATTGTTGCGGAAAACGTAGGATGAATCGCCCCGGTAAATAACGCCGTTGCCTGTTTGCTCGCCAAAATCAATCCGCAGCATATCCGGGTAAACAATACGCTCATGCCATACATCTGTTTTTACCAGTGTATCATTACGGTAGCGCCCGGTAGTTTGGGTAAACGTTAATGATGTATGCCATTTGTTATGGTAACGGCTATACATTTTTTTAATAACCTCGGTTGAGGTTAGCTGCTTTGGCAAGGTAACCCCCCATACCGATAGTAGCGTTACTATAGAGGTGATGATGGATAATAGGTGCTTCATATAATCAGGGATATTTACGCATTATGCGGTTAATTCTTCATAAGCGGCGGTAAGGCTGCGCTGAATACCATCGCCCTGCCACCCGGTTACGCCCGGTATTGCGGTTGTGGCTAAAATTTGCTCTTTGGTTTTGCCGGCTTTTATGCTGCCGTCAACATAAGCCACCAGTTTTTCCATATAGTTTTGCATGGCTTTCAGGTCGGCCATGGTGCCGGTAACTTTTACGGGGTCAAACGCGTGGCCAAAAACAAATATGGTATCCTTGTTAAATTGCTTTTGTGCCTGTTCTAAAGCTACGGCCCAGTGCTTGCATGATGCACCTGCACTACGGTCAACATAGGGGTGCATGCGGTTAAATACCTGGTCGCCGCAATGTACAATGTTGGCATGCTCAAAGTGGATAAAGCTATCGCCATTAGTATGGCCGGGGCCAAAATAGTGGGCGGTAATGCGCTCGTCGCCAACTTTAGCTTTCCATTTATCGGTGTAGGTGATGTTGGGGTATAGCTGCTTATCATCGGTGTTTTGTTTGGCTGCCGCCGCCTTTTGGTTTGTTAGCGAGTTGGCATGCGCCGCAACGTTTTTAGCAATGCCTTTAAAAGAGATGTTCCCGCTGGTATGGTCGCCGTGGTGATGGGTGTTGATCAGCCATTGAAAAGGCTGATCGCTTTTCTTTTTAAGCTCGGTTATCAGGTGCGTTGCCGGCTCAGGGAACTCGGCATCAACACAAACAATACCTTCTTTATTCACCATCCAGATGATGGTGCCGCCCTGCTCGGTAAAAATACCCACATTGTTGCGTAAGGGGGTGAGCTTATATTCGGGGGCGGCCAGCATCGCTGCAAGGCTTTTATTGCTTAAAAACGACAACGAACCGGCAGCTAAAGCGGTGTTTATTAAAAATTTACGACGTTCCATATAGATTAGAGAATAGATATTAGATGATTAGAGGTCAGTTAAATTTATGTTTTATTTTAAAGTTTTTCAGCCCTGCTTTAAATCTTTAAGGATTTAGAATTTCCCCGATTAATACTGATGAAACGCATCCGACACAAATTGCAGCACCACAGGTAACGATGCCCGCCAGTAAGTCCAGTTATGGGCGCCATCCCTAACACGGTACTCATGCGGAATTTCTTTTTTGCGCATCAGGTTATGCACTAAACCATTGCCTTCGTACAAAAAGTCGTCATCGCCAACATCCATAAACCAGCGCACGGCTTTTTTCTGTGCGTCGGGCATAGCGTTCATCAGGGGTATTACGCTGTAGCGGTTATAATAGTTGCTTATGGTACTATCGGGCAGGTTAGGGTTATTTTTGCTGAGGCCGGCCTTGGCATCATCTAAACTCAGGAAACCCGTGGCCGCGCTCAGCGGGCATGCCGATGAGAACATCTCCGGGTGGTGCAGGGCGTATACAAAACTGCCGCCGCCGCCCATGCTAAGGCCTGCCACCGCGCGGAAACGCTTGTCGCTTTTTACGCGGTATTTTTTCTCAACAAAGGGCACCAGTTCATTAAAAAAGAAGTCTTCATAATTCCAGTCGCCTTTTATATCGTTAAAGTAGCCCCGCCTGCCTGTGTTGGCATCGGGCATAATAATGATCATCGGGGTGGCAATACCATCGCGAATGGCTTTATCGGTAATGTTAAGTACCTCGCCAAATTGTACCCAGCCGGTTTGGTCGTCGCCGGCGCCATGCAGCAGGTAAAGTATGGGGTAGCTGCGGCCGCTGCTCTCATAATCAGGCGGCAGGTAAACGGCATATTTACGCTCGCTTTTCAGGATCTTACTGGTGAGGGTTAAATTATCATACACCTTACCGGTTTGCGCAAGCAGCACAAAGGGGCAAAGCATCAGCAATAAAACAGCTAATTTTTTCATGAAGGTTTAATTTGGTTGATGCAACAGGGGGATTGCGTTGGCTAAATTTAGGGATTTTAATTTTAGTTTGAATGGGGTGGATAGGTGATTGTTAAATTATTGAATATTAAGGATTAAATGTTATTGAGGTAGGTAGTTGATGGGGGATTTGTTATTACCGGATCGAGTGGTTCATTGTTGGGTAAATAAGGGTTTTAAATTATTTAATAGATGTTAATTATCATGGCGTTGCCTGATTTGAGGACTGGTAATGAACGAGCGGTGGCCTGACAGAAAAGCGGGCCAAAAGGTAAAGGCCAGTGCGGGGAAGCTTTTTTCTGTCTTGATTTTTTGCTACTTTTTGATCAAGCAAAAAGTAGTAGCCCTCCCGCGGCAATGAGCGGGCGGATTACTACAGTGGTACACTAAAGATGAGAGATGCCAATGTGTATCGGGAGATTGCTTCGTATCTTGTAAAGCCGCGCGGGGAGGAGATCAACAAACATTTTTACCCCAATGCGCAATTTTCCCCGTATCTCATTAACTTTACCCACGCATGCAACAACCACCCGCCGATAGAACCAAATGGCTGTACCTTTTTATAGGGCTTGCTGTTCTGCTAAATTTCAGCGGGTTGTTTATCCCCATACTGGCGCCTGATGGTACCCTTTACGCGGTAATTGCCAAAACCATGGTGCAGCGTAACGATTACGTGCAGCTGTTTGTACACAACGCCGACTGGCTGGATAAGCCGCATTTTCCGTTTTGGATAACCGCATTTTCGTTTAAGCTTTTTGGCTTTACTACCTGGGCCTACAAACTGCCGGGCATTTTATTTATGCTGATGGGGGCGGCCTATACCTATAAACTGGCCAGGGCGCTTTACACCAAAGAGATTGCCTTATGGTCGGTGTTGATTTTGCTTACTGCACAGCACATCATCCTGTCGAACAACGATGTACGTGCCGAACCTTATTTAACCGGGTTGATCATTGCCTCGGTATATCATTTTTACAGGGCCTATAGCAGCAAAAGCTTTTGGCAACTGGTGCTGGCATCGCTGTTTACCGCTTGCGCTATCATGACCAAGGGGATGTTTGCACTGATCCCCATTGGCGGGGCCATAGCTGGGCACCTGGCCATTACTAAACAGTGGAAACAACTTTTTAACCCGCGCTGGCTGCTTGCAGCCGTGCTGATATTGATCTTCATCCTGCCGGAAATTTATTGCCTGTATGAGCAATTTGACGCGCACCCCGAAAAACTGGTGTTTGATACACATGGCGTATCGGGTATTAAATTCTTTTTCTGGGATAGCCAGTTCGGGCGCTTCTTTAATACCGGCCCCATCAAAGGGCACGGCGACCCAAGCTTTTTTGTGCATACCACACTTTGGGCGTTTTTGCCATGGTCGTTGATATTGTTTGCCGCTATATGGCATTTTATAAAAACAGGGGTAAAGGATGTGCAGAAACGCGAGTGGCTTTGCATTAGCGGGGCATTGCTTACGTTCCTGCTGTTTTCGGCATCAAAATTCCAGTTGCCGCATTATTTGAATATTGTGTTCCCGTTCTTCGCTATTATCGCAGCGCAATACCTTGTGGGCTTGCAATCCGAGCGGACGATAAAAACCATCAGGGCGGTACAGATAGGGCTGGTGGCTATGCTGCTTGTTGTAATAGCCGCACTGCATTACTTTTTTAAACCCAGTGAGTTTTGGTGGGATGACGGGCTTACAATATTGGTATGGCTTGGGCTGCTGATTATACTACCGGGCAATTTTGGCAATACCGATTTTAGGCAAACGGCTTTCCGTACACTCATTGTAGCTTTTGTGGTGAACCTGTATCTGAACCTGGTTTTTTATCCATCGCTATTAAAGTACCAGACCGGTAGCGAGGCCGCTGTTTGGATAAACCAAAACAACCCGCAAAACCTGCCCGTTGTACAAAGCTGGGAGGATGCCAATTACCCCATGGAGTTTTACCTTAACCAACCGCTTACAGTGGTTAATGAAGATGGCACGGGCAAATTACCGGCACCGCCATTTATATTTTATGGCCCGGCTACTGTTGCAGCCTCATTAGCTGCAAAAGGATATAAAGTTCAGCATTTAGCGTCATTTGAGCGGTATTGGGTATCGCGACTTAAACCCGCGTTTTTAAATAGTACTACCCGCTCAAAACAAGTTACCACAATGGAAGTGGTGATGGTGAAATAATAGTTAATAAAACACTCACAACCTGTATCATACACCATACTACCCGCGTAATGTAATTACCGGGTGAAAATAGTACACTATAATTGATCTTAGGGACGCATCGCCCTTATTTAAAGTTCTTTAATGCTTGTGCAAAAGCATGGCTATTGCTGGCAGCCTTCCCGGTACCTGCCAGCAATGCATAAAGGTAGCTATGGATGATGCGTTCTTTTTTTAAGCAATAACCCCACCCATCAGCGGGTCAGAATAGCTTGAGCTACCTGTTTCTACCCTGCCTGCATAACGCTTCTCAAAATCGCCGTAACCTTTTACCCTGATGCTGAAATCGTACCAGCCGTGTTGTTTGCTCAGATCAAGCTTAATGGTTTGCGGCGCAAAGCTTTCCTGCTGAATGGTTAGCTGTTTTGCGCCGGTTTTGTAAGCGTTATCAATCACATCAACCGTTATAGGCGTGTTAGTGCCAATGAGCCAAAAGGTAAGAACCACATTGCCTGTTAGTTTTTTGCCGTTGGTTTGATAGGTGAATTGCACACCAATGCCCGGGTCGTTAGCGTTGCCTTTAAATGCGCGGTAGAAACCGTTTGGCCCGTAGGTACGCAGGTAATAGTTATTGTTCTCAAATTCGTTTAGCGGCCAGCTGTCGGTCAGTGTATCGCCGGCTTTGGCGGCATAGCTCCAGGTGCGTACGGCTTCCATTTTCTGCGGATCATGGAAAGAGGCATAGTTACCCGGCGCATAAACGTTGAACGGCGCACCAACTGCTTGAGCACCAAAAGCAGTATTGCCCGCCTTGAATTTTATCTCGAAGGTTTTCTTATCCTCACTTAACAGTCCATCGGCATAAAGTTCGTATGGCAGCGCACACGATGGTTTGATGCCCGGTTCCTGTTTAGGCATGTAGGGCGAGGTATGCGGCGCTTTTTTGATCAGCGCGATATCATCAGCGGTTAACAGCTTATAATCATCAGGCAGCTTTTTAAATTGCGCCTTATGGATGCTTTCTGCAGATGTTTCTTTATTCAAAAAGTGAAGCGGTGCCAGTTTCTCACCATGATACGGCCTGAAGACCGAAGTAAGGTCGCCACAAACAGTTCTGCGCCACTCGCTGATGTTACTTTCCTTGATTTTTTTGCCTGTTTTTTTAGCGAGGAATTTCTCTAAAAACTGCAGGCTCGATGTATGATCAAATACTTCTGAATTTACGTAGCCACCCCGGCTCCATGGCGAGGCAACGATCATCGGTACCCGGTAACCCAGGCCAATGGCGTTTTCGCGGTCGTAATTATTAGGGAAGCCTTTACGCTCTTTTTCCTGTTCTAAGGTTACAAACTCTACGCGCGTATCAATCCCGTCAGATACCTTGCCAGTGCCTTTTTTGTGCGAATGAGGGGCGGTAAAAGGCGGAATATGGTCGAAATATCCGTCGTTTTCGTCGTAAGTGAGGATGAAAATGGTCTTTTTCCAAACCTCAGGGTTATGGGTAAGTATATCCAAAACTTCCGACAGGTACCAGGCCCCGTACCACGGCGCACCGGGATGATCGGAGAAGTTCTCGGGTGCGGTAAGCCACGATACGGTTGGCAATTTGCCGGTTTTTACATCCTGCCTGAATTGATGAAGTACATCACCTTTAGGCACCTGCATTTCGCGTTGAACACCGTTGTCGTTATACTTTAGCGTAGTAAGTTTATGATAATCAGGGTCGCCTATGTTGGTGGTAAAAGCTTTAAGGTGCAGGCTTTTTTCGCGTGCGGTGAGCTTGTCGAAAGCGCCGGGTTCCAAAATAGTTTTGTTGTTGTTAATGCTATCCAGCTCCTCCTGCAGTTGTTTTAACTGCTTTTTTACTTTAACACGGCTGGTATCGTCGGCTGGCAGATTATCCAGTTTTGCCCGGGTATCTGCCATTTTTTTGGGTAATGCAATTAGCTGGCGTTTTAAATGTGCTATATGCTTATCGTGCAGTTTAACATTGTACTGTTTGAAAAATTCCAGGTTGTTATCGGTAAAGTTTGATAACCAGGAATCTTCTTCGCCTTCAAAACCAACCCCAACCGAGATCTCGTTTTGGTAACATTTCCAGGAGATGCCGTTATCTTCCAAACGTTCGGGGAAGGTGGTCCAGTCGAGTGTGCCGAAATCAGAATCTTCATTCCACACGTTTGGCCTCGAATTTTCATCCTGTTCCTTACGGATAGTTCCACTCCACAAAAAGTGGCGGTTAGGGGTCGTGCCGGTTAACGATGAGCAAAAATGCTGATCGCAAACGGTAAAGGCATCTGCCAGGGCGTAATTAAAAGGGAGATCGCTACGGTTATGAAAACCCAGCGTTAATGGCATATCCCTGTATTCTTCGTTGCCAGATTGTTTCTCGTTCAGCCATTGGTCAAACTTGCCATCGTTGCGTGCGTTTACCTGGTTGCTCCAGCTGTGCGGTAACGAGCTCATCCAGGTTGACCGGGTGTTTTTGATATCGAGGTGGAATGGGGCGTAAGTTTCGCCCTTTTTGTTTGATTGCAGCCAAACCGGGTTCTTGTTAGGCAGGTCTATAATGCGCGGATCGTTATATCCCCGTACGCCTTTTAAAGTGCCAAAGCAATGGTCGAACGAGCGGTTCTCCTGCATCAGTATTACCACGTGTTCGGCATCCATCCAGGTGGTGCCCGGAGCGGGGTTAATAGCCATAGCCTTTTGGATAGAGGCAGGTAATAAGTTTGTTAACCCGGCAGCACCGGTAAGTATGGCTGCCTTTTTTATAAAATCTCTGCGAGTATCTGACATAGCGCTAAATTATCAAACCCAAATTAATTGGCTGTAAAGTATAGTAATGATATTATTATATTATTGTAAAGTAAGTACGTATAATAAAAGCGTTGCTTCGCCCGGCGGAGTAACCAAACCGTTGCGTACAAAACCGCACCTTTCTAACAAACGTTGTGAGCGTACATTGGCATCTGTTGTGGTAGCAAATAATTTATCAACCGCATAAGTATCTTTTATATATTGTAGGGATGCCAGGCAGGCCTCATAGGCAAACCCACGCCCTTCAAACCCGGGCAGAAATGCAAAACCCAGATCGGGCCTGTCAAGGTAATCGCGCTTAAACAGGCCGCACATACCAATGGGTTCGTTGGTGTTGTTAAGGCTCACCAGCCAGGGGCCATAACCATATTTGGCATATAAACCCTGCGGGCCATTGGTAATATAATTAACCGCATCCTGATGTGTGTTAATATTCCTGTCGCCAATAAATTGTTTCCAGGTTGGTGTATTCAGTAATTCAAAAATAAAGGCGGCATCATCAACAGCAAAGTGGCGTAGGTTGATATTTTTTGATTGAAAGATAATATCAGACATATTAAATCTAAGCTATAAATTACCTGCAACCGGTACAAATTTTAGTGTGAAGAAAAATTAAATCTTTGCGACCTCTGTGTTCAACTATATGCAATTACTCAGTGCCCTCTGTGGTTAAAACGTTAACCTTGTTTTTCTCGCAAACATTTACTTATTTGTACTATCAATAAACGGATACCTCACACATCCAAAAACCTATGAAAAAATACTGCCTCACCCTCGACCTGAAAGACGATGCCGACCTGATTGCCCAATACGAAGAGCAGCACAAAGCCATCTGGCCCGAAATAAGGGATAGCATTACTACAGCAGGTATCACCAATATGGAGATCTATCGATTAGGTACCCGCCTGTTTATGATCATAGAGGCCGATGAAAGGTTCAATTTTTCGAAAAAAGCCGCTATGGATGCAGGCAACGCCAAAGTACAGCAATGGGAAAACCTGATGTGGAAATATCAACAGCCTATAAAAGGTGCGCTTGCCGGCGAGAAATGGGTTCTGATGGATAAAATATTCCAACTATAAATACACCACCAATATGAGAAGGAAACTGTTACTGCTTTGTTTACTATTTGCTGTTATCGCAAGTCGCTCAAACGCGCAGGTGCCATACGTGCCTACTGCCGACAACCTGGCCGCCAGGCAAAAGTTTCAGGATATGAAATTTGGCCTGTTCATTCACTGGGGCATCTACAGCATTTTGGGCGATGGCGAATGGGTTATGCATAATAAGAAGATCCCTTATGATAGTTATAAACGCCTGGCAGGTTTCTTTAACCCGCAGGAATTTAATGCTAAAGAATGGGTGGCCTTCGCCAAAAAGGCTGGCATGAAATATATCACCATTACATCGCGCCACCATGATGGGTTTAGCATGTTTGGTACTAAAATGTCGCCGTATAACATTGTGGATGCCACGCCGTATCGTAAAGACCCGTTGATGGAACTGGCTAAAGAATGCGAAAAGGAAGGTATAGAACTACATTTTTACTATTCGTTGCTTGACTGGGGCAGGCCCGATTATGCTTTTGGTAGCGATATAGTAGATGGCAAACCCGTTAAAGGCGATTGGGACAGCTATATTAAATTCATGAAAGACCAGCTAACCGAACTGATCACCAAATATCCGGGTGTAAAAGGTATTTGGTTTGATGGCGATTGGGAGCGTACAAAAGTTAACTGGCATTATGATGAAATTTACGGGTTGATCCATAAACTTAACCCCGCCA
>NZ_JBAZRC010000036.1:0-31980 GCF_041663085.1 Mucilaginibacter sp.
GGTCGGCCTGCGTGCTTGCGTTTATATTATCTATCCAGGTAGCCTCCTCGTCTATCTGTAAATTATCGTGGATATTCCTCAGTTGCTTAAGCTGGTACCCTTGCCATAAAGTGATGTGGTTAATAATTTGCCAAATGGTTTTTAGCGAATGAGCAGGCGGGTTATCAATTTCGCTTATGGTGAGGTTATCAAACACCCTAAAAGTATCAAACGAATCGGCGAAGAGGGTTTCAAATTGGTTGGACATAGATTCTAACTGATATGCTAAGCTAAAGCAAATCAGTTAAATATTCACATCGCCAAAACCTCGTTCTCTTTTTTAATGCGCACGGTAAGCATCAAAGCATTCAGTATGGTAAACACTATAGCCGTATAATACAGCCCAAACGCCAGCGGGATAATAGCAATTTCACATACAACAATAATATAATTAGGGTGCTTAATGTATTTGTAAATACCGGTAGCAACAGGCCGGGTACCGGGCACTTTGTAAATTTTGGTATTCCAGTAATGGCCCAGGGTTGAGATCACAATCACTTTTATAACAATCAGTATAAAAAAGAACACAATAAGCGGGTAGCTCACTACAGTACCGTCCCGCCAAATATATTCGGCAATAATTGAGATGATGAACAATGTATGCATGGCTACCATATAAGGGTAATGCTCTTTACCATACTCTACAGCGCCGTTTCTGAGCAGCCATTTTTCGTTTTTGGATGATACATATAACTCGGCCAGGCGTTGAAATATCAGGAACAGTATAAATATGATAAATATCATGGGCTTAGTTTTTCATATCCAGTAAAACCATTTCGCTGCTAAAGCCCGGGCCCATGGCCAGCATCAGGCCGTAGCCGTCGGTAAAGCCTGTTTCCAGGAATTTCTCTAGCACATATAATACGGTAACGCTGCTCATATTACCGTAATCGTTCATTACCTCGCGGGTGTTCTTTAAAAAGTCGCCTTCGATTTGCAGGGCATCCGTGTATGCATCCAATACCTTCTTCCCACCGGGATGAAAGATGAAGTTTTTGATATCGCCCAGTTTCAAACCCTGCTTCGCTAAAAAAGCATCAATATCACCGCTGATGTTCTGATGAATAAACGTCGGGATATCTTTTGAGAAAACTACTTTAAAGCCATCCTCCCTAAAATCCCAGCCCATTACTTCTAACGAATCGTAGTACAATTTACTGCCGGCTGCTTTAAACTGCACGTGTTGTTTTGGCAAGGGGTGGTTATCTCCTTTTATAATACAAGCCACCACCCCATCCGAAAATAAGCTTGACCCAATAAAATTACTTTTACTGTAATCACTTTTTATCAATGTAAGTGAACAAAGCTCAACTGCTACCAATAGCACAACCGCATCGGGGTTTGCCTTTGCCGCTATATTGGCTTTTGCCATTCCCGATACACCACCCGCACATCCCAGCCCCCAAACCGGCGTACGATTTATGTTTTGGTTAAGCTGCATTTGGTTAATAATGAGCGCATCCATACTGGGCGTTGCCAGCCCGGTGGTAGATACGAAGATGATATCGGTAATGTCATTTTTGTTGATACCAGCCTTTGTAACAACCGCTTCAATAGCCTCAACCGAGTATTGAAGCGAAAGCTTAATATACTCGTCGTTACGTTGTTTAAATGTGGTTGTTTCGGCGTAATAGCTTAATGGTTTTACAAAATTACGGGTAACAATACCTGTATTATCAAACGCGGGCATTAACCTTTCGGCTTGCGGAAAATTTACCGAGAACATGGCCTGCGCCTGCTCTTTCACGGCCTGCTGGTCGGTTTTATCGGGGAGGTCAATTTTTGATACTGCTGCTATATGTGGCATGGAACGTTTATTAAGTAAGCCTTTATAACAGATACGTTAGAAAAGTTACTTTGGTTGACAACTTTTAATACGCCCTATTGTTTTATTTGCCACTAAGCTTTTACATTAGCATACAAAAAACAGCCAAATTATGCCCGAACTACCCGACCTGCAAGTATTTAGCCATAACCTCAATAAAAAACTAAGCGGTAAAACCATCAAAGAAGTTACCGTGAATAAAGCCCCCAAACTCAACGTAACCCACAAAGAACTGCAAGATACCCTGTATGGCCAAAAACTAAGTTCGGTTTACCGCGATGGCAAGGAGCTTTTCTTTAAATTCAGCAAGGGCGATGTGCTTGGCCTGCACCTGATGCTACACGGCAAGCTGTTTTTGTTTGAAGGCAAAAGCGACAACAAGTACCCTATCATAGAATTATTGTTTACCGATGATACCGGCCTCGTGCTGACGGATTTTCAGGGCATTGCGGTTCCTACTTTAAATCCGGAGCCAAAGGATGCGCCGGATGCTTTGTCTGACGATGCCGGTGTTGATTACCTGAAAGCGATCCTTGCCAAAAAGAAAACCAATGTTAAAACCGTACTGCTCGATCAAAAGATCATTCGCGGTATTGGTAACGCCTATGCCGATGAAATCCTTTGGGATGCCCGTATCTCGCCATTTTCTGTAAGTAATAAGATACCGGAGGATAAGGTGAAAGACCTTGTGAAATCCATTCATGATGTTTTAAAAGATGCCGAAAAACAGATCATCAAAAGCAACCCGGATATTATTGCCGGCGAGGTTCGCGATTTTATGCTGATCCATAATTCGAAAAAGAAACATAGCCCTAAAGGTGCACCTATCTTAATAGAGGAAGCATCACGGAAAACGTATTATACAGAGGAGCAGGAGGAGTATAAATAGTAAAGTAATTTAAACCCGCCTGTCATTTCGAACGAGCGAGAGCGAGGTTGTGCGATGGCGTGAAGAGAAATCTTATACGCCAAGCATTCGTTTAGGCAGAGTTTACTACTTACTGCTCGTATAAGATTTCTCCTCGTACCTCGTTCGAAATGACAGGGTGGTTAAGCAGGTTCCAAATTTTCTACAAACTTAAAACATTTAACTTCTACGGTGTGTTCACCCTGTACAAACATATACTACTATGGGAACATTACAACATATACAACACCAGATCTCGGCATTGAACGATCTGATCAAGATAAATAACGACCGTATAACAGGCTACCAAAAAGCTATTGAGGGCACAGATGATGCGTCACTAAAAGGCGTTTTTGAAGGTTATGCCGACCAAAGTAAAGGCTATATTAATCAACTAAACGATTATATACACCTGCTTGGCGGCCAACCAACAGACGGCACCACCCTATCCGGTAAATTTTACCATGCCTGGATGGATGTAAAGTCGACTTTTACTAAAAAGGACAACCATTCCATACTGTCTGACTGCGAATACGGCGAGGATATTGCCAAAAGCGCGTACCGTAAAGCGCTCGACGATAAAGAGTTAATATGGGAAGATGAACAAGTTGTAGCCTTACTTAACACCCACATGAACGGCTTAAAAATAGCGCACGATGCCATCAAAGCCCTGCGCGATTCATTTAAACAAGTAGCTTAATATGGACAGCCCCGATCAGGATTTTTTAAAAGACTACAAGCCCCTGTACGTACCGCATAAGTACGATGCAGCGGCTTCTTTACAGGATAATGTAGTGTATGCTTTAGCACAACTGGAGTATGCTACTGCGCCGCAGGTTGCTGCCAAAATGGATGAATTTGAACCTAAAACAGATAAAACCACGCACCTTCAGCAAACCCGCGAAATATTGGAGGGCCTGTTTAATAAAGGCCTGATAAAAGGCGACGATGAACCGGAAAGACAGTATAATTTGAGTAAGATACTGGTACCAAATTCAGGCAAGGCTGATCCGTTGTTTTAGTATACAAAGGTCATTGCTGCGAGCGATAGCCAAAAACCCCGCGCGTCATTGCGAGGTACGAAGCAATCTCTTCACACGCTAAGCGGCGACGCAAGGAGATTGCTTCGTACCTCGCAACGACGGGTGGAATATCTTAACGATAAGTTATAGCTATTTACGGCGCCGTAGGCGATACCGGCGTAACCGACATCACACTATCAACCACAAAATTACTTACCCCGCGCCATGGCAACGTGTGAATGTATTCTTTATAATGCAGCTCCAGCATAGCACCTGCGCTATGATTTAATTTATCGGCCACCTTTTCATCAGTAACAGAAAACATAAATTCGTTTGATGAGATATTGCCCTGCGTTTGGCTGCGGATACCGCTTTGGATCAATCTGCCTTCGTAAGTCTTGAACATGTAACCCTTTTTAACAAAATAGTTCATGGTACCGGCTTTAGTGCCTTCGCCAAAAACAAAATAGTAACGATAGTAAACCACCCCGATGATTACCACCGCCAGTACCAGGAATATAATTGTTAAAACTCTGCCTCTCATGTTTTTTTATTTATGTATAAAGCTAACATTAAAGAAGCTTATAAGTTTACAAAATAATTCACCAGTGAATTAAAATCGTCAAATTTCAGATCGTAATCATCCGTTTGGCCAAAACCATAGCTTACAAACACAAACGGGATACCTGCCATGCGGCTTTGCTGCCCATCACCTTCGGTATCGCCCACATAAACAGGGGTTTTTAGCCCATGTTTATCCATTAACAGCTTAATGTTATGGTTTTTGGGCATAAAGTTAACACCGTGTGCCAACTCGTCTTTTATCAGGTCGTCAATACCTGCCCAATCAATAAACTGGCGAATAATGCCTTTGGCGCAGTTGCTCAGTATAAACAGTGGATATTTTTCGGCAAGTTGCTTTAATCCATCTTTAACGCCATCGTATAAAATACCGCCCTTTTCGCTGATCAGGTTGTGGCGGCGGCCATTTACCAGGCCGTAGATCTCTACGCGTTTATCATGGTCAAATTCGGGCATTAAAATCTCTATCACCTTTTTGCCTTCCATGCCAACCATACCTGCTAAAACATCGCGGGTAATAGTTTTATCTATCCCCAGGTCGCTAAAAACAACATTCCAGGAGTGCGCGTAGGTGTCAACGGCATCCCAAAGGGTGCCATCCATATCAAAAATAAGGCTATCGGGTTTTTGCATGGGGTGAAATTAACAAAGATTATTTATTTGCTGATTTATTTTAACCACAGAGGGCACAAAGTTTTCACAGAGGACATGGAGTTTTTTCACGCAAAGACGCTAAGACGCAATTGATTGCCGAAAGATATAGTGTCTTTGCGTGAAACCTTCTTGTAAAATTCCTTTGTGTTCTCTGTGCTTTTCACTCTGTGCCCTTTGTGGTTAAAGAAATGATCACAATCAGTAAAAAATACCATAACAACCACATCCCGCACCATTGGGGCGGGAAATTGTTAAGTATCTTTGTGATATGAAAAAGGCATTCCCGGTTTATGATATATGCTCATTGGCTGATCACCAGCACAACGACCTGCTTATCAGCCGTTTTGCGCCTTATTTGCAAAAACATCAAAACCTTAGCCTGCCGCATAAACACACATTTTACCATGTGGTATTATTTACAGATGGCGGTGGTAACCATTCTATCGATTTTACAAGCTTCCCGGTAAAACCATATCAAATTTATTTTATGGCACCCGGGCAGGTACACCGCTGGAATTTTGAAGGCCCGGTTGATGGTTATATCATCAACTTTTCTGCCGAGTTTTTCCAGTCGTTCTTACTACGGCCCGATTACCTGGAGAGCCTGCCGTTTTTTACCGGCAATGTAGATGATGAGGTAATAAACTTAAAACCCGACATACATCAGCAGGTGGTGGCTTTGTTTGAGCAACTGATAGTGGAGAGCCAGCAAACCGGCCGTATGGGCATGGACCTGATCCGCACGCTGATGCTGCAATTGTTTATACTGGTAGCCCGGCAAAGCGAGCATGGCCAGCAAACCACCGCGCCAACGTATAATTACACCCTGCTGCAAAGTTTTAAAAAGCTTACTGATAAGAATTTTGCCACCTTGCGGTTACCAAAAGATTATGCCACCTTGCTGTACATTACCCCTAACCATTTAAATGCTTTATGTAATGATATGCTGGGGATCCCGGCCGGTGAGGTGATACGCAACCGGATAATACTGGAGGCCAAACGCCTGCTGGTAAACCTTGACATGAACATCAACGAAATTGCAGGCAAGCTAAACTTTGCCGATAACTCTTACTTTACCAAATTCTTTAAAAAATACACCGGATTAACCCCTGAGGAATTCCGTAAAAACCCAATAGCCCAATGACACCAACAGATATAAAACCCGCCAAACAAGTACCCGTTCTAGAAGGCTTTATAAAAGCAAAATGCCCGCGTTGCCGCAGGGGCGATATTTACAGCACGCCTACCTACAGCTTTGGTGGACAAAAAATGCACGAACGCTGCTCGCACTGCGGCCTGCATTACGAGCGCGAACCGGGATACTGGTACGTGGCCATGTTTGTAAGCTATGCCTTTAACGTTGCCGAAATGGTAACTTTTGCCGTAGGCCTGCATATTTTAACGGGCTCAAATTCGCCATGGGTATACGTAGCCGTACTGATGGGCGTGATATTTCTGTTATCGCCGTTTAACTACCGATACTCAAGGGTTGCGTTGTTGTACTGGCTAACACCCGGTTTAAATTATGAACCATGGAGAGCACAAGATAGCGCGAAGGTTGAGCAACCGGCGCAAGTGAAAGAATAGCTTGCAATTTCACTCGCCCGGTCATAGCTTCGCCGAACCACCCTCTCTTCGCTGTGCGGAAAGAGGGTTTTGTTTTTACCCTCTTTGCGAAGCAGAGAGGGTCGACCAGCGTAGCGTAGTCGGGGTGAGTTAACTAGGGATGCTGAGTATACCTATCGCGTTAGTTTCTCAATTTTCGCCAGCAGCTCATTCATTTCAAATGGTTTGGCCAAAAAATCATCGGCACCAGCATCTATGGCCGATTGCTCAATATCCCTGCTGGCCGATACCATGATCACGGGGATATTTTTGGTGGCCGGGGTTGCCTTTAGCTGGCGGCAAATATCGCGGCCATCTTCCCCGCTCATCCATATATCAAGTAAAAGCAGGTCGGGCAGTTCATCCTTCATATCAAGCACGGTAGAGCCATCAACGGTTGTAGTTACACTGTAGCCCTCAAATTCGAGCAGCATTTCTACAGCGTCCACTATTCCGGGGTCGTCGTCAGCTATCATTATTTTTTTCGGTATGGGGCTCATTTTATTATATGGTTTTGAATACAAAACCGTGTACAGGTTTAACTGATTATAAACTATTATTTTGGCTTGGTTGCTTTGCCATCGGTAACCGGTAACGAGAAGCAAAAAGTAGACCCTTTTCCTTCTGTGCTGTTTACCCACATCCTGCCGCCTTCCCTGCGAATGATCTCGTTTGATATGTATAACCCTAACCCCAAACCGGGGAAGGTATGCTGCTTACTGCCGCTTACACGGTAAAACTGTTCAAATACCTTGTCCTTCTTGTCCTCGGGTATGCCAATGCCAAAATCTTCCACGCAAACGGTAACCATATTTCCTTCCCGTTCGGTACTGATGATGATACGGTTGGAGTGCGGCGAATATTTAACGGCGTTGCTGATCAGGTTGGTCATTACCTGCCCTATCCGTTCCTTGTCTGAATATACTTTACCGGTTTCTTTAAAATCCATTACCAGTATGTGCTTATTGGTGGTGTGCTGTAAGTCCTGCACACACTCCTCAACAGCCTGGTTAAAATCAAACCAAACCTTGTTAAACAATATGCGGCCCGAGTTTATTTTGGTTACATCAAGCAAATCACCTATCAAATTGGTAAGGCGGTTTAACTGCGCATCCATCTTCATTACCATTTGCGCCTTTTTCTCCTCCCCTTCGTTACTCAGCATGGCGCCAAGTACCTGGGCGTAGGCTTTTATACTGGTTACAGGTGTTTTTAACTCGTGGCTGGCAATGCCTAAAAAGTCATCCTTTTGGCGCTGCATTTGCTTTTGCTCATCAATATCGGTATTGGTACCAAACCACCTCACAATCTCACCATCGTTTATAAACGGTAAGGCGCGGGAAAGGTGCCATTTATATTCACCGTTTTTGTCGCGCAGCCTAAACTCGTACTGGTATAAGCTATGGCTTTGTAAAGCCTCTGTCCATGCGGCTTTGCAGCCCGGCTGATCGTCGGGGTGCACATTATCTATCCATTTTTCACCAATAACGGCTTCCATTGGCAGGCCAAAGAAATTAATGGTTTGCTTATTCACATAATCAAGCTCACCGCTCGTTTTGGCCGTCCAGAGCTGCACGGGCATAAAATCGGTCACAAATTCAAACTGTCTTATTTGGTCGTTAAGCTCGCCATTTTTTAACTGTAGCTCAATATCGGTGATGGTTTTTTCGGTAACATCCGTACAGGCGCCAATATAGCCCATAAATTTACCCTCGTGGTTGTATTGCGGATGGCCGGTGGCTATGCACCAGCGGATCTCACCATTTTTCCGGCGGATCCTGAAATCAACCTCGTAAGGTTTTTGCGCCTTAAGGTCTATCAAAAACTTTTCGGCTGCCCGGGCCCTGTCTTCAGGCAAAATACAATGCAGCCATCCGGTGCCTAACAAATCTTCACTGGGTTGCCCTGTCCAGTCTGTCCAGGTTTTATTGGCATAGGTTATCATGCCATTATTATCGGCCATCCAAAGTGCAGTTGGCGATGCACTGGTTATATTTTGCAGCAGGTGTTCGCTATCTATCAGTGCCCTTTTGCTTGCTATCTCGGCGCGCAGATCGCGGGCTATGGTTGCCCTTCCCTGCGGTTTGCCTGCCGGGTCATATATCAGCATAGTAGTACCAATAACCGGGATAGGCTCGCCCGTTTTAAAGTTGCGGTAAAGGATCTCGCCGCTCCATTTCCCTAAAGTTTGCAGTGCCTTATTTATCTCATTTTTAAGTTTATCCTTCTCGCCGGGCATAATAAATTCCGAATTATGCGGTAATTCGGCTTCATAGTCTATCCCCATCATTTTACGGCCGGCGGCGTTTACGTAAGTCACGTTACCGTCAAGGTCGCTCAGGCTTATAAAATCAGATGTATTATCAACCAGGGTTATCAGTTTTCGTTGTTCTTCTTTATCCCTTATCTCGGCAGTTATATCCTGTGTGGTGCCAGCAAAGCGTATACACCTGCCCTGCTCATTAAAATATGCCTTGCCTTTGCTGCGCAGCCATCTTACTTTGGTACTGCTTGGGCACACAATACGAAATGTTTCATCATAATACCCATCCCCCCCGGGGTTAAGCGCGGCCTTTACATTTTGCTCTATATTTCCCTGGTCATCAGGGTGGATATGTTTTAAAATGTCGCTATAAACGGTTACCTCACCGGGCAAAAAACCGTGCAACTGGTTACAACGATCATCCCAGGTAACGCGTTCGTTTGCAGGGTTCATGTCCCAGGCGCCCAATTCTGCCGAATCGAGCGCAAAACGCGAGCGCTCTTCTGCTTCGGCTAACTTTTTACGGGTAAGCACCAGTTCAGTAACGTCGTCGGCTGTATTTAGTATTCCCCACACTTCGCCTTTTTCGTTTTTAAGCGGCTTGTATATAAAGTTGAAGTAAAAGGTTTGCATTTGCCCGCCTATCAGCAGATCCACTTGCTCGGCATAGGCTTCGTATGCTATGCCTGTTGTAAAAACGGTATCAAGCAGTTCAAAAAAGGGCTGGCCTTCCAGCTCAGGCAGTGCCTGCCTGAATGTTTTACCTATAACGCTTGCATCCTTATCCCAAACTTTTAAAATGGCATCATTGGCCAGTGTTATTACAATATCGCGCCCCACATAAAGGCCAACCGGCGACGGCGACTGCTCTATAATGGTTTTAAATACGTTTTCGCTTTGGGCGTCCGGGTAAATGTTGCTTTTCATTATTCAGGCAGAAAAACATTAATATATTCCAAATAAGTATCGGCTAATATATTCTGTTGGGTAGATTGTAATACAATATTAAATTTTCTGATTGATTATAGCTAATACATCTTAAATAAAATTATGCAACTATAAACCACATAGTTGCTTCTTGCTTTTAAATGAATGTTAAAGATTTTATTTATGGGTTATTTTTTGCAAATGAAATGTAAATAATGTGCTAAAATCCAAACAATTAAAATTCTACGTAGTTAAGGTGAAATAATTTTAGAAGATACTTTACAACATAATCGAATAAATACAACCTGTTACAAGCAATATCATTGCGTAATAAGGCACATTTTATACTTTTATGAAATTATTGAAAATGAACACCTATGAGTAAAGCTCAAAAAAAGATACCCCCCATACTGTACGGTACTTTACCAAAAGTATTAACCGGTATAGTGGGCCTTGATGAAATTACAGAAGGCGGTTTACCCCAGGGCAGGCCAACATTAATATGCGGTGAAGCCGGTTGCGGTAAAACCCTGATGTCGTTAGAATTTATTGTACGTGGTGCTGTACAATACAACGAACCCGGCGTTTTTGTGGCTTTTGAAGAAAAAAGCGACGAACTGGCCATGAATGTTGCCTCATTGGGTTTCGACCTGAAGAAACTACAGGAACAAAAGAAATTAAAAATAGACCATGTACATATCGACCGCAGTGAAATAGAAGAAACCGGCGAGTATGACCTTGAAGGGTTGTTTATCCGCTTAGGTTACGCTATTGATAGCATTGGCGCCAAACGTGTGGTACTTGATACGCTGGAGAACCTTTTCTCGGGCTTAAATAACCAGGCCGTTCTACGTATGGAGTTGCGCCGCCTTTTTGGCTGGCTAAAAGAAAAAGGCGTAACCGCCATTATTACCGGCGAACGTGGCGAAGGCAATTCATTAACACGCCAGGGGTTGGAAGAGTATGTATCTGATTGTGTGATATTGCTTGATAACCGGGTGGTAAACCAGATAACAACCCGCAGGCTGCGCGTTATAAAATACCGCGGCACCGTACACGGCACCAACGAATATCCATTCCTGATTGATGAGGACGGGATTTCGGTACTGCCGGTTACATCGCTTAAAATGGCTAACAAGGTATCAACAGAGCGTATCTCTACCGGTGTAAAGGGCCTTGATGATATGCTTGGCGGCAAAGGTTTATACCGCGGCGGTAGTGTACTGGTATCGGGCACGGCAGGTACCGGTAAAACCAGCCTGGCTGCATCATTTGCAAACGAAGCCTGTAACCGTAAAGAGAAATGCGTGTATTTTGCGATGGAAGAATCGCCAAGCCAGATCATCCGCAACATGCGCTCGATAGGAATAGACCTGCAAAAGCATATAGATAAGGAGCTGCTTATTTTTAACGCATCAAGGCCAAATTTATACGGCCTTGAAATGCACCTGGTAGCTATGCATAAGTGCATCAAAAAATATAAGCCTGCAGTGGTTGTTATTGACCCGATAACTAATTTCATCAACATAGGTTCGGTAAGCGAGGTTAAAAACATGCTGGTGCGGATGATAGACTTTTTGCAGGAAGAGGGTATCTCGGTAATGTTTACAGCATTATCATTAAATACAATTGTGAACGAACAAACCGACGAGGGTGTATCGTCATTGGTGGATGCCTGGATACTGGTACGCGATATTGAATTTAACGGCGAACGCAACCGTGGCCTGTACGTCATGAAATCGCGCGGAATGAAACACTCTAACCAGGTGCGCGAGTTTGTGATAACCAACACCGGCTTAACCCTTGTAGATGTTTATTTGGGTCCCGATGGCATCCTCACCGGATCGGCCCGCGAACAGCAAATGCTGCTGGAGAAAACAGGCGAAGCCATTCATAGCAGCGCGGTAAACCGTAAGGACAGGGAAATATTACGTAAACGTAAAGTGCTCGAGGCCAAAATAGCCAGCCTGCACAGCGAATTTGAATCTGTTGAAGAAGAATTGAATAAGGTTTACCTGGAAGAAGAATTAAAGAAACAAATTTTAGATAGAAACCGTGAGGAGGTGACAAGGCTTAGAAGGGGCGAAACGGTAGGAACAACAAAAAAATCACCCCAAAAATAATGGCAAAGCAAGTAGATAAAAAGTGGGAATTAAGGTTATATGTAGCTGGGAAAACACCAAAATCTGTTACTGCGCTAACCAATCTTAAAAAATATTGTGAAGAGCATTTAAAAGGCCAGTACCGTATTGAGGTAATTGACCTTTTAGAAAAACCGCAACTTGCTGAGGGCGACCAGATACTGGCCATCCCTACACTTGTACGCAAGGTGCCGGAACCTATACGCAAAATAATAGGCGACCTATCCAACGAGGAAAAGGTACTTGTTGGGTTAAACATTCGCCCGGCTTAATTGTATAATTGATAGTTATGGCCGATCAGGACGGAGTTTTAGACACACATGATATGAATACCGGGGCCGAGCCTTATGTGTTACGCTTATTTATAACAGGGGCATCGCCTAACTCTATCCGTGCGGTAGAAAACATAAAGTCTATTTGCGACGAATATCTTAAAGACAGGTACCAGCTTGAAATTATAGATATACACCAGCAACCGCAGCTTGCCGAAGGCGAGGACGTTATAGCAGTGCCTTTGATGATCAAAAAATCGCCCTACCCCGAACGCAGGATGATAGGCGACATGAGCGACACCCAAAGGGTTTTAAAGGGCCTGGGCCTTGCCACTAACAGTTAAATTATGGAGCAGAATTCAAAAGATCTTTTAAACGAGATAAAGGAATTGCGCTACCAGTTAGAGGAAGCGCATGATACAATAAACGCTATACGTACCGGCCAGGTTGATGCCCTTATTGTAAAGGACGATACCGGCCACCAACTGTACACCCTAAAAACTGCAGATCAAACCTATCGCGTTTTTATTGAAAAAATGAGCGAAGGCGCCGTCACTATAAACCGTGATGGTATTATTTTATACTGCAACACGCGCTTTGCTTTAATGGCCGATACCCCATTAGAGAAAACCATTGGTATGCCGCTGGCTTCTTTTGTGCCTGAAAGTTCGCAGAACAAGCTTCGGGAATTAATATACAATAGCTGGGAGGAAGATAACCGGCAGGAAATTATTTTGAAGGATGGCGGTGGCAAGGATATGCATTGCATGTTCTCGTGCAATACCATTGAACTGGATAACGGCGTTGCTTTAAGTATTATTATTACCGACCTGAGCGTTTTAAAAGAAACCGAAAAACAATTACAGCAACGTAACGAGCAGTTAGAAGAATCGCGCGCGAATACCGAAAAACTAAACAATACATTAGAAGCAACGGTAAGGGAGCGCACCGGCGATCTATTGATCAGTCGCGAGCATTTTAAGCTGCTTACCAACAATATACTGCAAATGACCTGGACTAACCTGCCTACAGGTATAGTTAACTCATTTAACCAGCGCTGGTATGATTATACCGGCCTTAGTAAAGATGATACCGCCAGTTTTGAATGGAGCCAGGTTGTGCACCCCGATGATCTGAAGGAAACACTCATCAGGTATGAAACATCACTAAAAACAGGCGAAATTTTTGAAATAGAGAACCGCTACCGCAGGTACGATGGCGTTTACCACTGGCACCTTAACCGCTCAAACCCATTAAAGAATGATAATGGCGACATTATATTTTGGGTGGGTACCGCTACAGATATCGAGGACCAGAAACAGGAAATGGACCGCAAAGATGAGTTTATTGGGATAGCCAGCCATGAACTTAAAACGCCATTAACCAGCTTAAAAGGTTATTTACAGCTTATAGCAAGTTATAAAAAGGAAGAGCTGCCACCGGTAATTAAACAATACATTGGCAAAGCGGAGGTATCTATAAATAAATTACAAACACTAATAAACGACCTGCTTGATGTAAGCAAGATAAAAGCCGGCAGGCTTGAATATTCCATTGCAGAACTAAACATTACCAACCTGGTAAGCCAGTGTATTGAAAATGCCGAGCATGTTTACCCTGCTTATATTTTTGAGTATGAGCCCGGGCAGCCTTATATGGTAAAAGGCAATGCCGAACGGTTAGAACAAGTGTTGATGAACTTGGTAAACAATGCCGTTAAATACTCGCAAAACAATAAGATAGTTACCATATCTACCCAAAAGCGAGGCAATAACGTAAGGGTATCTGTTCATGATAATGGCATAGGGCTATCAAAAGACCAGCAAAGCAAAATATTTGAGCGCTTTTACCGGGTAGAAGATAAAAAGAACATGACGAGCGGCCTGGGCATGGGGCTTTACATCTCAAACGAGATCATCAGCAACCATAAAGGCACCATCGGCGTGGAAAGCGAACCCGGCCAGGGATCAACTTTTTATTTTGAATTGCCGTTGGTTTGATCCTTCCGATTTGCAGGTACGTTAAATAGTACGGATATTGCCGCGCATTTATACCAACCAATAATGACCGATACCAAAAACGGAAATGTAGTGCTTAATACCAGCGCAGATGGCGTTGCCACCATAGTTTTTTACCACCCGGCACAAAACTCGCTTCCGGCACATCTGCTGCAGGCGTTAACCGATAAAATAAACGAAGCCGGCAATAACCCGCAAACAAAAGTTATTGTATTGCAAAGCGCAGGCGAGCGCACTTTTTGCGCCGGGGCAAGCTTTGATGAGCTATTGCAGATAAAAGATAAAGAAGCAGGCGCCGTATTCTTTTCGGGATTTGCCAATGTGATCAACGCCTGCCGTAAATCATCAAAAATTATCATAGCCCGTGTACAGGGTAAAGCTGTTGGTGGTGGTGTAGGCCTTGCTGCCGGTGCCGATTATGTACTGGCTACCGAAGCCGCCTCTATCAAATTAAGCGAACTGGCTATAGGGATAGGCCCGTTCGTAATATCGCCTGCGGTGATCCGTAAAATAGGTTTGCCTGCATTTTCGCAGCTCACTATCCGCGCGGTAGATTTTCAATCTGCTAAGTGGGCAATGGAAAAAGGCCTGTATAACGAAGTATATACCGATATCCCTGCGCTTGATGAGGGTTTATCAACCCTGACGCATAAACTTGCCTCATACCACCCCGAAGCGCTTGCAGGCCTCAAACAGATACTTTGGGAAGGTACCGAAAACTGGGACCAGCTACTAACCGAGCGCGCCGCCATTAGCGGCGAACTGGTATTATCAGAATTTACGCAGCACGCCTTGAATGGGTTTTTAAAGAAAGAATAGTTTATTTAACCACAAGGACACAGAGTGGAAAAACACAGATATAACAAAGAAGCTACTTTATATCTGTGAAAACAACCGTGCCCTCTGTGGTTAATCCCAACAAAAAAGCCCCACATTAAGCGGGGCTTTCATTTATATATTTCAAAGATAAATTACCATCTTCCGTGGCCTCTGCCATGACCACCACCATGGCCCCAACCACGCCCGCGGAAACCGTGTTCGCGGTAAACTACCTGGCGATAAGCAGGGCGTTCATAGTAACGGGTACGGTAATAAACCGGGCGGCCATAATATCTGCGTACCGGGCGGTCATAATAAACTACACGGTCATAATCATCGTAATAATAAGGTCTTTCAACATATCTTACCGGTGTACCAAGGTTAATACCTATGCCTACCCTTACCTGGGCTTTGGCCAACTGCATACTGCAGGTTAATACTAAGGCTATTATTGAAATTTTAATTAGTTTCATGGTAGTAGATTTTAGTTACAATTATCGTTTCATTTGTATCTATGACCCTATAATCGTACCAAGGTTTAATAAAAATCTACTCCTTTTTGGAATATCAGTCTTCGTAAAGTTTTAATTTACTCCGTAAAACACTCATTTCCTGTTCCATATCATCTAATTTTTGCAGCAAATTATTTATGGTTGCAAGGCCCGGTTCGTTTATTTCCAGTTCGTTGTGCAGGCGTACCAGGCGTTCCAGTTTCTGTATTTCATCCAGCGGTATGCAACTGGTTTTGTTAACGGTGGTAACCTTAACCAGCCCGGCATCTGCCAGGTAATCAATAAAAGTGTATTCCACGTTGTGGTACACACAAAAATCGTTCACGGTTATCAAATTTTCTGTTCTCATATAGGTTTATGATTTAGCCAGTTCTTCAAATAACTCTTTTTGTTTTTCGGTAAGGTTAGTTGGCAGTTGTACATTATAGGTAATGTACAGATCACCAAACTGACCCTCTTTTTTGTATACCGGCACACCTTTACCCTTTAGCTTTACCTTAGTGCCTATCTGCGTACCGGGCGCTACTTTTAACTTCACCTTACCGGTAAGGGTATCTGCCGTAATTTCGCCGCCTAAAACAGCAGTGTACAGATCCAGATTAATATTGCGGTACAGGTCGCTGCCTACACGCTTAAATTCGGCATCATCGGGGATAGCGAATTTTATATACAGATCGCCCGCCGGAGCACCATTACTACCCGGGCCGCCATGACCTGCAATTTTTATGGTTTGGCCGTTCTCTATCCCCGCGGGGATGGTAAGGCGAATGTTTTTACCGTTAACGGTTATGGTTTGTTTTTTCGATTCCAGTATATCGCGCAGGTTTAACTGCAGGCTGGCGTTCATATCCTGCCCGCGGTACCGCTGCTGTGCCCTGCCGCCGCCGCTGCCCGCAGGCCCGCCGCCAAACATCGAGTTAAAAAAGTCGGAGAAGTCTCCACCGTTGCTGCTGCCGCCAAAATCAAACCCTCCAAAATCCTGCTGGCCGCCGCCATAACTGCGCTGCTGGCTTTGCTGCTGTCGCTGTTGTTGTTCGTAAGCCTCGCCATGCTGCCAGTTCTCGCCATACTTATCGTATTTTTTGCGCTTTTCGGGGTCGCTTAAAACCTCGTTGGCTTCGTTAACCTGTTTAAATTGTTTTTCGGCCTCGGCGTTGTTGGGGTTAAGGTCGGGGTGGTGCTTGCGTGCCATTTTACGGTAAGCGCTTTTTATCTCCTTTTCAGTTGCGCCTTTATCTACGCCCAGTATCTTATAGTAATCAATAAATGCCATAGCTTAAATGATGTATTGTTTAAACCTGCAACGCAGTGCTAAGTTTTAATTAGCTGTACAATTTACGTTGGTTTTACATAAATTACACAACCAATTAACTAAAAACTATGCCCGCAATTGCACCGCCTAATGTAGCTTTTAAAAGCAACCCAACCGCTTATTTAAATATATTAAGAATTTTTGCTTGTTTAATGGTGCTCACTGTACACTCGGGGGAGTTTTTTTACATCGGCGATAAAGGACAGATCATCCGCGAAAACCACGTTTGGGTAAATAATTACGGCAGCTTTATGCGGGCATGTGTGCCGCTGTTTGTAATGATATCGGGCTATTTGTTATTACCCATCAAAGAAACAGCAAGCGTATTTTATAAACGCCGGTTTACCCGCCTGCTTATTCCGTTTTTATTTTGGAGCGTTATGTATGCCTTGGTACCTTACCTGCTGGGCACAAGTAGCATCAGCCAGATGTGGCACGATCTGTATATCATCCCCATCAACTTTGCACCAAGCGCCGGCCACCTTTGGTTTGTGTATATGTTTATTGGTGTGTACCTGTTCATCCCTATCTTTTCGCCATGGGTACAAACGGCATCAAAACGGTTCAAGCAATTCTTTTTATTGATATGGGTTATCACCCTTTGCTTTCCCTACATCAAAACCATCATCCCCGAAGTTTGGGGCGAGTGCTTCTGGAACAAGTACCACAGCGGTTATTATTTTTCGGGTTATATAGGCTACCTGTTGCTGGGTAATTACATTAAAGAGCATGTTACTATCTCTAAATGGGGTGGTTTTACGGTTGGGGCAGTATTGGTTATAATAGGCTATATCATAACCAATCTTGTTTTCTCACACCAGTTGCCATTCGCTAAAGACCTGCCCGAGCTGGAGCTTTCATGGGCGTTCCCTACCATCAACGTGGCGTTGATGGCTACAGGATTGTTCCTGATATTCCGAACCATCAGCTTTAAAAGCGCGGCTACAGAAAGCTTTTTCGCCAAAATTTCCGGCTTAACCTATGGCATGTACCTGGCGCATATTTTGGTATTGGTACAATTAGCACCTATCATCACTAACTGGCTGCACCATGTGGTGTTGATAATACCTGTGCTGGCCATCAGTACTTTCCTGGTGACGTATATTGGCATAAAGCTGCTATCGTATTTGCCGGGGAGTAAATATTTTGTTGGGTAAACCGATTCTCCTCCGCGCGTCATTGCGAGGTACGAAGCAATCTCTGAACTATGCATAAGCGCTTTGCATGTGTCTTGCCTATCGGGAGATTGCTTCGTACCTCGCAATGACGGGTTGTTAATACTTATAGTTGCATTTCTTATCTTGCCTCCATGAACTCTACCATATTCCGCCAATTCGCTGATATCGATACCAAAGAGATCGCCCCGGGCTTTTTCTCTAAACTGATACACACCGCCAACAACACCATCAATTTTATTGAAGTGGCAGCCGGCAATTCCGTTCCCGATCATAAGCACATCCACGAGCAGCTTTCTTTTGTGCTTGAAGGCGAATTTCAGCTAACCGTTAATGGTGAGGTGCAGCTATTGGATACCGGCATGTTTGCCGTTATCCCCTCAAACGTACGCCATAGCGGCCTGGCTATTACCGATTGCAAGTTGATAGATGTTTTTAGCCCGGTACGCGAGGATTACAGGGATTTGTAGATGATCTATCTTGTCAGTCTGAGCCTGTCGAAGACGTATACATGTGGCAAATGGTTCGACAAGCTCACCATGACAAATTCGTTATGCCATTTGCCGCTAATTAATAAATTTGCAGCATGGCTATAACACCCGCTACCCTTACTGATGTACCTGAACTTGTTGTACTGATCAACTCAGCCTATCGTGGCGAAAGCTCAAAAAAAGGCTGGACCACCGAGGCAAGCCTCATCGGCGGGCAACGGATCGACAATGAAGGCCTCACGGAACAAATGAGTGACCCTGATGCTGTTATCCTTAAACATATTAATGACGATGGCCTAATCACCGGCTGTGTATACCTCCAAAAACGTGGCGAAAAACTTTACCTGGGCATGCTTACCGTATCGCCAACCTTACAGGCAAACGGATTGGGCAGGCGCCTGTTAGAAGCTGCTGAAGATTACGCCCGCAATATACATTACCACACCATTACCATGACGGTTATTACCACCCGTACCGAGCTGTTAGACTGGTATGAGCGCCGCGGCTACGCCAAAACCGGCGAGGTTATCCCCTTAAACATTACAGAACGCAATGGCATATTAAACCAGCCGGTTGAAATGTTTAAGCTGGAAAAGACGATATAATTATCTTACCCTCTTTCCGCTTGCGGAGAGAGGGTCGACAAGCGCAGCGATGTCGGGGTGAGTTAATAAAAGTTAAAAATTTCTCAATTAAAAACCCTTTTCTTAATTTTAAACTGCAACGCCGGGCAAAAAACGGTGTCCTTTATTCACTATTAAGGCATTGTATGGAGCAAATTCAACCGCAGTTAAAAGATTTTATAATTGATTACTGTAACCGGTACAAAGTTTACCGGGTTGACCCTGCTACCCTGCACCCCAATACCAGTATAGACCTCGACCTGGATATATACGATATAGAAATAGACCTTTTCCTATCCGAATTTGCCGAACATTTCAAGGTAGATAATTCTAAATTTAGCTGGTATAAATATGGCTATCCAAAAGGCTCGGCAAGGGTTAGGATGCTCAAGTTAATGTTTGGCTACAAACGCCCCTGGGTAAAAAAACTGGCGGGTTATTGCTATAAACCCAAATTTAAAGTAGCAGTGTTGCAGCATGCTTTAGAGAACGGGAAGCTGGTGTAATAGAACACAGCCGTCATGCCGAATTTATTTCGGCATATCTTATGCAATGTTGTCTTGTCCTGAGAGATCCTGAAACAAGTTCAGGATGACGTAGAATTTTTAATTCCTCTCCCCGTTTTCACTCACTTTAATCAATGCCTCTAAACGGCTTATTTGCGTTTTCTCCTGCTTGGCTGTCATGATGCGGTGTACGGAAGTTCTTTTGTACCACGGTGCCTGTTTCTGAAAAAACTCCCAGGCTATTTTATTGGCTTTAAACAGCTTTTCATATTCTGGCTTCAACGCCATTTCATCAACCTCAAAACTGTAAATGGCCGATCGTTCCTCCTTACGTTTGGCGTAAGCGGCAACGCCTGCGGGTTGCATCAGGCCTTTTTTGGTTAACTCGGCAACCTTTTGAATATTAATACCACTCCAGATACTGGTTGGCTTACGGGGTGTAAAGCGGATAGTGTAACTTTCTGGGCCTAATGATCTGCGCACCCCGTCTATCCAGCCAAAACATAGGGCCTCATCAACCGACTGCGGCCAGGTAATACTTGGCTTGCCGCTTCCGGTTTTATAAAAGCCCACAAGCAACTCGGTTTTTTGATCAGCGTTAGCCTGTAGCCAATCACGAAAATCGGCCGGTGTTTCAAAAAAGGTTGGCTCCATAGGGGCTAATATACAGCAGTACTATGATTTTTTTGCCGTGGCTACAATAACAATGCCCCCAACCAGCAATATCCCACCCAGATATGGCGGCCAGTTAACGTTTTTTTGCCTGTCGGCAGATATTTGTATAGGGCCGGCATCTACAATTTTTTCCTTTTTAGTATAAGTAAAGCCTGTCCAGATCAGCATTGCCGCGCCGATAATAATAAGTACAATCCCGATGGTTTTGTTCATGATGATGGTTTATTAGTTTTTAATTGAATACCTGTTTGGCCTTAATTGTTTGCGCGACAATATAAAAGCCCCTTTGTCATGCTGAGCGATAGCGAAGAATCTATTCGCCGTTATGCCGCACACATACATCGTTACCCGAAAATATTTTTCCTTCATCCTGCAATTTGATGCCCTATCGGTTTAAGATAAAATGTATTTTAGGGGCGCTTACAACACTGATCACAAAATGAACAACGACCTGATACTGGAAACCATATCAGTCACCAAAAACTTCTTTGGCGATAAATCTTCCGGCGTTAATAACATCACTGTTTTTATACCAAAAGGTAAAATTACCGCCATTGTGGGCGAAAGCGGCAGCGGCAAAACCACCCTGCTTAAACTGCTCTCGGGAACCATGAAACCCGACTCGGGCGATGTGTTTTTTCACGGCCAGCCCCTGCCCGCGCGCACTGCGCACCTTACCGCCGCGCATACCGTTATCACCATGGTTAGCCAGGATAACAGCGACATGGATATGGGCGCCAACGTTTGGGACAATGTAGGCCGCGGCCTGCCAACCGAAGATGCTAACTATAAGATCCAAAAAACCACCCAGGCACTGCACCTGCTGGGTATATATGAACTGCGCGACCTCCCCTTCGGTAAACTAAGCGGCGGCGAAAAACAGCGCGTTACCATTGCCAAGGCCCTGATAAACCGGCCGGAAGTACTGATGCTGGATGAGCCCTTTAACCAGGTTGATGCCAACTATCGCGAAAGTATGCAGCACGATATCCGCCAGATTGTAAAAGAATGGGGCGTTACTGTAATACTTGTATCTCATGATCCTGCCGAACTGCTTTCTATGGCCGATGAACTCATCGTGATAAAAGAAGGCGAGATAGTGGAATATGGCACTCCCGATGAGCTTTACCACAACCCCAAGCTGCTTTATACCTCAAAAATACTGGTAAGTTGCAGCGAACTTACCGCCGAGCAAGCCAGGGTGTGCGGTATCAAATCAAAACGCGGCACAGTGGTTATTTACGCAGAGCATATTAGCGTTTCCCCTCTGCCCATAGGTGCCAAGTGGACGGTTAAACAAGTGCTTTTTAAAGGTTTTTTTGAAGAACTCATTATCGAACGCGAAGAAGTAACCCTGCGTGTTATCAATTTCGCCCGCTACAAGTATCCCGTTGGCAGCAAAGTGGGTATCAGCATCAAAAAGTTTTACGAGTTTGGGAAGTGGTTGAGTTAAACCCGGATTAAGCAGATTTTAGGATTTATACGATTTCCCTGAGCGTAAATTGCTATGAATTGTGGAGAAGCTTTTTTTCTGTCTTGATCTTTTAGTTACTTTTTGTTCCAAGTCAAAACTAACTGCCTCACAGCGGCAATTGAGCGGGCCGATCATTAGCATACACTGAGCATGAGATATGCCGAATAAGGATTGCTACCCATCATAAGAGATTGCTGCGCAACTCGCAATTGACGCGTTTTTAAGAGCATTATTTCCGTATTTCTTATTAGCTACAACAAAATAAATCGCATACTAAAAGGCGGTTTAGTCCAAAAAATAGGTTTAGTTCATTTAAAGTTACTTTTTAGCCAATTGGTTCAAAAACCTTTAAATTATTGTTATTTAGGGCTTTTTGTTAGATTTGTACTAACCAATATAATACTATATGTACCAACTGCAAGTAACTCCTCAGAATGTTCAGGCTGCATTAAGCAAACATATTTTAGCCGATGGTTTCGACCTTACCTTTGATATGGAAAAAAGCCAGGGCGTTCATATTTATGATGCTAAAAACAACCGCACGCTGTTAGACTTTTTTACCTGTTTTGCTTCTGTTCCCTTAGGTTATAACCACCCTAAAATGCTGAACGACGAAGGATTTAAAAAAAGCCTGATGTTGGCCGCATTAACCAACCCGTCAAACTCTGATATTTATACCGAGCAGTACGCGCAGTTTGTAGAAACATTTGGCCGTGTGGGTATCCCCGATTATCTGCCACACGCCTTTTTCATTTCAGGCGGCTCATTAGCCATTGAGAATGCCCTTAAAGTAGCTATGGACTGGAAAGTGCAAAAGAACTTTGCCAAAGGCCACACAACCGAAAAAGGATTTAAGGTGATCCACTTCGAGAACGCATTTCACGGCCGCTCGGGTTATACCTTAAGTTTAACAAATACACAACCGGTTAAAACCAAGTGGTTCGCCAAGTTCGACTGGCCACGGGTATCGTTGCCAGAGATTCATTTCCCGCTGACTGATGCTAATATTGATGACCTTAAAAATCGCGAAGCAAAATCCATCGCCCAGATAAAAAAAGCATTTGCCGATAACCCCGATGATATATGCTCTATTATTATTGAGCCCGTATTATCCGAAGGTGGTGATAAGCACGTTCGCCAGGAGTTTTTGGAGCAACTACGGGTACTGGCCGATGAGAACGAAGTGATGCTGATATATGATGAGGTACAAACCGGCGTAGGCCTAAGCGGTAAGTTTTGGTTGCACCAGCATTTTGGTGAAAACGCCCGGCCTGATATTTTGGCCTTTGGCAAAAAAATGCAGGTATGTGGTATACTGGCAGGTAAAAAGGTTGATGAGATTGAAAACAATGTTTTTAATGTATCATCGCGCATTAATTCAACCTGGGGCGGTAGTTTGGTAGATATGGTACGCTCTTCCAAAATCATGGAAATTATTGAGGAAGACGGCCTTTGCGATAAAGCAGCCCAAACCGGTGAGTACCTGCAAACCAGCCTTAAAAACATCGCGGCTAAAAATACTATCATCACCAATGTACGTGGTAAGGGCTTGTTAACCGCCTTTGATTTCCCTGATGCCGATACACGTAACGCATTTATTAATCACGGATTAGAATATAATATCATGTACCTGGGTTGCGGCGATCGCAGCATCCGTTTCAGGCCCGCACTTATCATAGATAAACAACATATTGATGAAGGTATGAACGTACTCGAAAAAATATTGCTTCAACTATAATAAAAGTGTAATAATATTGCTACAAGCGCCTGTTTTAAAACCAACAGGCGCTTTTTTTATTCATCAAATACTATAATTGCGGTATGGCGTTATTATAATATTATTAATAATTCATCAGCAGGTGTTATTAATTGATTTATGGTTGCGTATATATTAAAATACATCACATAATACTAAGGGTTACAATAAGGATGAACAGACAAATTGAAAAATTAAAAAAACAACTTACAGAGATAGCTGAGGTTGTTAATTCTTTCCAGTCTGAAGCTGTACAAGTGAGAGTGGTTGACAGACTTTTAGACGAGATAATGGATACAGAGAAGGGAGATACGGAAGGATCTGATATTTTCAATAAGAGAGGCCGAAGGTCATACCGCGAAAATGAGGTAAACGAGGCACATGGCCGTAAAAAGCCGGGCGCTACCAAGGTATTAAACCAATTGCTAAGCAGCGATTATTTTAAAACGCCTCACTCTATCTCATCAATTGCAGATTACTGCAAAGAAAAATTCGACTCGGACTTTAAAACATCAGAACTATCAGGCATTTTGCTGAAGCTTGCCAAAGAGAACAAGCTTAAGCGCGAAAGAAGCAACGACAACAACCGCTTCGAATACGTAGGGGTTTAATTCTTAAAACAAAAGGCCGTTCAATTTGAGCGGCCTTTTGTTTTGGATGTTTTTTATTGCCGTTGACTTCAGTCAACGGATTAGCAAACAGGAATTATTGGCTTCAGCCAAATCGGTAAATTTCGGCTAAAGCCGGATTGTGTATTTGATTATCCGTCCCATAAATGGGACGGCAATGATGGTAAAACCTATTTACCTAATCTCTAATCTCTAATCTCTCCCTACCTCAGATCAAACAAATTATCTACCCCTAATATTTTACGTGAGGTAAAACCTTCGCCGTATTTGGCGTTGATGCTTTTGCCGTACTCGCGGCCACGGCCATTTATCTGTTCAATAAAATCAGGCGATGAGATATAGGTTTGCGGCTCATCCTCGTTATAATCGGGATTATGGAATTGTGAGCCGTAAGCATAAACGCTTTCTATCTTTTTATCCCAAAACTCGGTTACATCAACAATAATATCCGGTTTTATATATCTGTCTTGTATAAAATGCAATACCTGGCCTGGGCGCCATGGTTCCTGTAATTTACCATCGTCAAAGGTCTCTATCCGGCGCAAGCCCGATAAAAACGACGATGCCTCCACCAGTTCATTGGCGCGGCCATGATCGGGGTGGCGGTCATGGTAGGCATTCGTTATTACAATTTCGGGCTGGTACTTGCGTATGGCAGCAATTACCTTAAGTTGATACTCTTGCGTGTTTGTAAAAAAGCCATCGGGTATAGCCAGGTTGTCGCGAACGGTTAACCCCAAAACCTCTGCGGCTTTGGCAGCCTCTTTATCCCTGACTTCAGCAGTGCCACGGGTACCTAATTCGCCGCGGGTTAAGTCAACAACACCAACCTTGTGGCCAAGTTTTATATGTTTTAATATAGTGCCTGCACAACCAAGTTCAGCGTCGTCTGGGTGTACAGGTAAAACTAAAATATCTAATTTAAGCATAAACGTAACAATAGTTATTTAGGCTCAGCAGCCAGCAGGCGCTGTATCCTTTTCTTTATTTTTGATGATGTAGGTTTGGTAAACGGGTAAAAAAAGTCAACCACGTTACCATTCCTGTCTATAAGGTATTTATGGAAATTCCAGCGGGGTTTTGAGTTGATAGTGCCATTCTCTTTTTTATCTGCCAAAAATTTATAAAGCGGGTCGGCGTAAGGCCCTCTAACCCTTATTTTTTCGAAGATGGTGAAATTGTTGCCGTAATTGCTGCAAAAAGCACCTATAGCGTCACCCTCAAGTGGTTCCTGCCCGCCAAAATCATTTGATGGGAAAGCAAGGATCTCAAAATCCTGATCGGCAAACTCCTTTTTAAGATCGCTCAGATCTTGCAATTGCGGTGTAAAACCACATTGCGAAGCGGTATTTACAATGAGCAGTACTTTGTTGCTGTAATCGGCAAGGCCTATATGGTCGCCGTTCAGTTTTTCAACCGTGAACTGATAAATGCTGTTGTTGTCCATTTAATTAGAGCTTGAAACATAACCGGCTTCAAGCAAAATGGTTTCAATGTCGCGTTGCTCAGATGCGTCGTACGTTTCTTTGAGGTTATGCCCAAATAAGCGGGCTACCGATTGGAAGAGAAAGGCATTAAAGCCCCCTTTTAATTCTTTAGCCAAAGCAAAGCTGGTTGCACCGGTTTCGCGGCTAACCAATTTAATCAATACTTCACCCTGACTTATTGTCAGATTCTTAATGTCTTTATTAAATAAGTTTTTTACGTCGGCTTCGCAGGCCTTCATCAGTTCCTTCTGCTTTTTCTTATCACCGGTAAGGGCCAGGTCGCGCTGTAGCTTTCTGTAACGTTCGCCTGCAAAACGCGCGTAAGGCAACACTTTCATTACATTATAACGTAAACGGCGATAATTAAGCCTGTCTTGCTCGCTTGCAAAAATGCGCGTATCAACTATGCGTACCTCCGGGGTTACAATCCAGGGTACAAGTTCACCGTCAAGTTTGGTTAAATATACTTTGGTGGTATCATTTTTGCCAAGTACCATAGGTGCCGCAGGTTTATCATCCTGGGCTTTTAACCCAAGCGCTGCGCAACAAAACAATAAAAGCGAAACAATAAATTTCATATTTTTACTCGATACAAAATTAACGCATTTTATTTTGTTATTTTATAATTACCTGCAATAATAAATATTGTTTGTTGGTTTATTATAGTGTAATACACGTTTATACATGAAAGATTTAGTAATTGACCTGGAAGCCGAGAAGAAAGAGATCCTGAAAAGATACCGGGCATTGCTGCGCGCAAGTAAATCTACCCTGCAAAAGGGCGATAAACGCATGATACGCAAGGCTTTTGAAATGGCTTTGGAGAGCCATAAAGACATGCGCCGTAAAAGCGGCGAGCCTTATATATACCACCCTATTGCAGTTGCACAAATAGCAGCCGAAGAGATAGGTTTGGGTACCACATCAATAGTGTGCGCCCTGCTGCATGATGTTGTAGAGGATACCGATGTTACCCTGGAAGATATTGAACTGGAGTTTGGTAAAAAAGTAGCCAAAATAATTGATGGCTTAACCAAAATATCGGGCGTGTTTGATACCAACAGCTCGTTACAGGCCGAAAACTTCCGCAAAATGCTGCTTACCCTTGCCGATGATGTGAGGGTGATATTGATAAAACTGGCCGACAGGCTGCACAATATGCGCACCATGGAGTTTATGCCGCGCGATAAGCAGCTTAAACTATCGTCAGAAACGGTGTACCTGTATGCGCCGCTTGCCCACCGTTTGGGCTTGTACGCTATAAAATCTGAACTGGAAGACCTTTCCATGAAATACATGGAGCGCGAAACCTACCAGTTCATCAAAAATAAACTAAACGAGAAAAAGACCGAACGCGAAAAATTTATCCGTGATTTTATTGAGCCGGTGCAAAAAGTGCTTGAAGGGCAGGACCTGCACGGCGAATTATTCGGCCGCCCAAAATCCATCCACTCCATCTGGAACAAGATGAAGAAAAAGGCCATCCCGTTTGAAGAAGTATACGACCTTTTCGCCATCAGGATTATTCTGGATAGCACGCCCGAAAATGAAAAAGCCGACTGCTGGAAAGCGTATTCTATCGTAACCGACCTGTACCGGCCTAACCCCGACAGGCTGCGCGACTGGATCTCGTCGCCTAAAGCAAATGGTTACGAATCATTGCATACCACAGTAATGGGGCCGCGCGGGCAATGGGTTGAGGTACAGATCCGTACCAAACGCATGAACGAAATTGCCGAGAAAGGTTTCGCGGCACACTGGAAATACAAAGAATCATCAACAGATAGTGGCCTGGATCAATGGGTGCAAAAGGTTAGGGATATGCTGAAAAACCCTGACTCGAACGCGCTCGACTTCCTGGATGATTTTAAGATGAACCTGTTCAGTGATGAGATCTTCATCTTTACTCCAAAAGGTGCGTTGATACAATTACCACTTAACGCTACCGCACTGGATTTCGCATTCGAGATCCACACAGATGTAGGCGCAAGCTGTATTGGCGCCAAAGTGAACCATAAACTGGTACCGCTAAGCTATAAATTGCAAAACGGCGACCAGGTAGAGATCATCACTTCTGGCAAGCAATCTCCTAAAGAGGATTGGCTGAACTTTGTGGTTACCGCCAAAGCTAAGGCCAAAATAAAATCGGCACTGAAAGAAGAGCGCCGCAAAATTGCCGATGACGGTAAGGAGATACTGGAACGTAAGATGAAATCGATAAAGCTTACTTACAACTCCGAAAACCTGCATAAACTGAGCTACTATTTTAAACTTACCTCTACGCAGGACCTTTTTTACAATGTGGCCAAGGGCCTTATTGACATGAAGGACCTAAAAGAGTACCAGGCATCAGAAAAAGTAATTGAAAACAAACCTCAGGATAAAATAGAGGCTGAACAGCTGCAAAACATCGTCCGTAATATAAAAACCAAGGACAGCGATGTTTTACTTTTTGGCGAGGACCTGCAAAAGATTGATTATAAACTGGCCAATTGCTGTAACCCTATCCCGGGTGATGATGTTTTTGGCTTTGTTACCGTAAGTGATGGCATCAAAATTCACCGTACCAATTGCCCTAACGCTGCTAAACTAATGGCTAACTACGGCTACCGTATTGTAAAGGCCAAATGGACCAAACAGCTTGAACTGGCCTTTTTAACCGGCCTGCGTATTACCGGTATTGATGATGTTGGCTTAATTAACAAACTAACCACCGTAATATCAAATGATTTTAAGGTGAACATCCGTTCTATTACGGTTGATAGCGATAACGGTATTTTTGAGGGCTCGATAATGGTTTACGTAAACGATACCGAACATCTGGACAACCTGATCAAAAAATTAAACCAGGTTAAGGGTATTACCTCGGTTATCCGGTTCGATTCGGTTATCGATAAAGCATCCTGATAGAGATACAAGACTTTTAGAGTCAAGAGCCAAGACAGAACAGCATTATCACAAAATCGCACTCATTTCTTGGCTCTTGACTTCTTGATTCCTGACTCTATTCTCCAAAATATTTAATACCTTTGCACTGTTAATTTAACATTATGCCTGTACAGGAAACCATTGCGTTGGTAAAAAAGATTTTTGAGGCCTACCTCGAAAATAAAAGCCTGAGGAAAACTCCTGAGCGTTTTGCCATACTTGAAGAAATCTATTCAAGAAGCGATCATTTTGATGTAGAATCGTTATACATCCACATGAAGAACAAGAAGTACCGCGTTAGCCGTGCTACTGTTTACAACACCCTCGAACTTTTGGTATCATGCGACCTGGTAACTAAACACCAGTTTGGCAAGAACATGGCCCAATTCGAAAAATCATACGGCTATAAGCAGCACGACCATATTATCTGCATTGATTGCGGTAAAGTGGTTGAGTTTTGCGATCCGCGTATCCAGCAGATCCAGAGTATGATGGGAGATATTTTAAAATTCGATATTAAGCACCACTCTTTAAACCTGTACGGTAACTGCACCAAGCTTCGCGAGGGATTCTGCGACAGAAAGGTATCATAGTTACCCATAATTCATTTAAATTTATTTCAAGAAAAGATATCATTTAATGGCTGTTGACGTATTATTAGGCCTCCAGTGGGGCGACGAAGGTAAAGGTAAAATTGTTGATGTACTAAGTGCAGGTTACGACCTGATAGCCCGTTTCCAGGGCGGCCCAAATGCAGGCCATACTTTAGAGTTTGAAGGCAAAAAATTTGTATTAAACACTATCCCTTCGGGTATTTTCTTTGATAACACCATGAACCTGATTGGTAACGGTGTTGTGATAGACCCTATCACCCTTAAAAAAGAACTGGATAAACTTAAAGATAACGGCCACGACCTGTTAGCTAAAAAGAATTTGATGATCGCAAAAAAAGCGCATCTTATTTTGCCAACCCACCAACTGCTTGATGCCGCTTCTGAAAAGAAAATGGGCGACGGCAAAATTGGTTCTACCTTAAAAGGTATCGGCCCAACTTATATGGATAAAACCGGCCGTAATGGTTTACGCATTGGCGATATCACCCTGCCCGATTTTAAAGAGCGTTACCAGAAACTGGTTGATAAGCATACCTCTATGCTGCAGGCTATGTATGGCGAAGTTGCCGACTTTAGCGAGCGCGAAGCGGCTTTCTTTGAAGCGGTTGACTACCTGAAGCAATTCCCGCTGGTTGATTCTGAGCATTTGGTGAACCAATATATTAAAGACGGCAAAAAGATACTGGCCGAAGGCGCACAAGGCACTATGCTTGATATTGACTTTGGCTCGTACCCATTTGTAACTTCATCAAACACAACTACTGCCGGTGCTTGTACCGGTTTAGGTGTTGCCCCAAGCCAGATAGGTGATGTTATAGGTATTTTTAAAGCCTATTGCACCCGTGTTGGTGGCGGCCCCTTCCCTACCGAACTGCACAACGAAACAGGCGAAGAACTGCGCCGTATTGGCCACGAATTTGGCGCGGTAAGCGGCAGGCCACGCCGTTGTGGCTGGATAGACCTACCGGCACTTAAATACGCTATTATGCTGAACGGTGTTACCCAACTGGTAATGACCAAGGCTGATGTTTTAAGCGGATTTGATAAGATCTACGCTTGTACGCATTATAACTACTTAGGCGAACAGATAGATTACATGCCATACGATATTTGCTCGGTTGATGCAGAACCCGTATTAAAAGAGATTGACGGATGGAACGAAGACCTGACCGGCATTACCGAACTGAACGAGATCCCTGCAAAACTGCAATCATACATTGAATACCTGGAAGCCGAACTTGAGGTGCCCGTAAAATGGTTATCTGTAGGGCCTGATAGGAAGCAGACTTTGGTATTGCACTAAAACTTATATAGAATATATTTCAAAAGGCCCCGATAAATCGGGGCCTTTTATATTTAGTTAACTATTTTTGAACCGTGATAACCGAGGTAACCGACGTAGCTATATTTAAACAAAAAGCGCTTGCATGGGCCGCTAAATTCGACACCCTGTGCTACCTTGACAGCAACAGCTTTAACGACCCCTACAGCAAGTTTGATACCCTGATAACCATCGGTGCCAAAGCAGAGCTAAAAGCTAATGCAGGCGATGCATTTGACCAGCTTTCGGCCTTTAGGAACAACAACCCGGGCTGGATAACCGGTTTCTTTGGTTACGACCTGAAAAACGAAACAGAGAACCTCCGATCCAACAACACCGACTATCTCGACTTCCCTGACCTGTACTTTTTTGCGCCTGAAATCCTGATCAGCATAAAAGGAAATACGGTTGAGATAACCGGGGATAAGGACGACGAGATATTTAAGAGTATTACAGGCTTGGAAATCGTACCGGACAAACAGCAGCCTGCTATTAACCTGCAGCCACGCTTTAGCAGGCAGGAATATGTGGAGACCGTAGAGCAAATCCAGCAACACATTGTCCGCGGGGATATTTACGTGACCAATTTTTGCCAGGAGTTTTATGCGGATGATACGGAGATAGAACCGCTCTCCATCTTCCAAAACCTGAACAGCTTATCGCCTACCCCTTTTTCCACATTTTTTAAGTGGAATGGCAATTATATCATGTGTGCATCGCCCGAGCGTTTTTTGGCTAAACGAGGCAGCAAATTGATCTCGCAACCCATAAAGGGAACAGCACGCCGTGATGCTGATGAGGCTGTAGACCAATCGCTTATTGATGAACTTCGCAACCATCCGAAAGAGCTACAGGAAAATGTAATGATAGTGGATCTGGTACGTAACGACCTTACCCACTCCGCCAAACCCGGCACCGTAAAAACCGAAGATCTTTACGGTATCCAAACCTTTAAGCAGGTACACCAGATGGTATCAACCGTGGTATGCGAAATACGGGATGATGTAACGGCCGTTGAGGCGGTAAAGAACACCTTCCCGATGGGCAGCATGACAGGCGCACCCAAAATAAGCGCCATGCAGCTGATGGAACAATACGAGCGCAGCAAGCGCGGGGTGTACTCAGGCGCGGTGGGTTATTTTAGTCCAGATAATGATTTTGATTTTAATGTGGTGATCCGTACCCTGTTATATAACAGTACCAAAAAGTATTTATCGTTCCATGTAGGCAGCGCTATTACCTACCACGCCAACCCCGAAAGCGAGTACGAAGAGTGTTTGTTGAAAGCAAAAGCCATCCTGGAAGTATTAGGGGTGACTGAAAGGCTGTAACTATCTAAAAAACGAATGCCATTTCGAACGAGGTACGAGGAGAAATCTTGTTCATTATGCAATATCGTCACC
>NZ_JBAZRC010000037.1:0-31905 GCF_041663085.1 Mucilaginibacter sp.
TTTTATAATATCTGTAAACCCCTTTAAACTTTAGCCCGATTTTTGTATTTTGTTCAAAACAGACGTTTCAACGCCTTTTATGAATTTTCTTTCTCATTATTATTTCGACCGGGATACCACCAACTGCTACTTTATCTTAGGTACTGTACTGCCCGATCTTTTAAAAAATGCCGATAAAACCATTGTACTACACCCCGAGCATCTGGTTCATGCCGATCCCCGCGTAAATTCGATTATACAGGGGTGGAATAAACACCTGCTGGTAGATAAATATTTTCACTCGGCCGATTTTTTTCTCACCCATTCACACAACCTCAAAAATCTGCTGACTCCGGTTATTACCGAATCGCCGGTTAAACCTTTCTTTTTGGGGCATATCGCTATCGAACTGATACTGGATAACCTGCTTATCACCACCAACGAAATAAGTGTAAGCGAATTTTACGACCATTTGGATATTTGCGACGACGATGTTATCCGCGAGTTTTTAGATTTTGCCGGGATGAAGAACCCCGATGTGTTCTTCAGGTTTCATGCCGAATTTAAACGCAGCCGCTATTTAAACACCTATATTAATATAGAGCAGGTAACCTACGCTTTAAAACGCATTTGCATGCGGGTTTGGCGCAACCCTTTTACCCCGCAACAGGAAGCCGAAATGACCGTGTTGTTATTAGATTACCGGCTGGGGCTGATATCACATTTCATGAGTATCTACAATGAAATAGGGGTAAAGCTTAGTTCATCAGAAGAATAAGCCTTAACATCGTTGCTTTTTGATGAGCTATTGTACAATTAATCAGTGCACTTAACCCATATCTGCTGCGGAGTAACTTCAAAATCGTAAACTTTTTAATAAAAGTGCTTAAAAATCAATAATTAACAGTAAAAATATTTTTATCTATAAAAATTATATCCGTACCTTTGCAGTCCCAATTAAGTGTTGGGAAAAAGGAGTAAAATTTATTAATGGCAAAAAAACAAGAAGCAGAAAAAGAATTAAAAGCGAAGCAAGCTGAACTGGATACAGTTACGGCAACTGCTGAGAAAGAAACAATTGAATCAGAGGCTGATTCAATATCAATTGAAGACATCAAGTCACAAATTGCAGCAGCACCACAACCAGATCAGGATTTTGACTGGGATGCTGATGACAAGAAATTTGGTAACTACAGCGATAGCGACCGTGAGCAATTAGAGAAACTTTATGATGGAACATTCAGCTCTATCACTAAAGGCGAAATCATCACCGGTACTGTTGTAAACATCAATAACAAAGATGTGGTATTAAACATCGGGTTTAAATCTGACGGTTTAGTATCTGTTTCTGAGTTCCGTGATACACCAGACCTTAAAGTTGGTGACACAGTTGAAGTATTTGTAGAATCACAGGAAGATGCTAACGGTCAGTTAGTATTATCTCGTAAACGTGCAAAAACTCAAAAATCATGGGAGCGCATTAATTCGGCTCTGGATAACGATGAGATCATCACCGGTTTTGTAAAAAGCCGTACTAAAGGTGGTTTAATTGTAGATATTATGGGCGTTGAAGCCTTCTTACCAGGTTCACAGATCGATATCAAACCAATCCGTGATTACGATGTGTACGTTGGTAAAACAATGGAATTTAAAGTTGTTAAGATAAACCACGAGTTTAAAAACGTTGTGGTATCGCACAAAGTGCTTATCGAAGACGATTTGGAAAACCAAAAAACCGAAATTGTGGCCAAACTTGAAAAAGGCCAGGTATTGGAAGGTACCGTTAAAAACATTACCGACTTTGGTGTATTTATTGACCTTGGTGGTGTTGACGGTTTACTTCACATTACAGATATATCTTGGGGCCGTATCGAGCATCCAAGAGAAGTTCTTGCATTGGATCAGAAGATCAACGTTGTTGTTCTGGATTTTGATGACGAGAAAAAACGTATCGCTTTAGGTTTAAAACAATTAACTCCACACCCTTGGCAGTCATTAGATGAAAATCTACAGATCGGTTCAAAGGTTAAAGGTAAAATTGTAACTGTTGCTGATTACGGCGCGTTCTTAGAAATTATCCCGGGTGTTGAAGGTTTGATCCACGTGTCAGAAATGTCATGGTCTCAAAACCTGCGTAACCCTCAGGAGTTCTTGAAAGTTGGCGACGAAGTTGAAGCTCAGGTATTAACCTTAGATCGCGACGAGCGTAAAATGAGTTTAGGTATCAAACAATTGACTCCTGACCCATGGCAAAACGCAGGCGAGAAATACGCCATTGGTACTCAGCACCTTGCTACAGTTAAAAACATGACCAACTTTGGTGTGTTTGTTGAATTGGAAGACGGAATTGACGGCCTTATCCACATCTCTGACCTATCATGGTCTAAAAAAGTAAACCACCCTAACGAATTTACTAAGGTTGGCGAAAAATTAGACGTAGTAGTTCTGGAGCTTGATATCGATAACCGTAAATTAAGCTTAGGCCACAAACAGCTTGAAGAAAACCCTTGGGATACTTTTGAAACCATCTTCACTATTGATTCAATACATGAAGGTACCGTGTTAAAAGTAACTGATAAAGGTGCTATCGTAGCTTTACCTTACGGTGTTGAAGGCTTCTGCCCAACTAAACACCTGGTAAGGGAAGACGGTAAATCAGTTAAAGCTGAAGAAACCGCTGAATTCAAAATCATCGAGTTTAACAAAGAGAACAAACGTATTGTAATTTCACACTCACGTATATGGGAAGAAGCTCGTGCTGATGCTCGTGTTCAGGAGTTCGAAAACCGTAAAAAAGAAGCAAAATCTGCTAACAATGCGGTTAAGAAAGTGAAAGAATCAGTAGAGAAATCAACTTTAGGCGACCTCAGCGTTCTTGCTCAGTTAAAAGAGCAGATGGAAGGTGCAGAAAGCAAAGCTGCTAAAAAGCCAGCTGCTGCTCCTGCTGCTAAAAAAGCTGAACCAGAAGCTGAAGCTCCTGCAGCTGAAGAGACTGAAGAAGTTTAATCTTTTAAAGTTTACATACAAAGCCCTTCCGAGCAATCGGAAGGGCTTTTTTTATGCCCGATATTTTGTTATGATAATGTGTAAAGGCTATCTCAATTAACAGGTTTATTATCAACCTTTAGTTTTAGGGTTTGTACGCCGAAATGCCCCAGCATATCTGTACCCTCCAAATTTACAGTGTAGGTCGATGGCTTATCGGCCGTGTAGAAGGATAGGGTTGCTTTACCATTTTCATCAGTTATTAAACTGGGCTCCCAGTGTATGGTTGTGCGGTTTACCTGGTTATCGTAAGTGTTGTTCACTGTATAGCGTGGTTTGTAAAACTGCCTTGCTTTATAGGCTGTTTCGGGCCGGTAAACGTATATGCCCGATGGCGAACTGGTGGCTGGCCCGTTCCCCCCGCGGGTTTGGATAACCAAATAAGCAAGAACATCTTTAAAGACCCAGCTATACGAATGGTATACAACCATTTGCTTTACATCTGCCGCCAACATTCCGGTTAAGTACGATTTTAGAAAGTTAAAATGATTATTCGGTACATCCGTTATGGTATAAAACCTTGCTACGTTAATACCATCTATAATAAACCATATAACAGGGTTGCCATTCATCAGGAAATTGCTGTTAGGGTTTCCCCTGTATCCGCTTACCACCTTAAAACCTTTTTGGTTGGCAAGCAGGTAATCGTAAAGATTTTGCCGGCCGGCTTTTATGAGTTGTTTTTCATCTATCAGGGCATCATAAAAATCAATGTCATCGCCGTTGGCATCTTTTAACGTTGTGGTGCGTTTGGCATTAACTTTTACCTCACCCAGCAGTGTACCTTTAACATCTCCCAAAGCTATTTTTTCTGATGCTTGTTTATTGGCTGTATTATTCTCGTAATACTTTAGCAGGGTATTATCGGTATTTACAAACCAGGGCATAAGCGGGTTGGTATATAAAGGCATTTTTGACGATTGTTTTATTTCGTCGACAACTACTTCACCACCAAAAGTACTGCCCTTTTTATTGTTTACCTTAACCGTATATATCACCGAATCGAGGTAGGGGATATTATCAAAAACAAACCGCCCGTTTTTACCGCTTACGGTATCCATTACCATCAAAGTTTCTTTGTTTGATAGAAGTAAGGTTACCTTGGCCTTGTCTATAGGCTTTTTAAACATACCGTATAAACTGCCACTTAGCATATTGCCTGTTTCGGGTAAAAATCTTGGCTCTTTTATGGTGTGGGCAAGGTTATCCCAGTTAAAACCCGTCCACCCCTGTGTTAGCAGCAGGTCATCCAGCGCCGGGGTGGTTTCTGCATTATTACCCGCAAAATACCAACCGGGTTCTTCAATGTTTCCCTTTAGTTCGGATGCCAGCAGCATACTGCTTAAAATATTATTGCCATAGGCAGATGTCTTTACCTGGGCGTCGTCGGTAACTGCCGCTGTAAAAACACTGTTACGGGCAGGGCTGCCATCGGGGTTAAGCACGGTAACGGCTATGGCTACACTATCTTTGGGCTGGTAGGTGAGTTTATGGGTCACCGGGGTAATGGCAAGCCTGTCGTGCCGGTCAATAAACACCTTGCGTTCATTTAGCGGGGTGCCTGCATCATCAAATACGGTAAAGTTTACAATGCCGGTAACAAACTTGCTTTTGGGGAGGCTTACGTTGTAGTAGCCTTTATTTAAATTAAAAGCAGTGCCAAAGTAAATAGTATCTTTTGCCTGGCTTACCAGGCTATAGGTTTTGTTTTGAGCAGCTATATCGGCAGTGGCGCTAATGTAAATATTAATGGTATCAGCCTTAGATATATTATCGATCCTAAAACCAATACCTTTTGCATTTACCTGTGGCAACGCTATCGTTTTAATGTTGCCCGCATATTTAACCTGCGCGCGGTAAACCTCGTTGGCTAAAGGCACCATTCTAAAATTGCCTATACCGTTATGTGCCGATTGAAACCCGCCCACTTCGCGGTTCTTACTATCAACAATTACACCCGATACATTTATGCCCAGTCCATCCTCGCCGATGGCTTTAAAGGCTATTTTATTAAGCAGCCCTGCAATCAGGTTGCCTCCTTCGGGCATAAATTGCACATCAATGTTTTGCGTTTCGCCACCGGGATAAAAGGGGAAGCTTTGCCGGGTTTTTTTATCGGTGCTGTTTTGCAGAACCAGTTTTAAATTACGGGTATCGGCATTTGCAGGGAGGGCCCAACTGGTTTTAAAAGTGCCCTGGTCTGATGTGGTGAAGGCCTTTTTAAATACCGTTTTATTCCCATTTACAAGTAGCAGCTGCACATCCGTGTACATCACCGGGCTGTTTTTGGTATCGTTTAATTGCACGGCCAGGGTAACTTCTTTGCCACCGGGCGTGGTTTTTACGGAGTGCTGCTCGCTGATGAGCCAGTTGTTTTTGCTGTCGTCGCCAATATAAAATCGTTTATGAAAAAATTGCTCCTCGCCAAAGTTTTGCATCCAGTTTGTATAAGCGCGCAGGGTATATCCACCATCTCTCAGTCCGTTGGCAGGCAGTTTAAAATCGCCCTCACCTAAACCATTTACAACAGGGATAAGGAGCCTGTGGGTAACTCGGCTGCTATCATTTATCAGTTCTACATAAACCTTATTGCTGATGAGCGATGGCTGCCTGTTTGATGCATTTACCAGGTAAACCTTAAACCATAATGTATCGCCGGCAAAATAGTTTGGCTTATCTAAAACCAGGTGCAGCTTTTCTGATGGCAGGCGTGCCTGGTACTGCTCTATTTTGCTGACAATATCTTTACCCCCCGTTGGTTTGCTTTGAGCAATAGCTTTACCCTGCCACAACATCATCATGAGGATATAGCAGTTAATAATAGAGAAAAGGCGGAGAGAGGTTTTTTTGTAGCGCATATTATAAGGTTACAAGGAGTGTTAAATTTAATAAATTGACCTTTCATTTTCAACTAATGTGTATTCGCTATTCTACAAATCGCCAAAAAAAATTACCTTTGCCCAAATCCACCCTTACGATGCAAAACTTAACGCTGCTCGACGGTCAAAAATTTCAAATAACAATTCAGCGTTTATGTCGTCAATTAATTGAAAATCATAACGATTTTTCAGGCTCTGTTTTAATTGGCATACAGCCACGCGGCATTTACCTGGCTAAACGCGTAGCCGAAGAATTAAGAAAGATACTACCGGAAAGTAAAATAGAACAGGGCGACCTGGATATCACCTTTTACCGCGACGATTTTCGCCGCCAGGGCTCGCCACTGGTGCCTAACCAAACCAAAATAGATTTTATTATTGAAGGTAAGAAGGTAATTATGATGGACGATGTGCTGTGGACAGGCCGCACCATCCGCGCCGCTATGGATGCCATGCAGGCATTTGGAAGGCCCGAGAAAGTGGAGCTGCTTGCACTGGTTGATCGCCGCTATTCACGCCATATTCCCGTATCGGCAGATTATGTGGGGATAGAGGTTGATTCTATCGCATCGCAAAAAGTAGTGGTAAGCTGGAAGGAAACCGATGGCGAAGACAGGATTGTTTTAGTATCAGAGGCAAAGTAACCAAGCGTCATTGCGAGGAACGAAGCAATCTCACGATAGCAGGTAACGAACAGGCAAATAGAAAATAAATAAATCCGATATCCGAAATAAAAACGAATGGCATTAAGTACAAGGCACCTATTAGGAATTAAAGATTTGAACCGCTCAGATATCGAACTGATATTTGAAACCGCCGATAATTTTAAAACGGTGCTGAACAGGCCGATCAAGAAGGTACCATCGCTGCGCGATGTAACCATTGCCAATATCTTTTTTGAAAACTCTACCCGTACACGGCTTTCATTTGAACTGGCCGAAAGAAGGCTTTCTGCCGATGTGCTGAACTTTGCGGCATCATCATCATCGGTAAGCAAAGGCGAAACCCTGATAGATACTGTAAACAATATACTGGCCATGAAGGTGGATATGGTTGTAATGCGCCATCCTTATGCGGGTGCGGGCATTTTCCTATCCAAACATGTAAAGGCCCAAATAGTGAACGCCGGTGATGGCGCACACGAGCACCCTACACAGGCGCTGCTTGATGCGTTCTCTATCCGTGAACGTTATGGCGATGTTGCCGGTAAAAAGGTGGTGATAGTAGGAGATATCCTGCACTCGCGCGTAGCGCTGTCAAACATTCTTTGCCTTAAACAATTGGGCGCCGAGGTGATGGTTTGCGGCCCTACAACACTTATCCCCAAATATATTGGCTCGCTTGGTGTTAAAGTTGAGCACAACCTGATAAAAGCCCTTAACTGGTGCGATGTAGCCAATATGCTGCGCATTCAGCTGGAGCGCCAGGACATTAAATATTTCCCATCCCTGCGCGAATACACCATGATGTTTGGCCTCAACAAACAGATCCTGGACTCACTCAACAAAGAGATCACCGTTATGCACCCCGGCCCCATAAACCGAGGCGTTGAAATAACCAGCGACGTAGCCGACAGCAAACAGTCGATCATTCTTGACCAGGTGGAAAATGGCGTAGCTATACGTATGGCGGTGCTGTATTTATTGGCCGGCCAAACACCATGAACCACCTTATAAAAAATGAAAGCTTTAAAGAATGGATGATAAGCTTTGGCAAAACCAAAGCTACTATCCTGTATATCGCATATTTAATTATATTAATCACTGTGCTTCTTGTAGTTCACAGTTTGATTTTCTACCATAATTTTTACGGCTCGTTTATAGCTAACAAAGGTTTTATATTGTTCGGAGTAGTGGTAGCATCGCTTAACTCCTTAAGGTTTTATGACGAAGCTATTGCTGAAATAAAATATGCCGAAGAACTTAAAAGAAAAGGGCTGATCCGCCTGGATATACTGAATATTGAATTTGTGAAGAAATGGGAGGAAATGAAAGCGAACGGGTTTGCCAAATATATCTTCTTTAACGGTGGTTTAATTTTAGGTTCGGGCTTATTTATTTTAGTATCATTCTTCATGTTCCCTAAAGCAAAACCGGAAGGAAGGCAATTCGAAGAATTTTCTGATATGTTATATTTCATGTTAAAATATTACATAATAGGATTTTTATCTGGCGCACTTATCAATTTACTGATTTGGAACAATAACGAACGCCGACTTAAACGTTTGACAAATCCTATAGATTGAACGTCGCCGTTGTCGTGATTTGCCCTCATTTTGTCGCTTTTTCCTGCCGTTGTTGGTGTTGTCACCAACAACCTTTAAGCAAGGTAGCAAATAAGCGTGGCGGCTTGTTGGTGACAACACCAACAAGGGTGAAATGGCCGTTTCAATTGACCCGGCGCGTTTAGGGAATTAATTCCTGCCGTTGTTGGTGTTGTCACCAACAACCTTTAAGCAAGGTAGCAAATAAGCATAGCGGCTTGTTGATGACAACACCAACAAGGGCGAAAAATGGCCGTTTCAATTGACCCGGCGCGTTTAGGAAATTAATTCACCTTCAGCTCATCCCAGCCCATTACCACTGTTTGATTTGCCTGGCCCCAAAATGTAACCGTTTTTCGCCTTGGGTCTAATGTAATTGACCACAGATAACGTGTGCCGGGCTTTCTCCATTGTTTAACAAGGTTTCCTTCGTTGTTATAAGCTACAATGCCTATACTATTATCGTTATTCTTGTAATCAAAGGCCCAATAAGTATAATCATGAAAAAGCAAAACCAAGTATTGCTTACTTTCTGTATGCGAATTAGGCCCTGTTGTCCATCCGGTTTTTAGCTCAGCGGGCAGGAATGGAGCGGCCGATACAGGCATTTCCTTTATTTCCATGTTCGCAAATTTGTCGGAGGCGGCACCATTCAGGTCAGGCTCTCCAACATTCAGATCATCCCAGGGAAGGGGTATTGTTTTGTTGCCCTGCCCCGTAAAATTAACACGTTTGTTTGGCACATCTACAGTGATATCAGTGATGTAGCGTACGCCTTTTATTTCCCAGTCTGTTACAATTTTTCCATCCTTATTAAAAGCTATAATGGCAAAGGCAAGGCGGTTATCCGGATGCTCATAAACCCTGTAGGTGTAATTTCCCCAGGCCAGCACCGGCACTCCCAGCCTTTGGGCCGTTTCATTCGACTCAAGTTGCCAGGTGCTGTATAAACCGGCAGGTATGGCCGGGGCTTGCGAAACCGGGATTAAACTTACAGCAGGGGGTGGGTAAAGGCTGTAATATTGCATCTCGTTAATACACAATTCATCCAGTTTAACAGTTAGCTTTTCGTTGCCTTGTCCCCAAAAGGTTAAGGCTTTTTCGTCACGCTGTAAGGCGACGTCCCATATATAGCGCGGGCCTTGTTTTTCCCATTGTTTTATGATGTTGCCGCTGTAATCGCAAACTGCGATTGTGAAAGCAAAACGATTATCCAGGTATTCAAATGTCCAGTACATATAGCCTCCCCAGATCAACACCGGGGTTGCCTCACGCTGATCAAATGTTTCTGGACCTGATGCCCAACCGGGTCTTGTGCCTGCAGGTGGTGCAGGTGATTTTGAAGCCGGAATTAATTCGATAAAGGGTTGCATAAAATGTGATAGGTTAAAAGTTAACGAAAGTTAATGAACAACCTTTATTGAGCATAAGTTTTTTTAGCCTTTTTATGACCCTTTTTACACCCTCTTTAAAGCGCTGTCGCATTTATGCTGTTGTTACCAATAATCTTTAAGCAAGTAGCGAAATGGTGTCCCATTTTGTTCCATTATTAAAAAAATGGAACAAGCCTTAATTTTTAAGTGTATATGAATCAGACTCTTAGTTAAAGTGCCTGTGTTGCCTGAAAGTTTATGATATATCCTAAAAAGGCCGAAACAAGGTCGAAAAAAGGTCAAAATATTCTAATATTTCCGGATGCAATTTTGTTCCATTTTTTCAAAAGAGCGAGACAAAATTGTATTTTAATAAATAGGTGTATATGAGTTTATTAGAAAAATATTGCAAAGTATTTGTTGAGCTACTGACAAAATCCTGTCAGTATTAATATGTTTATTATCAATAAGTTATTAGTGTTCCGTTTGTTCCATTTCAGAATGGAACAAACCAGTAATAAGTTTAATGTTTTAGCATCTTACTGGCCACCTCAAGGCCGCTGGTTAGTGCCGCTTCTACCGTGCCCATGGCCGTGCCATCATATAGATATTCGCCTGCAAAAAACAGCGTGTCCTCAACGGGCGTGTTTAATACCTTACGAGCCCCGGGCGCTTCAACAGTATCGTAAGCGTAAGACCCACGGGTAAATGGGTCGGCCGTCCAGTTCATGATGCGGTAGGCAATGAGTTTGCCTTTCAGCGCTTCAAAATCTATCTTGAAAATATGAGCTAACGATTGCAGGCCTTGCTCCAAAACATCGGTATTTGGTGTAGTGGTTTTATCCGCCGCGGCCGGGCCGCCTATCCAGCCGGTAAGCACGGTGGATTGGTCGGGCACCTGCGTCCACCAGGTAGGGATCTCCTCATCACTAAACAGGTAACCCATTTTATCAACGTTTATGCCGGCTATTTCATGGCTTTGCTTATCCAGCCAAAAAGCGCTGTCAAACTCAAATAATAACTTTATAACTGCGCCAAAGCCCATTTGCTGTATAGCTTCGGCATGTTTGGGTATTTCAGGCGTAAAAACTATAGCACCGGTCTCGCCTTTTGTGGCCTGTAATACACCTAATGGGGTAGCTATTAATAACTGCCCGGCTTCGGAAACAAAGCCATCAGCGGTAGTAACTTTTACATTTCCTTTTTTCCATTCTATTTCTTGTACCACTGCATTCAGGAATATCTCGCCGCTGCTGGCTTTACACTCACCGGCCAGGTAATTTATCATACTGCAATAACCGCCATCTACCCGGTGCTGGGCGTCCATTTCTTCGTGCTGCCATTCGTTACGCAAGGCAAAAGCGCTTGCGTTGCGCGGGTCGGCAGTGTCATAGCCGGATACATAACTCCACACCGAACTTCGCAGTTCCGCATATTTATCCCCGGGGAATTCCTGCTCTATAAAATCCCATACGTTAGTGTCTTGTTCCAGTTCGTTTAGTTTTTTAAGGAGCAGGTCCCAATCTTCTATTACCATGCTGTTCTCCTTAAACTCACCCTTCTCATAACGCCACATTTCGGCATTGGCGCTGCGGTAACCTATACCGGCTTCTTTTAAAAGATTGAGCGTAACAGGCAGGTCGCCGTGTACAAATTCGGCACCCAGCTCGGTATCCTTAAAAAAGAATTCATCACTTAAAGTATGGATACGGCCGCCCATTCGGTTGCGGGCTTCTAATACGGTAACCTGTTTGCCGGCTTTGCTGAGGGTGCGCGCAGCCATTAAACCGGCTGTACCAGCCCCGATTATTAAGATCTTGTTTTTCATGCGTAGGTAACGCAAGGTAAAAGTTATGCGCCGAAGATGCAAGTGTTACTCACCCCCGCTTTGCTTTGCGCGCAGTGTACCGATGAAGGGGGGAGTAAAATGTTTGCTATGTAATTTCTACACCTACTAATCAATGTTTCTCTTATTTTAGCCAAAACTATTGCCCGCTAACAATGTACCCATATAGCAATGAAACAATATTTTAAGGTTGACGAGTGGAAGATCATCGAAGAGGGTTTCGACCCGCATTATAACAAAGTAGCCGAAAGCGTTTTTAGCCTGGGCAATGGCCGTATGGGGCAGCGCGCCAACTTTGAGGAAGCCTATAGCGGCGAAACCCTGCAAGGCAATTATGTGGCCGGTGTTTATTATCCCGATAAAACCCGTGTGGGCTGGTGGAAGAACGGCTACCCCGAATACTTTGCCAAAGTGCTTAATGCCGCCAACTGGATAGGTATTGATGTTTGGATAGGCGATGAACAGCTCGATCTGGCTAAATGCGAGGTGTTATCCTTCCGCCGGGAGCTGAATATGCAAGAAGGCTACCTTAAAAGAAATTTTACAGCTAAAACAGCTTCAGGTAAAGAGGTGAAAGTAGAGAGCTTCCGCTTTTGCAGTATGGTTGATGATGAATGCGGCGCTATAAAATATACCCTTATTCCGCTGAATTTTGAAGGTGAGATAACGCTCACCCCGTTCATTGATGGCGATATCGTAAATAAAGACTCCAACTACGATGAAAAGTTTTGGGATGAGGTAAACAAAGCGATTGATACCGATAAGGGCTACGTACAGTTACGTACCAAAAAAACAGGCTTTGAGGTTGCTACGGCGATGAAGTTTAGTATTGAGCAGGATGGTAAGCCGGTCAGCGTTCAATCAAATCCCATCCAAAAGGAAAAATATATAGCAGCGGAAGTAAAGTTACAGGCTAAGCAAGGCCAATGTATTACGCTGACCAAGTATGCCGCAAACCTGTCTTCGCAAAACCACCCGGCTGCTGAACTGGCAAGTTTATCGGCAGATGTACTAACAGTGATTGCCTCCAAAGGCTTCGATACTCTATTGGCCGAACAAGCCGCTGCCTGGGCCGAAAAATGGAAGCACAACGATATTATCATAGAAGGTGATGCCGCCGCGCAACAGGGTATTCGTTTCAATATCTTCCAGCTAAACCAAACCTATACCGGCGAGGATGATCGCCTGAACATTGGCCCCAAAGGCTTTACCGGCGAAAAGTACGGCGGCTCTACCTATTGGGATACCGAGGCTTATTGCGTACCATTCTACCTGGCAACGGCAGATCAAAAGGTTGCGCGTAACCTGCTGTTATACCGCTATAAGCAATTGAGTAAAGCTATTGATAACGCCAAACTACTGGGCTTTAAAGATGGCGCGGCACTATACCCCATGGTTACCATGGATGGCACCGAATGCCATAACGAGTGGGAGATCACCTTCGAGGAGATCCACCGCAACGGGGCTATTGCTTTTGCTATATTTAACTATGTGCGTTATACAGGTGACGAAACTTACCTTACCGACTATGGTTTGGAAGTGCTGATTGCCATTTCCCGCTTTTGGGCGCAAAGGATCACCTGGTCGGCAGAGCGGCAGCAGTATGTGATGCTGGGTGTTACCGGGCCAAACGAATACGAGAACAACGTGAACAACAACTGGTATACCAGTACCATCGCGGTTTGGTGTTTAAAATATACCATCGAAGCTATTGGCAAAGTAAAACAAGCCAATCAGACTAAATACAACGATCTGGTTAATAAAATCAGTTTCCGTGAAGAACAGGAGTGCGAGAAATTCGCGGATATCATTGGCAAAATGTATTTCGCACATGATGATAAGCTTGGGATCTTTTTGCAGCAGGATGGCTATCTGGATAAAGAACAGATATTGGTAAAAGACCTGCCTGCTACCGAGCGCCCGCTGGTGCAAAAATGGAGCTGGGACAGGATATTGCGCTCTGTATTTATCAAACAGGCAGATGTGTTGCAGGGACTATATTTCTTCGAGGATAATTACGATATCGATACCATCCGCAGGAATTATGACTTTTATGAACCGAGGACGGTGCATGAGTCGTCACTATCGCCCTGCGTACACGCCATATTAGCCGCTAAGCTGGGCGATGTTGAGCGCGCCTACCAGTTTTACCTGCGGACCTCAAGATTGGATATAGACGATTATAATAACGATACTGATGATGGGTGCCATATCACTTCTATGGCTGGTACGTGGATGGCCGTAGTGGAAAGTTTTGGCGGGATGCGGGTAAAAGATGGGGTGTTATCGTTCAATCCATTATTGCCTGCAGAATGGAGGGCATTGTCATTTCAGATCGGGTTTAGGGGAACATTGTTGAATATTAGGATAAACAAAGAGGGGGTAACAATTAAGAATCTGTCCGATACAGAGATCACCATAAAGATCTACGGAACCGATACTCTTATAAAATCAAATTCAGAAAAACTAATGCCCGTTCAAGCGTCCACGCTTGGATGATAGATGATATGAGCTTCCACGCTCACGAGAACTCGGCAGCGTGGAAGCTGTAAATGCATTAAAGTCAAGCGCAGACGCTTGACCTGGCGGTGAATGACAAATATAAATCAACTAAATGCCCAATCATAAATTAACTATATACCAGCTATTGCCACGCTTATTTGGCAATAAAAATACTACAAACAAGTTCTACGGCTCGGTAGAAGAGAACGGCGTGGGTAAGCTGAATGATATCACCCATAAAGCCCTTGCCGAAATTAAAGCAATGGGTTTTACACATGTTTGGTACACGGGTGTGATAGAGCACGCCACCATGACGGATCATTCCGCCCACGGCATTAAAGTAGACGACCCTGATGTAGTAAAAGGTCGCGCCGGCTCACCATATGCCATCAAAGATTATTACGATATCGCTACCGACCTGGCGGTTGACCCGGAGTTTCGCATCTCGGAGTTTAAAGAATTGGTTGGCCGTACACACCGGGCTAAAATGAAGGTGATCATCGATTTTGTGCCTAATCACGTTGCCCGTACCTATGCTTCGGATGTAAAGCCCGACGGCGTGCGCGATTTTGGCGAGGACGATGATAGTACCATGAACTTTTCGCCCGATAACGATTTTTATTACATCCCGGGGCAGCCGTTTATTGTGCCGGGCGGTTATAATCCCGGCGGCGATGAATTTACATCGCCATTAAAGGATGGTAAGTTTGATGAGTTTCCCGCAAAAGCTACCGGTAATGACGTATTTAATCCCGCACCTACCATAAACGACTGGTTTGAGACCATTAAACTGAATTATGGGGTTTACTATTTGGATGGTAAGAAATCGTATTTTGATCATATCCCACCGCTTTGGCATAAAATGTTCCATATTTTAACCTATTGGGCGCAAATGGGGGTAGATGGGTTCCGTTGCGATATGATAGAGATGGTGCCGGTTGAATTTTGGGCATGGCTTATCCCTAAAATTAAAGCCGCTTACCCCGATATGATATTCATCGGCGAAGCTTACGATAAAAACCAGTACTACAACTATATCCACAATGGTGGGTTCGATTACCTGTACGATAAGGTAGGGCTTTATGATGCCATCCGCAGGCTAACCTGTAACGAGCCCGGCGCGTCTACCTGGGAAATAAACGCCGTATGGAACAATCATTGCCGCGGCATCGACGAGCATATGCTGCGTTTTATGGAGAATCACGATGAACAGCGCGTAGCCAGCCGCTTTTTTGCAGGCGATGCCGCACTGGCCATACCGGGGATGATTGTTAGCGCAACACTGGCAACCGGCCCGGTAATGATATATTCGGGGCAGGAGGTAGGCGAACCTGCAGAAGGCGAAATGGGTTTTAGCGGCGATGACGGCCGTACCACCATATTTGATTATTGGGGCGTACCCGCACATCAGCAATGGATGAACAACGGCGTTTTTGATGGTGCAAATCTTTCATCGGCACAAAAAGAACTGCGTAATTTTTATGGCAAGTTGTTGAATTTGGTGAAAGATAACGAGGCTTTAAGCCAGGGCGGGTTTTACGAACTGATGATAGCCAACGAGTACCAGCCCGGGTTTGATACCATGCTTTACATTTACCTGCGTTATACTGGCAACCAAAAGGTGTTGGTAATAGCCAACTTTAACCGTGCCGAACGTGCCATCAATATTAAAATACCGGTAGAATTGCTTGCGCAGTTTAACCTTAGTGGCCCTGCTGTTTTTACAGATATGTTAACAGGCGCTACCTTTAATACGGTTGATATTGATGCCGGCATGCCGGTTGTTATAGGGGCGAGTAATGCTTTAATGTTAACACTATAGTATTAAACCTTACGGAAATACGCATGCAGATAGGTGTTGCCGTATAAAGCCATTATGGTTTCGGGCTTGCCGGCAAGGAATTCGTCACAGGCAAGTTTTACACCGGGGGCTACATTTGGGGCTATGCCGTTTTCTGCCGGGTCGTTATAATCCATCATGATGCATATGGCGCCTGTAGCCATGCGCGGGTAAACACTTTCAAGGCAATGCATCATTACTTTTTTGTGCTCTAACGGGTCGCCACCAAAACCACAATCTATATGGATAAAGGAAAGTTTTTCGGGTAATTCTGACGGCAAAGTGTCAAAAAAATTCCCCTTATGTATCACAGGTGCTTTTAGGCCGGCAGTAATAAAATTCTCTTTTAGCTTTTCTTCAATATCACCCTTGAATTTAAACGAGACTCCAAAGCTGTCATACACATGAAGCTTTTTATCAGAGCCGTTCACTTCTATGATCTTTTCAAAAAGCGCGGCACATTGGCCGGTGAATGTACCTAATTCTATCACATCGCCCGGTACGTTGCTGGTTATAATGTTGGTTAACAGGTGGTAATAGTTTATTCGTTGCTCAACGGTGTTCATATCAACACGCGTATCAAGCTGCTGTACCTGGTAGCCCAGGTCCACAAAACGTAATCCTTTATTTATAAAGTTTATAAGTGATACGAATTTTTTTTTGCTGTTTGAATAAGGTGGCTGGGTGATAAAATAATTATTCATTTTGCAATTGTTAGGATAGTTTGCCCTAAGTTATTACAATATTCTTAAAAATGGTATATAGCTGCCAAAAGTTGAGTTTTGGCGTAATTATGGCTTGAAAATTCAGGAAATAATCGTTTATTAGCTGTTACCAATAAATTAGCTGATGTAATAATTTGTGTTTATTGCGCTTTGGCCACTCAGCACAAATTGAATTTGAATTTTAATATGGCAGAAAATATACCTGACCCCAACCCGGAACTGATAACAGCAAAATTGCTGCAGGTGGAGGAGATGTTAGTTGAGGATGAAGAATTTCACCACTTAAATAACCCGGCCGATGGCATTAAACCCATCGTAAAAAAATACCTGGGCATACCCAATCATGCCGAACAGCTTGGCAATAAGATATTCTTTACTGATGGCGATGCCAAAGTAGAGGTTTTGATAGTTACTAACGAGATAATCCGTGTGCGTTTAGCGCCACACAGCGTTTTCCTGGAAGAGTTTTCATACGCGGTGCCTAAATTACCGCAAACCCCAGTTGAGTTTACACTATTGGAGAACGAGAATGAGTTCCGTGTAACTACACCGGCTATTAACTGCCACATCCGTAAGCAGGATTTCTTTATCTCTTTCTCGGATAAAAATGACCATGTAACCAGTGCTGATGCGGTACCGATGCACTGGGAAGAAAATACTCAATTTGGTGGTTACTACGTATTTTGCACCAAAACATGCGAAGAGCAGGAAAGCTTTTTTGGTTTGGGCGATAAAGCCACCGAATTTAACCTGCGTGGTAAGCGGTTAAAAAACTGGAACACCGATGCTTATTCATTCGGTTTTAACCAGGACCCGCTTTACCGTTCTATTCCGTTTTACATCAGCGTAAGCGATGGCATTGCCCACGGGATATTCTTTGATAATACATTTAAAGCCCACTTTGATTTTGGTGGTGAAGACCCTACAAAAACCAGTTTTTGGGCTGATGGGGGCGAACTGCAATATTATTACATCCACGGCCCGCATATGATGGATGTGGTGAAGAATTACCACCTGTTAACCGGCACGCACCCTATGCCGCCGCTTTGGGCGCTGGGCTACCACCAATGCCGCTGGAGTTATTACCCCGAAAATAAAGTAAGGGTTATTGCCAATGGTTTCCGCCAGAACAGGATCCCTTGCGATGGTATTTACCTGGATATTGATTACATGGATGGCTACCGTTGTTTTACATGGAGCCCCAAATATTTCCCTAACCCTAAAAAAATGATTGCCGACCTGGCCGCCAGTGGTTTTAAAACCGTGGTGATCATTGACCCGGGCATCCGTGTGGATGATAACTACTCGGTATTTAAAGAGGGTAAAGAGAAAAAATATTTTTGCCGCCGTTGCGACGATTACTTTATGGAAGGCCATGTATGGCCGGGCCGCTGCCAGTTCCCTGATTTTACAAACCCCGAGGTACGCGCCTGGTGGGGCGACCTTTTTGACGAACTGGTTGAAGTAGGTGTTGCCGGCGTTTGGAACGATATGAACGAGCCTGCCGTTTTTGGCTCGGGCACTTTCCCCGATGACGTACGCCACCAATACGATGGCTACCGTGGGTCGCACCGCAAGGCGCACAATGTTTACGGTATGCAAATGGTACGCGCTACGTACGAAGGTTTGCGCAAGCAAATGAAAAATAAGCGCCCGTTCACTATCACACGTGCGGGTTACTCAGGCGTTCAACGTTACTCGTCTGTTTGGACGGGGGATAACGTAGCTTCATGGGAGCATTTAAAACTGGGTAACATCCAGTTGCAACGTCTATCTGTTTCAGGTATCTCTTTCTGCGGAACAGATATCGGCGGTTTCAGCGGCGAGCCTGATGGCGAACTGTTTACCCGCTGGATCCAGATGGGGACTTTTTCGCCGTTTATGCGTGCGCACTCTGCCGGTGATACCAAAGAGCGCGAACCATGGAGCTTTGGCGAGCCATTTACTTCCATTAACCGTAAATTTATTGAGCTGCGTTACCGGTTGATACCGTATCTGTACTCGGCTTTTTGGGAGCATCACCGTTATGGTTTCCCAATATTGAGGCCTGTTGTAATGCATGAGCAGCACGAGGTTTCTAACCATTTCCGCCAGGATGAGTTTACTTATGGCGATAAAATATTGATTTGCCCGGTGCTTGAGCCCGGCCAGAAAAGCCGTAAGGTTTACCTGCCAAAAGGCACATGGTACGATTTCTGGACACTGGAGATGGTAGACGGGGGCAAAGAAGTTGTAGTGCAAACCCCGCTGGATGTTATGCCGATATTTATCAAAGCCGGTTCTGTTATCCCCGAATACCCGGTTATGCAATACACCGGCGAAAAAGAGATAGAAGAAGTTAAACTGAATATCTACTATAGCGATTACGAGGTAAACTCGTTTCTGTTTGAAGATTACGGCGAAACTTTTGCTTACGAGCAGGATATTTACCTCGAAAAGAAATTTGTTGTAAAAGGCGATGCCGATAAGCTAACCATTAAACAAAGCATGGAAGGTTTATACACCCCACGCTATGAAGGCTATCATATTAAACTTAACGGCCTGCCGTTTAAGCCATCAAAAATTGTAGCCGATGGTAAAGAAATTGCAACCATCAATTCCAACCCTGATAAAACCTACGAGTTTAAATTCAGTAAGAATTTTAAACAGATAGAGATATTTAAATAGGATTTACATTTTTAACCACAGAGTACACAGAGTTTTTACGCAGAGGAAACAGAGAGAATATCTCAACCTCAAAAAGTAAAAGCTCTGTGCTCTCTGTGGTTCTTTCTTTGTGCCCTTTGTGGTTAAAAACTCAAATATTTCTTTAATAATAAACATCTGCCTTTATTGTATGTTCAATAATGATATATTTGATACATGAGGGATTAACATCCTGAAACCAGTTTAACCTATACGTACCAACAGCTGCTTACTATGGCAAAGAAAACTTTAAAACCCGATACTGCACTACCGGAAACAAAACCCGAAAAGGTGAAAAAAGAAACCAAGCCAAAAGCAACAGCCAAAGAAACCTGGCCGAAGGATGAGGAAGCACCGGTTGTTGTAAAAAAAGCAACGCCTAAAAAAGCTGTGGCTGAAAAGCCTGTTGCTAAAAAAACGACAACTCCGAAGAAATCAAAACCGCTGGAAATTATTGAGAATACCAATAACCTGAAAGCCGTTGAACCATACAGCCGTTTTACCGATTTTGATATCGACTTGTTTAAATCGGGTAAGCACTTTAAGCTTTACGAGAAGCTGGGTTCGCACGTGGTTGAGCATAAGGGCGTTGTAGGTACTTACTTTGCCGTATGGGCACCAAATGCCCAGTATGTTGCCGTAATAGGTAATTTTAACGGCTGGAACAAAGGTTCGCATTCCTTAAACTATCGATGGGATGCCTCGGGTATATGGGAAGGTTTTATCCCAAACATCGGCGTTGGCGAAACCTATAAATATTACATCAAATCATCAACAGGTGAAGACCTGGAGAAAAGCGACCCGTTTGCCCTACGCTGGGAATTGCCCCCGCGTACCGCATCCATAGTGGCCGATACTTTTTACGAGTGGGACGATAAACAGTGGATGGCCGATCGTTATCAGCATAACGCTTTAGACAAACCATACTCGGTTTATGAGATGCACCTGGGCTCGTGGGCGCGCAGCCCCGAAAGCCCCGAGGAGTTTTTAAGCTACAGGCAACTTGCCGAAACTTTGGTGCCTTACGTTAAAGAAATGGGCTTTACACATGTAGAGTTTATGCCTTTGATGGAGCATCCGTATTACCCAAGCTGGGGTTACCAGATCACCGGTTTCTTCGCGGCATCATGCCGTTACGGTACCCCGCAGGACCTGATGTATCTTGTTGAGCAATTCCACAAGGCAGGCATCGGTGTGATACTGGATTGGGTGCCTTCGCATTTCCCGGGCGATGCGCATGGCCTTTATAATTTTGACGGTACGCACCTTTATGAGCATGCCGACTTACAAAAAGGCTTTCATCCCGACTGGAAATCATACATTTTTAATTACGACCGCAACGAGGTGCGTGCCTTTTTAATAAGTAACGCTTTGTTCTGGTTAGACAGATATCACATTGATGGTTTACGTGTGGATGCGGTTGCATCTATGCTTTACCTTGATTATTCGCGTAACCACGGCGAGTGGGAACCAAACGTATTTGGAGGTAACGAAAATTTGGAGGCAATATCCTTCCTGAAGGAATTTAACGCTACGGTTTACAGTAATTTCCCCGATGTGCAAACCATAGCCGAGGAATCTACATCGTTTACAGGTGTTAGTCGCCCGGTGTTTACCGGCGGCCTGGGCTTTGGTATGAAATGGATGATGGGCTGGATGCACGATACGCTTGACTATTTCGCGCACGATCCGATCCACCGTAAGTATCATCAAAACCAGTTAACATTCAGCATGGTGTATGCCTTTACAGAGAACTTTATGCTGCCTTTCTCGCATGATGAAGTGGTATATGGTAAAGGATCTATGCTGAATAAAATGCCTGGCGACGACTGGCAAAAGTTTGCCAACCTGCGTTTGCTGTACAGTTTTATGTATACACACCCGGGCACTAAGCTGATGTTTATGGGCAGCGAGTTTGGGCAGGTAGCGGAATGGAACTTCCAGAAATCGTTAGACTGGCACCTGTTGGAACATATGAGTCACCAGGGGATAAAAGAAGCTGTTAAAGCTATTAATCAGTTATATAAATCAGAACCTGCCCTTTATGAAAAGGCTTTTGAGTGGACTGGTTTTGAATGGATAGATGCCGGCAATCTTGACGATTCTGTTTTGGCCTACACCCGTAAAGGTGTTGACAGGGAGAACGATCTGGTAGTGGTATTAAACATGACCCCGGTACCTCATTATAATTACCGTATTGGCGTACCTGCCTCAGGCGATTGGCAGGAGATCTTTAACTCGGATGCGGAGAAATTTTGGGGGAGTGGTTTGATTAATTTCGACCCGATAGCATCTGAAGCTACCAGCTGGCATGGAAAAGATAATTCTATAAGTATTACAACGCCTCCGCTGGGTGCAGCTATATTTAAAAAAGTATCCGGCAAAGCCGAAAAGAAAAAATCTAAAAGCAGCAAATAATTATGGCCGGTAAGTTTTTCTATTTGTATTTTGTAGGTGGCACGGTAGCCCTGGCATTGCTTATCTATAGCATCATTATTGCCTATCCGGCAATAAATACCGGCGGCGCGCTGTTTTATGTGATACCAACCCTGCTATTGTACTACATGGCCTATAAAACATGGCATGTAAAGAATGATAGCGAGTTGATGTAAACAGCCACCTTGTAATACTGAACGTAGTGAAGCATCTAATCGCCAACTTGTAAGTGGTATATTAGAGCCTTCGCTCACGCTCAGTATGAAAAGTTAGATTTATAAGTAATATGCCTGCTTTAACAGCGCCCGAGAAACATATCATCCCAAGTTATCCTTTAGTAACCCTTGATGGTGGTAAACCTACTATGATAGAGGTGCACGAGGCTAACGGCGTTGATGTTATTATAGAAGATGCTTTCCTGCTTCCGCATCGTAAGGATTATTACTTTTTTGCATTTGTAGAGGAGGGAGACAGTCGCCACTGGATAGATTTTACATCGTACACCGTTAAACCCGGTCATTTCTATTTTACCGTACCGCAGCAGGTTCATTTGAAGGAAGAAAGCAAACCCATAAAAGGATACATTGCCGGTTTTACTGAAGAATTTTTGCTGCTGGAAGAAAACCGCATGCTGCGCCAGTTACCCATTATTCAAAACCCGGCAGGTGCGCATGAGATAGTTTTGAGCGCAGATGAGATCATTTACCTGGAAGATGTGATGCGGAAAATGACCATAGAGTATAAAACAGGTAGTACCTGGCAAAACCAGATGCTTGCATCATGGCTTCGGGTACTCATCATTTATCTTAGCAGGATATATACCGAGCAATTTGGCGAGAGCAAAATAACCCAGAACCATTACCTGCTAAAAAGCTTTCAGGAATTGATAGGGGAGAACTACACTCAACTGCATGATGTGGCGGCGTATGCCAACCTGCTAAACATTACGCCCGGTTATCTTAATGATGTGGTGAAACAACAAAGCGGTAAAACGGCAATCAGTCATATTCATAACCGATTGGTTGTTGAGGCCAAACGCAAACTTTTACATACCGACCTTTCGGTAAAACAGGTTGCAGACGAACTAGGGTTTGAAGATGCAGCCTATTTTAACCGTTTCTTTAAACGCCTTACCGATAACACTCCTATGGCATTTCGCCAGCAAATCCGCGATATGTACAGTTAATGCCTTACTATGTGCAGTGATAGAAAGTTAGTGCTGCTGTAGCTTTGCTATATGAAAAAACAGACCGTATTAATTACCGGTGCCAATAAAGGTATTGGCCTGGAAACCGCCCGCCAATTGGCAAATGCCGGCTACCATGTATTTTTAGGCTGCCGCGATAAGGAAAGGGGCAATGAAGCTGTATCGCTACTGCACAGCGAGGGTTTAAATGATGTTGAATTGCTATTGATAGATGTTGTAGAGGATCAATCGGTACTGCAAGCATATGATGAACTGGCAAAACGCATTGATTATTTAGACGTGCTGATAAACAACGCAGGCATCCCGGGAAGTATCCCTCAGCCAGTGCTGCAAACTCCTATTGAAACCTTTAAAAAGGTATATGAGGTGAACGTTTTTGGAGTTGCCCGTGTTACAAAAACATTTGTACCGCTGATGCAAAAAGCGCCAAACCCAAGAATAGTGAACGTAACGTCTGACCTTGGCTCGCTTGGCCTGCATACCGACCCAACCTGGAGGCACTATGATGTTAAAACCGCCGCATATGGGCCATCAAAAAGTGCATTGAATGGTTATACCATTGCTTTGGCTTATGAGTTAAAAAATTTCAGAGTGAACGCAGTAAATCCGGGTTATACCGCAACCGACTTTAACAACAACCAGGGGTATAAAACTGTAGAAGAAGGTGCAGCACCTATTGTACAGTACGCTATGATTGATAAAGACGGCCCAACCGGCGGCTACTTTAGCGACTATGGTGTAACGCCCTGGTAAGAAATAACCGCGCGTTATGGCGAGCGAAGCGTGGCAATCTTCGATAGGTAAATAGCCTACTTTTCTATCGAAGATTGCTACGACGCTATCGCTCCTCGCAATGACGGGTGGTTTTATTCCTTCTCCAAAATCCGCTTCGATTCTTCCAGTTTTTCTATTTCCTCTTTCGGCAAAACGGGATATTCCAGTTTCAGATCCTTTAATGTTTGCCGGATGATGGTTGAAATGGCTATACGAGTAAACCATTTTTTGTCCGCAGGCACAACATACCATGGATTATCATTGGTGCTGGTTTTTTTAATGGCCGTTTCGTAGGCTTTCATATAATCGCCCCACAATTGGCGCTCTTTGATATCGCCTGATGAGAATTTCCAGTTTTTTTCAGGGTCGGCAATACGTTCTAAAAAGCGTTTCTTTTGTTCATCTTTTGACACATGCAGGAAGAATTTAATAATGATTGTTCCGTTTGCATGTAAATGATCCTCGAAATTGCGGATGCTTTCATAACGCTGGTTCCAAAATTTTTTCCCTATATCTTTTACTTTGGAAATGCCCGGGATATTCTCTTTCAGGATAAATTCGGGGTGTACCTTAGTAACCAACACATTCTCGTAATGCGAACGGTTGTGAATGCCAATGCGGCCACGCTCGGGCAGGGCTTTATAGTGGCGCCACAAAAAATCGTGTTCGTAATCTTCGGCTGTTGGCTGCTTAAAACTATACACCTGGCACCCCTGCGGGTTCAAGCCCGACATGGTGTGTGCTATAGCGCTATCCTTACCCGCGGCATCCATCGCCTGGAAAATAATGAGCAGCGAGTGGCGGTTTGCTGCATACAACTCAGTTTGCAGTTTTGCGGTGTCTGCAATCAAATCGACGAGTAATTCATCCGCGGTTTCTTTTTTGTAATCTGCAGAATCTGCGGTATCGTATTTATCTAACGAGAAATTTTGAGGGGTGCTGATCTTAAACCGGCTGATGATATCTTTCATAGGCATTATATTAAGTATGAAAATAGGAATAATGTTTGGGTAAACATCTCGAAGACTTTGTCATGCTGAGCGATGGCGAAGCATCTATTCGCCGATATGCAAATCGTATATGCACAGTTCAATAACAGATCCTTCACTATCGTTCAGGATGACAGGTGGGATATCAACAAAAAGCCCTCCCAACTGATGTTGGGAGGGCTTTTAATATTGGGATTTAATTAAACTTACAGTTTGCCAATTTCCTGAACAAGGTCAATCAGTTTGTTTGAGTAACCCCACTCATTATCGTACCAAGATACAACCTTAACAAAGTGATCGTTAAGTGCGATACCAGCTTTTGCATCAAAAATTGATGTGCGTGCATCACCTTTAAAATCTTCAGATACAACCTCATCTTCGGTGTAACCTAAAATGCCTTTCAATTCGCCTTCTGAAGCATCTTTCATTGCAGTTTTGATCTGTTCGTAAGTAGCAGGAGTTTTTAAACGCACTACTAAGTCAACAACAGAAACGTCGGCAACCGGAACACGGAACGACATACCTGTTAATTTGCCTTTTAACAGAGGCAGAACTAAACCAACCGCTTTAGCAGCACCTGTTGATGAAGGGATGATGTTCTGGTAAGCACCACGGCCACCTCTCCAGTCTTTATGCGATGGGCCGTCAACTGTTTTTTGTGTAGCTGTTACCGCGTGTACAGTAGTCATTAAACCTTCTTCAATACCAAATTTATCATCCAATACTTTAGCGATAGGCGCTAAACAGTTGGTAGTACATGACGCGTTTGAAACGATAGTTTGGTCTGCTTTTAACAGTTTGTGGTTTACACCCATTACAAACGTAGGGGTATCATCCTTTGCAGGTGCGCTCATAACCACTTTTTTAGCGCCGGCATCAATATGTTTTTGTGCAGTTTCAATGGTTAAAAATAAACCGGTAGATTCAATAATAACTTCTGCACCTACTTCATTCCATTTCAGGTTTGCAGGGTCTTTTTCGGCAGTAACACGGATGGTTTTACCGTTTACAACCAAATGGCCGCCTTCTACAGCAATAGTGCCTTTGAACTGGCCGTGGGTTGAATCGTACTTTAACATGTAAGCCATGTAATCAGGTTCAACAAGGTCGTTGATACCTACAACTTCAACATCTGGTCTTTCAATTGCGGCCCTAAAAGCTAAGCGACCGATACGGCCAAAGCCGTTGATTCCTATTTTCATGATTTTTCTAATTTTTATTTGAATAATACGTCAATAAATGGTTTATGGGTTCTTTTATAATATCCGTTATCGTAATCCCGTTATCCGCGGCGGCCTCATGCAGGTAATCCTGAAAGTTGGCTGCTACCGTTCCGGCAAAGTGTACAGGTGCTTCCGGGTGCTGTTTATGCAGAGGTACCAGGTAAGTTTGTATTAGTTTGCCAAAACCGGTTGTGATAATGTTTTTAAGATAAGCGTCTTGTTTATTTTCCAGGAAAAAATCGCTGAACGAGCTCAGAAACAATGCGGGCTGTTTTTGGCGATAAACCTTTTCAAGCAAAGTTTTACGGTCGGCATCATACCGCTGTACAAACTTTTTGCGGATGTTTACCGGCAGCGTTTCATTCATGAAACCTTTTATCAGTTGCCTGCCCAGCCAGTTGCCTGAACCTTCGTCGGCCAATATATAACCAAGGCCGTAGTTGTTTGGTTTTACCTTTTTGCCATCGTACCAGGCGGCGTTGCTTCCGCTTCCGCAAATGCTTACAATACCGGGCGCATTACGGCAGCAAGCAATTGCTGCGGCTTCAATATCGTGCCCAACGGTTATTTTGGCAAATTTAAAAAATGCAGCAAAGGCGTTGTGTACAACCTGCTTAAGCTCGTCTGAAGATGCGCCCGCGCCAAAAAAGTAAATACGTTTTATTTGTTCGGCGTGATGTATAAGGTTGATGTTTTTATTAAGCAGTTGTACGATATATTTCTCGTCGTTAAAATAGGGATTAATGGCATTGGTATTGAACGAGGCAACCGTTCGTCCCTTATAGGCTAATCGCCAGCCGGCATTGTTAGATCCACTATAAACAACTGCAATCATTTAAATTGATAATATATCTGCCATCTGCATCAGGTCATCTTCTAACTTAAACTGATGCTGGGTAAGTGCCTCTTCAAGGCTTGTTAATTTTATGTGGTTAGCTTCAAGTCCAACCATCATTTGTGTTTTGCCATCTATCATGGCGTTAACAGCGGCAAAGCCCAAACGGCTGCCCAGGATCCTGTCGAACGCCGACGGGCTGCCCCCGCGTTGCAAGTGGCCTAATATAGTAACTTTTATGTCGTAAAACTTGATTTGTTTTCTAACTGCTTCGGCAAGGTCATAAGCGCCTCCGCTTTTATCGCCCTCGGCCACAATTACTATGCTTGATGATTTTTTATTGTACTGGCCGGCTTTCAGATTCTCTATCAGCATTTCAATAGCCGTATCACGCTCAGGCAACAATATGGCTTCTGCACCGCATGATATACCCGCGCGCAGGGCAATAGCGCCCGAGTCGCGGCCCATTACTTCTATAAAAAACAAACGGTCGTGTGCATCGGCAGTATCGCGTATTTTATCAATAGCTTCAATAACCGTATTGGTGGCTGTATCAAACCCTAAAGTGTAAGTAGAGCCATAAAGGTCGTTATCAATAGTTCCGGGTACACCTATTACGGCAATGTCCGGATATTTTCTTGAGAAGCGCAGGGCACCGGTAAAAGTACCATCGCCGCCTATAACTACAATGCCATCAATCCCGTTAGCCTTTAGGTTTTGGTAGGCAAGCTCCATACCTTCATCTGTACGGAAGGGAAGGCACCTTGCGGTTTTTAGTATTGTGCCACCAAGGTTTAAGATATTACTTACCGAGCGGGTGTTCATATCGTACATATTATTGTCGATAAGCCCCTGGTAACCCTGGCGGATACCTGCTACCTGCAGGCCATTATAAATTGCGGTACGTACAACAGCCCGTATACATGGGTTCATGCCTGGTGCATCGCCACCCGAAGTAAGAACTGCTATCTTTGAAATTTTTTGCATTATTTACTTAGGTAAATTTGTAGGTGCGAATATAGTGTGTCAAATTTACACCATTAAATTTATTTATTTATTTTTACATTAAAAATTAAGCAATATATTTAAGCACAATTATAACCTAAATACATTTCCCTTGGAAGTAAAGTTACCTACATTTAACTCAGTTTTTTCTATAGACTGTGTCATATTTGGTTTTGAGGCCGGTGAGCTGAAGATATTACTTATAGAACGTAACGAAGAGCCGTTTAAGGACTGGCTTGCCCTGCCCGGATATATTGTTGAGCAGGATGAGAGTATTGATAACGCTGCCGAACGTATCCTTTATGAGCTTACGGGCCTGCGCGATCTGCATATGCAACAGTTTCATACATTTGGCGAAGTTAACCGCCACCCGCAGGGCCGTGTAATTACAGTTGCTTATTACGCCCTGATACGTATTAACGGGCAAAAAGAAGTTAAGCCGGTTACTCAATATGCCAAAAACGCGTTCTGGCACCCGGTTAACGACCTGCCCAAACTGGCGTTTGACCACAGTGAGATATTCGAAACCGGGTTTAACAAGATACGCCGCAGGCTAAATTATCAGCCTATTGCGTTTGAGCTGCTGCCCGAAAAATTTACACTTACACAACTGCAATCGTTATACGAAGCAGTGCTGAACAAAAAACTTGATAAACGTAATTTTCGCAAAAAAATGCTGAGCTACGGTTTCCTGAAAGAGTTGGATGAGAAGCAGAAGGGCGTATCGTACCGAGCAGCCAAACTATATAAGTTTGACAGGCGTAAATACACCAAGATCTTCCAGAACGATCTGAACCTGGATAAATAAGCGAGGCAGGATTTTTAGAATCAAGAGTCAAGACAGGAATAAAAGTTCAAGAAAAAGCCGCATCGATATCGATGCGGCTTTTATATTTTGCAAAGTCTTGATTCTTATGTCTTGACTTCTTGATTCTCTTCAAATTACAATTGGCTTGGCGCTAGTTCCAGGTGGAATTTTACCAGGTTATCTATAGGCGAGCGGATGATGTTACCAACGGTCATGCCGTTTTCGGTACAAACCTCCTCAAGCACGTTACGGAAGTTGTAACCAACCGAACCTATGCAGTTGAATGTATATTTTTGATAATCAGGGTAGTGGGTAACCAGGTTGCGGAAAAAATCTTCGAATGAAGTGCGTACCAGGTTACGTGAGTATTCTATGTTCACAATGTTATCGTAAACAAATTTGCTGAAGCTTGCGCAAAAACGGTTAGCGCGTGGCTGGGTATAAACAATCTCGTTTATATCGTCAGGCGTAAGTTTAAAGGTTTCCCAAAAGTTTTTACGTACAGCCTCGGGCATATAGCCGCGCAGGTAATCAATCAGTAGCTTTTTACCAATATGGCAGCCGCTGCCTTCATCTCCAAGGATGTATGCACCCGAATCGATGTTGTTGATGATCTCTTTACCGTTATAAAGGCAAGTGTTGGTACCTGTGCCTAAAATGGCAGCAAAACCTTCATTGTTACCCAATAGGGCACGTGCGGCAGCAAGCAGGTCATGGCCGATGTTAACCCTGGATTTTGTAAAAACTGCCTTCATGGCATCCTCAACAATTTTACGCATTTCGGGGGTTGAACAGCCGGCACCGTAATAGTTAACTTCGGTAATGTTGTCCTTCTCAAGATCGGTAGGCAGGCTTTCCTTTAACGATTGAATGATGTAATCAGTGCCTGAAAAATACGGATTGTAACCTTCGGTGTTAAAATACACCTTTTTACCATCTTCGGTAACTAAACACCAGTTTGTTTTGGTGGAGCCACCGTCAGCAATTATGATCATAAAATAAGTTTTTAAAAAAAAATTGGGTTAAAAGTATGATTAACTTATTGTAAAAAAAACACTTCTTAATTTTAAAAAGTAAAAAATTGATATTCAGCAGTTAAAACTTCTTATTAGTGCATGGTTTACAGCTTTTTTACCAAAAAATAAATTTTAATAAACAGCCCGATTAATAAGTTAAATCATGAAAATAATATTTGTCAGCTTTACATATAAAACACTAACCTTACAGATAGTGCCGGTTTATAATAGAATGCAATTATATGTAATATTTTAACAAAATTTTGATAGTGCTGTTTTTTGTGGCGGTAAATATATTATTGGCCTTATTTTACAGCTAAATTGGGGTGTGTAATTTTAACGCAGTTGCTATTGCCTGTATCAACCAATTTTCGCATATTTGCACCGCGAAAAAATCGCGATGGTCCCATAGCTCAGCTGGATAGAGCAACTGATTTCTAATCAGTAGGTCTCAGGTTCGAATCCTGATGGGATCACTACAAAGCCTCTTTAATGTAATTAGAGAGGCTTTTTTGTATCGATAGTTTACAAGCCCCGTGCTAACTAACTACTGTTTATCGCGTTTCTCCAAAATTTCTACAGAATATAACCTTAAATAGCATCAAATTCAGATAGCTATGTTATATCCCCGTAAATTAAAAGCATTTGCATTGGTTGTTATTTCCTTTACAGCCTTAAATGCAAAAGCCCAAACTAAAACCGGCTTACACATCTTAAAGAAGCATACTATTAAAAGCAGCGGTGGTTGGGACTATGTTACGGTTGATGCAGCTAACAAAAAGATCTACGTATCGCACAGTACGCAAGTAAATATTTTAAGCACTGCAACGGGCGATTCTATCGGTGTTATCCCCAACACAAACGGGGTGCATGGTATAGCGCTGGTAAAAGATCTGAATAAAGGTTATACCAGTAACGGGCGCGATAACAGTTGCACAGTGTTTGATCTTAAAACAAACGCAGCACTTGGAAAAATAGCAGTTGGCACCAACCCGGATGCCATATTTTATGATGAGTTTTCAAAAAAGGTATACGCCTTTAACGGCAAAAGCAGCGATGCATCAGTAATTGACCCGGCTACGGATAAAGTAGTCGTAACTATCCCGCTTGTGGGCAAGCCAGAAACGGGCGTATCTGATGGTAAAGGAAAGATCTTTGTCAATTCCGAAACCACTAACGAGGTAGTTGTTATTAACGCCAATACTTACAAAGTGATCAGTCGATTTAAAATCAATGAGGGTGATGAACCTTCGGGCTTGGCTATAGACAGGGTAACCAATCGTTTATTTATAGGTTGCGGTGGCAACGCTACCATGGTGATAATGGATGCTACGAATGGCAAAAATATTGCTAAATTTAAAATTGGTGATTGCGATGGTGTTGCGTTCGACCCGGCACTGAAATTGGCTTACAGTTCAAACGGAGATGGCAATATATCTGTTATTAAAGAGGTAAACGCTGATAAATTTATGTTTGTAGAAAATATACCAACCGAAAAAAGTGCGCGTACTATCGGTATCGACCTGGCCACTCACCATCTGTTTTTACCAGCTGCGCAAATGGAGGCTACGCCGTCAACAGCAGATAATGCACACCCACGGCCACATATGATAGCCGGAACATTCCACATAATTGAAATAGGTAAATAACCCCAAATACCAGCACATTGAAAAAAGCCATTTATATCATACTCTGTCTTGTTTGCTTTAAGTCCGAAGCGCAGGTGGCTGATACAACCAAAAAAGTAAATATAGCGGATACGCTAAAAAAAGATTTGTTCACAGCGCCCGATACTGTTAGGCATTTACGTAGTAAAGCCTGGGCATTGGTGCCCCCGTCTGTACTCATTGCTTATGGGGCAAGCAATTTCTTTTTCCACCCTGTGAGGCGGCTTGACATCAGTATTAATAATGATATTAACGAGGATGCGCCAAACTTTAGGCATCACCCCGAGAATTATTTTCAGTATACACCCGTAGCATTGGTTTATGGGCTGAATTTAGTTGGCATCCATGGCAAAAACACCTTTGTTGACCGTACCTTAATATTGGTAATGGCCGAAAGCATGATGGGTGTAGCAACATTTGGTTTAAAGAAAGTAACCCATAGGTTGCGGCCCGATGGGTCCGACTATAATTCTTTTCCATCCGGCCATACTGCCAATGCTTTTCTTGGAGCTGAGTTTATGGCGCAGGAACTGGGCGATAAATCTATAGGATACAGTGCAATAGGCTATAGCTTTGCAACGGCTACAGGTATTCTACGTATGTATAACCGCGACCATTGGTTTAGCGATGTTGTTGCAGGTGCAGGGTTCGGTATCCTGTCTGCAAAAGCTGCATACCTGCTTTACCCTTATATACGTAACCGGCTTTTTAAAGCAGGCCGCGAAAAGGAGAATAACAGGGATGTACCTGAAGAGCTGAAGAAAGAATCTAAAAGCAGTTCTATTTTACTGCCATCATACAATCAGGG
>NZ_JBAZRC010000038.1:0-31650 GCF_041663085.1 Mucilaginibacter sp.
GAAGTGGCGTAATTGGTAGCCGCACCAGACTTAGGATCTGGCGCCGCGAGGCGTGGGGGTTCGAGTCCCTTCTTCCGCACTAAGTTTAAAAGCCGTTAACTGAATAAGTTAGCGGCTTTTTTTGTTTCATATCACTTTTAAATTAGGCTTGAAACTTGATAATAATTACTAAGTTTGATTGTACCTAAATCTTAAATTCATGAAAAAAACCTTACTCACATTGTTCGTGGTTATTATCGCGGCCTCCGTTTATGCGCAAGATCAGCCAAAAAAGCTGTCAGAAGGCGTTGTTTTAACAGTTGGACTTATGCAAAAGCTATCCAGCAAAGTAAATCATACCGGTGATATCATAGATATGCAAGTAACAGAACCTTATATTATCGGAGATCGAGTAATATTAAATAAGGGCTTAAAAGTTTCCGGCCATTTAACTGAATGCACCAAAGCTAAGGGGATGGGTAAGCCTGGCACCATCAATATATCGGTAGATTACCTTACACTGGAAGATGGTAGGATAATTAAATTAACGTCCGATTTAAAACAAGAGGGTAAAAATCGCACGGGATCTGCCATTGCAGAAGCTGTTGTGTTAACGCCGTTTTTTTTGCTAAAAAAGGGTAAAGAGGTTACATATGATATAGGGCAAACGTTCAAAGTTTACGTAGCTAAAGATTATGATATTTGATTTGCGTAATTAGAAGGCTATTTCAATAGTAATAATCAATAGTAATAATTCGGTGATAAGGCTATCTTCCGTACTAAATTTTAAAAGCTGTTAACTAATAAGTTAACGGCTTTTTTGTTGCAGAAGGTTCATTGTAATCGAACGCTTATTTCGGGAAAGTCTTTTCGGCTATATCGGCAATTACTTTAGTGCGGTTTTTATTTTCAATCCTCATCAAAAACTCCATTGGCCCACCTTCGGCGCCACAGCCAAAACATTTAAATACATTGCTTTGCGGGATAATAAGCAGGGAGGTAGTTTCATCTTTATGAAACGGGCATTTGCCCTTTAAGGCTTTGCGGCTGGGTTGCAGTAAAATATATTTGGATGCAATATCAACAAGGTTCATCGAGCTGTTCATCATGTGGAAATCTGGGTCGCAAACATACCTAATGCCATTTTTAAGGGCAACACTTGTGGAAAAGTATATAGCGGGAGAGGTGTTTGCCCAAATTGTCATCCGGAGATTAAAATAAAGTCACCCATTTATCACGACGGTGTTTTTTAAATTTTGTTTAAAATGTTTTCCTCACCTTGTCGTCTATACCGTTATAGATACTTTACAACATGGAAAACGATTACCTGATGCTGAATACTTGCTGCCCCGCAGCAGCCGATATAAAACCCGATACCGAACAGGAGCTAACTATTTTATTCCTTGATATACGCAACTTTACCCGGCTGATGGAAGTTCAGTCGAGCCAGTCGGTTATACAGGTAGTCCGCCGCCTGTTTACGGCATTTAACCAGGTTGTTAAAAATTTCCAGGGGAAGGTTGTTGAGGTAGCCGGCGATAACCTATATGCCGTATTTGGCTTGCAAACCAATGTGCGCGAGGCCGCAAACAATGCTTACCAGGCCGCTAAAATGATGTTTAAAACAGTAAGCCTGTTTAATACTGCTTATGCCGAACCTTTTTACGGAGGGCCGCTTGAAATTGGTGTGGGTATTAATACCGGGAAGGTTTTTGTAGGTGAATTTGCGCTTGATGGGCCGCCCGCCTTATCTGTAATGGGTTTACCTGTAAATATCGCGTCACGGTTGCAGTTAAAAACCAAAGAACTGAACAACGATCTGCTGATTTCGGAAGATACCTATCGCCTGCTTGATGGCGAAGGTGGTGTTTTTGAACAGCAAACCGTACGGTTACAAGGCATAACCCGGGGGCAGCAGGTACGCCTGGCTGGTAATCCATATATTAATGGACATAGCCTGGCGGGCACAAGGCAGGATATGGATTATCTGCTGGCCATTTCCGGCTAATATTTCCCCAATGTCAAAATCCGTATAGCTGTTATAACAAGCGAAACAAATTTCCGATATTTGATGTTTAAACATGTAAATTAAAAATATGGAAGTAGGGGTTGATAGTTTTGCTTCGGCCATGTATGGCACGGGTAACGCGCTTAGCAGTGTTGATGCTATGGCGCAGTTATTAGAAAGGATAGAGCATGCCGATAAGGTAGGCCTTGATGTGTTCGGTATAGGCGAGCACCATAAAAAAGAATTTTTAGATTCGGCACCGCATGTGATCCTGGCAGCAGCAGCAGCCAAAACGAACCGCATCCGCTTAACCAGCGCAGTTACTGTATTAAGCGCGAGCGACCCGGTACGGGCTTATCAAAACTTCGCAACGCTCGATCTAATCTCTAAAGGCCGGGCCGAAATGGTGGTTGGCCGGGGCTCGTCAGTGGAAGCCTACCCGCTTTTTGGTTTCAGTTTGAATGATTATGACGCGCTTTTCAGGGAGAAGCTTGATCTTCTACTCAATGTAAGGGATAATGAATTTATTACCTGGTCGGGCAGGTTTAGGGCGGCTTTAGATAACCAACCTGTTTATCCGAGAGCATTGCAGGAAAAGCTACCTATATGGCTTGGTGTTGGCGGCACACCCGAGTCGTTCGCGAGGGCGGGCACTTTAGGTTTACCTTTAATGGTTGCCGTTATAGGCGGCGAAACACACAGGTTCCGCCCGCTGGTTGATATTTACCGCGAGGCTGGTCGCCGTGCAGGGTTTACGCCCGATCAATTGAAGGTAGGTTTACATTCCCCGGGTTATGTAGCCGCTACTGATGAACAAGCCATTGCAGATTATTATCCCGGCTATGCCGAGCTATGGACAAAATTAGGACGGGAGCGGGGTTGGCCGCCGGTAACCAGGCCACAGTTTGATAGCCTGGTGGCGCCAAAAGGCGTTTTAGTTGTTGGCGGGCCACAGCAGGTTGCCGAAAAGTTATTAAGGCACAGCGAGGCTTTAGGCGGTGTAGACAGGTTTACCTTTCAGATGGATAACGCGGGTTTAACGCATGCGCAACTGATGAGTTCAATAGAACTGATCGGCACCAAGGTTATTCCGTTGCTTAAAAAGACTTAATGTTATTACAACATTGTCAGTTTTGGGCTCAATAGTAATCTGTAAATATTACAGCTTCGCAAGCTGAAAGCTTGCTTGGTTTGGGGTCTAAGTTGAAAACATAGACCAGTAATTGAGCCTTTTAAATGTAACCCAAGACAAACAGCAGTTAAAGTTCGCTTTATTGATTCAGCGAAGTTTAACTGCTGTCAAATTATGGGCTGTTACGATCCTAAGGGACAAGGCTCATCTGGCATCAGACAGTAGCTATGATTAACAGGTATTCCGCCAAAGTATCCACCTGAAAAACAACTTTTCCTTACTTTGCCGTCCGGGCATGGTGGTTCTACTGGATTACCACCTAAAATTTTTTTTGTTTCCTCTCTTGTAAGTAGCTTGTACTTGGTACTGATTTTTTTCATAGTTTTTTAGTTTTATTGTTTATCACAATGTAACTAAAAATGGAAAAAGAACCTATATTTCAGATTTATTTTTTATCTGCATATCGCCTCAAACTATCGTCACATATTCATCCTCAATCAAACTCTCTCCGCGATAGCGACGAATAAGTTGCGCAGTAGCGATCACATCCTTTTGGCAGTAGGTGCAAATGCGTTCTAAGGCGTTCTCAACCCAATACACATGGCCGACCTGGCTGCCGTCTATATCATCTTTTGGGGTAGGAATATTGAAAATAGCGGTAAGCAGGTTTAACGAAGTGTAATTTTTATAGTCGCCGAATTTCCAAAGCTCCATGGTATCCAGGTGGGGAATCTCCCAGGGCTTTTTACCCTGAATTTGTAAATGCGGCGGGAACGGTACGCCGTTGATCAGCATGCGGCGGCAAATGTACGGCAGGTCGAACTCCTTGCCGTTATGTGCGCATAGAATCATGCTGAGGGGCTGTCCGCTCAGCATCTTGCTGAAATCTTCCAGCAATTCCTTTTCATCGTGCCCTGCGAATGATTTTACACGCAAGCCCGGGTGGTTGCCGCCGCTGTTGGTAAATATCCCTACCGAAATGCATACTATTTTGCCAAACTCGGCCCATATGCCCGCTCGTTCATAAAATGCCTCGGCGGTTTCTTCGTTGCGTACGTTGCGGGTTTTGTGTGCCCATAGTTCCTGCATGTGTTCGGGCACTTCGGCATGGGTAGGGTACTGCGGTACGGTTTCAATATCTAAAACCATCAGGTTGCTTAGGTCGTATTGTTCAAGCATAGCACTAAGTTATTTATTCTTATCCAGCACCTCAAAATTTATTTGCAGGGTGTTACCGGCGTTATCAACCAAAGTAAGTTTATGTAAACCCGGCGATGGGTTGAGCGCCATTTGCTGGAACGCGCTGCTTTCACCCACATATTTACCATCCAGATGCCAAAATATCTTTGCGCCCGACTGCCTATGCGCCGCGTTACAGATCATGCGTCCGCGTTTGCCGTCGGCCTCTAGCGGTACGTAAACCTTGGCGCCGTCTTTCGGGTAGATGAGTTCCATCGGGTTGGCTTCGGCCTGATCGCAGCCCGGGACAAAAGGCGGCAGTACGTGATACTGGTAGTTCTTGGTCTTGTAATAATACTCCATGGATGGTGGCAGCACAAACCAGCTTTTATTGATCATGTTATCCGGCGAGGTGCAATTACCCGTCACCTGGTATTTTAGATCGGCAGATAAATGCACCAGTTTATGCCACGGGCAAACGGGTGCCTTAAGTCCTGTTTTGGGCACCCATTGCTCCACCGCGTTATCGCAGTATTGCCCGGCACGGTAACCGCTTTCTCGGCAAACCCTTATTTTGACCAGTTCGCCGGTAGGCTCATCAAACCATTCGCGCGCAGCAGGGAGCAGGCGGAAGATCTCGAACAGTACCGGCGCGGCGGTGCTGATTCCCGTTAAACCCGGCCGGCCTTCGCCATCAGTATTACCCACCCAAACGCCCACCACGTATTTGGGTGTGATGCCGATTGCCCAACCATCCCTGAAGCCGAAGCTGGTGCCGGTTTTCCAGGCAATGCGCTGGGTAGAGCTGAACTGCTGCCAAAGCATTTCCTCGCCCGGGCGCATTACTTCTTCCATGGCCTGCAGCGTGTAATAGATAGATCCGGCATCCAGCAAGCCGTTCTTTTCCAATTTGGGTTTCTCCGCAATAGTTTTAGCGTATACGGGCGAATGGTAATCATCAGCGCTGTATTTCCCCCCGTTTTTGTTATAATGATTTAGCACACGGGCCATATCTGCGTATGCGCCGGTAAGTTCCCAAAGGGTATTTTCGCCGCCGCCGAGTATTAGTGATAAGCCGTAATGGTCGGCAGGTTGTTTAAGGGTGCTGATGCCTATTTTTTGTAGCTTATCATAAAAGCGCTCGTATTTGTATTGCTGCAGCAGTTTTACCGCAGGGATGTTTAATGAGCGCGAGAGCGCGTTTGAAGCAGGCACTGCGCCATCATACCCCAGGTCAAAATTCTCGGGGTGGTAGCCCGCTATCTGCGTGGGTACATCGGGGATAAGACTGTTGGGTAGTATCAAGCCATCGTGCAGCATACTGGCGTAAAGCAGCGGTTTTAGCGTACTCCCCGGGCTGCGCGGCGCGTTCACCACATCCACATCGCTCTCCATTTCAGGATCTTCGCGGTGGGCTATATTGCCGGCGTAGGCCAGTGTGGCACCTGTTTCCACATCTAAAACTACGGCCGCAATGTTGTTAATGTCATTAGCTTTTAAAACCTGGTGGTGTTTTTCCAGTATATCGCCAACCTGTTCCTGCAAGCTGCTTTTAATGGTCGTTTTTAAGCGGGTTAAGGCCTGTTTTTTACTTTTGAAATCGGCCTTAAAACGTTGCAGCAGGTGGGGGGCATTCTGCGGTAAAGGCATAGGTTTTTCGGGCACGGGCTCAAATTTGGCGAGCGCGGCGGTGGTGCTGTCGATAGTGCCCTGGTGATAAAGCCTGTCGAGCAGCAGGTTGCGCTTTCTTAAAAGGATCTGTCTGTTTTTGCCGGGGTGTACTAATGATGGCGAGTTGGGCAGTACAGCCAGCGCAGCCATTTCGCCCCAGGAGAGTTTTTCGGGCCCGCGGCCAAAGTACCGCCAAGATGCTGCATCCAGCCCGATAACATTGCTTCCGAAAGGGGCGTTGCTGGCATACAGGGCCATTATTTCTTTTTTACTGTAGGTGATTTCCAATCGCAGGGCCATGAAAATTTCTCCCAGCTTATTCCAAACGGTGCGGTTGTGGTGGGTGCTCAGGCGTATTACCTGCATGGTGAGTGTGCTGCCACCGCTGGTTACTTTTTTTGATTTGATATTTTGTTTAATGGCCCTGCCAAATGCCAATGGGTCAAATCCCCAGTGGCTTTCAAAGCGTTTATCCTCAAAGGCAATAATGCATTTGGCGAACTTTGAGGGTACCTCCGCGTTGTATGGGAAGCGCCATTGCCCGTCGGTTGCTATGGAGGCACCCAGCAGCTGGCCGGTATCATCATCAATAACAAACGATGTTGGGGTGTTAAACAGTGGTTTGGGCAGGCATAAGGCAAACCATAACGCTAAAGCAAACAAAATAGCCGTTAATATCATTACTTTTGGCTTTTTAAGATTTTGCTTTATTCGCGATAGCATTAAATTGATATTTTATAATTCACAATGAAACCATCATGAGCCCCCGGCTCAAAACCGGAATGATAAAAACGGCTCATGATAGCTTCATCACCATAAAAAAACAAATTATTCTGATGAAAATAGGTAAATTATCAATAATTATCCCGGCATATAATGAAGGTGGCACCATTCACCTCATTCTGAACAAGATAAAAGCTGTTGATTTGATTGATGACATCCGAAAGGAAATAATAATTGTGGATGACTGCTCTACCGATAACACCGAAAAGGCTGTAGCTAATTATAAGGCAGAAAATACCACTCTCGATATCAGATATTTTAAACACCCGCACAATTTAGGCAAAGGTGCGGCTTTACATACAGGTATTGCACAGGCTACAGGCGACTATACCATCATCCAGGATGCGGATCTGGAATATGATCCTGCCGAATACAACGACCTGCTAAAGCCCATTTGCAATGGCTTTGCCGATGTGGTTTACGGTTCGCGCTTTATGGGCAGCAACCCGCACCGCATCCTTTTCTTTTGGCACACTATAGGCAACAGGTGGTTAACGTTCCTCTCCAATATGATGAGCAACCTTAACCTTACCGATATGGAAACCTGCTATAAACTGTTTAATACCAAACTGCTGCAATCTATAAAATTACGTGAGCAACGCTTTGGTTTTGAGCCGGAAGTAACTCAAAAAGTTGCGCGAATCCCCAAGATCCGTATATACGAGGTGGGGATTTCATACTATGGCCGTACATATGATGATGGTAAAAAAATAGGATGGAAGGACGGCGTACGCGCTATTTATTGTATTCTTAAATATGGGCTTTTCAATACCAAATAATGGGCGCAGACATCTTTAAATTCAAACAATTTGAGGTTGACCAAAGCGGTTGCGCCATGAAGATAAATACCGATGGGGTGTTGCTTGGCGCATTGGCCACTGCAAATAACCCCAAAAGTATTGTTGATATTGGTACCGGTACAGGCGTAATTGCCCTGATGCTGGCCCAAAGGTTTGCTGTAGCGCATATTGATGGGGTTGATATTGATCAGGACTCCGCAGAGGCAGCCGACAGGAATTTTAAAGCATCCCCTTTTTTGTACAGGGTATACTCAACCTTTAATACTTTTGAGGGATATTTTAAAAACTATTATTGGAAAAAACACGACCTGATCGTATCCAACCCACCTTTCTTTTTAGATTCGCTTGCATCAGCCGATGAGCAAAAACGACTTGCACGGCATACCGACGGTACTTTTTTTAAGAAACTGTTGCGCTGTGCAGATGAATACCTCACAGATACAGGTACATGCCAATTGATATTACCTTTGCCAACAGCATCGGTAGTAAAGGATCTGCTGCCCAAATATCAGCTGCACTTGCAAAGGGTTATCTCCATAAAATCGTTTGCCGATTCTGTACCGCATCGCGAGATATTAACCTTCGGCAAAGAGCAGAAAGGTATTGTTGAAGATGAATTTGTAATTTATGATGCACCCAAAGTTTATTCACTGGAATACCAATTGGCTTTGGGAGATTTCCTGACAATATTTTAAATAAATTCGAAATTAACATTCGAAATAAAAAATGACCCGCATAGGCCTTATATCAGATACCCACGGTTTTTTAGACGACGCCGTTTTTAAGCATTTTGAGAATTGTGACGAGATTTGGCACGCCGGCGATTTTGGAAATATTGCGCTGGCCGATAAATTAGCTGCCTTTAAACCGCTGAGGGGCGTATATGGCAATATCGACGGAACTGATGTGCGACAAGTGTACCCGGAGCACCTGCGTTTTATGTGCGAAAAGGTGGATGTTTGGATGACGCATATTGGCGGTTATCCCGACAGGTATGCGCCGGATGTAAAGCGTGAAATATACACTAAGCCTCCCGGTTTGTTCATCAGTGGGCACTCGCATATCCTGAAAGTAATTTACGATAAAAAGATAAATTGTTTGCATTTAAACCCCGGTGCTGCTGGGAAACAGGGCTGGCACAAGGTGCGTACTTTAATAAGATTTTCTATAACTGATGAAAAAATTCATACCTTAGACGTTATTGAACTGCATGAATAATATGTAGTTTTTACACTAAGCTAATGAAAGCAGTTAAAACTTTAGGGCAATTTATTATTGAAAAACAGGCCGATTTTCCATACGCAAAAGGGGAGTTGTCGCGGTTGTTGCGGGACATTGGCATAGCCGCCAAAATTGTAAACCGCGAGGTGAACAAAGCCGGCCTTGCCGACATTTTAGGCGATGCCGGTACCATGAACATACAGGGCGAAGGGCAAAAGAAACTGGATGTTTACGCCAACGAGCAATTTATATCGGCACTTAAATATGGCGGAGAATGCTGCATGGTAGCATCCGAAGAAAACGACGAATGCATCCATATAGATTCGGAAGTATCAAAAAATGCCAGGTACATTGTAGCTATCGACCCGTTGGACGGCTCATCAAATATTGATGTGAACGTAGGGGTGGGCACCATCTTTTCTATCTATCGCCGTATATCGCCGGAAGGCAAAGCAAACCTGGCTGATGTATTGCAGCGCGGTACCGAGCAGGTTGCCGCAGGGTATGTAATTTACGGCTCATCAACCATGCTGGTGTATACTACCGGCAAAGGTGTTAACGGCTTTACTTTAGATCCCTCGATAGGCGAGTTCTGCTTGTCGCACCCCAATATGTGCATCCCGGATGATGGAGTTATTTATTCTATAAACGAAGGCTACTATTCACATTTCCCGGATGGGGTAAAAAAGTATATTAAGTATTGCCAGGTAGAGGATGCCAAAACAAAAAGGCCTTACACATCACGTTATATCGGCTCTATGGTGGCCGATCTGCATCGCAACATGATAAAAGGCGGCATATTTATTTACCCACTAACCGCAGCCGCGCCAAATGGTAAACTGCGTTTGGTTTATGAATGTAACCCCATGGCATTTATTATAGAGCAGGCGGGCGGTACCGCAAGCAACGGCTACAACCGTATTTTAGAACTTGACGTGACCGAACTGCACCAGCGCTCAGCCATCTTTATCGGCTCAAAAAATATGGTGGCGAAAGCCGAAGAAATGATGGCCTGCTTTTCGCCGCAGCTTACTAAAAAGAATTTTGAGGGAGAGGTGTGTTTGCAATAATTGAAAACTGGCACACTGTTTATCCTTATAAATGGGTTGGATTTAAACCATGGTGTTAAGATGCTATTGCGGATTGTTTTTGGCCGCTAAACTTTCATGATAATCCATAATAGTGTTCAAAACCCGTACAGCTATTTCCAGGTCTTTCTCGCCAACCAATGTTTTGTATATTTTGCTCATCTTAAATATATCGTTATTGGCTTTGAGCATCATTTGTTTGCCTTTGTGCGTTAATTCAAGTATTTCACTTCGTTTATCTCCGCTATTGGGGCGGCTAACAATCATGCCGTTCTTCTCTAACTCAGCAATTGTACGGCTCATGTTTTGTTTGGGGATCAATGTTGTACGTGCAAGTTCTGCTACTGTACTTCCGTCTACACTGATGTTACAAATAACCGGCATATAGGATATCTTCATATTACCCCAGTAATTTTTAATTGTATGATGTGCCCAGCTATCAAAATATCTTTTTAAATTATGAATAAGCCGCTGCCAGTTTTTATCCTGTAACCCTTCATAAGCCTTTAGTTGCTTGTCTGTTTTTGTGTCGTACATAAGGCAAATATAAATAATATGGTAATCATTGATTACTATTTTTAATATTTAACTATTTGCTGACAATTCAACCAATAGATAGGACAGCTAAAACAATTTTCCGCCATATTTATTATTTGTGGATGATAACAGTAATTGGGATTTTTGATAACGTAAACCTTGCAGAAGAAGCAAGCTCGTACCTGTTGGGGAACGAATTTACAAGTGAAAATATTGACATCCACACCCACGGAGAGCAAACAGATGAACATAACCGTATAGGTGATTTTTTCAGCCACCTGATAGATGATGAAAGGCAGGCCGAGCATTTTGCCTCTCTTGGGCGTAAGGGCTCTATTGTTACCGTACATGCGGTATCAGCGCGTGAAGCCCAGGAAGCAGCTGATGCCCTGAACAATTACGGGGCGATTGAAGTTAACGCGGAAGACGATAGCCCATCGCACAGCCAGATGATTGAACGTATAGTAGCCGATGATAAACGATTACGTGGCAGTTACCCTGTTAGGTAAACACACGTTTGCAGGTGCGTTTTAGTTTGTAAATGTTTTATAGTTATTTTGGGATAACTAATATCAAATAACTTCATATAAAAGGTATGGACACCACCGACAAACACAACGAGCGTATTGCAAAAATGACCTTTGCATCGGTTTACCCCATGTACGTGGCAAAGGTGGAGAAGAAGGGCCACACAAAAGAAGAATTGCACCAGGTGATAACGTGGTTAACCGGTTTTGACGATAGCAGGCTACAAGAGCTGATGGATCAAAAAGCAACTTTTGAAACCTTTTTTCAGGCGGCATCGCTAAACCCCAATGCATCCCTTATTACAGGGATGATCTGCGGGTATCGTATAGAGGAAATAGACAACCCTTTAACACAGCAGGTTAGGTATTTGGATAAACTGGTAGATGAGCTGGCGAAAGGGAGGAAGATGGAGAAGATATTGCGTGCATAACTTTTGTTACTTTATCAAACTTTCCGTCTTTGTTAAAAAAGCTTCTGTTGCCTGTTTAATATCTATATCCATTCTATTGGCTAAAACTATCAGCCACCAAATGCTTTCGCCCAGTTTATGCTGCAGTTCAGTATCGGTATTGGCTTTGGGCCAGCGCTGTTGCTGCGACATGGTTAATCGGCCAACTAACGCGGCATCTGTTAAAAATGCTAATGCATCTTCTTCCACGGTCCATTCGCTGCCGTGGTGTGATACTTCCAGTTCGTGATATTTCTCTCTAAGCGCCAGTGAACGCTCAATAATGGTGTCGAAATTATTATTCTCCATTTTTGCTTAAATTAAATCTGCCTTTGCCGCAGCTATTTTTCCATTATTAAATATAAAATCAAACGTGCCGCCTATTTTTCCTTCAGGAAAGGTGCCGGTAAACTCTACTTCTAAATGGGCATGGTCGTGGTTGATATTTAGCTTTACCAGTTTAGTTTGCGTATTGTATCCTATAAAATAGCTTGTAAAATAATCGCGGATGCCTTTGTGACCGATAAACTTCCTGCCAACAGAAGGGTCGTCTAAAACCGCATCGGCTTCATACTTGTCTAAGTACTTTTCGGTTTGGTAAGCATTGCTCACACTTATCCAATCTGTTATAAATTCTTTAATATCCATTATTTGCTTGCTGTTAATTAAAAGATGTCCTGAACTCCAGCGGGGTAACATTGGTTTTCTTTTTAAATACTTTATTGAATGATTGCGGGTGTTCAAACCCCAAATGGTAGGCAACTTCTGCAACAGATAAATTGGAAGTGGATAGATATTCTTTTGCTTTTTCAATCAACTTTTCATGAATATGTTGCTGGGCATTCTGCCCGGTCAGCGAGCGGAGCATATCGCTCAGGTAGCGTGGCGAAACATGCAAACGGTCGGCCAGGTATTCTACAGTGAGGAGTCCGCTTTTTAAAGTCTCGTATTTGGTGAAATAATCATCCAATATTTCTTCCATCTGTGCCAGCAGATCATGGTTTACGGCTTTTCGTGTAATAAACTGGCGTTTGTAAAATCGGTTACTGTAATTCAGTAAGACCTCAATAAAAGAGATCATTACTTCCTGGCTAAAATCATCAATAGTTCCGTTTATTTCATTTTGGATGTTCTCCAGAATACCTAAAACTATTGTTTTCTCTTTGTCTGATAAATGCAAGGCCTCATTTGCCTCGTAAGAGAAAAACCCGTACGATTTGATGTTTTTACCTAAGGGATAATTCCTGATAAAATCGGGGTGTACCAGCAGGGAGAAACCCTCGTACTCTGTATCATCGCCAATAATAGAGATTAATTGATTGGGGGCGGTAAACACCATGCCGCCCTCATCAAAATCGTAGTAGCCCTGACCGTAGCCAATATTCCCCTTTAGTGTTTTTTTGTAGGAGATCTTATAAAAGTTAAACAAAAAGGAATGATTAAGCTGATCTTTGTTCACCACCATTTTGGTGTTATCCACCAGGCTGATTAGCGGGTGCAGCGGTTTTGGTAAACCCAACATTTGGTGTAATTCTGATACAGAATTAACTTTCACCGGGCTATTGGCTTCTTTTTTCATTTTACTAATCTACTAATTCTCCAAAAACAGTTTTGTTCATTTCCTTAACCGCAGCTTCGGCGCCAATTTCCAGTCGCCTTGAATAAAGCTGGTTGGCAAATTCTCCTGCAACATAGCGTAATTGTTTTTTATCGTCGGTGGCGGCTTCATATACTACATCAGCTATCCATTCTGCGGGTTCAAAATTATCAGGGTTCATCAGATCGAATAATTTGGTCAGCCCTTGTTCGTAAGCAGGGTGCCTGGCTACATCTAATGACGGCCCTGCGAAGTTGGTTTTGATACCCCCGGGCGCAATGGTTTTAATGCCGATATTGTGCAGCCCCAACTCGTACGACATGCTTTCGCTCCAGCCCTCTAACGCCCATTTGGTAGCATGATAGATAGAATCTAACGGGAAGGTAAGCAAGCCTCCGATAGAAGTGGTAGTAATGAACAACCCGTTTTTCTTTTCCCTAAAGTAAGGTATAAAAGCTTGCGTAACGCGGATAACACCCAATAAATTGGTATCTATCTGTTTTATCAGTTGTTCATCGCTAAATGCCTCCAGGGCGCCTATAAGGCCATAGCCCGCATTATTGAAAACCACGTCAATGTTATGTGTTTCAATGGCTGTTTTTACGGTAGCCCGGATTTGTTCGGGGTTGGTTACATCCAATGGCAAAAGCGTTACATTTTCTAAGGTGTTTAGTTCTGTTTCCTTAGCGGGGTTACGCATGGTGGCGATAACATTCCAGCCTTTGCTTTGAAATAATTTGGCAGTTGCTTTACCTAAACCGGTAGAAGCCCCTGTAATAAAGATTGTCTTTTCCATTTTTGTGATTGTTTAAAATTTACAATACAAAAGTGGGCAGAAGCTAATGGCTAAATGTTGCCATAGTGATGTTTGTATTAGCCAAAATGACGAAGGGTTAAATAATAACAGGGAGTAAACAAAAAACGCTCCTCATTTTCATGAGAAGCGTTATGGGTAAATGATGGGGCTCGAACCCACGACCCTCGGTACCACAAACCGATGCTCTAACCAACTGAGCTACATCTACCGTGTTTGGAGGATGCAAAAATAGAAATCTTAAGCCAATATGCAAAGCATTTTTTAAAATTACACTAAGCTTACCTGTTTCAGCGGGTTACAGTTTATTTTTGTGGTTATGGCAGAGCAGTTAGTGGAGTTGAATGTTACGGGTATGCATTGCAATAATTGCGCAATGAGCATTCATAAATTACTGGAGAAGAAAGGCTTGCACGATGTGCTGGTGAGTTTCGCGTCCGAGGAGGTGAAATTCAGCACCGCCGACCAGTCCATTCTTCCGCAAATTATAAAAGATATAGAGGGCCTTGGTTTTAAGGTTGTAGACGAGGAAAATGTGCAGCCAACGCCTTTTTATGATAAGGTAGAGAACAAATTTATCTTCTGCGCCATATTTACCGCACCACTTTTACTGCACATGCTGCTGCCCTGGCATTTTCTGCATAACCCCATCATTCAGTTAATTTTATGCCTGCCGGTGTTTATTGTGGGCTGCATGCACTTTGGTAAAAGTGCCTACAGCTCGTTAAAGAACGGGATGCCTAATATGGATGTGCTCATCTTTATCGGTTCTGCCAGTGCCTTTATATATAGCCTGGTGGGTACTATTGAAAATTTGGGCGGGCAGTACCTGTTTTATGAAACCGCCGCTACCATAATTACGCTGGTGCTGCTGGGTAACGTGTTCGAGAAGCGCTCGGTAAACCAAACCACATCCGCAGTAAAAAACCTGATGAAGTTTCAGCAGGTTAACGCCAACAGAGTTGTTAACGGTAGTGTTGAACTTATAAGCGCCAAAGATGTTGCCGCGGGCGATGTTTTACTGGTGAACGAAGGCGACCAGGTGCCCGTAGATGGGGATGTTATATCTGGTGATGCACTGATCAACGAAGCCATGATAACTGGTGAAAGCATGCCTGTAGCCAAAACCAAATATGATAAAGTTATAGGCGGCACTATTGTACAACAGGGTAACATCCGCATATCGGCTACTAAGGTGGGGGCTAACAGTACGCTTTCGCAAATTATCGACCTGATGAAAAAAGCGCAGGCCGCCAAACCGCCGGTGCAAAAACTGGGCGATAAGGTAGCTTCGATATTTGTACCCGTGGTATTACTGATAGCCCTCGGCACGTTTGTAATAACCTATTTTGCTACTGATGCCGGCTTGCAGCGTTCTATGATGAACGCCATAGCGGTGATGGTAATATCATGCCCATGTGCTATGGGTTTGGCCACGCCAACGGCTGTAATGGTGGGATTGGGTCGCGCGGCTAAGAATGGTATCCTGATAAAAGGCGGCGATACCATAGAGGCTGTTGCCAACACCAAATATGTATTGTTTGATAAAACCGGTACGCTTACCACGGGCAAATTCAGTATTAAAGAAATAAAAGTGGAGGAGGGTTTTAACATAGAGCAGATCCGCGGGGTGATCAGCGCTATTGAGGAACGCTCAAACCACCCTATCGCCAAATCGTTTGTGAGCGAGTTGCAAGCCTATCCGCAGCAGAAAATTATATTGCGCACCGCTAAGGAAGAGAAGGGGTTGGGCATGCGCGCCGAGGATGTGGACGGTAACAACTACTTTCTGGGCTCGGCTAAACATAAAACGCCCGATCATTTTAACCTTACACTTTACCGCAACCAGGTGCGCATGGCGCAGATAGCTGTTGATGATACCATAAAACCCAATGCCGCCAACCTGATAGCCCAATTAAAAAAAGCCGGCATTACGCCAGTATTGGTGAGCGGTGATAAAGCCCTGCGCTGTAATGCCCTGGCTGCCACTTTAGGCATAAAAGAAGTACATGGCGAAATGTTGCCTGAGGATAAGCTGAAGGTGGTTGATATGTACCGCAAAAAAGGCAAAACCATTATGATTGGTGACGGCATAAACGATGCCCCGGCACTTACCCAGGCAGATGTTGGCGTATCTATGAACGATGCCAGCCATATAGCCATTCAATCGGCTAAGGTTATCTTGCTTAACACGGACCTGCAATCGGTGGTGACTTTTTTACAGATCAGCAAACACACACTTATTACCATCAAACAAAATCTTTTCTGGGCATTTGCTTATAATATTGTAGCTATACCTATAGCCGCGCTTGGCTTTTTAAACCCGATGGTAGGGGCCTTTGCCATGGCATTTTCGGATGTTATTGTAATAGGCAACTCGTTGCGGTTGAAAGTGAAAAAAGTTAATGGTTAATAGCCGTTAAATAAAGTTTTATACTTTTGAAGCTTGAAATGAACGGTTCTTACTATCAACTATGAACCATCAACCATAAGCTAATAATGATAGAAATTTACACAGACGGTGCATCAAGCGGAAACCCGGGTCCGGGTGGTTATGGGGTTATATTACGGTCGGGCCAGCATTATAAAGAGCTTTCCGCCGGGTTTCGTAAAACCACCAATAACCGTATGGAACTGCTGGCGGTTATTACCGGGCTGGAAGCTATCAAAACACCAAACCAACAGGTAACCATCTTCTCCGACTCTAAATATGTTATAGACTCCATCGAAAAAAGATGGGTGCACGGCTGGGTAGCCAAAGGCTTTAAGGATAAAAAGAATAAAGATTTGTGGTTACGATACCTGGCAATAGCCAAAGCGCACCAGATAAAGTTTGTATGGGTACGCGGCCACAACGGCCACCCCGAAAACGAGCGCTGCGACCAGCTCGCTGTTGCTGCCGGTAAACAAAAAGACCTGCTCATTGATTCTGTTTTTGAAGTAGAATCAGCTAAAGCAGGTCTGTAATAATGTATTAGGAAGGATACTTAGTTCCGCATATTTATATACTGCAACGGCTGGCCAAAGTCTTCGGTACGGCAAAGGCTGATAACGGCTTGCAGGTCGTCAATCTTTTTGGCAGTAACCCGCACCTGGTCGTCCATAATAGCTGCCTGTACTTTAAGGCCACTGTCTTTTATCTTCTTTACAAGCTTTTTAGCAGCTTCTTTATCTATACCTTCTTTTATCTTGATCTCCTTACGGATCATGTTGCCTGATGCATATTGCTCTTTACCAAAGTCAAGCGCCTTAGGGTCCAGGTTTTGCTTTACCATACGGCTGATGATGGAATCGGTAATGGCTTTCAGGCGCATATCATCCTCTGTTACAATGGTAACCTCATTGGTTTTTTTATCCAGGTCGATAGTGCTTTTTGAACCGTTAAAGTCATAACGGTTCAGTATTTCTTTTTTCGCAACGTTAATGGCGTTATCAAGTGTTTGTCCGTCAATCTTGCTTACTATATCAAATGATGGCATAATGTTGTTTTTTTATAATTAACACAAAGCTAATGTAACAATTGCATTCGCCATATACATTATAGGCTAATATTAAATTTAATATACAAAACATCTTAAAATACAGATAAGTTAATATTAACTTAACAAATAAATAAGCAGCTTTGTGGCTATAGCTATATGGATACTAAGAACATTCCGTTAATAAACAGGGAAATAAGCTGGTTGTATTTTAATGACAGGGTTTTGCAGGAAGCTGCCGACCCAACCGTGCCGCTTATTGAAAGGATTAAGTTCCTGGCTATATTCTCATCAAACCTTGACGAGTTTTACCGTGTAAGGGTAGCAACCCTTAGCCGTTTAGCCAATTTAAACGAACGCGCTAAAGAGATATTAGGCTACAACCCTAAAAAAATACTAAGCCAGATAAAAAGTATTGTTGTAAAACAGGAGAAGAAATTTCATAACCTGTACGAGAACATTATTGTAAAGCAACTGGCCGAAGAGAAGATCTTTATCCTGAATGATAAGCAACTGAACGTTACCCGCGGGGAGTTTGTGAAAAGCTTTTTCAGGGAGAGGCTGCTATCTACCCTGGTGCCTATTATGCTGGATGACGAACTGCCGCTGCCTGAACTGCGCGACAGGGCCATCTACTTTTTTGTAAGGCTTACCAAAAATAAAAAATCGCGCTACGCGCTTATCGAATTTCCGGATAATCTTTCCCGGTTTTTGGTACTGCCCGAAACAAATAACCTGAAGTTTATTATCCTGCTTGATGATATTATCAGGTATAGCCTGGAGGATATCTTTTTCATATTCGATCATGATTCGATAGAAGCGTATTCGCTGCAGCTTACCCGCGATGCGGAGCTTGACCTTGATAAAGAAGTGAGTGTAAAATTTGTGGATGCTTTGAGCAAAAGCCTGCAAAAAAGGCGCAAAGGCAAACCCATGCGTTTGCTTTATGACAGCGAAATGCCACCCGATATGATTGGCTATCTCGTCAAAAAAATGAAGATAGATAAGGGGAGCCTTATACCCGGTAACCGTTACCATAACTTTAAGAACTTCATATCTTTCCCTAACGTGGGGAGGCCCGATCTGGAGTATAAAAAGAACAGCGCGCTGCCTGTTGCAGGGCTGTCGTTCGGTAAAAGTTTGATGGGGATGATCGCTAAGAAAGATTTCCTGATCAGCACGCCATACCAGTCGTTTGATTATGTGATCCACTTTTTGCGCGAGGCCGCTATTGACCCAAAAGTAAAAGAGATCAGCATTACGGTATACCGCCTGGCCGAAAATTCAAAGATCATCCATGCGCTGATCAACGCCGCTAAAAACGGTAAAAAGGTGAACTGCCTGGTTGAGCTGCGCGCCCGTTTTGATGAACAGAACAATATCTACTGGAGCAATAAGCTGGAAGAGGAGGGTGTAAACGTGCTTTATGGCATCGACGGTTATAAGGTACACTCTAAAATTTGCCTGGTTACCCGTATGGAAAAAGGTAAACCAGCGCATTACGCTTGCCTGTCTACCGGTAACTTTAACGAGAAAACAGCTTCGATATATGCAGACCATACCATTCTTACGGCCGATAAAAGGATCACTGTAGACCTGGTAGCCATTTTTAGGGCATTGAATAAAAGCATATTGCCAAAGGGCTTAAAAACACTCATCGTATCGCCAATTGATTCGCGCCCGGCTATCTATAAACTGATAGATAACGAGATGAGGTTTGCCAAAGCCGGCAAAAAGGCCTACATGACATTTAAAATGAACAGCCTTGCCGATGAGCAACTCATCAACAAACTATACCAGGCCAGTAACGCGGGGGTGAAGATAAAACTCATTGTACGTGGTATGTGCTGCCTGATACCGGGCCAGAAAGGCTTTAGCGAAAATATTGAGGTAATAAGTATTGTGGATAAATACCTGGAGCATGCCCGTGTGCATATTTATGGCAACGGCGGCAAAGAGCTTGTTTATTTAACAAGCGCCGATTTCATGACCCGCAATATTGATAACCGCGTAGAAGTTGGCTTCCCTATACTGGATGATGACTTGCGGAAAGAGGTTAGGGATATCATAAATATCCAGCTGGAAGATAACACCAAGGCCCGGGATATTACCGGTAACGCCGTTAACAGGTACCACAAAACCCGGTCGGAGTTGCTTACCCGTGCGCAAATAGACATTTACACCTATCTGAAAAATAAAAACATAACAAATTGAGATACGCCGCCATTGATGTAGGGTCGAACGCAGTAAGGCTGCTGATAGCCGAAATTATAGAGAATAACGGTTCAATATCGTTTAAGAAGAATACGCTGATACGTGTACCGGTAAGGCTTGGAGACGACGCCTTCCTGGACAAGAATATATCTGAGAAAAAAACTACCGACCTGGTAAAATCTATGCAGGCTTTTCGTAACCTGATGGATGTTTATAAGGTTACCGATTACATGGCCTGCGCCACATCGGCCATGCGCGAAGCAAAGAACGGGCAGGCGGTTGCCGACCTGATCAAAACCGAGGCCAACATCGACCTGCAAATTGTGCACGGCGAAAGCGAAGCCAAAATAATTTATGCCAGCCATGCCGAGCTTAATATCGATAAAAGCAAAAACTACCTGTATATTGATGTAGGTGGCGGTAGTACCGAACTTTCGTTGTTTAGTAACGGCGAACTGGTGGCGTCGCAGTCATTCAATCTGGGTACCATCCGTATTTTGGATAACCAGGACAAGGACGAGACCTGGAACGAAATGAAAGATTTTATCCGCGAGCATACCAAGGGGTACAAAAACATCTACGGCATTGGTACCGGTGGTAATATCAATAAACTGTACAAACTATCGCAGGAAAAAGATGGTGTTGCTTTAAGCTATATTAAATTAAGGGCGCTATATAATTACCTTGATTCCTTTTCGCTGAAAGACCGTATCAACGTGTTGGGACTTAACCAGGACAGGGCCGACGTAATAATCCCCGCTTGCGAAATTTATTTAACTGTGCTGAAATGCGCAAATATTAAGAGTATTTACGTGCCTACAGTAGGAATGGTTGACGGAATTATACAAACTTTAATTGAAAAGAACTATACTTCAGTACATTAAATTTATTTTAATAAATTGTTTAATAATTAAGAAACACTTGTTATATTTGTAATGCCCGCTCAAAGGGCATGTTTTTCATAGGTAGATGTAGGGTCGAGTACGAGTTATTCGACCCTTTTTTGTGCCTGTAACTTTTCTTCCGTTTATTTGTACTATTCCATTATGAAAAAGAAAATTGTTGTTGCGGTTACCGGTGCAAGCGGGTCTATTTATGCCAAACTATTACTTGATAAATTGCAGCAGCTGCAAGGGCAAATTGCAGAGGTTGCCGTTGTAATGAGCGACAACGCCAAACAGGTTTGGGAATTTGAGCTGGATGATACCACCCACGGCAATTACCCATTTAAAACCTACGCCAAAAACGATTTTATGGCGCCCTTCGCATCAGGCTCGGCCAGGTTTGATACTATGGTTGTTGTACCATGCTCTATGGGCACACTGGGCCGCATAGCATCCGGAGTGTCTGACGACCTGATAACGCGCGCCGCTGATGTGATACTGAAAGAACGCCGCAGGCTGATACTGGTAGCCAGAGATACCCCTTTAAACCTCATCCATATCCGCAATATGCAAACCGTTACTGAGGCAGGTGCTATTATTTGCCCGGCCATACCATCGTACTACAGCAAACCCAAAACTATTGAAGAACTAGCCATGACGGTGGTAAACCGCATCATTGACCTGATAGGCCTGGAGAACGAGAGTTACAGGTGGGAGGGGATATAGATAATTAGTGATTGAAGGCTTCGCGATTTTACTCACCCGGTCGTTGCTTCGCTCGACCACCCTCTCTCCGCAAGCGGAAAGAGGGATTGAAAGTTATATTCTTCACCCTTTTTGCGCAGCAGAGAGGGTCGACCAGCGCAGCGCAGTCGGGTGAGTGAACTTTCCTACAGGCGGAAACCGACAAATTATTATATTTATCATCATGAAAAAAGCATTACTCTTCATCCTGCTTATCTCAGTAATAACCGGCTCCGCATCCGCGCAGCTAAAAAAAGCATCAGTAAAAGACCTTGCCTTTATGGCCGGCACCTGGACTCTTAAACACGAGTGGGGCGATATGGAGGAATTTTGGGGCCCGCCAATGGGCGATAACATGGTAAGCACCTTTAGGTGTGTTAAGGACGGGAAGATCGTGTTTTATGAATTTATGGCGATAGAACAAACCGGCAGCATCCCGGTACTTAAACTTCGCCACTTTAACAAAGGCAGCATAGGGTGGGAGGATAAAGATAAGCCCTACCTGATGCCCGCTGTAAAAATCGACAAAGACCAGGTGGTGTTTCAGTCACTTGATAAAAATGTTATTATAACCTATAAGCGCATCAGCCCGCTAAAAATGGATTGCATTTTGGATGAAAAGGGTAAGGATGGGAAATGGAAAAAGGATGTGTTTAATTATACGTTGAGGAGGTAATATTCTTTTCCCAACCTGTGATTTCGCAATTTAACTCACCCGGTCATTGCTTCGCTCGACCACCCTCTCTTCGCTGCGCGGAAAGAGGGCTTTGCAATTATCTTCACCCTCTTTGCGAAGCAGAGAGGGTCAACCAGCGAAGCGTAGTCGGGGTGAGTTGTTGGTGAGAACACCAACAAGTGGGATAAATTTTCCCGCCGTTGTTGGTGTTGTCACCAACAACATTTAGGACGGTTTTGAAATTGCAAGGTCTGAATGCATAGCGGCTTGTTGGTGACAATACCAATAAGGGCGAAAGCGGGATAGTAAGTAAGTTTATCCTTCAATAACTGTATAAGTCTTATTGAAAAATGCATCTATCATATGCTGATCTTCAGGAAAGTTGTACACCTTGCTAATCTTCCCGTCTTTAAATTTCCACAACAAGCACGACATGCCCTGTACATTATCGCCATCTGCGCGGTTGCTCCAGTTAAGGTGGCAATCAATTACAAACTCGTCATTAAACCCCATCACAATGGGGCTTGCTTTAAAGGCTGATGCGTTTAATTGTTTAAAATAATGAAGTACTTCTTCAGCCCCTGTCTTTACACCACTTAGCGGATGCCGGCCCGGGATTATCCATTCAATATCGTCAGATAAGATATTTTTGATGGCTGGCAGGTCATTAGCGGCGTATGCTTCAAAAAAAGAATGGATCAGTTTGATGTTGGGATGTTGGTTTGACATGATAATAAGATTTAAGTTTTCAATGATACATTATTTATACCATATACCGAAATGGTATATGGTATAAATAAATATTACCGATCTGTCATTTCGAACGAACGTAGTGAGGAGAAATCTTATACAAGCAGTAAGTAAAGCCATGCATCCGCAAAAGCAAGGCGTATAAGATTTCTCTCTATCGTTCGAAATGACAAGGTTTTTACATTCCCATTAACAACCAATCATTAACCCTTAATCAACTAATCTGTAAAAATCTTATCTTTGCGGCTTGCAAATGAATAAGAAAGTCGCTTTTTATACACTTGGCTGCAAGCTGAATTACTCGGAGACCTCCTCAATTGGTCGCCTGTTTAATAACGCCGGTTTTGATACGGTCGATTTTACCGATACGCCCAACGTATATGTAATAAACACCTGCTCGGTAACCGAAAACGCCGATAAAAAGTGCAAAAAGATAGTAAAGGAAGCCCTGAAGATAAATCCAGGCGCCTTTATTACCATCGTGGGCTGCTACGCCCAGCTTAAACCAAAAGAGATTGCCGAAATACCCGGCGTGGATATGGTTTTAGGCGCTGCCGAGAAATTCCAGTTGGTTGATCATATCACCGACCTGACTAAAAAGCCGAAAGCGGTTGTTTTAAACCAACCGGTATCTGAGGCCAACCAGTTTATACCCTCATACTCCTTTGGCGACCGTACCCGCACCTTCCTTAAAGTACAGGATGGCTGACTACTCGTGTACGTTTTGTACCATACCACTTGCCCGTGGCAGTAGCAGGAGCGATACTATCGGGAATGTAATCGTACAAGCAAAAGAAATAGCTGCATCGGGCGTAAAAGAAATTGTACTTACAGGGGTTAACCTGGGCGATTTCGGCATCCGTAACGGACAGCGCGAAGATAGGTTTTTCGACCTTGTTAAAGCGCTTGACGAAGTAGAAGGCATTGACCGTATCCGAATCTCATCTATTGAGCCAAACCTGCTTAGCGACGATATAATAGCTTTTGTGGCCACCTCAAAAAGGTTTGTGCCGCATTTTCATATCCCGCTGCAATCGGGTTCAAACAAAATATTGGGTTTAATGCGCCGCCGCTACAAACGCGAGTTGTATACCGAGCGTGTAGCCAAAATAAAAGAACTGATGCCAAACTGCTGTATTGGCGTAGATGTGATAGTAGGTTTCCCCGGCGAAACACGCGAGGATTTTGTAGATACCTACAATTTTTTAAACAACCTGGATGTTTCTTACCTGCACGTATTCACCTACTCTGAACGGGAGAACACCCCGGCTGCTGAAATGAGCGGCGTTGTGCCCGGCTCAACCCGTGCCGACAGGAGCAAGATGCTGCATATCCTATCTGATAAGAAACGCCGCGCCTTTTATGAGACCCAGATTGGTAAAACCGACGAGGTGTTGTTTGAAGCCGATTTAAAAGATGGCATTATGCACGGTTTTACCCGAAACTACGTTAAAGTAAAAACCAAGTACGACCCCATACTGGTTAACGAATTAAAGACGGTTCATTTAACAGCAATTTCACCGGATGGTGATGTTGAAATAACAGAAAGCGAAGAAATATTAGTGCATTAACTATTATATTCGCAGCACAAACACCTCAATATGTTTCCAACCCTTTCCTCGCTGATAGAATACCTAACCGGTGCTAACATTCCGCTACCTATACAAACATTTGGCTTTTTTGTAGCTATTGCTTTTATGGCCGCCTACTGGGCCTTTACGCAGGAATTTAAACGGAGAGAAAGTTTAGGGTATATCCACCCGTTTGAGAAAACCATAACCGTTGGTGCACCAATTTCAACAGGCGAGCTTGCCGGTAATGCCGTGTTCGGCTTTATACTGGGCTTTAAAGTGTTGGATGCCGTGCTGCACTACAGCGCCCTGATCGATAACCCACAGGATTTTCTGTTATCGTTAAAAGGCAATTACGTTGGGGGTATCATCTTTGCGTTTTTAATGGCCTACTGGGCGTATTACGAGAATAAAAAACAGCTATTGCCAAAACCCGAGCAGCGCCGTGTAACCGTACACACGCACGAGTTAATGGGCAGCATATTGTTATGGGCGGCTATTTGCGGCTTTGCAGGTGCCAAACTGTTTAATGCTTTAGAGAACTGGGGCGATTTTATGCGCGACCCGGTAGGTATGCTGGTTGGCTTTAGCGGCTTAACCTTTTACGGTGGTTTGATATGCGGTGGGGCAGCGGTATTGTATATTGCCAATAAGCATAATATTAAGCCGCTTACCATGTTGGATATTGGCGGGCCGGGGGTAATGCTGGCTTATGGCGTTGGCCGCATAGGCTGCCAAATGAGTGGCGACGGCGACTGGGGCATCCCAAACCTGAAACCAAAACCGGGCTTTTTAAGCTGGGCGCCCGATTGGATGTGGAGCTTTAAATTCCCGCATAATGTGGATATGTCTGATCATGACAATCGCATCCCCGATTGCGTTGGCAAATTTTGCTACGAATTGAAGCTTCCGGTTTATCCTACCTCATTTTATGAATCGGTAATTTGTTTATTATTATTCCTGGTGTTGTGGCAGCTGCGCCACAAGTTTAAGGCACCGGGTATCTTGTTTGGTATCTATATGATCATGGCTGGTGTTGAGCGTTTCCTGATCGAGCTGATCCGTGTAAATACCAAATATGTGGTTGCCGGTATCCCATTTACACAGGCTGAAATGATATCGGTTATTATGGTGCTTGGCGGTATTGCGCTGATCTATTTTGGCAATAGGCATTACGCCAAAACAAAGGCTACAAACGCGTAAGTTTAATTTAGGCGATGAACTACAATCAAATTATTGACAGGGTTATTGATGTTTCAAAAGAAGCCGGTCAATTCATCAGGCAGGAGCGTAAAACTTTTGATGCGGATAAGATAGAGTACAAAGGGTTGAATGACCTGGTATCGTACGTGGATAAAACGGCCGAGCAAAAGATAGTAGCTGGGCTGGAACTGATACTACCCGAAGCCGGTTTTATTACCGAAGAAAAAACAAGTACCAAAACAGGCGAGCGCTATAACTGGATAATAGATCCGTTGGATGGTACCACCAACTTTATACACGGCTTGCCTGCCTATTCGGTAAGTATTGCCCTGCAGGATAGGGAAGAGCTTGTTTTAGGTGTTGTTTACGAAGTAAACCAGGACGAATGCTTTTATGCCCATAAAGATGCGCCTGCCTGCCTGAATGGCGCCGAAATAAAGGTAAGCAATAAACCCACCATTGCCGATAGCCTGATCGCTACAGGTTTCCCTTATTACGATTTTAGCTACCAGGAAGCCTACATTAAACTGTTTACCGAACTGATGCGCAACTGCCACGGCCTGCGCCGCATTGGCTCGGCCGCTGTCGACCTGGCGTACACTGCCGCCGGGCGCTTCGAAGCTTTTTATGAGTATAACCTTAACCCATGGGATATTGCTGCGGGTATCGTTATCGTACAGCAAGCCGGTGGTGAGGTAGTGAACTTTAAAGGCGGCCCCGAAGTGCTAAAATCCCGCGAGTTGCTGGCCACCAACGGCCGAATAACAGGGGAGATGCTGGAGTATATTGAAAAGTACTTTACAGCGAATATTAAGGAATAGGGTAGCATATATCCCCTCCACGCCTCATTGCGAGGTACGAAGCAATCTCTTTAAGATATTTTCACCACCCTGTCATTTCGAACGAGCGTAGCGAGGAGAAATCTTCTGCGAGCAGTAAGTAAATCTCATGCTAAGTAAGCCACTATAATCATCCACCCGCTCAATCGCCGCGGGAGGGCTGTTACATTTTTCGTGGGTGTTCAGCCCTTGTTGGTGTTGTCATCCACAAGCCGCCATGCCTGCCTGTTACCTGCCTAAAGGTTGTTGGTGACAACACCAACAATGGCAAAAATTTCTGTCGCCGTAGGATCTCACATAGTGGACCCTGCGATGCCTTAACGCTCGATTTATGCTCATCTTACCCTGTTCCATTTATGTTCCATTTCGCAAAAAATGGAACATGCCTAAAATTTCAAAGTGTTGCAAATGAGGCGTTTATTGTTTGATGTTTACTGTCTTTTCTCGCCAAAAATTAACCAGATAAAGCCTAAAAAGGGCGACTGAGGGCGAACTAAGGCCGAAAAAAGGTTAAAAGATCTGTACTCATCCTAGATCTTTTTTGCCCCATTTTTTTTAAAAACGCAACTAATGTAAAATGCTATAATGTAATGTATACCAGTAACTTATATTAAAAATACAAAGTAAAACTTTAAATAGTGTAGTGAATTGAATATTTTAATGAGTTGATTTTCAATATGTTCCACTTGTCCCGTTTGTTCCGTTTCAAAAATGGAACAGAAGGACAGTTATAAACAAAAAAGCCGGTTGGAGATCCCAACCGGCTTTTTAAATATTGTAAGTATTCAGCTCAATTACAAAGCTTCAGAAACTACCTCGGTAACTTCAGGAACCATACGTTTCAACAGGTTCTCGATACCTGATTTTAGGGTTACTGTTGATGATGGGCAACCACTGCATGAACCGCGAAGCTCAACAGTAACCACACCTGCATCAAACGATCGGTAGGTGATAGCACCACCATCCTGCTCAACAGCCGGGCGTACGTAGTCGTTTAATATCTGCTGGATCTTTATCTCGGTTTCGGTGCCTTCAAAGTCAACATCAACAGCCTGTTCAACTGTTTGTACCTTCAGTTCAGATTCAACCGCACCTTTAACAAACTCTTTCAATATCGGCTGGACATCATCCCAGTCGCTGCCTTCGGTTTTGGTAACCGTTACAAAGTTACTTGCAAAAAACACACCATTAACAAAACTGAATTTGTAAAGTTCTTTGGCAAAAGGTGAATTTTCGGCACTTTCCCTTGTGGCATAGTCCACGCTTCCGTTTATAAGCAACTTGTTTACAATAAACTTCATTGTTGCCGGGTTAGGGGTGGCTTCGGTATATACGCTGATATTCATGTGTGTCAAAATTTTATAGTTAACAAATGTAATCAGGTTTTTGGTTGTTTAGGTGTGTTATCTTTAGTTTTACGCCCAACTGACAGATGGGTTTTCTTACGCAAAGACGCTAAGACGCTATTCATTGACGCTTTAATTGCGTCTCTGCGCCTTTGCGTGAAACTTATATCCCTGTGTAATTCTGTGGCGTAATCGCCTTTATCTCATTTTTTACGCTGTCACTGATCTGCAATCCATCCACAAATTCCGCTATAGTTTTCGCATTAACCTGCGTATTGGTACGGGTAAGCTCTTTTAAAGCCTCATACGGGTTTGGATAACCTTCGCGGCGCAAGATGGTTTGTATTGCCTCTGCAACAACCGCCCAGTTAGCTTCCAGGCTGGCGTTAATGGCTGCCTCATTTAGCAATAGCTTGTTTAAACCTTTCACGGTTGATTTAATAGCGATAAGCGTATGTGCTATCGGCACACCTATGTTACGTAACACGGTAGAATCGGTTAAATCGCGTTGTAAGCGGGAGATAGGCAGTTTAGCGGCCAGGTGTTCAAACAGTGCGTTCGCGATGCCCAGGTTACCTTCGCTATTTTCAAAGTCTATCGGGTTTACTTTATGCGGCATAGCCGATGAACCCACCTCGCCGGCTTTTATCTTCTGCTTAAAAAAGTTCATGGAGATGTAGGTCCACATATCGCGGTCAAGGTCTATCAATATGTTGTTGATACGCTTCAAAGCATCGCATTGCGCGGCAAAATTATCGTAATGCTCTATCTGCGTGGTAAACTGTGAGCGGTGCAGGCCTAAAATATCATTGATAAAATGGTTGCCAAAGGCTTTCCAATCTATTTGCGGGTAAGCTACATGATGGGCATTAAAGTTACCTGTTGCCCCACCAAATTTAGCCGAATACGGTACAGCTTTTAATAAAGTAAGCTGGTTTTGCAGGCGTTCAACAAATACATTTATCTCTTTACCCAGGCGTGTTGGCGATGCCGGCTGTCCGTGGGTATGTGCCAGCATAGGTATGGTAGCCCATTCCTGTGCAAAGGTGCTAAGTTGCTCAACCAGTTTGGTGATCTCCGGCAGGTAAATTTCCTCAAGCGCCAATTTAAATGAGTATGGGATAGCGGTGTTATTGATATCCTGGGATGTTAAACCAAAGTGAATAAACTCTTTATGTTCTTCCAGGCCTAATTTATCAAACTCTTTTTTGATGAAATACTCAACCGCTTTAACATCATGGTTGGTTGTTTTTTCGATGTCTTTGATTGATGCGGCGTCAGCCTCCGAAAAGTTTTTGTAAATATCACGTAACTTTTCTGTTGCATTTTTATCAAAACTTCGTAACTGGGGTAGCGGGTGCTCACAAAGTGCTATAAAATATTCTATCTCTATGAATACCCTGTATTTGATAAGGGCGTATTCTGAAAAATAAGCGGCCAGGGCTGATGTTGTATTACGGTAGCGTCCGTCGATAGGGGATATAGCGGACAGGGAAGTTAAATCCATTGCGTTCTTTTTTGCAAAGATAAACAATTGTGTAAAAACGGTGATTGTCAGGAAAAAGTAATTTGAAATGGAAACTTTGAAATCTAAAAATGTTTCCTTAGTTTTGACCCATAATGTCAAACGGTCAAATAGAACGAATAATTCAGGGTGGCGAAGACTTGTTTTTACAGGCAGGTATCAAAAGCGTAACTATGGACGATATAGCCAAACACCTGGGTATGTCGAAAAAAACCATTTATCATTTTTTTAATGATAAAAATGATTTGGTGATAGCGCTGGTAAAGAAAAAGCTTGAAGAGGATGAATGCCAGATAAACGATATCATACAAAACTCGGCCAATGTAATGGAAGAGATGATCAATATGATGAAATGTTCGGAAGATATCTTCAGCAGGATAAACCCGATAGTGATACATGATATGCAAAAGTACCACCCGGATGCCTGGAGCGAGTTTCAGAAATTTAAAGCCAATGTGCTTGTAAAAACATTGGAAGAGCTATTGATAAAAGGGATAAAGCAGGGGTTCATCAGGCCGGAAATAGACGTTAAGATACTGGCCAAAATGCGTGTTAACCAGGTAGAAATGGGCTTTAATGCCTCAATATTCCCGATAGCGCAGTTTAGCACATGGCGGGTACAGTACCAGTTACTTGAGCATTTTAACTATGGCATTTGTACTATAAAAGGGCATAAACTATTAGATGAGTATAAAAAAGTTCATATAGAACAATTAAACTAAAAACACTCGCACTGCTGACATACTGCTGTCAATCATTGCGGTTACTTTGTAAAAGAAACAAACAATAATCTACCATATATATATCACTACTCACAAATGAAACGAATCCTCACCCTACTAACCTGCATAACGGGAGCCTTGCAAGGGTTTTCGCAAACGCAGTCTGCACCACCCCAAGCTTATAATTTTAGCGTACAGGAGGCTGTTAATTATGCCTATGAGCATCAGGACTCTGTGAAAAATGCTCAATTGGATGTTAAGAGTGCCGAATACAAAGTAAAAGAAACGACAGGTATAGGCTTGCCACAAATTAACGGAACAGCTAATTTTCAAGATTATCTAAAGTCGCCAACTCAATTATTTCCTGATTTTATTACACCTGCTGTATATGGTGTTTTAAATAAAGAAGGGGTTAAAGATCAGAATGGTAATGTTATACAAGTACCATCTACGGTGGGTTATATACCTACCAGCTTTTATCAAAAGTATAATAGCAATATTGGCGCAACCTTAACTCAAATCTTATTTGATGGTTCTTACCTAGTTGGCTTAAAAGCTTCAAAAACTTATAAAGAGCTATCTCAGCGTAATTTAGTGCGTACCCGTATTGAAACCAATGTAAACGTTACCAAAGCCTACTATCAGGTGTTAGTGAGTAATGAACAAGTAAGATTGCTGGATGCCAATATTAACCAGCTAAAGCAACAGGTTGACCAAACTACCGCGCAAAACAAGCAAGGTTTTGTTGAAAAGATAGATGTTGACCGAATAACCGTACAGTATAATAATTTGGTTACCACACGCGAAAATACCTTGCGTTTGCTGGTGCTAAATTATCAATTACTAAAGTTTCAGATGGGGATGCCTATTGATACGGAAGTAAAGCTTACAGATAAGTTAACAGATGTAATGCTTGATGCAAATAATGCCGCCGCTGTTGCCTTAGATACTGCTTTCTATCAACGCAGAATAGAGTATAGCTTGGGTGAAACCGCTGTAAAACTTAATCAGCTTGATCTGAAAAGGAAAAAATCACAGTATTTGCCAACATTATCGGCAAATGCAAACACATCAGCCATGTTTCAAAGTAATAATTTTAATCAGCTATTCAACACAAGTTATCCATCTACATATATAGGTTTAAATTTAACAGTACCAATTTTCAATGGTTTTCAGCGTCGTAACCAAGTCAAACAGTCAGAAATTGCGGTCCAAAAATCCATAAATGATTTAAATAATCTTAAAAATGGACTGGGGTTACAAGCCAGCCAGGCACGGATCAAGTATATTAATGGTATAAAATCGCTTAATAATCAGAAACAAAGCCAGGCACTTGCCGAAGAGGTGCTTAGGGTATCAAAAATAAAATACCAGCAGGGCGTAGGTTCAAGTATTGAAGTAACACAGGCACAAACAGCTCTTGAAGATGCGGATAATAAATATATACAAGGATTATATGATGCCCTTGTAAGTAAAGTAGACCTTGATAAAGCATACGGAAGAATTCAATAAAATCAACTAAACCACTATATATCAACACTGAAAAATGAAAAAATTAATATACATACCCGCATTACTGTTATTGGCAGCATGCTCAAACAAACCAAAAGATAAAAAAGCGGAACTGGCCGACCTGCAAAAGCAGCAGGCAGAAATAAATGCCAAGATCACCAAACTACAGGGCGAAGTTGGCGGCGATTCTACAAAAGCCGTTGAAGTTGGTGTGGTTGATGTTAAGGCTGGTGCATTTACTAATTATGTACAAATACAAGGTAAAATTGATGCGCAGGATAACGTTACCGCTTATCCGCAATCGCCGGGTACTATTACTGCTATTTATGTAAAACCAGGCCAGCATGTTAGCAAAGGCCAGGTACTTGTACAGTTAGATAACAGCACCCAAAGGCAAACT
>NZ_JBAZRC010000039.1:0-31581 GCF_041663085.1 Mucilaginibacter sp.
ACGATCATCGGCAACATTTCAGGGGTTAAGCCAACGGCTACAGAAATAGCAAACATTAAGGCTTCAAACCAGTTGTGTTTGGTTAGCCCATTGATCAGAAAAACCAGGGGAACCATCACCAGCATAAAGCGGATGAGCAGCCAGCTTACTTTGTTGACCCCTTTGTCAAAACTGGTTTCGTTGCGCTTTCCGGTGATGGCTTTACCGATTGTGCCAAAATAGGTCAGGTTACCGGTAGTCACCACAATAGCATTTACAGTACCGCTCACCACATTCGTACCCATAAAGCAAATGTTTTCCAGTTCCAAAGGTGATTTTTGATCAGCGTCAGCAATATGCAGTTCCCTTTTTTCTAAGGGTAACGATTCGCCTGTAAGCATGGCCTGGCTCACAAACAAGTCCTTTGATTGTATAATCCGACAGTCCGCCGGGATCATATCACCGGCACTTAAAAAAACAATATCGCCGGGAACAAGGTCTATAATATTGATCTCGAATCTTCCCTTATCCTGGCGTATAACCGTTGCGGTAGTTTTGACCATGCTTTTCAGTTCCTCAGCAGCGCGGTTACTGGTATATTCCTGCCAAAAACGCAGTAACGAGCTTAACATCACCATAACCCCTACAACAATTACCGTTTTATAATCCCGTTCACCGGGTGAAGCCATCAAAACATCCATAACAAAAGAAACGGAAGCCAATATGATCAGTACGGCAATGAAAGGATTTAGAAATGCCTGAAACAACTGCACATACCAGGCCGGTGCCTTTTCATGCTGTATTTCATTTAAGCCAAATTGCCTTTTCTTCTCTTCCACACTGGTCTTACTTAATCCCTGTTCATTACTTTCCATCGTGGTATAAAAGGAATGATTATCTTCCTTAGCAACTCTGCGGAGTTTCATAACAGCAGCCTCATCAAACCCGGATACGGAGCCGTTATTGGTAATTTTAAATTTCCTGGTGGTTTCTGCAATAGTCATTTGATGTTATTTTTAAGTAGTTCAATAATTAAAAGGATGCTTCCTGCCATCACCAGGAATGCCGATATTTTATTCAGGTATTTAAATGTTTTTTCGAAGTGATATTTCCCTAACAGGGTGCCCGTTGTCAAAAAAAGAATGATTAAGGAAAGCAAGGCAAGTATAATGACCCGATGATCCAGGTCGAGCCAGCTCAGGGCGCACCCGAAAGCAAATACATAGATGGATGTGCCTAACCCTATTTCTAAAAAGTGCCGGGTACTAAACAAAATCTCTTTCGCCGCGCTGTTTTTGAGTTTTAGTTCCTGCAACATCCGGATGCCCATAGAAAATAGTAAGCCGATAGCGATCAATTGTTCTTCGCCTTTCAACATCCCTTTGGTAAACAGGCCAAACCACTTACCATAGAAAAGCACCATATTCTGCAGGATAAAAAGCAATGCCAGTATCAACAGCCAATGCGGCGACCGGGCGGTTGATTTGGGTTCTTCCCTGCGTGCTAATTTGAACACAGCCATACCGTTACCGCTCACAAAAGCAAGTACGAGGTTATCCGCCGCTACTCCCGCAGCGATCAATATCAGGGCTATGTTACAGATCATGGTCATGGTTATAGGCTGTCCGGTTGTTCATCATTCAGTTGGAGGCAATAAAACACAGGAAAGCGAAAAGCTAAAAACCCCGGCAGCAGTAGCAATGGCCTTAACAGGCTTTTGCTTATTTCGGGGGATTAAATAAATGGGGGTATTGAAGGTAGTTAAAACGGTAGGATTTTTTTCTCTTTTACGCATGACATTAATGTTGTCCCGTCCTGGCAGGACTGCCTAAAAGAGTGCGGTCTTGCTTAACGGGAGGTGAATAATAAATGATTGATTCTACTCGGACCTGTATCCATGATGATTAATATTGTTATTAATTTCTTTTCTTAAATGTTTTGCAAAGGTAAAACGCCCCCAATGATTGAGCCGTTAGAAACCTCTTAGAATCTTATTAGAAAGTCATTAGAAAAGCAGATGATCAAAAGCTGGAACGGGTAAGTTTCCCTATACGTGCGGAAGTTCAACCGTAAATGTGGTTCCCTCATTTTTTTGTGAAGTTACGCTAATCGTTCCCTTATGCAGATCGATAATTTTTTTGGTAAGGGATAGTCCTATGCCGTTTCCGCTTACGAATTTTTGATTAGCTCCCCGGAAAAAGGCTTCAAAGATGTGAGGCACCTCATTTTCATCCATGCCGATCCCGTGATCCTGAAAACGTAAAATAGCTTTATCCTTAAAATAAGTAATAGCAACCGCTGCTTCCTTATCCTTTGAAAATTTACAGCCATTTTCCATCAGGTTGATGAACGCAACTTTTAATAAATACTCATTTCCCAAAACAGAGATAAAGTCATCATCTTCAATTTCGGCTTCAAATACAATATTGATTTTATAGCCGGGCTGATCATGTAAGGCATCATTCCGGGCATCTAATATCAATTCATCCAGCCGCAACTCTTTAAATGCAATCTCCGTATGGTCATAATTTGCTTTTGCCAGATCCAATAAGCTGTTCGATAAACGAACCAGCTTTTGTGTATCACTGATCGCGTGGTGTATAGCATCTTTATAGTATTCATTGCTTCTTTCTTTTTCTACGGTTACCTGCAACTCTGTGAGCATTGCCGTGATTGGTGTTCTGAGCTCATGCGAAATATTGGATACAAATTCCTTTTGTGCATCAAAGGATTTTTCCAGCCGGTTTAGCATCGCATTGAAGGTAACGGCCAGCTCTGCAATTTCATCTTTACCGTTTCCCTCCTTGATCCGCAGATCAAGATTAGTGGCTGTAATTTCTTCCACCTCATCAACCAAATCAGAAACAGGTTTGAGCGCTTTAGCGGAAAAAATGTGCCCGGCGATATAAATAAAGATAATAGCGACAAAAAAGGCAATGATGAGCGTGTATTTTAAATTACGAAGTTTGGCATAACCATATTGGTCATTTGCGGCGGAGGTAATCACATAATCTTTATTATTATGATGATAAAGAATACCCACTGCCTGCATTTCACCCTGGTAAAATTTAATTTGTTTTTTAGCTACAATCTCATCTATCATCTGTTTAGTTTCCTTTACTTTATCAATTTCAACAGCGTCGTGATATAGTAAATGGAAAGAAGTATCATAAATAGCTACTTCCTCTTGGAAAAAAGAGTTAGGGGAGTGTTTATATATCAGTTGCAAAACCCCCGGTTGGATTTTGGCATCCAGTAATAGGTTAGCTTTGATGATCGCAGTGTGGCGTAAGGAACTGTAATATTCCGTTTCCCTGTTTTCTGAAAAAGAGAAATAAACAACCAAAGCGAAAGCGAGTAATAGTGCCGCTATGATTCCAGTAAAAAGAAAGGTAAGCCGGTTACGTATCGTCATTTTTCTGCTGCAAAAATAAATCCAAGGCCCGGTTTGGTATGGATAAGTTTATTCGTAAAATCTTTATCTATCTTTTTCCGGAGATAATTAATATACACATCAATAAAATTGGTGCCGGTATCAAAATGGGTATCCCAGACTTTTTCAGCGATCTCTATACGGGATAAAACCCGTTCGCTGTTTTGCATCATGTATTCCAGCAGTTTCAGCTCTTTCGGCGTAAGACTGATCGCTTTACCCGAACGGCTTACTGTTTTTGTTTGGTTATTTAACTCCAGGTCGGCATATTTTAAAACAACCGTTTGAATTACAGGTTTTCCGCTCTTACGGTTCATTACTGCCCTGATACGCACCAATAATTCCCGGAAATCAAAGGGTTTCACCAGGTAATCATCCGCCCCTGCATCAAAGCCTTCCACTTTATCATCTGTCGATCCTAAAGCGGTAAGCAGAATAATTGGAAGATCGGGTTTTGTTGAACGGATTTCCTTGCACAGATCAATCCCGTTCAGTTGCGGCAAAATAATATCTGAGATCACCAGATCATATTCCTGTTGTAATGCCAGCTTCCTGCCGGTCATCCCGTCATAGGCCACAACGGCAGTGTGTCCCTGTTCTTCAAGGCCTTGCTTTACCAGCAAAGCTATGCGTGCTTCATCTTCTATGATCAGTATTTTCACGATTTATGGATAACCTTATGCAAGGTAAGACAATTAATTATTTGTAATATATAAAGTCATTAAACACAGAGTTTTCAAAGTTTGAATTTAATCCCGCCATTTACGACAAAACCATCCAGTGGGGCATAAATATCCTTAAATACCGGGTCAGTAATACTGCCGGTGTATATCGGCCCAAACTTCGTTTGCCGGGTATCCGTCAAATTCTCAAAATTAACAAACAGCGAAAACCGTTCCCACATCTTTTCGGCCATTAAACCTGCCAGCCAGTAACCCCTGCCTGTCGAACCGTCATTGAGTTGCTGCGGGCTAAAATAATAGGCCTCGGCACCGATCTTGAATTTATCCTCAACCTCGTAAACCAGTACATTGTTCAGCCGGTTTTTGGAAACTAAGGGATAAACGCCGCTTATGCTATTGGTATGCTGGGTAACATCTGCCAGCGTATAGCCCAGGAACAGTTTAAAATTACCATAAGTTAATTTAACATTGGTTTCCATTCCCTTAGTATTCAAGTCGCCACCGGGCTGCAGGTATTGCAAATTGCCGTTGCCAAGTTGAGTGAGCAGTATCGGGTTGTCTATCCTGGTATAAAAGAAAAGCTGATTGACACTGAAGCTAACCTGGTCGCCAAACAAGCCGGTGTGGTAATTAATATCGTAATTGGCGCCATAGGATCGTTCCGCTCTGGTATTGGCTACGTCAAGAGGCAATACATTCCTGAACTCGATACGTTCTGCATCTTCGGTAAACACGGTGGGTGCCTTATAACCCAGGCCGCCGCCTAAGCGTGTCGAAAAATGTGCATTGATCTTATACAAAGCGGAAATACGCGGCAATAGGAAAAAACCGTATGCATTATGATAATCGCCACGTAGCCCGGATTCTACTATAAACTGATCAGTTACATTCCAGGTGTTTTGGACAAAGCCCCCAATAGTTTGGTAATTATAGCTGCGTAAAGGGAAACTGCTGTTTCTTTCTTCTTTAAAATTATCCGTCAAGTAGTTGATACCCGCTACCCAGTCTGTTTTTTCACCGGTATAGGAATAGTTTGCCTCGCTATAACTGGAAACCTGTACACCCGAAAAACGATAATCCGGCAGGCTGATGCTCCGGTCGAAGTAGCTGACACTGTTTTTAAAGGTCAGCTTTTCTTTATTGTTTAGCTTGTGATCGAGTTCCAGTTGCGAACTGTATCGGCCTGTTTTATTCAGCTCATAATAAGAATGCTGCGCATCACCATTACCTTCCAGGTATTGCATATCGCCACCTATACGGTTTTCACCAGTAGAATTGATGCCGGTTATTAAGGTCGTGCGGTCATTAAGGTAAAAGAACAGTTTTGGGTTTAACGTATAACGGTTAAACCGCGGGATAGCAGATAACCCTATACCTGCCGGATCATAAGGTGTGCCGTGGTCATAACCGCCATATAAAGTGATGCCAACCTTTTTAAATTTCTGCGAATAAAAGCCGCTGGCATCCAATCCCAATGCCGAGGTACCGTTTAACAGGAAGTCCAGGTGACGTTCATCGGTCGGTGTTTTGGATACGAGGTTGACCAGGCCTGCAATCGCTCCACCGCCATATAAGGTAGAGGACGAGCCTTTGATTACTTCTACCTGTTTTAGATCCAATGGCGCGATCTGCAATAAGCCTAACCCACCCGAGAACCCGGAATAAAGCGGGAAACCATCGCGGATGATCTGCGTGTATTTTCCGTCAAGCCCTTGTATGCGGATACTGGAGTTGCCGCTGGTGGCGGAGGTTTGCTGGGTTTGTATGCCGGTACTTTCGGCCAGCATCATTCGTATATCGCCGGGCTTCATATCACCCTTTTCATCCAACTCATCACCGGAGATCACTTCCACACGGGTAGGCGTATTGGCTATGGTACGGCTACTGCGCGTCGTGCTGATGACAACTGCATCCAGTTCCTCGCCATCGCCTTTACCGACTGGCTGCAATAGGACGAGTATAGGGCCGTTTTCCACTAATGGGAAGGTTAATGTATCCAGCCGGTTTTCATAACCTACATAGCTGAATTTAATGACCTGTTTTCCATTTGGTATTTTAGTTAGGATTATCAAACCTGCGGTATCCGATGAGGCACCAACTGCTGTCCCTTGAAGTGATGCGGTTGCGCCGATAAGCACCTCGCTTGTTTTGGCATCCTTAATAATTGTCTTAAATGTATTTTGAGAATAAGCTATAGCAGTATAAAGCAGTGCTATAATAAGCACAGTTATTTTTTTCATTATAAGAATTTGATTAAAGTTAAACCTGAAATTCAGCCTTTTGGCTGTAATAATGTATTAACTTATTTTGGGAGGCAGCCAAATAGAAAGGGCAACTTTTTCTAAATGCGGTTGCTGATAAACGTAGTAAAGTTTGAAATAACTTTCTGAAATGAGGGGCAAGGTAATGGTTAGTGGCTTAGTTAAAATAAAGCCCACACAAGAGCCGCAAGTGAAAAAAGGCGAACAGCCTGGACATTCGGTATGCCTGGACGATGTTTTACCCGCTAATTCTTTTTTACCGGATATTTCACCTTGACAGTCATTATCCGAGCAGCATGGCTTTGCAGAAAGTAATAGTACATAAAAGGAGAATATCAGGCAGAGCAATTTCACGCCTTAAAGTTATCAAATACTTTGAGTGGGAGAAAATTGCTTACTCATTATTGCCGTCGGCTTTCGGCAGGACTGCTGCATTATGCCACACGCTTCGCTCCGGGCTTCATTCCGCCGCCAGCCGCGCCTTTGCACAGCAAAACTGAAATTCGCTGCGCTCATAACAGATTTGCTCTTGGCCGCCGCTTGATTATATTCCTCATTCACCAGTACAGCGAAGATAGCTACCGCCGGGATAAAAAGTCAAGGCTATACAAGCGGGCAATTGTGTTTGTTTTTCAGCGGCTTGCCCGTATTCTAAGGCTTTTGCAAATATTTTCATCATAATAAGTTAATATTATTATGTTTATAGTAATCTTTACTTATTTTACATGTTAAAAACATCTCACCTGTTAATCGTAATTCAAGTTCTGTTTTTCTCATTTGCTGTTAGTGTAAAGGCACAGACCACTCCTTTAGAGCTAAAAATAGACAAAGCAGCACGGTTGGCTATCTATTATTTGAATGCAGGTCTGCCGGATAGCGTATATAATCAGGCAGGGGATCATTTCAAACACAACATATCCGCCCCTATGTGGAATAGCGCCTATAGGCAGTTGAGCGGTTTCTTGCCCTTTTCTAAGGTCATCTTTATCAGCAGTAAAGATTCGATTAACAAATATAAATTAGTAGGAAAAACCGCACTTACGTATTACGTAAGCCTTGATAAGCAAAATAAATTAAATAACTTCTCTTTTGTTCCCTATACCGAAGAGGTAAAACCATCAGCAATGACCGAGACAGAACGCAAGACGGACACCTTAGCAAAGAAGATATTGTCATTCATTAACGGTAAACAAGCCGACAGTATTTATCTTTTTGCAGGGGAAAGCTTTAAGAACCAAATTGACGCACAAAAATGGAAAGGTATCGCAGAAAATGGGCTCTTCCCATTGACACCGCTGCCAGAGGCTACTTTTGTAGGTAGTGAAAATGGAGTGAATAAGTATAAGATGTTACCCTATCAATTTATTATTGGGTTAGATGATAAAGGTAAATTTAATGCACTTGCCTTGCAACCTTACAAAGAAAGTGCTGTCAAAACAGCTAAAGTAGCGACTGATAACGAATTAAAATCCAAACTGGATAGTGCAGTTGACAAAGTTGTTTCTGCTTATATTCAAACAAACGGAAATGTCGGATTAAGTGCAGGTGTTTACTGTGACGGCAAAGAACATTTTTACAATTATGGAGAAACGCAAGTCGGGAACAAACAGGTTCCAACGCTTCATACGATATATGATATAGGATCAATAACCAAAACGTTTACCTCAACATTGCTCGCTATAGCGGTGCAACAGGGGAAAGTTAGTTTGGCGACAACGATTGTTAAATTTCTACCGGATTCTGTTGCTTTAAACAGTGCTTTAAAAGGCATTACATTTGAACAATTAGCAAATCATACATCAGGCTTGCCAAGACTTCCTGATAATTTGGGGGCAAGCGTTAAAGATGTCAAACAGCCCTATGCCAATTATGACGTTAATGAAATGTTTTCCTACATAAAACATTGTAAAATCACTAGCCCGCCCGGCACAAAATACGCTTACAGTAATTTTGGTGCAGGCTTGTTGGCCGTCTTGCTGGAACGAATTTATCACAAAGATTATCAAGAGCTAATTAAACAATATATTACCGGCCCTCTAAGACTAACTGAAACCGGTTTCTTAGTGAATAATTTAAATACGATTGCTCAAGGGTATAACGAACAAAATTTGCCGGTACCACCTTGGAAATTTCTTGCAATGGAGGGGGCTGGTGCTTTAAAAAGTTCTGCGTTTGACCTATTAGCTTACAGCAAACTCCAATTGCTTATTCCAGGGCAATCCTTAAATCCAGCTTTAAAATTAACGCACCAGGTTACTTTTAATGATGGCACAAATATAGTTGGGTTAGGGTGGCATTACTTAGCCGACGATAAAAATGTCTTACAGCACAGCGGTGGAACAGGCGGTTACCGTTCTATGATTTGTATTGACCCCCAAAAACAACTAACAGTGGTTGTGTTGACTAACAATGCTACCACAGGCGATTCACTGGGAATTGAATTACTCAAAGCTCTAAAGGCTATGAAATAATAATTTCATTGTTTTCATCTTCTCTCTTCACAAAATTTTTATTTTGCCCGGAACCCGTCAAGGGTAATATAAACAGCTCCGCCCACGGGCCTGCGCTTCGCTGCCCTTGACGGAACCCGACCAAAATAAGAAGAGGTGTTTAAGAGTTAAGATGAAAAGCACTAAGCTGCATATTTCATCAGATCCACGTAGGTAGTTCCCCTGTTAACTACTGCAAACATTCTGGCAATAAGCTTATTCCGGATGATATTGATTGTGCTCATTTTGTTTTTCCCTTCACTCACCCTTCTTTTATAATAGACTTTCAACTCCGGATTATATGCGCAAGCGCATATAGCTACCAAATGTATCAATTTTTTTATTTGCCGGTTCGATAAGCTGCTGACCCGTGTTTTTCCTTTTATACTGGTACCGGATTGATGCTCAAAAGGTGCTGTGCCTACGTAACAAGCAAATTTGCGCCAATTGGTAAATCGGGTGAAATTATGGGTGCAAGCGATCATATTAGCGGCTAAAACAGGTCCTACACATTTGATGCTGATAAGTAATTGGTAATTTACTTTGATTTTTTCATCGCTGTCTATAACTGCTTTAATCTGACTTTCAAGCTTCTTAATTTGCAGCGTTAAATTCTGGATGAGGGATTTATAGATTTGAAACATTCCCTTATACTCCTTTTCATCCAATGCCTTATTTTGCTCCTTCCATGTTGCCTCAAAGCCTCCACGATCTCGTACCAGGCGATCTCTTAGCGTAAGCAATGATTGAAGCCTCAAAATCCCTTTGGCTGGCAATATAGTTGCTTGCAACGTTTCCCGGTGCAGCCAGGCATATTCCGCAATTCTTTGCGCATCTACCTGATCACTTTTACCTCTCCTGATCCCAATGGATTGCTTGATTTGAAGTGCAGGAAGCATGGCAAAAGAGACATTTACTTCGTTAAGATACATAGCCAATTTGATAGAATACATGCCTGTATGTTCAAAGGCTATTATGGCTTTTGTGAGATCAGAAACTTTACCATGTTTTTTCACCCATGCCAAAAGGGATGCAAAACCCTTTTCATTGTTGCTAAACGTCTTTGAGACATTGATTAAATGTAAGTGGGCATCAATAGTAAGCTTTGATACATCCACACCAATAAACGTGTTGTATTTCATGTTGAATAGATTAATTGATGTACTCGGACTAAAACCTTTATAAGACCTTATGTCTAAAATTCTAATTTGTCATTGACATCGACTTGCGACTAGGAATAGGGACTAATACGAAGCATAGGTCGTTAACCTGGGCCTTGACTTGGTTCACCCCATTCTTTGTCAACAAGTTAGTTGTTCCTTAATATTTACACGGTGAACCTAATGACCTGAACTGGGACTAATACGGGCCATAGGTCTTTAGCCTGGGCCTTGACATGGTTCACCCTGTTCCTTGCCATTAAGTTCATCACGTTAACTTTATCCACAAAAGATTGTTGATCAAAAAGAAAAAGAAGCAAAAAGAAAAAGGTGTGGAAATATGGAAAACTCTAATGAGTTTACCACATTCCCACACCACAACAATAGCAAGCTTTTGATTAATGATTTCACTCCGCTAATCTAAAGGGCCTTGACTTTTTACTCGGCTCCCGCTTTTGGTTGCTTACGTGGTGAATAAGGAATGGTGTGTGTATAAGCTTGCAAGGTGGTAAACTCACTTTTAGTTATCTGCATTTCCATCAGAAAACTATCTCATTTTAATTGGAATATTTTAAAGGATTTTGTATCTTTATATCGTAAGATTTGTAATTAATCTGCATCAAAAAATGGTTAGTAATTCGGTGCGTAGTACATCGACAACCATATAAAGTATTGTAAGTCAATTGGGTTTTGATCGTGTTCGATTCCCCTACGGGCTACAAAGCCGCTCTACGAAAGTAGAGCGGCTTTTTATTGGGTTTCTTTGACCAATTTAGGTTATTCAATTTCCAGCTAATTAATGTCCTATTTTAGTTAACAATATTGCCACTGAATCTGGTTTGGCCAAAAATGTGGAATGGCTGGTATTTAGTTGATAAATCGTTTTTACGCCGGCTGTAGCAATCATGCGGTTTTGCAAGGATGGCGATACCACGTGATCTTGCAAGGTTTTGATGTAAACTTTCTCAACAGAACCGAAATTAGCAGCGGTCAATTTCACCGGATTCGTAAATGGAATTGCTGGTTCAGGACGGTAATTTTGTAAAACAAGATTTTGTACCTGAGCAGATCCATCCTGGATAAAGACATTCACAATCTGGTCGCGTAGCACATCAAGGGTTCCGTTAGCATTTTGCGTAAGTATGGGAACTTTATTAACTGAGTCACCAAGCGCTGAGCCGGCATCGGTACCAGCAAGAGCAAGTAAGGATTGGCCTGAAGATGGCAGATAGGCTGCGAGATAGACAAGTTTTTCAATTTTTGAAGGATTTTGCTCGGCAACAGCAGAAATGATCATACCGCCCAAGCTATGGCCTACCAGGATAACTTTGCCGTTTATCTTTGACATAGCATCAAGCACTTTGTCTCTGTAAGTGTTTAAGGTTAATGTTGAAGGAACAGTATTATCGCTGCCGTGGCCCGGAAGTTCTACAACGGTCACATTGTTGCCTTCATTGATAAGTTTGGCTTTTACCGCGTCCCATACATAAGGAGCCTGCCATGCACCGTGTACCAGTACATAATTTTTAGCAACCGGTTTCACTTCATCGTTCTTTTTTGAACAAGATGAAAACATAATAGTAGCAGTAGCTACAGAAAGTAAGATTAATATATATTTTTTCATGATTTGAGATGCCTAATTGTTTAGGACATGACAAACATCCGATTATGCGCTTTGGATAAGTTTAACCCAGGTTAAAATCGAAAAATAGTGTAAATCCGTAAAAGCAAGCTGTCCTATTAAGCAACCAATACAACCATTAATCAGTAATAATGATAGCTATTGACGATCAGCGCGTCTTCGTGTGTGATATTATTAAAATTTATATTTTTATAGCATGTCAGAGAACAAAACAGAAATAGATTTATTACGAACGATTTTAGGATCGGCCGGTATGAAACCGGAAGCATTTGAATTATCATTGCCTCACTGGAAATTAAAACAGTATAAAAAAGGTGAGTTTTATAATGAATATAAAAATGTTTGTAAACACCTCGGGTTTGTTATCACCGGAGTGTTTAGAATCTATCGTGTAAATAGCGATACGGGTGAAGAAAAGAATATGCTGTTTTTTACTGATCACCAGTTTGTAGCATCTTATAAAAGCTTTTTAAGCCAGACAGCCTGCGATTATTATACAGAGGCGATGGTTGATTCAGTTATATTATATATACATATCGATCACCTGAATGAACTTTATGGGCAATCACACCAGTGGGAACGGTTTGGAAGGATTGTCGCCGAAACGGCTTTTCATGAGGTTATGGTTAATACGGAAGGATTCTTGTTTAAAACCCCGGAAGACCGTTACCGGGAAATGATGGAAAAACATCCGAATATTTTTAATTCGGTACCACTTTATCATATCGCCTCTTACCTGGGTATCCAGGGACCGTCATTGAGCCGGATTCGTAAAAGAATGGTTGGAAGGTAAAACTCAACCTGTCATCAGATTACTGAAATCCTCTAAAATACTTTTTTTAGAGGATTTTTCGATTTTAACCTGGGTTAAATTTATTGCAGAGGCATTGCCCGATGTTTGTCATGTCCTAAACAATTAGGCATTAAACAAACATGAAAACAGCAATAATAATGATGGCAATGAGCGTATTAGGTTTTACTGCTCAAGCCCAAAAAGCAACCAACAAAAATTCTAAAACTATTGTACTTGTTCACGGAGCCTGGTCTGATGCATCTTCCTGGGATGCAGTGATCCCTTTGTTAAAAGCCAAGGGCGAAGAGGTGATCAATGTTAACCTTGCAGGTCACGGAAAAGATACCACCTCATTTGCCGGTATCACCTTTCAGACTTATGTTGACCAGGTAAGAGCAGCTATCGGCACGCGTACTAATGTAATTTTGGTGGGCCATAGTTTTGCCGGGCTGGTGATCAGTCAGGTTGCTGAAGAAGTTCCCGCACAAGTTAAAGAACTGATCTTCCTTGCAGCAGCATTGCCGCATGATGGCGACAGCCTTTTAGGACTTGCAAAAGGGGATCCGGCTTCTCATATCGGCAAATCCCTCACTATCGATCAGGAGCACGGTGCAGCGATCATCGCGAAAGATGCCGTAGCCGATATTTTTGCCGCCGATGCACCTCAGCAAGTTCAGGACTATATTGCTGCTAACATTAAACCAGAGCCGCTGGCACCCCTTGCCACACCAGTTCACCTGACTGAGAAAAATTTTGGTAGCATTAAGAAAGTCTATATCCATACGCTTAATGACCATGCGATCAGCTATCCTGCACAACAGTATATGGTAAAAAACAGTAAAGTAGCTAAAGTATATACTCTGCCAAGCAGCCACACACCATTCATTTCTATGCCGGATAAACTGGCTGCAATCCTGATCGCAGAAAGAAAATAATAAATAAGTAAACATCAAACAATAAATTCTTTAACCCATAAATCAAAAAATCATGAAACGTATAGCAAAAGCACATTGGAACGGTACTTTACAAGAAGGCACAGGAGAAATCAGCACACAAAGCACTGTGCTTAATCAAACACAATATTCATTTAAAACCCGCTTTGCCGATGGCATTGGCACTAATCCTGAAGAATTGATCGCCGCTGCACATGCAGGTTGCTTTTCGATGGCCCTTAGCGCAACATTAGCACATCACAATATCACTGCAGGCGACATTTTTACTACAGCAACAGTAGATCTTGATATGCAGGCATTAAGCATTACAGGTATTCATTTGGATTTACAGGCCAGTGTAATTGAAGGTGTAGATGAAGCAACATTTACTGAAATTGCTGAAGGCGCAAAGGCGCATTGCATTGTCTCCAAAGTATTAAATGTGCCAATTACATTAAGCGTTGTTTACGCCTAATAATCTGAAACATCTGGTAGCATGCTACATGAAACTCATCGGATAATATCCGGTGAGTTTTTTTATAAGTAAGCATATACGTTTTGTTCCCAAATTGGACTCGAACCAAGAGTTTATGAAGCGAGCGAGCGAAAATCTTGAATAAAGGGGTTCGAAAAGCTTCCCTTTGGGGCTACTTAAAACAATACCAAAAGATTCTAAAATCCTGCAAATCAATGATTTGCAGGATTTTTTTTGTTCGTCTCAAACCATTTGCGCCCGGCAGGCAGATCCACACGTTTCCCATTTACTGTAATGCGCATACCGAGCAAGGTATAGCCATGCTGTCGAGCATATTAAACAGCGACCGCGCAATCATCGTAAATATCCAAATTATTTGGGTATTCACGCGTGTAAGGCAGTTTCTTTACGATAACACTGATTTAAGGAATGAATCAATCATATTAAAACCAAACGGATAATCATGACAAAAACATCGATTTTTCAGTACCTGGATGACAAAAAAGATAATTTAAAACACCGCACAAGAATTGGGTACAAACCAGACCTTAATTCGGTATTCAATATTAATCTCGTTATCATGATGTGTTGGTAACGGATTTTTGTCCTGGAGGCAAATTTAATATAAACTTAACCTGCGTAGTTTCGCCGGAAACTTAATGCCCGTTAAATTTGCACCGGCTATGGAAACGGTAATAACAACCCCTTCATTTGATCTGCAACAGTTTGAAGCTGTTTTTAAAGCGCATTATTCAATGTTGTTTCGGTATGTAAAGTCAATTGTTAAAGACGATGACCATGCTAAGGATATCTTATCGGATATGTTTTTAAACCTTTGGCTGCAAAAGGATAAATTACAGATCCAAAATATCAAAGCCTATCTTTTCCGTTCCGCACGTAATGGCGCCCTTAAATCCTTAAATTTTAGCCCATCGGATTCCCTTTCAGAGGAATATTGGGATATTAAGGAGGATGCCTTTAACCCGTTTGAACGCATAGTGGCAAAAGAATCGATAAAGATTGTGCAGGCTCTGATAAATAAATTACCTGCTGCCCGTAAGGAAATTATCCAGTTGCGCCTTTGCGGATTTAAAAACCATGAGATAGCCAAAACCCTTGATATTACTGAGAAAAAGGTAGAATACAACATGCGCGAAGCAATTGAACAGCTCGGCTACTACATGCACAACGGTAATTACGATAAAGCTACGATAGCCAGCGGGCTGTTGCTCATTAACATATTCTTTACATTTATTTAATAATTTCTTTTGGTGAATAGGTAACGGTAATTGCTCACACAATAAACGTCAATACTATTTATTAAAAGATATGTCTAACAGAAGAGATTTTATTAAAGCGCTTGGTATATCGGGTGTGGCCTTAACTGTGCCTGCCGTAGTTGCTTCGGCGCCCGTTATTGTAAAGGACAATGCCGATATCACCAACCTCACGCTAAAAGGCTCCGTACAAAGCAATGGTCGGGGAATTGCCGATGTACCCGTAACCGACGGCCTCAACATTACGCTTACAGACAAAAATGGCAATTACCTGTTATTAAGTAATAAAACGGTTAAATTCATTTATATCACGATCCCCGCCGGTTATGCTATCCCGCATAACAACGGGATTGCTATGTTTTATAAAGAAGTTGAAACCAAACAAGGTTCTTTCACAGCGAATTTTCAATTAGACAGGCTTGAAAAAGACGATAAGGACCATGTGTTTGTGGTTTGGGCCGACCCGCAGATCATATCAAAAAAAGATGGTGACGCGTTAATAGCCCGCTCGGCGCCCGACCTGCGCGAGCTGGCAGCTAACTACCCGGCGGGGACGCTGATACACGCTGTTGGTTGCGGCGATTTGGTTTGGGATCATTTTGAACTGTACGACGATTACCGGCAGGCCGTTGGGATGACCGGTGTGCCGTTTTTTAACGTTATTGGCAACCACGATATGGATCTTGATGCCCGAAGTGATGACTATTCGGCAGCTACCTTTAAAAATAATTTTGGGCCAACCTATTACTCCTTTAACAGGGGGAGCATCCATTATGTAATGCTCGATGATGTTTTTTTCATCGGCGCGGCAAAACGCTACATTGGCTATCTTACCGAAACGCAATTGCAATGGCTGGAGCAGGATCTAAAACACGTTCCTCACGGCAGTACGGTTGTGCTGTCCACCCATATCCCTACAAACACGGGGGCGAAACGCCGCAATAAAGATAAGGAAGATGAACTGGGCGGAGTGGTATCCAACCGCGAACAGCTGTACAAAATACTGTCATCTTATAAGGTGCATATCATGTCCGGCCATACACACATGAACGAGAAATGGGAAAGTGGCAACATGATGGAGCATGTGCACGGCACCATCTGCGGCGCCTGGTGGACAGGGCCAATTTGCAGCGATGGCACACCTGAGGGGTATGCGGTTTATGAGGTGAAGGGTAATGATCTCAGCTGGTTCTATAAATCAACAGGTAAACCAAGAGATTACCAGTTGAAGATTTATCCTAAAGGCTATGTAAAAAGTGCCCCCGATGAGTTGGCGGTTAATGTATGGAACTGGGACAAACAATGGAAGGTACAATGGTTTGAAGATGGTCTCCTTAAAGGTGATATGGTGCAGCGTACAGAATTTGACCCATGGTCTGTAGAGTTGTACGCCGGCGACCAGCTGCCAAAAAAGCACAAGTTTGTCGAGCCAACGCTAACCGATCATTTGTTTTTTGCCAAACCGTCGGTATCGGCAAAAGCTGTTAAAGTTGTTGCGACCGATAGATTTGGCAAACATTACACGCAGGAGATTCAATTGTAATTACGAGCATCATTTGTGAAGAGCTAACCCTTCCCGGGGTAGCTCTTCGTTTTTTGCCGCCCTTGTTAACAAACTATTCATAAACACTTAACAATTTCTTTTGGTGGAAAACGGGCGACAGGTACTCTTTATAAAAAGATCACCGAATGAATTGGGAAATATTAATGCGTTATGTCAATGAAGAAGCCTCCGATAATGAAACGGCAGAAGTTGAATTGTGGCTTGACGAACGTGCCGAGAATAAGATCATTCTTAAACAACTACAGCTGAAGAAAAAGCAACTTACCGAACCTTTAAAAGATGATGTTATACATACCGAGTGGGTTAAGGTCTTAGACAGGATTCTTGAAAACCCTCCTCTGCAAAAATCAAACATCAAGAAATTTTATACTTCGACCGCAATCGCGGCTACCGTTTTACTAGCCTGTTTTTTTAGCTGGCTTACGCTTAAAAATGATGACAGTAAACAGACGCAGGCCATAGTTGTAAAAACAGCCACCGAACGCCGGATGGTAAAATTACCGGATGGCTCAACAGTTTACCTGGCGCCACACTCAACCCTCCAAATCAATGCAAACTATAATACCGCCAGGCGGGAACTTACCGTAATTGGCGAAGCATTTTTTGATGTTAAGCATGATGTAAAAAAGCCGTTTTTAGTTAGTACATCAACAAATTTAAAAGTTAATGTACTGGGAACCTCTTTTAATGTTTACGCCCGCAAAGGTAATCATGCCGAGGTGATGGTAAGCAGCGGTTTGGTTGGAGTTACGGATGCCGGATTGACCACGATGCTTAAAGGGGGCGAACAGCTCAGCTATTCACTTACCGGCCGAAAGATGGTGAAAAGTGCCGTTGATATCAGGGATGCAGTTGGGCTGCAAACCGGTACGTTTTACTTTGCCAACAGCACAACCACACAGATAGCAAAAAAGCTGCACCGTTACTACGATATCAACATACGGGTAGCTCCTTCCGCCCTAAAAAAACCGGCATTTAGCGGTGAAATGAAAGATTACGGCATAACCAAAGTGCTAGACGGTATTGGCTTTGTAACTGGCACTAGGCACAAATTCACAGATCCAAAAACTATCCTGTTATATTAATTGAACAAATATGTATCATAAATTTATATTTAAATTATGGCTTTGTTTACTTGTTACCGGGGCGCTGTCGTTAAAGGCAGCAGCCCAGGACACGAAACTGACCTTCACCGGTAGTAAAGTAACAATAGCCAGTATTATTGACCGCCTGCAAACAGTTTACAAATACAAGGTATCCTATGATGCCGATCTGAACACCGCACGGACGGTTGATCTGTCGTCGACCTCCATCAGCCTGAACGAGCTATTAAAAAGAGTAGAAGACCAGGCTGGTGTTGATATTAAAACGATAGGCACCAACCTGGCTATCAAAAAGCTTGATTTGATCAACATTAGCGGTGTTACCTATTCAGCAGATGATAACCAACCCTTGGCTGGCGTAAACATTATAGATGCCGGGAAACACCTGCTCGGCATAACAGATGTCAATGGTAAATTTAATATTAAAGTTAGCAGTGGTAAAAATGTAACCTTTACCATGCTCGGTTTTCAGCCGCAGGTTTTGGTTTACACAAAAGCAACTATAGATGCTAAGGTTATAATGTCTGTTGCCAGCAACGCCTTAACCGAAGTGGTTGTTACCGCCTTAGGTATAAAACGGGACGAAAAAGCCCTGGGTTATGCTGTAACTAAAATAAAGGGCGAGCAGCTTACAAACGCCCTATCCAATAACTGGACGGACGCACTCTCTGGCAAAGTTGCCGGCTTAAGTCTTATCCGTTCAAACGGCGGACCAGCAGGTTCAAACAAGATTATTTTGCGTGGCGAAAGCAACCTGACAGGTGAGAACGACGCGCTGATAGTGGTAGATGGTGTGGTTATTAATCATGGTGGCGGTCGCGCAACGGGTAGCGGCAGTAATGCCTACCTCGACGCCGAATCGCCGATAGATTTTGGCAGTGGTTTAAACGATCTTAACCCCGAGGATATTGAAGATGTTACGGTATTAAAAGGTCCTGGCGCAGCGGCATTATACGGCCAGCGTGGCGCAAACGGTGCTATCATTATTACAACAAAAAAAGGCCGTATCCGAAAGGGGATAGGGGTAACCTTAAACTCAAATACCGCAATTGAACAGATCTCGCGCTGGCCTGATTACCAGTATGAGTATGGCCAGGGAGCTGCCGGCGAAAGTTATTATTCGTTTGGCAATACGTCAGATGGCGCAAGCACACGCAGTACCAGCTCTGCCTGGGGACCAAAGTTTGACGGTCAATCATATTTTCAATACGATCCTGTCACTCATACCGGTGGAACAACCCGTACGCCATGGGTAGCTTACCCTGATGCCCGCAAAAGCTTTTTCGAGACGGGAAAAACGTTTACTAATAGTGTGACGCTTGACGGCGGTACCGACAAAACTTCAGTACGTTTCTCGGCTACCAACGTGCACAATACCTGGATCATACCAAATACGGGTTACGACAGGAATTCGGTAGCCTTATCTGCAGATCAAAAAGTTACCGATAAATTACAGATTTCGGCCAAGATCAACTATACCAATAAAACTAGTGATAACCTGCCATCCACAGGTTACAATAACCAGTCGCTGATGTATTGGAACATGTTTTGGGTTCCTAATGGAAACTTGGATTGGTTAAAAGATTATTGGTTGCCGGGCAAAGAGAACATCGCGCAAAGTTATCCTTTTAGCAGTTTCCCGGATAACCCTTACCTGATCACCAACCAAATGCTTAACAAATCAAACCGTAATGATCTGTTGGGTAATATCCAGGCTACTTATAGTTTTACGAAAGACCTGAGCCTGATGGTGCGCACTGCCTTAACCAGCTCGTTTGACCAGCGCTCGCAGCAACGCCCGTACGATACCGAGAAATTTAGAAAAGGGATGTACCGTACGCAGGATATTTACTCGCAGGAAATAAACAGCGATTTCCTGTTGCGTTACAATAGAAAAATAAGCAAAGATTTTACCGCATCTGTATCTGTAGGTGGTAGCATGCTGACCAACAATTACAACCGCGACGAGATGCGGGCGGATTCCTTACTTTACCCGGGTGTGTTTACTCTGGCAAATAAGGCTGGCGTATTGGTTGCACTGCCGTACCGGAGTAAGTACAAAATCAACAGCTTTTATGGGCTGGCCACCGTGGGCTTTAAAGACTACCTGTTTATGGATATCACCGGCCGTAACGATTGGAACGGTGTATTGGCATCGGCCAACTCCATAAAAAACGTATCGTTCTTTTACCCGTCAGTAAATTTAAGTGCCATTGTTTCCGAGATCTTTCAGCTGCCAAAATTTATCTCTTACGCAAAAGTCCGCGGTTCCTACGCGAGTGTGGGCAGCGGCGGCCAAGACCCGTATCTGACGTCCTACAACTACCTGCCAAACAGTACTTTCCCGGGCGGGCTGGTTAACCCAACGCTGGTAACCAACCCCGACCTGCGTTCTTTGCGCACTACAAGTGCCGAGGTTGGTGCCGATGTGCGGTTCTTTAACAGCCGCTTAGGTATTGATATCGCTTTGTATAAAAGCCATACAAAATCACAAATCCTGCGCAACGGCCTCGATCCGGCATCGGGTTATAACGAAGCGGTTATCAATGCGGGTGATGTAGAAAACAGGGGTATCGAGATCCAGGCCAATGGTGCACCCCTCCAAAACAAGAATGGATTAAACTGGAATATTACCTATACTTTCTCGGCCAATAGCAATAAAATAGTATCACTAACTGATGGATTGCCTTTAACCCTGCAAACAGGCCCGGCAAACAGAGGTGCAATAGTTGCCCAGGTTGGCGGTAATATGGGTGCAATATACGGCCTCGGTTACCAGCGCGCACCCGACGGGCAGATCATCTACGAAAACGGATACCCGAAACTTACCGATAGTACCAAATATATTGGTAATGCTATCCCAAAATGGAAAATGAGCATAGGTAACCAGTTTAGGTACAAACAGTTCAGTGCAAGTTTTTTGTTTGATGCGCAGTATGGCGCGGTTGGTTACTCGCTTACGGCCGCTATCCTTGGCGAACAGGGTAAAACAGAAAATACGGTACCCGGGCGATACAATGGTATCATTGGTAACGGGGTGATTAGAAACCCAGACGGCACTTACCGCAAAAACGATGTGGTGGCCGAAAGTATTTATACCTACTACAATGCCCACTTTGGCCGCGATAACGTGGAAGGCACAACATACTCAACCGATTTTATAAAGCTGCGCGAGGCAAGGCTCGATTACGCTTTGCCGCCAAAAGTATTGAGCGTGCTTGGCTTGCAAAAAGCAACAATAGGGTTATACGGGCGCGACCTGTTCACCATCACTAAATGGCCCGCCTTCGACCCGGAGTTTGGTACGCTTACGCTAAACGCACAGGGAACATCAACTATAGCACGCGGCTTTGAACTGGGGCAATTCCCGTCAACTCGCACCTTCGGTTTTAACTTAACTGTAGGCTTTTAATCCATAAAAATGAAAACAAAAGCATATATCATTCTCGCAATATTTGTAGCTGCAATGTGCACAACATCGTGTACAAAAGATTTTAAGGAGCTTAGCATAAACCCGAATACTGTAGATCACGCGTTGCCGCAGGCGCTGTTAGCGCCTGTTATAACCGATATTGTTGCCGGTAATATGAACCGTAGTCAGCGCATACAAAACGAGTTGATGCAGGTTACCGTTAATATGGGCGATGGCGAAGGGAAGATCTTCAGGTACGATATCCGTAAATCTGAAGCAGATTACCTGTACCGTAACTGGTACCTTGATTTGACTAACCTTAATGACGTTTATAAAGGCGGCGTTGAGACAGCCAGTAACACTTACCAGGCTATTGCATTGATATGCCGCTCATGGGTGTTCTCTATGCTTACCGATACCTACGGCGATGTACCGTTCTACGAAGCCAACATGGGTAAGGAAGGTATATTTACGCCAAAGTTTGATAAACAAAAGGATATTTATACTGAACTGTTTAAACAGCTGGAAGAAGCAAACACCCTTTTAAAAACCGGTGCAGACGTACCGGCATCAAGCGACCCGCTTTACGCCGGCAAGGCTGCCAGCTGGCGGAAGTTTGGTAACTCCCTTTACATCAGGTTGCTGTTAAGGTTATCTGGCAAGGTCGAGATGAACACCCCGGCAAAGATCGCCGAGATGATAGATGCCAACCCGGCAAACTACCCAATAATGACCAGCAATGCGGAGTCGGCTATTTTAAGGTGGTCGGGTACCGCTCCCTATGTGTCGCCATTTGCAACCTGGCGCCCGGCTGACTGGTATACGCCTAAGCTGGCCAGCTTTTTTGTAGATAACCTGAATGCCTGGAGCGACCCGCGCATTGGGCGTTGGGCGACACTTTCTGAAGGCGAATATGCCGGCATCCCCAGTGGGTACCTTCCCGGCCAGCCGCCAGCTGCTAAATCAACGTTGCTAACTACATTACAGACAGAGCCACTGCTGGGCAACGTGATGAACTTTTCTGAATTGCAATTTGCGCTGGCAGAGGCGGCCGCAAAAGGGTGGGTTACTTCAAAATCAGCACAATTGTTCTACGAAACGGGTGTTACCAACGCTATAACGCTATGGAATTTACAGGTGCCCGCAGGCTATTTGGGTTTTGCGCAGATAAAGTGGGATGACAGCTATACGCTTGAACAAAAGATGGAGCTTATACATAAACAAAAATACTACGCTCTGTTCTTTACCGACTTGGAACAATGGTTTGAGTATCGCCGTACGGGGCACCCAGTTTTGCCTAAAGGCGCGGGCCTTGAAAATAAGGGCACGATGCCGGCAAGGCTCAACTATCCCTTTTATGTACAAACAACCAATACGGCTAATTATAACGCAGCGGTAGCTGCACAGGGTGTTGATGATATAAACACACAGGTTTGGTGGCAAAAACCATAAGTTTTTCACGTAATGAAAAGATATACTTTAATGAAAACAAGATTTTTATACATCGCTTTTTGTTTGATAACGATGGCGATAACAGCCTGCCAGAAACATGATTTTGCAGGCGGAGAGCTTAGCCCGATCATCGCCGTTGGCGATTTACGCACTCTTTACAAAAGTAGCGATGTTACCTTATCGAAAGACAAGTTGCTTGGCGCTACCCAAATTATCGGCACCGTAATTTCTATGCCTGATTCGGGTAACGCACCGCAGGGTCTGGTGGTAATGCAAAACCTGCGTAGGGGTATGTTACGTGGTATTGCGTTCCCGCTGGGAGAGGCCGCAGCAAATTACCATTCGGGCGATTCCCTGGTGATCAATATTGAAGGTACAACTTTAAAGCGCGTTAACGGTTCCTTACAAATCGTAGGGTTAACTGAGGCTGCAATTACCAAAGTATCTGCAGGTAACCCGGTAACGGTACAGGCATCGTCAAGCTATTCCATCAAAACTAACCCTGAGCAATTTGAAAGCACACTGGTGAAGGTAAAAACGGCAACGATATCTCCCGCGCCAAAACCGGACGAAACCTATGCCGGCGACCGGTACCTTGTTAACGGTGCGGACAGTATTATTATGCATACCGAGGCTACTGCAAAGCTTGCGGAAGCAAAACTGCCTGCCAGCGCGTCGGTAGCGGGGTTATTATTGGTGGGTAATGATGCCAATGGGGCTGAAAACTTCCAGCTATGGCCGCGCGGCATATCTGATATAAGCGATATCACCAAACCTTCCGATCCGAACGCTTCACTAGGTAAGTCACCAGTAGTTATTACAGGCTACATAAACGATACAAAAGGTGCTGACGGGAATTACGAATATTTGCAGTTCAGGGCTACGCGCGATATTGATTTCAGCAAAACGCCAATGGCAGTAGTTACCTGTACCAATGCAGGCGCAGCAGCACCGAACCCGGGGGATGCCCCGGGAGCAGGCTGGGCTACCGGTGGGGGGCGTTCGTATAAATTTAACCTGACCGAAGGGGCAGTTACAAAAGGCGAGTTCTTTTACGTTGGTGGCAGCAATAAACGGATAAACGGGCCAAATACCACTGACATAAGCGGCGCAAAATGGATCAGGGCGATTGCTTATGTAACCAGCGATGGGGATGGTTTTGGCAGTGCAAGCACCGGTTTATTACCAAATAGCGGGAACGCGGGCGGTGTTGCTGTTTTTGACGGTATCACCGTTACGGAAGCTTCGGTACCTGTTGACGCAATTTTGTTTGGCGGCACAGGCAAGGCAACCATCTACAATGCGACAACCAACAAAGGGTACCGCGTTGCCGATAATGATCATTATAGCTCGATAGATGGTGTGCAGCCGTTCTTTTACCAAGGCACCAATACTTATGTTATACCGCACTCGACACCGGCAGATATGGGTTTCTTTGTGAAACTTGGCGGCAGCTTTGATGCAACGGCTAAAACTTGGACCATCCCAAGGGCATTTAAATTTTACCAGATGCAGCCAACATCTGATCTTTCAGAAATTGAAAGCGGTGCCGACGTAAATGTGATGACAAACTAGTAACTGTTACGGTCCAAATCTAAAAAGCGCCTTAATGACAAATTAAGGCGCTTTGTGTAACAAGATTCCAACAAACTTTTATATAGGTGTTATACTTTGGTATATTGTATTATGTTAAAACCATTTTTATACATATCGCTGTGTATAGCGTTTGTTAATTCCGCATCCGCGCAGAAAAAATATGCTGCGTCAGATATTCATTCACATAACGATTACTCAAGGCCCGAGGCTTTTTATCATGCTTTTAATGCGGGTGCAGGCGCTATAGAGGCCGATGTATACCTGCGTAATGGCAGGTTAGTTGTAGCCCATGATACCACCGCCGCGAAGCAGCAGCTCTCGTTCAACAAAATGTACCTGCAACCCTTCCTGAAGGAATTTAAGGCCCGACCAAGGCCACTTAACCTGGTCATAGACCTGAAAGAAGCATACGCCCCCATATTAGCCGAATTGTTAAAAGAATTAAAGCCGCTTAAAAGCCTGATAAAATCGGGCAATAACAATAAGACGCTCAGTATTATTATAACAGGTAACCGCCCGCCACCTGCCTTGTACAATAAATATCCAACCTACATTACTTTTGATGATGACCTGCAATTACCACATACATCCGAGCAATGGAAACGTGTTGCGCAGGTAAGCCTTAATTTTGAAAACTACTCTAAATGGCAGGGCGAGGGTATGTTACCGCCTGTAGATGAAAAGGTGCTTAAATCAATAATAAATGCCGTACATGCATCCGGTAAAAGGATCCGATTTTGGGCTGCGCCAGATAATAAGGCCGGCTGGCAAAAGTTAATGGAACTAAAAGCCGACATCCTATCTACCGATAAAATAGATGAGCTAAAAGAGTTGCTAAAAAAACCGGGTAACTAGTTTTTCTTGGCAGGTAGTTTCGCTCTTTCGGCCCTTACCTCGGCTTCGGTTATTAGGCTGCTGTTGTTGCCAAAATTGTTACGCACATAGGTAAGCACGCTGGCTATTTCCTTATCGCTTAAAAAATCATGCGGTGGCATTGCGCTGTTGTAGGATATGCCGCTAACTTTTATAGGGCCGCTCACGCCTTTTAACATTACCCCAATAGCCACATCTTTCTCCATGAATTTACCACCCGTTACCCAATCTGATCCACTTAACGGCGGAAACATATTTCCATCGCCTTTGCCATTTTGCTGGTGGCAGTTTGTGCAATAGGTGTTATAAATTTTAGCGCCGCCGGTTAGCATACCCTTCATCAGGTTGTTTTTAACCGGGTCGGGATCTTTTAAGCTTGGCAGCTGTTTACGTAATTCTATTTTGGCCAGTTGTGCAGCGCCAAATTTAGTTTTATCGCCGGTAAACGCAATTTTCCAAACCCGCCCTTTTTCTGTATCACTTACATATAGCGAACCATCAGGCCCCATGGCTAACCCCATTGGCCGGTAAACCGCATCGCTTACGCTGGTTATGGTAGTGCGCCCGGCAAATCCATCCGCAAAAACTTCCCACTTACTGGTTGGCATACCGTTTTTAAAGGGTACAAAACAAACCACAAACCCTGCCTGCGGATATGGCGACCGGTTGGTAGACCCATGAAAAGCAATAAAAGCCCCGTTCTTATACCTTGCAGGGAATTGGTTGCCGGTGTAAAAAAGCAGATCATTAGGTGCCCAATGCGCCGGGAATGCCATTAGCGGTTGTGGGTATTTAGCGCCGTTTTTCAAAATTTTGCCGTTACCGCCATACTCGGGGCTTAATACACGTTTTTTGATGAACGGATCGTAGTAATAATAAGGCCAGCCGGCGTCGGTGCCTTGTTTTATTTTTAAAAACTCCTCGGCAGGTAATACCGCGCTTTGCCAGCGACTAAACAATTTAGGGAATTGCAGGCGAAGATCATCCCGGCCATGGGCCATCGCATATAAACAATTGTCGCTGGTGTTCCAATCCATAGCAACCACACTCCGTAAACCTGTTGCATATCTGATGCCGTCTTTTTGCTCCTGTCCGGTTTTAGCTTCGTCAAACTGCCAGATTCCACCGTATTCTTTCAACAATGGGCAGCCCTCTATACCCGGCGAGCCGGGCACACGGTTTTGCACCTGGCATGCGTTTGACGGAGCCCCAAAAGCAACGTACATATGCCCTGCATTATCAAAGGCAATGGGCTTGGCATCATGCTCGTGCGGGCTGTTGGCATCATGCACAATTAACTCCATCGGGCCATCGGGTACCAGTGTTGCCGGGTTAAGTTTGGCGCGGTACACATTTACTTCCGAGCTAAAATACAGGTAACCTTTGTGTACCCTCATGCCGGTACCATAGCTGCCTTTATCATCGTAATTACCAAACTTTTGTATGATATCGGCTTTGCCGTCGTTATTGGTATCGCGCAAGGCAACGTTTCCGCCTATGCTATCCGGGAACCTTAGTTTTACATAAATATCGCCGTTGGTGTTTACGGCCATGTGGCGGGCTTTTTCGGGCAGGGCGTTAACCACTACCGTTACTTTAAAGCCCGGGGGCAAAAACAAATCGGGTTTTGTATCAGCGAGCCTATTCTTCCTGATGACGGTAAAACCCAGTAGCAGAAATAAGGATACAAAACCGGTTATGGAGCAGGCTTTACGTAATTTGAGCATATAATTTAAACGCTTCGACTATTCTAAATTGTACCCTATTGCTTTTAATACCCCGTTCTTTTTTATTTCAAAAAGATCTTCGGCATAAGCACCTGTTAACGGGAAAGCTCTACCGTTTTCAATCTTAAAGTATGGCTCGGGGTACTCTTTATTAATAATGTGTGGATATTCATTAGAAACGTCAAATGAAAGAGAATCTTTAAATGATAGTTTAACAGGCGGCACTTTTTTAACAAGTTTCTGGTCATACCTGTAAGGATCACCTGGGCTTGCCCATCTGCCATCTGCAGTTGGGTAAACATCAAAAAACTGATATTTTTCGTGAGTAAATTTACCGCAACCTTCATTTACAAAAATCATCACATACTTATATTTAGAAAATGGAGGCGTTCCATAATGATCAAATGCTACAAAGCTTATCGTATCGCCTTTATAATCGCCATACATGTTTTTAATTATCTTATACTTTGATTCGTACCGGCCATCAATTATATGAACGTAATTGCAATAGTACAAATCGACTCTTTTAACGGCTATTTTTTCTGCAATAAATACGTGGATGCGGCGTTTTTCATCGCAATGTTCTATGGGGGTACACACTTCAGGCTCCATTTTTATGCTGATAACCTTTTGCTTGATAAGATCAGACACTGCATGTTTTTGGGTGATGAAGCTATTTGATGTAAATATCAAGTTATCAGTTAGTTTAGCTTTTATTTTAAATTCCCCGTTTTTCTTAGGAATAACAACATAGTTGGTGTTTTTAAATAATGCCATCAGTTGAGCTTGACTATCCGTCCACAATTTTGATGCTTCATCACTACCGCTTTTTGTATGGAGCTTGTGTAATTTATCAAGCGTTTTATACATTGCATGAATTTGCTTGCTTATGGTGTCATTCAATATGACTCTTATTGGTAAGAACTCATCCCTATGGGTTAGGGTGTCTTTAACCACCCCTTTTACTAAAACGGTTTGTGAAAAAACAGTGCAGTTAAAGAGTAAAAGCAATAAGGTAATTAGTGTTTTCATTGCTGCCAATTTACCCGATAGAACATTATAACATGTCAGATTTAACAAATCTTAACTAAATGCCATAATAAGAAAAGGCCACTTAATATATAGGCGGCCAATTAGCGACTTGGATATCAGTATGCCAGTTTCTTACGCAGGAATAGTAGTAACCCTGTGATAAGCAAGCCAAACACCAGGTATCCTAACGCGAGGGATGAGGGATCTTTAATAGCTATAAAACCAAATAATACCGAGGTGACAAACGATGTTACCAGGTATGAGCCTCCGCTTGTTAAACCACTGGCAACACCTGCATTTAGCGGAAACCGGGTTAAGCAATAGGTAAAGAACAGGTTATAAATAAACCCGCAAATAATATTGATCAATACTACAAACATCATCAGGAACGGCAGGCTGGTGTAAACGGGGGTAAGAACATACATTAGCCCAATTAAAACCAGTTGTGTAATATTAGCCAGGATAAGTTTTTTTGACAGCGATCCAAATTTTAAGGTTTTACCTAAAATGCCTCCAATAAAAATGGATGTACCCGATAGCAACGCGCAATAGCCTGTTGCAACAGATGATAGATGGAACAGGTGTTCAACAATAAACGGTGCCGACATAGAGAAGATCATCAGGGTACCGAAACATACGCCCAAAACAACTATTCCAAAAGTAAAATCAGCCGATGAGATCAACGTACTGTACACTTTAAATATAGCCTTAGGATGAAACGGGTGTTTTACATTGATAGATTCACCACTGTAGATGAGCTCTAACAAAAACATAACCACGCCATAGATGCCCAGTACAACAAAGTTGGATTGCCAGCCGAAGCTTTTTTGAAGATAGCCGCCAAAAAATGGTGCCAGTATCGGCGCTGTTGCCCAAACAATAGATAACATGCTGGTGTAATGCCTGCGTTTTTCGCCGGTATAAACATCAACAAAAAAGGCCCGCTTACCTACAATAATAAAGGCCGTGGTTATACCCTGTACCACCCGCATCAGATAAACAATGTGGATATCGGTAGTAAAAACAATTACAAAACTGCTTAAGGCAAATACCAGCAGCGATGCCAGGTTGATGCGGTAGCGGCCAAAGCTATCGATAATAGAACCTACAAATAGTTGGGCAATACCATAGCTCAATAAAAAACAAATAATGGTATACTGTATACTTGATGGCCCCACTTTAAATGACAAGGCCATATTGGGGAACGATGGCAGATAAATATCTGTAGCCAGGCCCGAAAGCGGAACAAGGGCGAATGCCAGGATAGTTGCCCTTTTACGGTTACTTTCTGTAATGGTATTGGATTTAGGAGCCTCCTCAATAAGTTCTTCGGTCTGATCGTTCATTATGTTATATATAGTAAATTTTTGAGTTTTATTTTTTGATAAGCTGTGCCTGTATCAGGCTTTTAAGCTGGTTTATGATGGCTGCCATTTTTGCACTGCTCCCGGCAATGCGGCAAACCATAATGCCGCCTTGTACCAGGGCAAACATTACTGTAGCAAACTCCTGATAGTTCCAGTCGGGTTTAAAAATGTCCTTATGTATTCCGTCTTTAATGATTTCTTTCAGGAATTTATGCCGCATTTCTATAGCCCTGTTTACCCGTTCTTTTACCAAAGGGAAGTTATCATCGGCTTCCATACCAAAATTCATCATTGGGCAACCGCCGGGTACGGTAGGGTTCATGGGGTCGCGGTAAACATCCAGGTAGGCCAATAGCTTTTGGTAAGGATCATCAATGTGATCCATTGAGGTACTAAGCTTTTTGTTTTGCAGGCCCAGGCTATATTCAAGCACAGCAAATGCCAGCGAATCTTTGTCCTCAAAGTGTACATACAGGCTACCTTTAGATAACTTTGCAGCTTCCATAATATCGCTCATTGATGTGCCGAAGATCCCCTTCTTATTAAAGATGGGAGTGGCCCGTTCAATAATCATTTGTTTAGTGCTTTCTCCTTTTGACATAATAGAATTGATGCGCAAATATAAATGACCGCTCGGTCATTTATAAGGCAAAGATTTATCTTTACATAACAGCAACAATTCTACAGATGCATTAAATGGCTATTTATTAAATACAGGTAATTATTAACAAAAAAGGCAGCTCCTTTCGGTCGGCCCTTTTGGTTATATAATACGTTGGTAATTACTCTTTCGGGTTGGGTTGCCCTGTGCCTGTAGTGATCAGGTCGCGTAAGCTGTTTTGTATATAGCCTGTCCATGCATTCTCACATATCTTGTAACACTCATGTGCTGGCACTAAGCCTATATGTGTAAACCGGATCTGTGTATGTCCATCCTTTTCAGCTATCTCAAAGCTAACTTTTGTACCTATCCACTCGCTTTGGTCTTTAGTGAAATTAAAGTAGTTATCCAACACCCGCCAAACCACTTTTTTGTTGGGCACAACGTCTGTTAATTTCATGGTACATTGATGAAGATCCTTAACTCTATAGGTAAATACATCATTCAATTTCTCTGTACCGCCTTCAATATTTTCTGACCACCATCCGCGAACGTTATTAATGGCGTCAAAAGCTTCTTTTGGTGATTGGTCTACCAAAATAGTTGTGGTGAAATCCTGATTTTCCATAATTTCTTATTTTTTATTCATCTTTTCGTTTAATAAATTTTCCAGTTTTTTCAACTTACTGCTCCAAAAGGTATCGTAATACGCTAACCATTCCTGTAATTCTTTAAAGCCGTCTTCTTTAAGTATACAGTGCCTTTCGCGGCCAATATCCTCGATAGAGATAAAACCTGCAGTATGAAGCACCTTTATGTGCTTGGAAACGCCAGGCCGGCTTATGTCAAAATTATCGGCCAGTGAATTAATGGTCAGGCTGTTCTCAGAGAGCAGGTGCAATATTTGCCGGCGACTTGGGTCGGCAATCACCTGGAATGCATCAAGCTTGTGTGCTCCCATTTGCTGCGTTGTTAAGTATGGTCAGAATTTTTGTGATATGTTTTAACCAGCCCTCGTTCATCGAGTTGAACATCTTCATAAAAGCCGCTCCCTTAAACCCGTCATGTATTAACAACAATTCGGTGCCATTATCTTTCTCCGTCAGCGTCCATGTCACTACCGAGTTGGTTACCTTACCGGTACCCGGGCCAAACTGCCATGAGTAAACCAGTTTTTTAAGCGGCACAACCTCTAACACTTTGCAGTGGAAAGTCCCATCGAAATTCATTTCGGGCATTGGGCCCGCCTTAAATTTAAATTCGTGCCCTACAATGGGCAGAAAATCGCTTTTCATTAACCAGTGCGCCATTAGCTCTGCATCGGTGAGGTACTCCCAAACCGCCTGGGGCGGGTGAGGATAAAATAATTGATGTTGAATCACTTTTTCCATGATAGGTAACTTTTAAGTTACTCAAATATATATGTAACTCTTGAGTTACGCAAATTAATTTGGAAAAAATAAAAAGGTATAGTAAGGCATAGTTGGCTAAAACAATTTAGCTAAATTAGCACTAACCAATATTAGCCTTATGCATGATCAATAGTATGATGTAGCTTCGGGCTTTACCGTAAACCAACAATACCTTTAAATGAAATACATTTTTACTTTAATACTATTTGTTCTTAGTGTTTTTTTATTCAAAACAAGCGTTGCCCAATCAGGCAGTGGGGTGGATATAAGCAGTAACAGGCCATGGAACTCTTATTGGATAGGTGCACCTTACGATTT
>NZ_JBAZRC010000040.1:0-31101 GCF_041663085.1 Mucilaginibacter sp.
TGAGATACCAGCAACAATGCACCAGTCGGGATCTTGTTGGCAAAGCCGGTTGTAAATATGGTAGCGGTTTCCATATCAATGGCCATGGCACGTAATTCTTTTAAATACTTTTTAAAGTCCTTATCATGCTCCCAAACGCGGCGGTTGGTGGTGTAGCAGGTTCCTGTCCAATAATCGCGTGCGTTATCACGTATGGTGGTTGATATGGCTTTCTGCAGGGCAAATGAAGGCAATGCGGGCACTTCTGCAGGCAGGTAATCGTTTGATGTACCCTCGCCCCTGATGGCCGCTATGGGCAATATCAGGTCGCCTACGTTGTTCTTCTTTTTCAAACCTCCGCACTTACCTAAAAATATCACAGCTTGCGGGTGTATGGCGGTTAACAGGTCCATTACTGTTGCCGCTACCGAGCTACCCATCCCAAAGTTAATAATAGTAATACCATCGGCGGTAACGCTTTGCATAGGCTTATCAAGCCCCATGATGGGTGCATTATCGTGCCATTGCGAAAACAGCTGCAGGTATTTAGAGAAGTTGGTCAGTATAATATATTCGCCAAAAGCATTAAGCGGCCGGCCGGTATAACGCGGCAGCCAGTTGGCTACAATGGCTTCTTTAGTTTTTAATCCTGATTTTACCGGTGATTGTACTTCTTTTGTCTTTTTTGCCGGGGTTGTGTTTTCGTCTTTCTTTACGTCTAATTCTTCGTTCATCTTTTTTTTCCTCTTTTTTGTGTGTATTTATATGTATAACAGGCTTTTTAAAAACCTTTTTATACAGCAAACCCCGGCTGCTCACCAGGGTTAGTGTGTAATATACGAAAATACTTTTATATTATCAAATTACTGTTAAGCTACCTTTAACTTTTTAAGGTCCGATTTTTCAAATTTGTCCAGTGCGTACTCCAGCGTTACTGTTAAACGTTTCACATCTTTTTTAGATGGAAACTCGAACATAGCGTCAATCATAATAGCCTCACAAATAGAACGCAAACCACGTGCGCCCAGTTTAAATTCCATTGCTTTATCAACAATAAAATCAAGCACATCGGCGTCAAACTCCAGCTTCACACCTTCGTATTCAAACAGTTTTTTGTACTGTTTAAGCAGCGAGTTTTTAGGCTCGGTAAGGATGTTATGCAGCGCTTCGCGGTCAAGCGGGTTCAGGTATGTTAATACCGGTAAACGGCCTATCAGTTCGGGTATCAAACCGAAAGATTTCAGATCCTGCGGGGTGATGTACTTGTATAGGTTTTTAAGGTCTATCTCGCTGTCGTCGCGTTTCATTTTGTAACCAACGGTTTGCGTACGCAGGCGGTTAGCAATCTTTTTCTCGATGCTATCAAACGCGCCGCCGCAAATAAACAGGATGTTGCTGGTGTTAACCGTTATCATCTTCTGGTCGGGGTGTTTACGGCCGCCTTGCGGTGGTACGTTAACCATGGTGCCTTCCAGTATCTTTAACAATGCCTGCTGCACACCTTCGCCACTTACATCGCGGGTGATGGATGCGTTATCGCTTTTGCGGGCAATTTTATCAACCTCATCAATATAAACGATACCGCGTTCGGCAGTGTTTACATCATAATCGGCAGATTGCAGTAAGCGGGTCAGTATACTTTCTACGTCCTCGCCTACATAGCCTGCTTCTGTTAATACAGTAGCGTCGCAAATACAAAACGGAACGTTTAAGACCTTAGCAAGTGTTTTAGCCAGTAAGGTTTTACCCGTACCGGTTTCGCCTACCATAATAATGTTCGATTTTTCTATCTCTACCTCATCCTTATCAATACGCTGGTTTAACCTTTTGTAGTGATTATATACGGCAACCGACAATACCTTTTTGGCATCGTCCTGCCCGATGATGTATTGGTCGAGGTGAGCTTTTATTTCGGCCGGTTTCAGCATAGCAGGTACCGCAGGCGAGGCCTTTACTTTACGTACCTTCAGCTCTTCTGCCAGTATCTCGTTTGCCTGGTCAACGCATTTATCACAAATGTGTGCGTCGAGCCCCGCAATCAGCATCAGGGAATCCTGTTTTCCTGCGCCACAAAACGAGCACCTGATCTCCTTGCTGTTCTTGTTCATTTTAATTATGGTTTAATCAAAAATAAGTATTTGATGGTTTATAACAAAACCCTCAACAGTTAAACGAGGGTTTTGTTAAGCTATGCTATACTTATTTATTTGTACTTGCTCTTAAAATTTCATCAACCATACCAAATTCTTTTGCCTCTTCGGCAATCATCCAATGGTCGCGGTCTGATGCATCCCAAACGGTTTGGTAATCAGTACCGCTATGGTCTGCAATGATCTGGTACAGCTCTTTTTTCAGTTTCGTGATCTCGTGGTAAGTGATCTCGATATCCGACTGCTGGCCCTGCGCACCGCCTGATGGCTGGTGTATCATTACCCTTGCATGTGGTAAAGCCGCGCGCTTACCTTTTGTACCTGCTACCAATAACACTGCACCCATTGATGCTGCCATACCTGTACAGATGGTGGCTACATCATTTGAGATGAACTGCATGGTATCATAGATACCTAAACCGGCGTAAACCGAGCCACCCGGAGAGTTGATATAGATCTGGATGTCGCGTTTGCTATCTGCCGACTGCAGAAACAGCAACTGAGCCTGAATAATGTTTGCGATATTTTCATAAATAGCATCGCCAAGGAAAATGATACGGTCCATCATCAAACGGCTGAACACGTCCATCTGGGCTACGTTCATCTGGCGTTCTTCGATGATATACGGCGTCATACCGGTAATACCGGCACCGGTAACAATACCTTGCGGGGCATTGCTGCGGTTTACACCGCCAATAAATCTATCTACATAGGTGCTGCTGATACGGTGGTGTTTAACAGCATATTTACGGAATTCGTTTTTATCTGGATTACTGTTCATGTGTATGTATTTTATTTGTTGTGGTACGGGCGGTTGCCCGCGATAAATATAGTTTTTAGTTGAATAGATTTTGTACTAATTAGTTTGATGAAAGTAAAAATTATTGCTCTTATAACACAAAAGCATTTGCTGTGGGCAAATGCTTTTGGTGAAATATATTTAAAACGTTTACTGTTATTATGCAGTAAGCTTGTTAAAATCGGTAAATAAAATCTCCTTTTTATCAAGCGTAATAACACTCTTAATATAATCAAATACCTTAAGTGCTTTTACCTGTTCAAATATTTTATTAGCATTCTCTTTGTTTTGCAGGTATTGTACAGTGTACTGGCCCAGTTGCTCATCTGTTAAAGCCTGCGGGCTGTACATCCTAAACTGTTGGTCTAAGCTGCCTTTTGCAAATTCAAATACTTCCTCGTATTTAATATCAATGTTATTATCCTTCATCAGCTTATTTTCAATAAGCGTCCATTTCAGGTTTTTAGCAAAATCGGCATAACCGCCTTCCAGCTCTTCGTCGGTCAGTTTTTCGTTGGTTGCTTTTAACCAGCGTTTTAAAAACGCGTCTGGCAACTCAAAACTTACCTTATCAATGCTATAGTTATAAATCTCGTCCTGCAGTTTGCGCTCGGCATCCTGGGTCATCATCATTTCTAACTCTTCGGTTATTTTAGCTTTGAAACCGGCTTCGTCGGTTACAACACCTTCACCAAATAATTTATCAAAGAACTCCTGGTTCAAATCGCCTTCTTCTAAACGGTTAACGTTTTTAACCGTTAGCTTAAAGTTCGATTTTAATTCAGCCGCTTCATCTTCTTCAATTTTTAATAAACCTGCAACCTTAGCTGCATCGTTATCAAAAGCTTTGTTGATGTCAAACACCAATTCGTCGCCTTTTTTCAAACCGATCAGCGATTTTTTAATCTTCGCATCCTGGATCTGATCTAAACGTACCGAAGCGGTATTGTTTATTCCATCCTCAAAAACAGAACCATCCGGAGAAAGCTGTGCTAATTCGGCATAAAGCACATCATCGTCTGCCGATACGTCAGGATTTGTCATTTTGCCATAGCTACGGCGGATATTTTTGATACGTGATGCTAATGTTTCGTCATCAACTTTTATCACATACTGGGTAAGTTTATCTTTTGATGAAAAATCGATATTAAACTCAGGCGCCAAACCAACTTCGTAGTTAAACTCAAAGTTATCGGCAAAATCCCAGTTGTATTCTTTCCTGTCATCTACTTTAGGTAAAGGCTGGCCTAATACTTCAAGCTTCTCTTCGTCTAAATATTTATTTAAAGTATCAGATAGCATGTTGTTGATCTCGTCAACCAAAATGCTTTTACCGTACATTTTTTTAATATGCGCAACAGGCACCATACCCGGGCGGAAACCCGGCATTTTTGCTTTCTTAGCATGGTCTTTCATTGCTTTTTCAACCCTTGGCTGGTAATCCTCCGGGGCGATGTTGATCTTAACAACTGTATTCAGGTTATCAATTTTTTCCTGTGATATATTCATCTTTTTTACCTGGTATTAAATTATTCTTTGTCCAAGATACAACCATTTGGCTGTACAAAATTCGAGGCGCAAAAGTATGAATTTATTTTTGAATTTAATTAGCTGCCCTGCTTGTTTTGAAATTTAACCACACTGTTTTTTACCGGCTTAACTGTTTTAAGGTAAGCATATATAGCGCCCAGGTCCTTTGTAGTCATACCGCCATATTTCCACCAGGGCATAATTGTTTGAAACTGCCCCGGTTTAACCGCTATTGGTTTTGCGGTGCCATTGGCATATTGTGTAAAACGGCTTATAAACTGCTCTTTACTCCAGTTACCAATGCCGGTTTCTTTATCGGGCGTTATGTTTGATGCCCGCACTAATGCACCACCGCCAAGGCCATATTCGTTGCCACCTGCAAGTTCCATTCCCGGTATTGGGGCGCCTTTATCGGCTTTGGTATGGCAATCCCGGCAGGCCGCGCTCTGCACCAGGTAGGCACCGTATGCTAAGGTATCCTGCTCGTTTGGTTTTTTGCCAGGCTCTGCTTTTTTAGGCATGGTGTTTACAATGATGTTCAGCGGGAAATTGAGCTTACGTTTTGGGTAGCTGGTTTCATGCGGCTGCAGGGTGCGGATGTAGGCGATGATATCATAAACATCCTCCGGATCCATCTTTGAGTATGATGGCCATGGCATGATCGGGAATATGGCCGAGCCATCTTTTTTTACACCTGTAGTAATTGCCCGGTATATCTCACCATCCGTCCAGCTTTTTAAGTTTGCCGGTGTAATGTTAGGCACATATACTTCGCCGGGGAAACTGACACGAGCATCGAATTTCTCGCCGCCGGCCCCTAACACCGCTGTGTCTATCGGTGCAGCAAATATATCCCATTTGCGGGTACTGTGGCAATCAACGCATACAGCAACGTGGTTTGCCAGGTATTTGCCATGTTCTATCCGCTGCGGGGTTAATTCAACTTTAATGTTTTGAGGTTTGCCAACATTTGGCAGGGCAAGGGTAACATATGATATAGCCGCCACAATTACAAGGGCTATACAAATGACGATATACGCCATCCATTTTTTAAACTTTTTCATGATGAGGTTAAGTATGTTTTTAAAATACAAATGACGGCTTTTGGCCGTCATTTGTTACACTCTTCATTAAAAAAATTTAAGTTTAATCTATCTTTTTTACCGATGAAGCGCCTGATTGATCGTTGTTTACCTTTGTTGGGTTACCACGATACTGGATATCTGATGCGCCGCTGGTATGTACATCCAGCTCGTTTAATACGTTTATTTTGCACTCGCTGGCGCCCGATGTGCCGATCTTGTATTTACCTACCACAAAATCAAGCGCTTCAACCTTACCTGATCCGCTCAGGTCAACTTCGTGCGATGCAGCCTGCCCTTTCAGATACACTTCTGTTGAGCCGCTGGCATCTGTACGTACCCGGCCTGCATAAAGCTCCATATCAATTTTGGTAGAGCCGGAAAGATCGAAGTTAAGGTCCTGTACAGTTAAACGGCCATCACTCCTTATTTCAACAGCACCCGATGCACTTATTTTATCAAGGTTTTTAACCCCTATTATCACAATAGTTTCGCCACTGCTGCAAATGTTACGGCGGCTGCGTAGCTTTAAGGTGCTGCCTTCTATATTGGTTTGTATATATTTAAACAGGTTATCATCGGTAGTAATTGAGATGGATTCCGAGCTATCCTGCTTTAAGGTAACCTTATATCCGCCTGATATATCTATTTTGGTAAAGCCTGTCATTTTGCGGGTTTCGGTACGTACGTTACCCGTACCTTTTACGCACCTGAAGCGCCTGCATGACGAGAAAAGGGTAATAGATGTGGCAGCTACCAGCAGTAATATTTTAAAGTTTAGTGTTTTCATAATAGTTTGTTTTGAGCGTTTGACGATGATTTATGGTTTTAAGTTACAGTAAAATTAAAAAAAGCCACCTATTAATCTGATGGCTTTTTGATATATGATAGACTTTTGCAAGGTAGTTGATTATAAACCAGCTAATTCATTTTGTTTTGCTTTAGCAACGCGGCCCGGCATTTGGTTTTTTGTAGCGTTTACTGCTATAAAATCTGCATGGTTAACGTTGGCAGCCTGTGCGTAGTTTAAGTTATAATCGTTTGCGTTACCGCTTAAAGTTGCTTTGGCATTATCGTTAACATTTACTGTTGCTTTGTAAGCATCTAATTTTAAGTCGGCAGTTGCAGTGTTGTATAAGTTAACTTCGAGGTCAAGTCTTTCTAATTTACCAAATGATTTTACTTCGGCATTATCATAAGCGCTGATAGCTTGTAAGTCGGCTGCTGTTACCCAAACCACTAATTTTTGGTTTTTGTATGATGAGATACGCAACACACCGTTCTGGCTTTGTACCAAAGCGCTTTCTGAGTAATATTTATTGTAAACTTTCACCTGGTCGGCAGCGCCGTCTGATACAAAAAGTTCAACATTTCCGTGGATCTCGATCTTGTTGATCTTGCTCACATTGGTTAAGGTTACACTTGCATCGTTGTTATTATTGTTAACGTTTGCATAAGAGTTTTTTGTGGTTACCACTGCCATAATCATTACGGCTACCATGGTTAATATTGTTGTTTTCATTTTATTAATATTTTGATTATGAATACTATAAGTTGTGTTATTAAATACATAGATATGACGATTGGCACGAAAAAACGTTACAGTGAAACGGCCTGTATTAGACACAGTGCGGGATATTGTCGGTGAATGGCAGAAAAGTGGCGGTGAACGGCAAAAGTTTTTTGATGTTCAAAATAACGGCAAATAAACAAGGCCTTTAATACTGTATCAATACCGAACAGGATGTGAATTGAACTGTTGGGAAGAGTCAGAAAATGGCGGAGAATTCCGTCGCCGCAGGGTCTCACATCGTGAACTCTGCGTTGCCTTCATACGGGCGCGGGGCCTCGTTCCGAAGATCTTGCGAAGACAAGATTTTCTTGCAGTTTGACTCTCCTCTGCCGCATTCTGGTGCAAAAGAGGAAATTAAATATTCGGCTTAAGCCGGTTGAGGACGTTTGACGGCGTTTTAAAACCGGTAGGCAGAACCGTATTCAAACAAAAAAGCCATCGCATGTGGCAATGGCTTACAGAGAATATATTTTGAACTTTTGCAGAAGTAACATTTACAGGATAGCTAATTCAGCTTGGTTGGCCTTTACAAATTTATTAGTTACTTTTTTACTGCTGTTAACGGCTGCAAGGTTGCTGTGGTTAACGGTTGCAGATTGATCTTGTGTTAAGTTGTAATCATTAACAGTACCGCTGATATTTGCTTTTGCACGGTCGTTTACGTTGATGGTTGCTTTGTAAGCGTCAAGGTTTAAATCGGCAGATGCAGTGTTGTACAGGTTAACTTCAAGGTCAAGTCTTTCTAATTTACCAAATGATTTTACTTCGGCATTATCATAAGCACTGATGGCTTGTAGGTCGGCTGCTGTTACCCAAACCACTAATTTTTGGTTTTTGTATGATGAGATGCGTAGCACACCGTTCTGGCTTTGTACCAAAGCGCTTTCGGAGTAATATTTGTTGTACACTTTTACCTGGTCGGCAGTACCGTCTGATACAAAAAGTTCAACATTTCCATGGATCTCGATCTTGTTGATCTTGCCCATATGGGTTAATGTTACGCTGGCATCGTCATTGTTATTATTGTTAACGTTTGCATAAGTGTTTTTGGTGGTTACCACTGCCATAATCATTACGGCTACCATGGTTAATATTGTTGTTTTCATTTTATTAATATTTTGATTGTGAGTACTATAAGTTGTGTTATTAAATACATAGATATGACGATTGGCACGGGTAAACGTTACAGCGAAACAGCCTGTATTAGACATAGTGCGGGTTATTGTCGGTGAATGTTAAAAAAGCAACGGTGAACGGGGGAAGAATTTTTTGAAGCCAGAAGGGATGGAGAGAAGGTAAGAATCAGGAGCCGGGACAGGGCTTCGTCTTTCAACTATGCAACCTCCTTGTCATCTCGAACGAGGAACGAGGAGAGATCTTTTACAATTGCCAAGTGACGAACTTGCGTGTACTCTTATCGCTTGTAAAAGATTCCCCCCTCTCTGCTGCGCAAAGTTAACTCGCAGTCGCTTGGCTCCAGCCGAGTGACGACTATTCGGCGGCATCTTGCCGCTGTAAACTAAATTTTGCGGCCGGAGGCCTTATAATAATAATCACTCGGCTGGAGCCGAGTGATTGCAAAAGGTTTAGACATAGTAATATTAATATGAGAATGATAGCGACATTTTGCCAGTAGCCAATTTTAAAATCAACTGATTAACAGATAATTACCAGTGTTCACAAGCGTTCACGGCAGTGAACATGAACGCTTCTCCTTTCCGTCCTGCGCGAGAAAAGGCAAATGACAATCCCCTAAAACAAAAAAAGCCATCAGTTGAACTGATGGCTTCCAGAAATATATATTGAACTTTTGCAAAAGTAATGCTTACAGGATAGCTAATTCAGCCTGATCTGCCTTTACCATTTTATTGGTTACTGTTTTGCTGCGGTTAATGGCTGCAAGGTTGCTGTGGTTAACGGTTGCAGATTGATCTTGTGTTAAGTTGTAATCATTAACAGTACCGCTGATATTTGCTTTTGCACGGTCGTTTACGTTGATGGTTGCTTTGTAAGCATCAAGGTTCAAATCGGCAGTTGCAGTGTTGTTCAAAGTTACATCAAGATCTAATCTCTCCAGGGTACCGAATGATTTAACTGTTGAGTTGTCGTTCGCTACAATGGCTTGCAGATCGTTAGCAGTTACCCAAACCACTAATTTTTTATCGGTGTATGATGATATACGTAACACACCGTTCTGGCTTTGTACCAAAGCGCTTTCTGAGTAGTACTTGTTGTAAACTTTTACCTGATCAGCAGTACCGTCAGATACGAACAGTTCAACGTTTCCGTGTAATTCTATTTTGTTGATTTTGCTAACGTTTGTTAGTGTGGTGCTTACTTCGCCATTGTTGTTATTGTTAACGGCTGCAAAAGTTGATGTTACTGTACCTAATGCTAAAGTGAAGATGGTTGCTATGGTTAAAAACTGAGTTTTCATGTTATTATTATTTGATTGTGAGTGTTTTATTATTTTTCTAATTTTTAAATACACCCATATGACGCCACCAGTTAAGAAACGTTACAGCGATTTTGGCTGTATTAGATGTACGGCCTGTTTATGTCGGTAAACGGGCTGTTTATGACGGTGAAAAGACAGAATATTTTTGAAACGGGCAGTCTAACCCTCTTTGCGGCAGGGTGCATAAAAGTCTTAAAGATCGGAAAGTGGGCCTACACGAATATGTTTTTTGCAGATTAGGAATATAAAAGCAGGTTAAGTGCTACTTGTCCAGATCATCCTGCGGGATAATTGCCTTGCGATACCGCGATACCTTTTCAAAAAGCATATCGGGCACAAAGGGCTTGGTCAGGTAATCGCATATGCCGGCCTCGTATGCTTTGCTATGGGTTTCGGGCATGGCATCGGCTGTAAATGCTATAACGGGTATATCCGGGTGGCTTTGTTTGATTATGGCTGTTGCCGCAAACCCATCCAATACGGGCATCTGCAAGTCCATAATTATCATATCGTAATTACCTGCATTTACCATATCTACTGCAATTTGCCCGTTTATAGCTTCGGCCACATTTGCCTGCCATTTTCGCAAAAACTTCGAGGCTATCATTAGGTTCATTTTATTATCATCAACCACCAAAATATTCATACCATGAAGGTTCGGTGGCAATATCAGGTCATTAACGGTGGTTGCGGCATGCTGTATGTCGGCAATTGGGGATGCCATTGCAAAACGTATATTAAAAGTGAACCTCGCGCCTTTACCTAAATCGCTAAATACATGTATGCTGCTTCCGTAAAGCTCTATCAACCGCTTGGTAATTGCAAGCCCAAGGCCTGTACCGCCATAATTGTGCGTAATGGTTTGCGGCCCCTGTATAAAAGGGTCAAAAACAATAGCCATGTTTTCGGCAGCAATACCTATGCCTGTATCGGCCACAGTAAATTTTATCAATACTTCGTTCTTGCTTATCTCCTGTTCCTTTTCGAGCGAGATAGTTACCTTCCCTTCCGGCGTAAATTTAACTGCATTACTTACAAGGTTTATCAATATCTGGCCAAGGCGTATCTGATCGCCCATCAGGTATTCGGGGATACTACTATCTGCTAACAGTTCAATTTCCAAATTTTTCTCTACCGCTTTTGAATAAAACGACTGCCTGATATTGTGTACCAGCTGATGTATATTAAAAGGCATGTTGCTCAATTGCAGCTTCCCGGCCTCTATCTTATTATAATCTAAAATATCGTTAATAATGGCAAGCAAGTTCTCACTGCTAAATTTAAGTGTGTTCAGATACTCCAGTTGCTCGGGCTTTGGGCTTTCTTCAAGCAACAAATTGGTGGTACCAATTACCGCGTTCATTGGCGTACGAATTTCGTGGCTCATGATAGACAGGAACTCCGATTTAAAATGAGAAGATCGCTCAGCCTGCTCTTTGGCCGTTATCAGTTCCTGCCTCACCTTTTGTTGTACGGTTATATCTTCGCCAATACTGGTAGTTTCTTTAATGTTGCCGTTCTCGTCATAACTAACCGTATTTTGCCAGCTAATAGTACGCAGTTCACCGTTGCGGCATACTATAGGGTTTACGTAATGGGCTTTAATACTGTTATTTTTAAACCATGTGTTCAATATTTCCCGGTGTTCGCCGGGCACAAAATGCTCCATCCAGTTCATACCCAATATTTCCATCTGGCTATACCCTACCAGGTTGGCCAGGTATTTATTACAGAATATCACTTTGCCGCCGGCATCCAATGATAAAGCCGCAAGTTTAATGGTTTCAAGCACCAGGCGGTATTTGTTTTCGGTACGGCGGTAATCTATCTCTGCTTGCTTGCGTTGGGTAATATCCTGCAGGGTGCCAATAATTTTGCGCACGCTACCATCCTCCCGGTACATTAATTTACCGGTAATAACACTTATATGCTTAATATTTCCTTTAGGGGTAATAATGCGGTATTCATAAGATGAACCACTGTTATCCCCACTTTTAAACAGGTGGTTTACTATATACCTGTCATCCGGATGGATACATTGCAGCAACGTTTTACCAAAGCGCGATGAAGATTCAACGTTGGCGTCTACCTCATAAATAGAATTCACCTCATCGCTCCATGATAATATTTTTAGAGTACTGTCCCATTTCCAGTTACCAATTTTTGCTATGGTTTGGGCTTCCAGCAGTTCTGCCTGGCTCACTTTTACAGCTTTTTCTGCCAGTTTGCTTTCAGTAATATCCTGTATAATACCTACTACCCGCTTCAGGCCGCCAGTTTCATTTAATAATAGGTCACCACGCAGTACACGCAAATATTTTAAATTGCCTTTAGGGGTGATGAATTTATGTTCAAGGCTACCCTCGGTTACTGAACTGATATTGGTTAGATACTTTGCAGCGGTTTCGGTATCATCCGGATGTACCATGCTCATGTAATACTCAAACCGGGCTGTTCCTTCAGGAGCGTTATCAACCTCCAGTATTTTAAAAAGGCTTTCCGACCAATAACCCTCTTGAGTATCGCTATCATACCACCAGTTGCCTGTTTTGGCAATATCCTGGGCTTGCAGCAGCAGGTTCTTGTTCTCTGTTAAGGCATCTGCATGTTTCTTTTGTTCAGAAATATCCGTAACAGACACAGATATGCGTTTGATATATTTACCGGTAACATCAACTACAGGCGATGCCTTTGCCAAAAACCAGCCCGGCTCGCCGTAAACTGAAGGAAACTCTATGCTGGTAGTTTTATTATACTTTAAAACATGATCATAAACTTCTAAAAAGGGTTTTGCCCTTTCCGGACCGATAGATTCGAGCAAGGTTTTATTCAAAAAATCTTCGGCTTTTAAATAATCCGGCGATTGGGGGCCGAACCATACATTTATACAGGTACCCTTCTCATCAAACTCAAAAATGGTATCATTTATAGAGCTGATAAGTGCATGCATCTGCTGCTGGCTATTCCTTAGTTTTTCGGCATTTGTTATTAGCGATTCGTTTAGCTGAATAATATTGTTAACAGCTTTTTTAAACTGCATTTTGTATGCCAGCACCACCAAAAACGACACATAAGCTATAAGCGTAAAAATGCACAATAATATAATTAACACGTTTACAGAAATGTTAACTTTTGGGGCAGTATAATAAGCGGCCACCACCGCGGCTATATTTAACAGGGTTACGCCTACAAACTCGCTCCGTTGCTTGCAAAAAAGGGTTACGGCAATAAATATGGTAATAGAACTAAAAACATAAACATGCTCAAAACCGTTAACACCTAAGAGTATAAAGTTATTTACAAACAGGCATGAAACTATGGTGACATATACCATAGCTTTAAGAAACACTCTGCTTTTATCGTAAGATAGGGCCAGTGTTGCCAAACAAAAAGCACAGTTTATTAAACGCAGCCAAATAGGGTCGTATGAGTTATCATAACACAAATAATGCAATGCCGGGCTGGCTATTAGTAAGCCTAGTAATATAAGCCTGTAAATAGTTATGTCGTTTTCAATTAAAAGCAGCGCTCTATTTTTAAAAGACATATACCGGGGGGAGTTTTTTATTTATACCAAACAATATTGGGAATAACAACATATTTACTTAATAAGAATTTTACAAAGAGTAAATATATCTTAAAGGCTATTAATACGCAGATTTATTTACATTTGTTGCAAATACTATTTTTTCTATGTCTGAAACTGCACAATTAAAAATTGGTGATAAAACCTATGATCTGCCTGTTATAGAAGGTACCGAAGGCGAAAAAGCTATTGATATTTCTAAACTGCGCGACCAGAGTGGTTATGTTACTTTAGATATTGGCTATAAAAATACCGGCGCTACAAAAAGTGCCATTACATTTTTAGATGGCGAAGTTGGTATACTAAAATATCGTGGTTACCCTATTGAACAACTGGCAGAAAACTCAACCTTTATTGAGGTTGCTTACCTGCTGATATATGGTAAACTGCCTACCGCCGAGCAATTACAGGCATTTGAGTTTGAGATAAGCCATCATACCCTTGTACACGAGGATATGAAGAAGTTTTTTGACGGTTTCCCGTCGGGTTCACACCCAATGGGGCAATTATCGTCATTAATTGGTGCTTTAGCCGCTTTTAATCCGGCATCATTAAAACAAGGCCTGTCTGCCGATGAGATCAACATAGAGATCATCAAGCTTATTGCCAAAATGAGCACCATCGTATCTTGGATCTACAAAAAATCATTGGGGCATCCGGTTATATACCCGCGCAACAAGCTCGATTACGTAACCAACTTTATGCACATGACCTTTGGCCAGCGTACCGAAGATATTGAGATAGACCCGGTTGTAGTAAGCGCCATGAACAAACTACTGATATTGCATGCAGATCATGAGCAAAACTGTTCAACATCTACTGTGCGTATTGTAGGTTCATCAGATGCTAACCTTTACGCATCTATATCTGCAGGTATCTCTGCGCTTTGGGGCCCGCTTCATGGTGGTGCCAACCAGGCCGTGGTAGAAATGCTGCAAAAAATAAAAGAAGATGGCGGCGACGTTGATAAATGGGTTTCTAAAGCAAAAGATAAGAACGATCCGTTCCGTCTGATGGGCTTTGGACACCGTGTTTATAAAAACTTCGACCCACGCGCCAAGATCATTAAAAAAGCCTGCGATGATATCCTGGAGAAATTAGGCATCAACGATGAAACTTTAGAGATTGCCAAAAAACTGGAAGAAGTTGCTTTGAGTGATCCATATTTTGTTGAGCGCAAGCTTTACCCTAATGTAGATTTCTACTCGGGTATCATTTATACAGCGCTTGGTTTCCCAACAGAAATGTTCACTGTATTATTTGCTTTAGGCCGCCTGCCGGGATGGATTGCCCAGTGGAAAGAAATGAAAGCAAATAAAGAGCCTATCGGCCGGCCGCGCCAAATCTATGTTGGCGAAACCGATAAAAACTACACTGATATTAAGGATAGAAAATAAATTCGGCGTAACCCTCTTTGCGCAGCAGAGAAGGTGGTCGAGCGAAGCAATGACCGGGTGAGTAAGATCACCGACTGCTAAAATAAAATTATTAAAGCCCGCCGCACGACGGGCTTTTTTGGTAGAAACCAGTTAGGATGAAAGCAATTGTATTTTTCTTTTTATTGTCACCTGTTTATTTGTTACAAACCGATAAACAATTAAACGTTGCGACCAGAACCATGGCTCGACGCATTTATCCAGGATTTGCTTTAAAGTCCGAGGATTCTATCTTGGTCTATAAAGGCAATCGTTATTTAATATGGACGAAAGAGTATTTTAATGAAAATGGCGAAATAAAAAGAGCAATAGTTAATCATGATATTGATTATATGGATTGGTCGAGAGAGGAGATGTTGAAAGATAAATTTTTTTTTAAGAATTACGAACTCGATCCATTTATCAATGTGATAATTCTTAATAACAACCAGTTAAAAATAAATACAGCCCAAGCCCATATCGACTTTATCCACAATCCAAAGAAAAAAATTTGGTATTCCATTCCTGGTAAAAAAGATATTCTTTATCAGATAGTATATAGATAAGTAAATGACGCCACGCGAGCTATTAAAGCAATACTGGGGACATGACAACTTCCGGCCGTTGCAGGAAGAGATCATCAATTCGGTATTGCAGGGTACGGATACTTTAGCTTTACTGCCAACCGGCGGCGGTAAATCGGTATGTTTCCAGATCCCGGCCCTTGCGCAGGAAGGCATCTGTATCGTGGTATCGCCCCTTATCGCGCTGATGAAGGACCAGGTAGAGAACCTGAAAGCAAAAGGTATCGAAGCCATGGCCATCGTATCGGGTATGGGCAAGCGCGAGGTGGATATCGCTTTGGATAACTGTGTGTACGGCCCGGTAAAGTTTTTATACCTCTCGCCCGAGCGCTTACTGTCTGACCTGGTGCGCGAGCGCATCAAATACATGAAGGTAAACCTTTTCGCGGTTGATGAGGCGCATTGTATCTCGCAGTGGGGGTATGATTTCCGCCCGTCATACCTGCGTCTTGCCGACCTGCGCGAGCTGCACCCTAATATGCCTGTGCTGGCGCTTACCGCTACAGCAACTGCCGAAGTACGGGAGGATATACAGGAAAAACTCATCTTCAAAAACGGCACTGTTTACCAGCAAAGTTTTGAGCGTAAGAATTTAAGATACGTGGTACAAACCACCGAAGATAAACTGCGTAAATTATTAGACGTGGCAAAAGGCATTGGCGGCAGTGGCATTGTATATGTACGCAGCCGTAAAGAAACCTTCGAAATTGCCAAATTTTACCAGCAGAACCATATTAAGGCCGATTATTACCACGCGGGGCTACCTACCGACGAACGTTCTGAAAAACAGGAGGCATGGAAAAATAACCGCACCCAAATTATAGTGGCTACCAACGCCTTCGGGATGGGGATTGATAAACCCGACGTTAGGTTTGTGATACATAAGGATGTGCCCGATAGCCTGGAGGCTTACTACCAGGAAGCGGGCCGTGGCGGGCGCGATGAACAACGGGCTTACGGGGTGCTTTTATACAACCCTACCGACAGGATAAAGCAGGAAAAGAAATTCATCCAGAATTTCCCCTCGGTGGCAGAGATTAAACAGGTTTACCACCAGTTAGGCAATTACTGCCAGCTGGCTTATGAGGCCGGCGAAGGGGTGAGCTTTGAGCTTGACCTGGGCGATTTTTGCAGTCGTTTTCAACTGGATGCCATTAAAACGCTCAATGCCCTTAAATTTTTAGAGCAGGACGAATACCTCGCTTTTAACGAAAGTGTATTCCTTCCATCACGTTTCCGGTTTGAGGTATTGAACGAGGAACTTTATAACTTCCAGATCCAAAACCCGGGCTGGGATCCGTTCATCAAAACCCTGCTGCGGTCATACGGCGGCTCGTTCGAGAATTACGTGCGCCTAAAGGAATTTGACCTTGCCCGCCGTACCGGCATGAATACCCAGCAGGTAATACAAGGCCTGCAGCAATTACAGGATTTTAACCTGTTAAGCTACCTGCCCCAAACTGATAAACCGCAGATAACCTGGCTTAAATCGCGCCAGCACGCCAATAATCTGTATATTAATAAGGTGTTTATTGATCAGCGTAAAGAAACCTACCGCAAAAAAATGGAGGCCGTATTTGCCTACGCCGAACATAAACGCTGCCGCAGCCAAATGCTGCTGAGCTATTTCGACGAGCCCAACGCCAGTAAATGCGGGGTGTGTGATGTTTGCCTGGAAGAACGCCGACAAAAAAATGCCGAAGAGATATTTGATGATATCACCAACGAGATAGTACAACTCCTCAGTACCGACACCCGCACAATAGACGAATTAATGACATCTTTAAAGCTCGGCACCGAAAAAGAAAAGATCCAAACCATCCGCCTGCTGCTGGACGCAGGCAAGATCAAAACCGACGGCGGGAATTATTATTTGTAAACTATCAGTCTGCCCCACAATGTCATCCTGAGCTTGTCGAAGGATTTGCACAGATGCTAATGGTTCGGCAGGCTCACCATGACAAACTAATTTACTTGCCATCCTGAGCGATAGCGAAGGATCTGTTAGCAAACTATGCAATCGCCTAAATGCATATCGGCGATTAGATGCTTCACTATGTTCAGCATGACAAATGTTTATTAGTTCGTCCGTATCGCTTCTACCGGGTCAAGTTTTGAGGCAAAGTATGCCGGTATAATACCTGATAATACGCCTATGGTAACAGAAATACCAATACCATAAATAACATTCCCTGCATCCAATACTACCTGTATATCAGCCACAGCTTTTACCGCAAAGGTACCCAGGTAAACAATAAACAAGCCTATTAGTCCGCCCATAAGGCATAGCGCAATTGCTTCTATTAAAAATTGCAGTAATATAAAGTAGTTTTTAGCACCCAATGATTTCTGGATGCCGATAATATTGGTACGTTCTTTAACCGATACGAACATGATATTGGCTATACCAAAACCGCCTACCAATACCGAGAAGAAACCAATGATAAAACCACCTTTATTGATGATGCCAAAAAGCTGATCGAGCTGATTGGTTAGGATAGTGGATTTATTTAACGAAAAATTATCCTCGCCACCCGGGCGGATGCTGCGGATAGAGCGCATTAAACCACGCACTTCGCTTTCTACTTCCACATCGCTCAGGTTATCCTGGCCGCGTACAACTATTTGCGGGTTATATTTTTCGTTCTCAATATCAATAACGTTTTTGGCAAAGTTTAACGGCAGCAATATCTCGTTATCGCTGGTGATGCCCAGCATATCTTTTCCCTCTTTGGTAAATACACCAATGATGGTAACCTTGCGGCCCATAATTTTTATCTGCTTGCCAACGCCTGTACCACCAGGGAAAAGCGCGTCGGCTATATCGGCACCAATAATGGTTACCGGCGCACCCGTACGCGACTCGATATCGGTAAAATACCGCCCGTCCTGAAAGTTAAAGTTCCAGGTTTTATCATGATCGTGCGATACAGCATCTATCTGGGCACCATCAACCGTATGGCTTTCGTATTTAACGGTACGGTTATCAATGCTTATCTCGTATGAAAGGGCTTTTGCTGTTTGGCTGCGGCGGCTTAACTGTTCAAAATCGCGCAGTTTTGGTACCGGCCTTTGCATATATTTCCACCATGGGAAGTTATCCTCGCCTACCCATGGCCACTTTTGTACGTATATGCTGTTGCTTCCTAATTTATCAACGCTTTTTTGAAGGTTGTTACGCAAAGTATCAACCGCCGATGATACCGCTATAATGGTAAAGATACCTATGGTTACCCCCAATAACGAAAGCATGGTGCGCAGCTTATTTTGCCTTAACGCATCATATGCAAACAGGAAGCTCTCGCGGATAAGTTTTAGTAGTATCATATCGTTATTTTGATGTAACCCAGGGCTGCCGGATAATGGTTTTTTGCCCCGACCCCCAACAGTATTTGTTAGACTGTGTTAATGCTGTTAAGTTACAGTAAATTTCTATTTAAATATTAACTGTAATGCGACGCCAAAAAAAGGCGTGGAAAATAACAAAAAATCCGTACATTTGCGCCCTGAAAATTCATATATATAAGCATGAAATTATCTCAATTTAAATTCAATTTACCTGAATCATTAATTGCACATTCTCCGTCAGATATACGTGACGAATCACGTTTAATGGTTTTACACCGCGATTCGGGCAAAATTGAGCATAAAATATTTAAGGATGTTTTAGATTACTTTGATGACCAGGATGTAATGATCCTGAACAATACAAAAGTATTCCCGGCACGTATGTATGGCAACAAGGAAAAAACCGGCGCCACCATTGAAGTGTTCTTACTGCGCGAGCTAAACAAAGAACTTCGCCTTTGGGATGTACTGGTTGACCCTGCCCGTAAAATACGCGTAGGTAACAAACTTTATTTTGGCGATGACGATTTACTGATTGCCGAAGTTGTTGACAACACCACATCACGTGGCCGTACCATCCGCTTTTTGTTTGACGGTACCGACGAAGAGTTTCGCCGTAACGTGGAGATATTAGGTGAAACACCACTGCCAAAATATATAAAACGCAAGGCTACTGCCGATGATAAAGAACGTTACCAAACCATATTTGCCAAACATGAAGGTGCGGTTGCCGCCCCTACTGCAGGCCTGCACTTTAGCCGCGAGCTTATGAAACGCCTTGAACTAAAAGGTGTTGAGTTTGCCGAGGTTACCCTGCACGTTGGTTTAGGAACCTTCCGCCCGGTTGAGGTGGAAGATCTGACCAAGCACAAAATGGATTCTGAGCAGTTTATCATCGAAGAGAAACAGGCTAATATTGTTAACCGTGGTATCGAAAGAAAAAAACGCATTTGTGCTGTTGGTACAACATCAATGCGTGCGGTTGAATCAGCAGTATCTGCAGGTAAAATATTAAAACCGGCAAACGACTGGACCAGCAAGTTCATTTTCCCGCCATACGAGTTTAGTATAGCAAACTCTATGATCACCAACTTCCACACACCAGAGTCTACATTATTGATGATGGTGAGCGCATTTGGCGGTTACGAGCATGTAATGAACGCTTACGAAGTAGCGGTAAAAGAAAAATACCGTTTTTACAGCTACGGCGACGCGATGCTGATTATCTAACATCGAATTTCGAATTTATAATACAAAATGTCATTCCTATCCGGAGTGACATTTTTTTTGGTTATCAAATTGTAAATTAGCCACGCATGCAACCCACAAATCCGAAATCCGAAATCCGAAATCCGAAATCTACCTATGCCATCATCGTAGCCGGTGGTTCGGGCAGCAGGATGCAGTCGGCGCTGCCTAAGCAGTTTATTGAGCTTTGCGACGAACCAGTACTGATGCATACCATCAGGGCGTTTTATAACAGCCAGTCATCACCACAAATTATTTTGGCTTTACATGGCAGTTATCATGAGCTATGGACACAGCTTTGTGCTAAACACAACTTTACTATTCCGCATAAAATAATTACCGGCGGCCAAACACGTTTCCACTCTATCAAGAATGCAATTTATAGTATTGCAGACGATGATGTATTGATTGCCGTACACGATGCCGTGCGGCCCCTTGTAAGCGCCGATATCATTAATGAGGCCTACGTATGTGCCGCAGAGAACGGAACGGCTGTAACGGCCGTTAAAAGCCGCGACTCGATAAGGCAGGTAAAGGATAATGGATCTGTAAGTTTAAACCGAGACAGCATCTATTTGGTGCAAACCCCGCAAACTTTCCAATCGGCTATTCTTAAAAAAGCCTATGAACAACCTTATACCGACACTTTTACCGATGATGCCTCTGTTGTAGAACAAAGCGGTGTAGCCATTACTTTGATAGAAGGATCTTACAGCAATATCAAAATCACCTTCCCCGAGGATATTATAATTGCCGAAGCACTTATAAACAAAAAAAGCCACCAGCGTTAAGCTGATGGCTACCTTTATCCGATCTATTTATCAGGCCCTTCTTATCACGCCCAGTAATAAAGCGATGATCGCTATTACCAGTAAAATGTGAATTAAGCCACCTGCGTGATTAACGAAGAATCCGAAGATCCATCCTATCACCAAAATAACTGCGATGATGTACAATAAGCTTCTCATAGTGTTGTGTGTTTTTAGTTAATGTTTTCTTAGTTAATGCTGTATATTAAACCCGCGTTACTCCAAAAAGTTTTACGCATAAAAAAACCCGCCTTAGCAGGGTTTTTAATATTATCTGCCTTATCAGGCCCTTCTTATCACGCCTAAAAGCAGGGCTATAATAGCTATAACCAGCAGGATGTGGATAATACCACCTGAACCCGCGTAAAAAAATCCGAATGCCCATCCTATAATCAGGATAACAGCAATGATGTACAGTAAGCCTCTCATGTTGTAATGTTTTATGTTTAAGTAAATGTATATACGGCTACCTATACCAAAATCATTCCAAAAAGAGGTTGCAGCAAAAAAAAGCCCTGCATGCAGGGCTTTTCAATTATTTAGTATGTAGGCGTATTAATACTCGTCCTCGTTAAAAAAGAAGTCGTCTTTGGTCGGGTAATCCGGCCATATCTCCTCTATGTTTTCATACGGTTCACCATCATCTTCAAGTGCCTGCAGGTTCTCAATAACCTCTACCGGCGCTCCTGAACGTATGGCGTAATCAATTAATTCGTCTTTTGTGGCAGGCCATGGCGCATCTTCAAGGTGCGATGCTAATTCAAGTGTCCAATACATGTTTTTATGTTAAAGTGGTAAATTTTGCTTTTTCGCAAAAGTATAATATTTTTAAATTGATTATCAATATTTTTTTGTAATATTTTTATATCCTTGGTATCCACTGGTTTTCAGGGATTTTATCGGCATATCCAACCATTCTTGCCAGGGTGAACAAGTAATCGCTCAACCTGTTCAGATAAATATTCACTTTCTCGTCAACCGTGCTTTCTTCTGCAAGGTGAACGCTCAACCTTTCGGCCCTGCGGCATACACAACGCGCTATATGGCAAAACGAGATAGCATTACTGCCGCCCGGCAAAATAAAGTGCCGCAGCTCGGGCAGGGTTTCATTCATCCTGTCCATTTCTTTTTCAAGCAGCTCAATATCCTCGTTATAAAGATCGGGTATCACCATTCGGCTTTTTTCAGGGTCGGCGGCCAGTGATGAGCCTATGGTGAACAGCCTGTCCTGTATTTGTTTTAGTACATCCTTATCATGGTCACCTATCTGCTGATCGCGGATAAGGCCTATGTACGAGTTCAGCTCATCAACAGTACCATAACTTTCAATACGCAAGTGATGCTTGGGCACACGCGTACCCCCAATTAATGATGTATAGCCCTTATCGCCTGTTTTGGTATATATTTTCATAACAATAGCAGCAATTTAAGCGTTTAAGTTCACAATGTGCTTTTAACCACATAGAACACTTAAGATTTGCAATTTGGTTAGCCACAAAGTACACAGAGATTTTTAATTGATAAAATATATAAATCTTTGGCCCTTTGTGGTTAAATTAAACATTACGCAATTTTAAACTTAAACTTGCATATCGTGTTTTGTTCAAATATATTATTTAGAAAATATGAAACCCATAATATCATCCGGAAGGGCCGCACTTATATGTTTATTTACTTTAGCATTACTAAGCTTTAAATGCAGTAACGGCAATACAGCGCAAAAAGTAGCCCCACCCGCGCCTCAACCAAGGGCTGATTTCTCCAAATTTTTAACCGAACAGCAGTTTAACGCGCTGTTCCCCGAGCGAGACAAGTTTTACACCTATCAGGCGTTTATAAAAGCCGTGAACGAACTGGCTCAAATAAAGGTGCAGGTTACACGCCGCGCGGTATCGGTATACCAATTCATCCGCACCGATAAAAGCACCGGCAAAGCCGTTACAGTGCGCCAGGACGGCGATTGGAACGAAGCATGGGCCAAAGTAAAACCGGACAGTACCTATACGGTAGATTACGGTAACTTTTGCACCGAAAAAGACGCCGCTGGTAACAAACGCGAACTGGCTGCCTTTTTTGCCCAGATAGCGCACGAAACCCGCCATGGCCGTAACGAAAGCTATACCGACGGCCTGATGCTGATACACGAGGATAACACCAGCCTGAACTACGTAAGCGACAGCGATGAGTACCCACCTGTTAAAGGGCAAAAATATTATGGCCGCGGCCCTATGCAGATAAGCTATAACGGCAACTATGGCTATGCATCTGATTGTATTTTTGGCGACAAGAAAGTACTATTAAATAACCCCGGGCTGGTAGAGACCGATGCGGTTGTAGCCTTTAAAACCGCTATTTATTTTTGGATGACACCCGAAACCCACAAACCATCGGCACATGATGTAATGATTGGTAAATGGCAGCCTAATGCCATAGATAAAGCAAAAGGCCGCACCCCGGGTTTTGGCATGACCATACTGATTGTAAACGGTGACCTGGAATGCAACAAAGGCGATGATAATTACAGCATGAAAGACCGCATAGGCTTTTACCAGTTCTTCCTGAAAAAGCTGGGCGCTATTGATGATAACTGCGCTTGTAGCTGCGGAAAGATGGAACCTTATAAATATTAGCGCTAATTGGTTAGCTTTATTCATTTAAACCATACAAATGAATAAAGCTTTACTCACACTTATAATAATTACTTTCCGGTTAGGATCCACATTCGCGCAAACCGAAGCTGAAAAATTCAGGAATGAAAATTTGAGCAGCACTTATATTTCCTCCGTAGAATTAAAAGAAAAGTTTATCAGATATGATTATTCAAAGCTATTCACTGTAACTGATAATGCCATGGTATATGGTTTTATTGGTGATAATTTTCAGCGAATCCGCATAAAGATCATCTCCATAACAAAAAATCCGTCGTTGCCGGATACTTATAATGTTTACGGCAAATCGATGGTTAAAAATAACATCGATGAATTTCGCGGGACTATTAAGATAACAAATATCCGTAAATACAAACAAACATCCTACGGGGTAGATAACGAACTTAAAGGCAAAGGCATTAAAGGCCAATATTTGCTGATTGGCAACTATAATTTGGCGGAAGCAGCAACACAAGAACATGCCGGTGTATTTAAAGGGACATTCGGCACAGGTTTTTATCCGGATAAAAATAACATTGTTCACTACGACGATATTGATAAAAATGCCGATGGTTATTCAAATAACCAGTTTGTAGGCCAATGGGTAAGTCACAACAACAAATTGGTTAAAAGATGCAACTGGGGTGATTACCGTATCCCGAATTCACAAGGCTTTGATATTGGCGCAGGCGAATTTTCTCCCAATGATAAATACCTGTCGGCCGGATGGCAAACTCTACGAGATGCTTATCGTACTTCGGCTGTATCGGCAAAAGCCAAACAGATTGAAAACGCGAAGTGGTGGGAATGAAAGCTTGTATAATGTAAAAAGGGAACTATGCGCAAGCCCGGTTCCCTTTTTTAATAGTTTCCAATTCGGCACCATCACCGAATTATCTATTCGTCAGATTTTCCAACCAGATACCATTCATATTTAGCCCCGGTTTTTCTAATACCATAGTAGTCGAATGTGCCACTTGCGCGGTCTCCGGCATCATCAAGCACAGCATCGCTGCTAATGCCTTTGTGTGTATTTGCCTGCTCTACAAAGCTTGTTTTCAGTTTGGCAAAATTGCTTACATCGCCATTGTTAGCTTCAATGGTGTAAGCTATAGCCCAAAGCGCATCATAGGCGGCCAATGCAAATGCATCAACATCCAGGTTTGTTTTGGCTTTTATGCGGTCGGCTACGGGTTGCCATTTAGTTTGCAATGCCGCAGGTAAACCAACCGATGGTGCAAAAAAGCCGGTTTGTATCGCAAAATCTGCCGCGGTGGCATCAGCTATAAGTACCGCATTTAAAGCAATACCGTCACCACCATACCATTTCACAGCGGCTAGGGAAGGCTCGGACGCTGCTGCTTTAAACAGTTCGGGTGTTTCATCAAATGACGCCAGGTACACCGCTACATTACCTTCGCCATGCGCTGTAGTAAGGCTGGCTACTTTAGCTTTAATATCGGCTATAACAGCAGTAAAATCAGTAGTGTTAGCGGCATAAGGGGTTACTGCGTTAACCTCGCCGCCCTTTGCTGTAAATGCAGCACCAACAGCGGTTTGCAGGCCTTTGTTCCCGGCATCATCGCGGGCAACGGTTACCAACCCTTTTACCCCTTTATTGTAAATAGTATTACCACTGGCTGCACCCTCTATTTTGTCTGACGGGCAAAAACGGAATATCCCGTCGCCGGTTACGGCTAAACTGCCTGCTGTGCTGCTTTGGCTTACCACAATCACTTCAGATGCGTCTGCAAGAGGTTTTATGGCAGCAAGCTCGGCACTGCTTTGCGGGCCAATAATAAAATGGATGCCCGAGTTTTTAGCTGTAGTAAACTGCGCAGCAGCAGTAGCAGCATCTAACTTGGTATCTGTTACGTTGATGGCAATGCTGTAAGGCAGGTTCTTATCTGCAAAATATTTATTGATATCATCTTCGGCAAGCTGTACAGCAACCCTTGAATTTATCCCCAATGATGACCAATTGGCAGCTGTATCTAATGAGAATAAGCCCTGTACATTAATGGCATTAGTCAGCGTAACTACTTTTGCCTTTTTACAGGATTGAAATGCAAACGCCGTAATTAACAGCGCGATAACAGGTAGTAATATTTTTTTCATTTTTGTTGCAAACGTGTTTAGTTCTGCAAAATACAGTTAATTTAGGATTTAGTTTTAGACGTAACAAATTCAATACTGAATTTGCGTTTAGCTGTAACATCCAACCATATAGTTAGTCTGAATTTTTATTTACTGCAATGAATAACTCTTTACTTGACACTACAGGGCTGCCTGATACCGAAACCGAAGCTTTTGAGGCTACTTACCAGGCATTAAAAGAAGAATTCCGCGTGGAGGTACCCGGTTATATCGATTTTCAGCTGGAGCAGTTTGAGGCCCTGAACCACCACAAAGCTGTTAACTTGCGCGACGTATTCGCTATAAAAAACCAATGCGGCGACAGTTACCTTTTGTTTGTGGATATGGATACTTACCATGCCTCACCAAAACCAAACCCCGGGCACTATACCGAGTACCAGCCCTGGGCCCTCGCCTATTTAAAACGCAATTTTGGCCGGGTGTTTATCCGCACAGAGACCATAATTGATAAGATCCGCGAGATCATATTCCCGGTTGAGCTTGATTTTAAAGAAGACAAACCCTTTAGCGACCGCTTCTATGTGCTTACCGACGATAAGCGCAAAACCGAGCTTGCCATGACCCAGGAGTTTAGGGACGCCATGATGGCCATTAAAGAGACCGATTTTGTGGTAGAGATATTTGAACATACCCTCATCATCGGTAACCGTAAGCCTATCACCCCGGAGAACGCCCTTTACCTTGCCGATTTTGTAGCAAGGCTGGCCGAGCTAAAGTGTTAAACGGGGTTATTTTAATACCGCGGGTAAAATGTAATTCTGCATCATTTTATCAACCTGCGCGTGGGCGTAGCCTTCGTTGTAGGCAGTTGCAGTAACTACTATAACCAGTGGTACATCCTTAAAAATAAATATTTTATTGCCGCCGTTGCCGGTGCAATACCAGGTTTCGTAAGGTTTATTGTTTATGGTGTAGGTTTTGTTCCAAAACAGGTAACCGTAATAACCAGGGCCAACTACATCGGCAGGTAGGGCCAACTGCTTGGTGAACGATTTTTCTACCCAATTTTGCGGGATGATCTGCTTACCGTTCCAAACGCCTTTATTTTTATACATCTGCCCAAATTTGGCAAAGTCGACAGCGCGCAGTTGGATGCCGCCGGCTGTGCTGGGTACATTTTGTGGGGTATACACCCATTTATATTTACTGATACCCAAAGGCCTAAACAATTTGGCATCTGCATATTTATCTAACCCACCGGGTACCGACTTGTTTAAAACATCTCCCAAAACCACTATACCGGCAGTAAAGTAATTCCAGCTTTCGTAGGCCTGTTTCGAGCTGTCGGTTTTCAGGTCGAGCGCGAATTGCACCCAGTTGGGTGTAGGGTACATATTATTCTCGTTCCCCGGCGAATCATCGTCGTTATCATTGGCATCAAAAACCGAACTCATGGTGAGCAGGCTTTTTAGCGTCACACTGTCTTTTTTAGGCGAATAGTTTTTAAACTTTTTAAGATCATAAAATTGGTTTAGGGTTTGGTATTCGTTTTTGATGAATCCATCATTAATGGCAATCCCCGTTACAGCTGATGCAAATGTTTTACCTACAGATCGTGGGTCGTGCAGTGAATCGCGCCCGCTGCCATTAAAATATTCTTCTATCAGCAGTTTGTTATTCTTTATTACCACAACGCCGCTGATGTTTTTGAACTTGTTCTGCAATATCTTTTCGTTCAGATCGGTTATCAGCTGCTTGTTATAGGTTTCTGTCGATACCGCCCAGCCGCTATTGGGGGCTATAGGTTGGATGGCTTTATGCTTTACCTCTATGATTGGGATAATCACCTTTAGTTCGCCCTGTGCGATGATATCCCCCACCTTTACATCAGGGATGCTTACATAAGGGCGTAATTCTATTTTGATAACATGAGTACCGGTAGTCAGCGCATCTTCGCCACCACCCCTAACCATAAAACGGGTGAACAGGTATCTCGACCACATATCCTCGTGCAGCGTGCTGATCAACTTGATGCCTAAGGTTGTGCGGCCATTTTTATTACGGGCGTAACCTGCACCTTTATGCAAATTTTCCTGGTATAGCTGTTTCCCGTCTACATAAAAAGTAAACTGGTAATTGCCTTGGTTAAGCTGCTCAACCGTTAAGTTTGGCGCTAACCGGTGCTGGTAATTGGTTAACGAGGTCTCCATAAAAGCCCGCATGCTCAGGTTACTTTCAGAAGTTAACGTGAGCTCTTTTAAAATGTCAGCTTCGGTACATTTAGCAGCAGGGATGGTATCCGTCATGAAAATGATGCGGCCAATGTTTGCTTTATGGATGGGAAGGGTTATCGGGTCGGCCGGTACAATATCGGCTACTTGTGCAAAAAGGGTAGCTGTAGTAAAAAGGGATATAGCGGTGAGCAGGAATAAGCGTTTCATATATAGGTATATTTTAAATATCTGCTGCAAATTTGCCGTATTGGGCCGGTGCAAAATAGAACGTATTTAACGTTTGCCGCTTAATAATTGGCGGTACTGCATGGCATTTACGCCATTGAACGCCTTAAAGCTACGTGTAAAATGGCTCTGATCGGCAAAACCACAGGCCAGTGCAATATCAGTTAATGACAGGTTTGTGTTGGGCATCAGGCTTAAGGCACGCTGAACCCTTATTTTACGGATATACTCGCCCAGGTTACAGCCAAAATATTTGGAAAAATCGCGGGAAAGGTGCGCAGGATGCACATTTAACACAATGGCGAGTTCAGTCAGTGTAAATTTCCGGGCAACATCATCATGCAGTCTCTCTCTTATTGTTGATACCCATGCCGGCTTTTGCGCGCTATCAGTAAGCCGGATGCCCTGCATCTCTCCTAATACTTGCAGCAACATAGCTTCGGTATTCAGGGGTGTTAGGCCGTCGTTTATTTTGGTTTCTTTGAAAAGCTTGTAGAATAAAAATTTTACATCGGGCGATGCGACTTCAAAACTGCCCTGCAGATTATCATGGCCTTGCTTAAAAGCGTTAAACCAGTCCTCATGTAGTTCGATGTGGAAGCCTCGGGTATAGCCTTTTGGTTTGATGTTGTAATGCGGGTCTTGCCAATTGTGAAACAGCAAGGTGCCGGCACTGCAATTGTAAACCTCTTTTTTGTTACCCTCTATTACCTTACCATCTAATATAAAGGTAAAATAGGCGGTATCATGGTAATGCCAGTCTACCTTATCATGGGTGTACTCAGTATCGGTAATGGTGGCAAAATCAAGGCTAATGGTTTGATTGGTTTGCCCAAAGAAGTTACCGGTTTTTAAGTTTTCCAAAACTTATTTTTCCAGATTGATATCGGCTTCGGGGGCAGGCTCGCGTTTACTAACGGTTACTATGTTTTCATTTACGTAATCGTTCTCAACCAAACCATCGCGCATGCGCACAATACGGTGGGCGTGCATAGCAATATCTTCTTCGTGGGTAACCAATATAATGGTATTGCCTTTTGCGTGGATATCCTCCAGCAGGCCCATAATTTCTATTGATGTTTTGGTATCAAGGTTACCGGTAGGCTCATCGGCAAGGATAATGGAGGGATTGTTTATCAAAGCCCTTGCTACAGCTACACGCTGGCGCTGCCCGCCCGATAATTCGTTAGGGCGGTGATCGGTACGATTACCAAGACCAACGTTCTCCAAAGCTTTTTTAGCCCTATCGTTACGTTTCTCTTTGCTGATACCTGCATAAACCAGCGGCAGGGCAACATTATCTAAAGCGCTGTTACGCGGTAAAAGGTTAAACGTTTGGAAAACGAAACCGATCTCGGTATTACGCACTTCGGCCAGGTCGTTATCCGTCATGTGGCTAACGTTGATGCCATTAAGTATGTATTCGCCTTTGGTTGGGGTATCCAGACAGCCCAGGATGTTCATTAATGTTGATTTACCCGAACCGGAAGGCCCCATCAACGCCACAAATTCGCCTTTATTAATAGTAAGGGATACCGATTTTATCGCGTGGATAATTTCAGACCCGATAACGTATTTACGACCGATATCTTTAATGATAATAAGAGGCTCTTGCTTTGTGATAGCTGTTGGCATGTTCCGTTTTTTGTTACTTTGACAGCAAAGTGGTATGAAATGTTACAGTGCGAAGAGATAAAAGATATCAAGAGTCAGGAATCAAGATTTTGTCTTTTGCTTTACTCAATAAGTCCTTCATCTTTTAGTCGTTGAATGATGAGATTAGAATCGATTGTATCGTGTTCGTTCTTTAAGTATATGTCTGCTAAGTAAACTACTTTGTTCAAAAAAACAACGTATGTAATAACTCTTGCGCCACCAGATTTCCCTTTGTTTGTTCCGGAAATAGCTAACCTGATTTTATAAATCCCCTGTCCAAGATCAGTGCCTGTTGTAGGATTTAATAGTAATTCATCAATCAGCTTTGAAAGATCCGATTTTAGCGTCTTGTGTTTTTTAGCTATTCTTTTAACTTCCTTATCAAAGGTTGATGTAGTTTTAACTTTATAGCTCATCGAGCAGTTGTTTAGCGTCGCGCAACTCGATTTTCCCCTCCTGGTGTAATTTAATTTGACCTATCGAACTTTTTAAATTCTTATAAACGCGCTGCTCATCTTTATTTAAAGCTCTTTGTGTATTGCTTGAATTTTGATCTATACTGTAATCTAAACCTAGCGCATCTAAAACAGCTTTTATCGCTTTTTCAGATTTTTTATTGTCGATATTTACAGTCAGTGTTGTCATGATAACAAATTTACAAATTGTTAATTAAGTTTCACAGCAATTACTCTGCCCTTATTTTAATGTAAAAGATATCAAGAGTCAGGAATCAAGATTTTGTCCTCGTCTTGACTCTTATGTCTTGACTTCTTGGCTCTATTTTATCACCTTCTCCACTAAAAAGTAGCTTTCGTCATGGTCGGGTGCGTTTAGCAGGGCCTCTTCGGTTGTGATTTCCTGTTTTACCACATCCTCGCGCAAAACATTCGGCTCGGCAGTCATGTACACAAGGGGTTCAACGCCGGTGGTATCCACTTCGTTTAACTTGTCCATAAAGCCCAGTATCTTGTTCATGTCTTTTATGATGGCCTGCTTTTCGCCTGCGGCAAGTTCAAGGCGGGCCAGATGGGCTATTTTATCAACCGTTTGTTTGTCTATGGTCATGTTCTTCAATCTTTTTACTGATAATGTCGTACACCTGGTCGCGCAGGGCATCGGCATCATTAATCGTTAAATGCGCCGTTTCAATCGGCTTATGTACAAATATATCACATACACCCGGTTTAGAGCCATATTTCTTGCCATCGTCCCAGAAAATTTTCCAGGTATTTACAGATGTTACCGGTATAATGGGCACCTTCAGCTCTATGGCCATCCTGAAAGGCCCATTCTTAAACTGGTGCAAATTGGGCGGGTAATGATCTGGAATGGTAGCCTCGGGGAATATAATTACAGTAATACCTTTCTCCAGCCTGTCCATAGCCGTTTTAAACGCGCGGAAAGATGCCATCTTGCTTTCCCTGTTAACCGGGATATCAACTGTACGGAAGAAAAGGCGGGTAACTATCCCCTCCTGCAGCTCCTGCTTTCCCATAAAACAGCAATTGCTTTTTACAAGAACACTCATGGCGGTAATATCAAGGTTACTGGTATGGTTGGGGCAAATAATGTAGGTATTATTCCAGTCGATAGGTGCTTCAAAGTGATAATGATACCTCATCCCCACACAAAACGAACTCACAATGCCCCAAACACGGCGCAAACGGTTAAGGTATTTAT
>NZ_JBAZRC010000041.1:0-31067 GCF_041663085.1 Mucilaginibacter sp.
AGGATTCTGATAGCGATGCCAGTTGCTTTTGCGATGAAGCATATTCGGGCATGTGTTTTAAAATATAATCAGAATCAACATATGCAAAGCGTTGCGCCAACGCTGCTGTGCAGGCTGCAAACGTAAAACAAAGTATTAAAATTATCTTTTTCATAAACTGCTGTACAAATTTAATTAAATCCTCCGCTTAAGCTTTGTGAAATTGTAAAATGGAAATGACCTTTATTTGCATCAGGCTGGCCCGGTATCTGGTCGAAACCGTAACCGTAATCTAAACCTAACAAACCAAATATCGGTAAAAATATCCTTGCACCAACACCCGCAGAGCGCCTTATGTTAAACGGATTAAATTGGCTAAAATTATCCCAAACGTTACCACCTTCAACAAATCCAAGTAAGAATATAGTAGCAGACTGGCCTGTAATTACAGGGTGCCTTAACTCCATTGTGTATTTATTGTAGATAGCACTACCCTGGTTTGTATTAGCATTTTGGTTTGAACCTACAGGCACAATTGAGAAGTTTTCATAACCGCGTAAGCCAATTATATCTGTACCCTGTAAAAACTGATAGCTCTGCATCCCGTCGCCACCCAGTTTAAAGCGCTCGAACGGTGACGGACCAACCAATTTGTTATACTGGCCCAGGTAACCAAAACGCACCTGCGACATTAATACCAACTTACCGGTTATACGCTGGAACCATTGTGCATCAAACTTCCATTTGTAGTACTCTACAAAGTGGTAGCGCTGCTCTGGTGTAGCTATATTATAGTTTATGCTATTAAACAACGAATATGGCGGAGTTGCCTGTATCGTTAATTTGATATTTGAACCCGATGTTGGATAAAGCGGCATATCTATCGAGTTACGGCTAAGCTCCTGCGTTAATTTAATGTTATATGATGTACCGTTTTGGAACAGGTAACCGCCGTAGTTATCCAGGTCATAGTGGTCAACGTTTAACGAGTAGTTTAGCTGGAAGTAGTTATCAGGCCAGTTTAAACGCTTACCTAATGTTACCCCAACACCGTTTATACGCAATTTGTTATAGTAAGGGCTTGTTTTGGGGTAGTACTGCCCTGTTGAGCTACCTTGTGTATACGCTGATACTGCAAAGTAAATTGGCTTTTTACCACCCAACCACGGTTCAGAGAAGGTGAACGAGAAGTTTTGGTAAGTACGGCCGCTTGACTGTCCCCTTAAGCTTAATTTTTGCCCATCGCCTTTTGGTAATGGTTTGTATGCTTTTAGGTTAAACAGGTTACGTAACGAAAAATTATTGAATGTTAAACCCAGTGTACCTACTAACTGGCCTCCACCAAAACCACCCGATAGTTCTATCTGATCTGATGGTTTCTCAACCACATTGTAAACCAAGTCTACGGTACCATCCACAGGGTTAATGTTTGTTGGCCTTGGTTCGGTTTTTTGCTCATCAAAGTTACCCAGTTGCCCAATTTCGCGCGCACTGCGTATCAATAATTCTTTGTTGAATTTTTGTCCTGGTTTTGTTCTTATTTCGCGCCTTACTACTTTATCGTTAGTAACATCGTTACCTTTTAGTATTACACGGTTAATGGTGTATTGCGGGCCTTCATATATTCTTATATCAAGGTCAACAGTATCGTTATATATTCTTGTTTGTACAGGGTCGGCATTAACGGTAAGGTAACCATTGTTTAAATAAAGAGACAAAACATCATCGTTATTTGGTGTTGGCCCTGTTAAACGTTTGTTTAACTCGTCTTCGCTAAATACCTGTCCTTTTTCTATCTGTAATATTTTCGCCAGCGTTTCTGAAGGATACTGGGCATTACCCGAAAATTTAATGTTACCAAAGTAATATTTAGGGCCTTCAAAAACTTTTATTTTAACATCAACCGTTTTCTCATCATGATTGGTTACGGTATCTGCTAAAACTTCGGCATCACGGTAACCCTTGGCCTGCATTTTTTCTACCAGGGTTTGCTTGTCTTCTTCGTATTTATCCTGCTTGAATTTTTTAGACCCGAATATATTATAGAACTTTTTAACACGTGTGTTTTTAAGCATCTTACGAAGCTTAGCATCAGTGAATGCCTTATTGCCTTCAAACGTAACACTGTTTATCTTAACCTTCGATTTTTTATCTACCGCAACATCAAGTATTACACTATTAGCATCCCCGGGATCTTTGGTTTGAGTGATTTTTACCGTTGTGTTCAGGTATCCTTTTTCATTAAAGTGTTTTTTAATGATAGCGGTTGTAGTACTTAACAGGTTTTCGTTTACAATCTTCCCTGTTTTATCATTTAGTTTTTTATTTACGTCTTCTATTTCGCCTTTGCGGATACCTGTTATGTGCAGGCGCGATAAGCGGGGGCGCTCAACAACGGCAATTTCCAGGTAAATGGTATCCATATTTATTTTGGTAACATTTAACTGTACATCATCAAAAAGGCCCTGTTTGTACAGATCCTTTATTACGTTAGCGTTAGCCTCGCCCGGAAGATTTATTTTATCGCCTTTGTTTAATTTAGAGATGGTAAGTAATACATCTTTATCTAAATACTTGGCGCCTGATACGGTTATACCACCTATAATATAATCTTTTGGATTAAGATAGCTCAAACTATCGGCAGGTATAGATCCGGACGACGGTCTAATACCATTAACCTGTGCCAGTGCTGCCGTGCTTATAACAGAGAAGAGAAGAGCAAAAAAAACTTTATTCATTCGAATATTTTAGTGGGCTAAAAATAATTTATACAGTTGTTAAAAAGTGTTAAAAGTAAAAATTTAGTTTACCTGCTCGCTTGTCATCCCAAAACGGCGTTCGCGTTTCTGAAAATCAAGTATAGCTTCATACAAGTCTTCGCGCCTGAAATCGGGCCAAAGCTTTGCGGTGAAGTACAACTCGGCGTAGGCAATTTGCCATAGCAAATAATTACTTATACGATACTCGCCACTCGTCCTGATCAACAGTTCAGGGTTTGGCATACCGCCGGTATATAAATTATCTTCAAACAATTGTTCATCAATATCGGCAGGGTTCAATTCCCCGCTTTGTACTTTGGCTGCTAAAGCTTTAGCAGCATGTACAATTTCGCCGCGCGAGCTATAGCTCAGCGCAAGTGTAAGCACCAACCCGGTATTAGCGGCTGTTTTGCTTATAGCGTTTTTTAATTCCTGGTGGCATTTGCCCGGCAGCATGTTTAAATCGCCAATGGCATTTAAACGCACATTGTTCTTCATCAGCTTAGCAATTTCCTTGTTAAGGGTACTGATAAGCAACTCCATTATAGCGGTAACCTCAAATTTGGGCCGGCTCCAGTTTTCGGCACTAAAGGTATATAAGGTTAAATATTCTATACCCAATTCACCCGCTCCCTCAACAATATCCCGTACAGACAGCACCCCGTTATGATGGCCAAACACCCTTAACTTGCCTTTTCCCTTAGCCCATCGGCCATTGCCATCCATAATAACTGCTATGTGGCGGGGTAATTTCTGAAGATCTATCTGGTCCTTATAACTCATTTCCCGAACGGTTTTAACAGTTGCATACCAACTGTTGCACCTATTGCTTTATTAATTTTTGAAACGTTTTTGGCAAAGCTTTCAACAACTTATGCGCTTTTTTTCAGGTGACAAAGGTAAAACTTACTTTGTATTATTTTAGTATGCTGCAAAAAAGAAATAATTATCTCCAATAGCCTATAAATAAATTCTATTACTCACTATAAGCGGGTTACAAAAAACAAAACCCTTTTCTGCTACAGCAAAAAAGGGTTAGTAAATAATGAGTTATCTTTTATGAGTTATTGCTATGCCGTTTAATATGCCTGCCTGTCTTTTAACAAACTGATATCCTTTGGTGCTATATCGGCAATAGCGTATTGCTGCACATTGGTAATGGTCATTTCATCAAGGGTGGTTACCAGGTTTTCGTAAATGGAGCTTTCTGCCGGTTTTATAATTACCAGCATACTTTTACCGGTGGTTTGCTGCACATATTTGCGGGTGTCAAATATGGCTTTACGCAGGCCACTGCTGCTGTAGTTGGTAAGCGTGGCGGCTATTATGGGTTTCTCGGCCATACCCAAATAATACATGGCCTGATTGTTTTTACCAAGGCAAATAGTCATGGTACGCGATTGGGGTACCGGTCCCTGTATATCACCAACCGGCATGGCTACATCCATTGCTTTAGGCTTGGTAAGTGTAGTGGTCATGATAAAAAACGTAATCAGCAGGAAAGCCAGATCTACCATCGCGGTAAGATCTACCCTTAAGGCGATTCTTTTTGTGCGTTTTTTGCTTCCTGATTTTTCCGGGGTTGAATTTAATTCGGCCATGATAGTACAGTTTAAGGTGAAACAATTGGGTTAGTAATTATTAAACGTATAAATGTACTGTAAAGTTTTAATAAACGAAATTTAATTCTGTTTATTTTATATATTAAGATATAATATTTTATAGCAATGGATTTTACTTAATAATAGCACTGCTGTGTTACAAAAGTATATGATATGGTAAAGCCAGCAAACATGTAAAAATCCCTTGGCCTGTAATCGCCGCGCTGGGTACCGGGGGTACCTATATAATTGTTGTTTCTTTCGCCAGAGCGGTCCGCAAGTTTTACAGCGGTAGCATTGGGCAAAGCGCTTGCAGGGGCATAATTGCCACTTACATCATCCAGGTAATCGGTACGGGTAATACGGTAACCTAAATCGGCTGCCAATGTCCATTTACCGGAAATATTATATTTTATACCTGCACCAAAAGGTAAAACCAGGGTGTACTTTGCATATGGGCTGGCCTGCCCCTCGGTGCGCAGTTGCCTTAACCCTATCTGGCTTCCATTTAACATAGCCCTTGGCGCAAATGCGGTAATGCCGCCGCCTGCATATATATAAGGTGTATACAGGTTTTTACCCGCATCGGGTATATAACTCATAAAGTTAAACTCGGCAACCAGGCTCAGTTCTTTTAAAGGGGTAGTAAAGCTTAGGTTACGGTCTCTAAACTGCTGATAATCTGATGTGCTATCTGCACCGCTTATTTGCCCAAAGCTGTAACTGAGTTTTGCGGCCAGGTACCGGTTAAAATTGCGTTTTACAAATAGGCCTGCAAAACCGCCGCTTGGTTTTACGGGGTTATTAACATTCAGATCACCTATGTAGCCTGCCATGCCTGCGCTCCCTCCTACCTCCCAGGTTTGGGCTTGTACATTTAAAGAAATGAACAGGATAAATAAAGCAGCAATGTATTTAGGCATCAAGGCAAATTTAATAATTACGGGCGTCTAAACCCCATAATAGCTTTTTCCTTAACGTAGATAAGTAACTTTCATTATTTAGCCGCACCAGGTTGAGCTTAAAATCGGCCTTATAAACTTTAAACTGCATGGGTTTATCAACAATAACGGTACGGCTATCGCAGGATACAATGTAGTTATTGCCGCGGTAGTCAATATCAAGCGTTAGGGTGCTGGTATCAGGCAATACAACAGGCCTAACATTTAAATTGTGCGGCGCAACAGGCGTAAGCGCAATACTGTTTGATTGCGGGAAGATAATTGGCCCGTTACAGCTTAACGAGTATGCTGTTGAGCCCGTGGGGGTAGATATAATGATACCATCGCCCCAGTACGAGTTTAAAAATTCGCCATCCAGCGATACATGTGTGGTTATCATGGCCGAATCATCGCGCTTGTGGATGGTTACATCATTCAGCGCGAAGTTATTATCGCCAAATATTTTTTGTTCAGATTCTATCACCAGCAGTTCGCGGCTATCCAACGAAAATTCTTTATTTACTACGGCGTGAATAGCTGCCGCAATATCACTTTTATTGATGCTGGCCAAAAACCCCAGCCTGCCAAAATTTATACCGATAACCGGCACGCCCGAATCGCGGATAACGGTTACCATATCCAGCAGCGTACCATCCCCTCCAAGGGTTAAAAAAACATCAACGTCGTTAGGATCGGTGCAGTTTAATAGTGTACAGGCAGATGTATCAACATTCCCCTTTAAAAAATCATTTAAAATGGGGTGAATGCAAACTTCAACCTTATGCTGTGCAAGACTATCAAACACCTGGCGGATGTACGGGAACACCGATGGATCGTTAAACTGCCTGCCGTAAACTGCTATTTTCATATTTGTAGTACGAATATCGAACTTTGAAAATAAAGTACAGCAGTATAGTTTCAAATAATACTGCTATACGCAATACATTAACTGCTGACACCTGAATATACCCGGATATGGGTATTCTATTATCGATTTGTTTTTTATTTATTTAACCCAAAATAGAACAAAAACAACAAGCAAACAATGAAAAAAATCAAACAAACTTTGGTGCTATTATTCCTGTTGCTCTCTACAGCCATAGGGTATGCACAAAACGATCAGGAGTATGTAGTAGAAATGCCAACTGTAACAATAGAGCGCCTATATAAAAACATAACCTGCTCTAATCAAAAAAAGTTTCTTGAAGAACAAGGTTTTAAATATGACCGGATGCTTAAAATAGAGCAGACCAACGCTTATATTTATAGTTTAGAGGACGCTAATGATGTTAGCATTTACTTGTACTGTTATAAGAACGAAGCTTTACACATGAGTTTTAACATAGCCGAAGATGTATTTACTGAAGCAAAAAACACAACAATTAAAGACAAGGAATTTAAAAAGATAAAGCAAACAAGTGAAGACGTGATTTTTACTAAAGGAGCATATACTTATATTTTCAGCAACAAGAATCATAGCATAGGCATACGGGTAAAAACGAGGGATGATAACTAAGCCTACAAACACTAAAAACAATAAAAAACGCTAACCTATGTAAAATGGGTTAGCGTTTTTTATTGATTAAAGTATTTAAGTTTTACAAGTTCAGGTAATTCATGAACGAATCAAACCGGTCCATCGAGTTATCATTATGATCGGTAAAGTTAAAGGTGGCTTTAACATCGTAGTTATAACGCTGAAAGGTGGCAAGGATGTTAGAGATATCCTGCTTGTTAACTTTAAGGGTAACTTCCATGCGGGTACTATCCGGGAAGGTGCGCGTGTATGAGCTCAGGATCTGCGCGTTATCTGACTCCACCACCTGCGACATATGGGCAAGTGAATTGTTTTTGTTATCAACCTCAAGCACAATAATACCGCCCGGCTCTGATACCGAAGTAAGCTTGGCGAAGTACTCGTTCATGCTATTAATAGATATTAAGCCCAAATAATCTTTTTTGATATTAAGTACAGGCACCACGGTTAGCTGGCGCTCATAAAACAAACGGATAACATCGTAAATATGCTGCTCTTCCAGCACATAAGGGTTAACCAGCGAAAGTGCGATGGCGCCAATAGGCGAATTATAATCGGGTTCCTCTATCAGGTCGTCTTCACTCACCAGGCCTAAAAACTGTTCTTCGTTTACAATTGGCAGGTGTGCTATACGAAACTCTGCCATACGGTCAAACACCTTCTGTATACTATCAGAAGTGTGTACCGGCGGTATCGCGTTAGCTATCAACTCAATTGCAAGCATATCTATTTTTTTATTTTTTCTAAAAATTGCTTCAGGTACTGGTTAAATTCAACCGGCCGCTCCATCATAGGCGCATGGCCGCATTTATCTATCCAATGTAACTCCGAATTAGGCAATAGCTCGTTAAACTCAACAGCTACCTCGGGCGGGGTAATTTTATCATCCCTGCCCCATATCAATGATACCGGCATGGTTATTTTGCGCAGTTCATCTTTCATATTATGGCGAATGGCCGATTTTGCCATAGCTAATAGCCTGATAACCTTATGCCTGTCGTTGATCATTGCATGTATATCCAGCACCATTTCCTCAGTAGCGATAATTGGATCATAAAAGGTGTATCGCACCTTTTCTCTCACAAAATCAATACTCTCGCGGCGGGGAAATGAACCTCCGAATGCATTTTCATACAAACCCGAGCTGCCCGTTAACACCAAAGCTTTTACATAACCCGGGTGTGCTAACACATAAACCAAGCCAACATGCCCGCCAAGCGAATTACCTAAAAGAACAACATTGCTAAGTTTTTTATACTTTATAAATTTATGTACGAATTTTGACAGCGCACGGACTCCTGTTGTTAACAAAGGCATATCATATATAGGTAATACCGGTATTAAAACCCTATAATTAGCGCTAAATTCATTTATAACCGCGTCCCAATTACTTAAAGCGCCCATAAGGCCATGCAGCAGCAATAAAGGCTCGCCCTGCCCTTCCTCTATATAAGTAAATCCTTTTTCCTCTTTAAGCGCAAAATTCATAGTATGATCAGTGTAAGTATTACTGTAAATATATCAGACCAAATTCAATTTCAGTCTAAAATGTTGTAAAATTATAATTATAAAAATAGTTAGCGCGGTTTTCTCTCAACAATAGTTACGGCGTAGTTAGCCTAATAGTTGTTTCACTACCTCAGAAACCGTTTTACCATCGGCACGGCCGGCAAGCTCTTTATTAGCTACGCCCATTACCCTGCCCATATCTTTAACCGAAGTAACGCCAAGCCTTTCAATAACCTCCTGTACAAAACCTTCAATTTCAAAACGGGTCATTTGCTGCGGCAGGTATGGTTCTATCACGTACATTTCTGCCATTTCTATTTCGTACAGGTCCTCGCGGTTTTGCGCTTTATAGATGTCTGCAGATTCCTTGCGTTGTTTGATTAGCCTTTGCAACACTTTTATCTCTGCATCCTGTGTTAATTCTTCGGCTGCGCCCTTTTCTGTTTTTGCAAGCAGTAAAGCCGATTTAATAGCGCGAAGCCCCCTAAGCCTATCGGCTTGTTTGCTTAACATTGCTTGTTTTATATCCTGATCTATCTGGGTTAATAATGACATGGTTTTGTGATTTAGTCCGGAAGTCCGATCAATCGGCAAGTCCGGAAGTTTATGTTGTTTATTATTTTATTTATTGCCTTTCGTACTTATCGGCCTTTCCCAACTTTCCTAACAAATTTACTTTCTTATAATATTAGTAGCCGTTGCCTGCGCAGTTGGCATAATAACAAGGTCGCTAATATTTACATGCGCCGGGCGCGATGCTACAAACCAAATGGTTTCGGCAACATCATCAGCCACCAACGGCTCAAAACCTTCATATACTTTTTTGGCGCGATCCTTATCACCTTTAAAACGCACTTCCGAGAACTCCGTCTCCACAGCGCCGGGATGTATAGCGGTTACCCTGATACCGTGTTGAACCAAATCCATCCGCATACCTTTATTTAAGGCATCAACGGCATGTTTGGTTGCACAATATACATTCCCGTTAGGATAAACCTCTTTCCCGGCTATCGACCCTAAGTTAATAATATGCCCGTGGCCGTTTGTGATCATCCAGTTTGATACCACCCGGCTTACATACAGCAGGCCTTTTATATTGGTATCTATCATGGTTTCCCAATCGTCGTAGCTGCCGTTCTGTATCGGGTCGAGCCCCTGGCTAAGGCCGGCATTGTTTACCAGCACATTAACCTTTTTCCATTTAGCGGGCAGGCCTTCCAGGTTTTGAATAACCTGTTCGCGGCTGCGTACATCAAATGATGATACGGCTACCTCTACGTTATACTTTTTATTAAGCTTTTGTGCCAGCGCCTCCAGCCTGTCCATGCGGCGGCCGGTAAGTATAAGGTTATATCCTTCGCGTGCAAATGTGTGAGCACAGGCCTCGCCTATCCCTGCGGTGGCGCCTGTTATTAATGCGATCTTTGCCATAGATAAGAGTAACTATCGGCAACGAAATTATGTTTTTATGTTGACTTTATTTGTCTTTTTACGGTAAGGATAGTTTTGCAGGGTTTGTCAGCCATCAACCATTAATTTTGTTTATGGTATTCGCGTGATATAAACTTTAAAACTATCAGCGAGATTTGAACAGTGTCACGCTAATGGTATTTAAGGGATAATATTTAATTGGGTATGAGAAAAATTGGTCTTATCGGAGGTATTAGCTGGACTTCTACCATTGAATACTATAAATATATTAACGAAGGCATTAACCAGAAATTAGGTAACCTTAACTTTGCAGAATGTATTATTTACTCCCTTAATTTTGGTGATGTACAAGAGAAAGGATGGGTAAACTCATTCCCATTACTCTTAAATGCTTGCGAAACATTAAAAAAAAGCGGAGCAGAGGCCATTGTATTATGTGCTAACACAGCTCATTTATTTGCAGATGATTTACAAGATAAAATTGGATTGCCTGTTATAAGTATTATTACCGCTACCGTTAATGCAGTGCATAATAAGAGAATAAAAAAAATAGGTTTATTAGGAACTAAAGTTATCATGGAAATGGAATTTTATAAGCATGAGTTTATAAAAGGCGGCATTGAGGTTTTAATTCCGGACCAACAAACAACCAGGGATTATATACAGGAAACTTTAAAAAACGAGTTGGGGAAAGGGATTATTAAGCCCGAAACCAAAACAGCCTATATTGCAATTGCTAATGAGTTAATTGCAAACGGTGCAGAAGGCATTATTTTAGGTTGTACCGAAATCCCGCTAATAATAAACACTACAGATATTTCTGTCCCTGTTTTTGATACTACTAAAATTCACTCGGCAGCGGCAGTAGAATTTGCGTTGTCGATATAGTTCGTATAAATCACGAAACTCTTTACAATAACAAACATCACATACATATGGAATACAGACAATTAGGCGGCTCGGGATTACACGTACCGGTACTTAGCTTTGGTACTGCCACTTTTGGCGGCAAAGGCGACTTTTTTAAAGCGTGGGGAGATACCCAGCTTGATGATGCAAAAAAACTGGTACGCTTATGCCTTGACGCAGGCGTAAACCTGTTTGATACCGCTAACGTTTACTCGCGCGGCGCTTCTGAAGAAATATTGGGCCAGGCGCTTGAAGGCTTACGTTCAGAAGTTTTGATCTCAACCAAAACCACCTTCAGGATGGGTGATGGGCCAAACGACTATGGCTCGTCGAGGTTCAACATTGTACGGTCGGCAGAGGATAGCCTTCGTCGTTTAAATACCGATTATATAGACATTTACCATATGCACGGCTTTGACGGCGTAACGCCGGTTGAAGAAACCCTGCGCGCGCTTGACGACCTGATAACCAGCGGCAAAGTAAGGTATATTGCCTGTTCAAATTTTTCGGGCTGGCATTTAATGAAATCGCTTTCTATATCTGAAAGATATGGCTGGGCCAAATACATAGCTCACCAGGCTTACTACTCGTTATTAGACAGGGAATTTGAATGGGAACTAATGCCTGCCGGAATTGATCAAAACGTTGGCACCATTGTATGGAGCCCGTTAGCATCAGGCCAGTTGGGTGGTAAATACCGCCGCGGCCAGCCTATACCACATGATAACCGCCGCAGTCAGGGTGGCAGCCACGGCCCCGAGACCGACATGGAACGCCTTTATACTATTGTAGATGCTTTGGATGAGGTAGCCGAAGAAACAGGCAAATCAGTAGCGCAAGTATCTATTAACTGGTTATTGCAGCGCCCAACAGTTGCCAACATTATTATTGGTGCCCGTAACGAGGAACAACTTAAACAAAACCTTGATGCCGTAGGCTGGAACCTGACTACCGAGCAGATTAAAAAATTGGATGCCGCCAGCGACCGCGACCCAATATACCCCTACTGGCACCAACGCCAGGATACAAAGTTGAACCCGATACCGAAGTTTTATTAAAATAGAAAAGGCCCCGATAAATCGGGGCCTTTTCTATTAATATCTTTCCAAGCATCATTGCAAGCGATAGCGTTGCAATCTCCGATAGAAACGTCGGCGACAATATACCCTACAACTGCTTTATCCTGATATTCTTAAAATATGCCTTATGCCCATGATCCTGCAGGGCAATGTGGCCAATTTTTGATATGCCATACTCCGGGTGGTCTTTCCATTTGCCTTCGGCTTTTTTCTTATTCCAATCGGCGTCCCAGGCGGTAAATTCCACTATTTTTTTACCATTTAGCCAATGCTCTACGTGGCCATGGTTAAACACAATACGGCTGGTGTTCCACTGGCCTACGGGCATTACTTTCTTAAGATTGTTAGGGATGTGCATAGCATAATCGGCACCTGTTTTTTGCCATTCCTCCAGTTTATCGGGCACCCAGCCAATATCATCTATTATCTGGTACTCCGGGCCGGTAAGGTACGATGCCTCGTATTTTGGTTCTTCAACCACGTGGTATAAAACACCGCTGTTACTGCCTTTATCTATCTTCCACTCCCAGGCCAGCTCAAAGTTACTATATTGCTTATCGCTAACAATATCGCCGCCTGTATCGGTACCTTTAACCGTACCCAGGCAAACCAGTGCGCCGTTCTCAATTTCCCAGTTCTTTACCTCTCCTGTTTTGTTGAAGCCGTGCCAGCCTTTTAGGTTTTTGCCATTAAACAAGCTCACCCATCCGGCTTTTTTGGCCTGTGCAAAGCTTTGCGAACCCACAAAAACCATAGCGGCGGCAAGGCCTAATATTTTAAAATTCCTATTCATGTTATACAAGGGGTTTAACTTATTTACTAACCATTTTCATTTTCTCAGGATCCCAAAACATAGGGCTGTTTTTATAGTAGCTATCGTTACACAAAAGCGCAGGCGCTGCCGCACGGTAACCAAAAATGGCATCTTCGGTTACTTTGCCGTTATTACGTATAGCAGTTATCCAGTTGTTCATGTGGTCGTAAGGGCCGCCCAGGTAACCTTTCTCGGCATTGTATGTAATTTCTTCGGGCGGTAAAATATGTTTACGGGCCGAATCTGTTTGACCGGCCTTGCGTAATTTTTCGATATAGAACGGATCGTCCGACTGGATAACTTTATTACGTTTCAGCGTTACGCTATCCCAGGTAATGTCCATCGAGCCTTCGCTGCCTACCAATTTAAGATAGGTGGTACCGCTGGTGCCATCTACAAAGTTGCAACGCAACGACAGATTGAACGCCGGGTGGGCAACAGTTTTACCATAATCAAATGTACCTAATAAAACATCGGGTACTTCGCGACCGTCGTTCCAGTAACGTAACCCGCCTGATGCATATATTTTATTAGGCCCCATTGAATCGGTAATGAAGTGCAGGCTACTAAACAGGTGAACAAATAAGTCGCCGGCCATGCCGGTACCGTAATCGGTATAATTCCTCCAGCGGAAAAACCTTTTTGAATCGTAAGGGCGTTTTTGGGTGTTGCTTACATACGTTTCCCAATCTACAGTTTGTGCCGATGCATCTTCAGGTATTGGGTATTGCCAAACCTCAACAGGCGCGCGGCGCGCCCAAAAACCTTCGGCATAGTTTAGTTCGCCAATGGCGCCGCTTTTAAGCAGTTCATGAGCTTTCTCATTCCCTAATGATGATACACCCTGGCTGCCCACCTGGAATATCTTCCCGGTTTCTTTCTGCGCTTTTATTACCGCAGGGCCTTCGGCAACAGAATGCACCATCGGTTTTTCGCAATACACGTGTTTGCCGGCGTGCATAGCATCAACAGAAATTTGCTGGTGCCAATGGTCGGGCGTGGCTATAATTACCGCGTCAATATCTTTACGGTTTAATATCTCTTTATAAATTTTTGTAGTGAAAATATCTGCGCCCCAGCGTGTTTTTGCTTCTTTTAAGCGGCCGTCGTATAAATCGCATACGGCAACAAGTTTTACGCCCGGTACCTGCAGGGCAACAATGGCATCCTGCGTGCCCATACCGCCGGCACCTATAAGTGCTATGTTTACCTGATCGTTAGGGCCGTATTGGTTATATTCTTTTTTTAAATAAGTAAAGCTGCCTGTATGTTTATCGGCCGCAATTAAGCTACTGCCCGCAGTTACAGCGGCAGCGGTTGTAGCCAGTTTTTTTAAAAAGCCCCTACGTGATGCTTCAGAGTTTTCTTTCATAATGATGCGTTAAGGTATTTAATAATATATGCTAATGAATTAGGTAACCGGGCAAGGATGCCCGAAAAGTGAAGGTATAGTTTTTATGTAATAATTGGAAAAGAATTATAAATAGCTGATGAATGATAGCTCTTGGTAAGTACATTATCATAATTCCTACTATCAACCATGGGCTATGGGACTATCGATCACAAACACTTATCTTTGCCGGCATACTCATGAGCAAAACTGTAACACCATACCAAAACCAGCAGGGCACCAAAAAAGAGCAGGTTGCCGATATGTTTAACAACATCTCAAAAACTTACGATTTTTTAAACCATTTCATGTCGCTGGGGATAGATATCATCTGGCGCAAAAAAGCCATTAACGAGCTTAAAAAAGACAAACCACAACTAATATTGGATGTGGCTACCGGCACCGGCGATTTTGCTTTTGAAGCCTTAAGCATCCTGAAACCAAAAAAGATTATAGGTGTGGATATTTCACGGGGCATGCTTGATATAGCTGATCAAAAAATAGCTAAGCGTGGTTTAAGTGATAAATTTGAAGTAAAACTGGGCGACTCTGAAAAGCTGCCATTTGAGGCGAACGAGTTTGATGCTGTTACTGTTGCTTATGGTGTACGTAATTTTGAGAACCTGGAAACCGGCCTGGCCGATATTCACCGTGTGTTAAAACCGGGTGGTAAAGCAGTTGTACTGGAATTTTCAAAACCCAAGGCGTTCCCGGTAAAACAGCTTTACGCTTTTTATTTTAACTATGTAACGCCCGGTATTGGCAAACTTTTTTCTAAAGATGCAAGGGCTTATACTTACCTGCCCGAGTCGGTCGCGGCTTTCCCGGATGGTGAAGCTTTTACCGGCCTGATGCAGAAAGCGGGTTTTAAAAATACCAAAAGCCGCCCTTTGGCGTTTGGCATCTGTTCAATTTATACCGGTATTAAATGATCAAAACCCGCCTCTTCATCACATTAATATTGATGGGCTGCAGCAATTTTTTGTTTGCGCAGGCATGGGGTGGCGGCGCCGACCAAAACGACCTGAGTTTTGGTTTCTCTTTTTCGTACGTACAAAGCAGTTTTAAAATAGTAAAGCAACCTAACTGGCGCGAACCTTTCTTTGATGCCGAGTTGGGCACTAATGCAACAACCCCGTTAAGAAGCATTAGCTCTAAAAACATGCCGGGCTTTGCCGTAGGCTTTTTAACCCGCTACCGTTTAACAGAGCATTTAGAGGCCCGTGTTACGCCATCGCTGGTTTTTTCAGACCGGTCTGTAAGTTATGCATTTGAAGACCCGTCGCAGAATGTTACCAAATCTGTACAAACCACTACCGTTGATTTCCCGCTGCAACTTAAACTAAAATCAGACCGTATTGGTAACATGCGTGCTTACCTTGTGGGTGGTTTAAAATATTCGGGGGCTATAGGCTCGAAAAAGGATGAACCCAACACCGCCCCTACAGAACGTTTATTAAGGAACATACGCGGTTACTCGTCATACGAGGCCGGTATCGGTTTCGATATTTATTTCGAGTTCTTCAAGCTATCGCCCGAGATAAAACTGACCAACAGCTTTGGCAATATGCTGGTGGCAGATAATACACCTTATGCAAACCCTATTAGCAAACTATCGCTGCATACTTTTATGTTTAGCCTGTTCTTTGAATAGGTTATTTATCCAATCGTTTTTCGAAACAAACAAACTTTAATCCCGGCCTAAACTCTAATGTAATTTCGCCTTTTAAACTATAACCAAGTTTTGGGAAAAGTTGCTGGGTAGCGTGGTTTTGTGTATTGGTATCAATGCGCAAGATGCCTATACCACGATCAATAGCTACCACCTCAGCCTGCTGCAGCAGATCGGCAGCCAGCCCCCTGCCCCTAAAATGCGGACTAACCGCCAACCTGTGGGTTACAATAGCGGTTTCATTAATATCCAGTCCAACCTGCGCATACTCTGGATACTGTTCCGTTGTAATAGCAGTTACACCAGCAATGTGGCCGTCAAGCTCGGCCACCCAAAGCTGCCCGGCTTTTATATCTTCTTCAAAAACCTGTGGGTTGGGGTAAGTATCGTCCCATTGCAAATTGCCTGCTGCACGCATTATGGGTACAACATCGGCTATAACCTGCATAATTGCAGGGATATCTGTTAAAGTGGCAAGGCGTATGCTCATCTATAAAGTCAAAAATCAAAATTAAAAAGTCAAAAAAACGAAGTCTCAAATCTCAGGTCTAATATCTCACACCTAAATTAATGGTTATGCTTTTTATGAATATCCTTCACCAAACACAGCTTCTTTATTTCATCAATACGGATAGGGAAAGGCGCGTATTTTAAACGGCCCGCAACCATTTCTGTTACATTATCAGAGTGGGCTATCACTTCTTCGGGGTTATCGCTGGCCAGCAGGCGCTTGTACATGCGGTAATCGCCCCATTCAATATAATACACCTCACCCGGGAGTATTTTTTTATCACTGATTATCTTAAGGGCCACCCAGCAACCGTTCTCAAGGTAAGGGTACATCGAATGTCCCCAAACCGGCAGGGCAAAATCGCATTCTTCGATCCCCGGGAAATTCATGCGGCCAACCGACTGCGAATCGTTTATGTCATTATAAACCTCTACGCCTGATGCAGTAGCGATGATATCATACATAGGGATGCCCTCTTCGCGATGGGCGGTAACAGGTTTATCTGCATTCTTTTGGGTGCTGCCCAAATATTCGCTGTACTTCTCTTTAAAGATCTTCAGTTTCTCCGGGTCGATATTTTGGCGGCTTTTAATAATCTCGGTAATAGAACTTGCCGAATTAAAGTTCAACGCCTCTGCCAACTCGCTATTATTATTAAATGCGCGGCCACGCAACTGATTATACAGGATGATGAATTCCAGTGTTTCAGGTCGTACTGTTTTTATTTTATTCGGTTTTGATAGCTCATCCATAGCAATAAAAAATAATTACAGATATTTCTTTATTTTATTAAAGAAATATCTTTATATTTGTTCGTTCGATAACTGCTAATTTAAAACTAAAAATCAACAATCAAAACATTATGCGTACAGAATTTAAAGAAAGTACTTTATTCCTTCAGGATTCAGGGTGGGTTTATTCAATGCCTTTTTTAACAAATTATTAAATACAATAAACCAAAAACATGTATATAGCCTACTCTGCCCTACGCACCAAACCCAAAAACGGCAAGCCCGACTTATTAAGTAAAGAATTAACCCAGCGCTACCGGGGCTACCAAACTGCATGCAATAAATACCGGGCCGAGATTGCCGAAATACAAAAGTATATACCAGGATGGTTGCCGCCTTTTGAATTAAAAGCTTAATGCTAAAGTTGCCCCCCCTGCCAATTCCATAACCAAACTAAAAACAACATCCATGATAAAGATTGCACAAAAACTAAAAGACCAGCTGTGGTGGCTTATCATCACCGTAGATTACAATTACAGCCGTATCAGCATTGCCGACCATGACATGACCGATGACACCCTGACCCTTTGGCTGGAGGATAAACATGATTTTAAAAACTCACTGGACGAATGCCTGCAGTTGGATATTTCGCTTAAGAATTTCGCGAAAGTAATTAAGGCCGAAAACCTAAACAGCTACGAGGGACAGCGATTACACCCAAACAAACAGTTTGTTTATAAAACCCGTGTACAGATCAACGAAGCTATTACCTGGTACAAACAGGATGCAACACTTGTAGAGCAACAATGGGCACGGGAAGCGATGTTAAGGACCATTTTAACCCAATTAGTGGAAACAGAAGCCGCTGTTAATAAAAGCTGGTAGTCACTATGCCACACAGCATTTAAAACATATTTTGTGTATAAGAGGGCGCCCCCCGTAAAGAGGTTATTTGTTCCACCCAATCGCATAGAAGATTGAGTAAGGATTGCTTGAATATTATTTAGATTTAACCAACTCTTCTTTATTAACTTCTACCAACTCTTCCACTTCGCTTACTGCTTCTGCAGGTGCAGTAGCGTAGTTGAGCTTACGGAATCGCCATATAGCAAATGCTGGTTCCTGGAAACGGTTTATGAGTTTAAAGAATTTTGGGAAGTTGTGTACTTCATCGAGCAGTACGCCGGTAACGATGCCGTTATTGTCAAGGATCTCGCGGATGGTATATTCTTTATCCTTCGTTATCCAGATCTCAAAATCGCGCCTTATCTCCTCGTTCTTATCAGGATCAATTTTATCGTTAACACATATCACTTTATCGCCAGGCCTCATAGTAAGTCAAAATTAAAAATTCAAAAGTAAAAAACCTCATTTATTCAACATTAAACCAACCGGCTTAACATAATGTTCTTTTGACTTTTGACTTTTGACTTAATTCCCTGCCGGCATTGATACAAAAAAGGCGGTACCTGCACCGGGGGCACTTTCAACCCAAATACGGCCGCCCTGCAATTCGGTAAACTCTTTACAAAGCAACAAGCCAAGGCCTACACCTTTTTCGTTATCTGTACCAAAAGTTGATTGGGCTTGCAATGAGAATAACTCGCTTTGTTTATCAGTGCTCATACCTATACCGTTATCACGGATAATCAACCAGCATTCGCTTCCTATTTGCTTAGCTTTAAAGGATATTTGCCCGCCTGTGTTAGTAAATTTTATAGCATTACTGATCAGGTTTCGTATCACCAGTTGCAACATATCGCTATCGGCAACAATTTTTATATCCCAGTCAAGTTCAGTGGTTAGTGCGATGTCTTTTTTTAGGGCAATTGCTTTCTCTAATTCAATGGTATTGAATAAGGCATCGCGCAAGTTAACATAACTAAGTTTAACATTTACGCCGTCCATCTGCGCCTTTGACCATACAAGCAGCTTGCCAAGCATATCAATGGTACGGCGGGTAACTTTTAACAGATCGCCCTCCACCATACGGCGTTCAGCAGTATCCAGCTCATATTCCGTCACAAGTTCCAGATAATTCTGGATATTACTCAAAGGCGAACGCAGATCATGCGCTATGATAGACATCAGTTTATTCTTTTCTGAATTGATGCGCTCCAGATCGTGATTTTGTTTGGTGATATGGCGGTTCTGTAGTTCGATAGCATTAGCTTTTTCAGAAGCAGATCGCTTTTCATGATCATAATTGCGCTTTAGATAGGTAATGGTATAATACAACACAATAATTACCACCACATAAGCAGATGACAGATCCCAGTAACGGCTTTCGCGGCTAATGTAACTATTGGGTATCCACGCGGGGCGAAAATACTCCACCAGGTGCATCCCAATAATGATAGACAGGTTTACAGCTATCCACATTTTTTGCTGTTTTTTGGGCACCACGCAAAGCACCAGCAAAATAGACAAGCCCATTAACAAATCGGTTGGGCCGTAGGTACCCGAGTTATAAACAAAATTTATGGCAAAAAGCAGGTTACCAATAATGGTAAATATGGTTATAGTGGATTTTACCTTACGCTGATACCGCGACCGATAATAAAGGAACAAGAAAATTATAAGCGTTACCAGGCTAAGTAAAGCAATATAAGGTAAGCCAATAAGATAGTTGAAAGGAACATTGTAGGCAAGCGCCAAGCTAGCTATAAGGCAAAGAGCATGGAATATCCTGAATTCCAGAGGGAACTCCGCAGTTGAGCCTGTAAGCCTTATCCAAAGCCTGTTTATGTCACCAAATAGGCGCAAATTATTGATTAGTTAGGGTTATACAAGATTACAAATAAAAATTTACAGGGCGAGCCTTAGCTAACAAAAACTTTCTTAAAAAAATAAAGATTTTCTCTAATTGTAATAAGCATAAAAAAAGCCCCGCATTGCGGAGCTGATCTTATTTCAAAGAAAAATATTATAGGGCTTAGTTACGGCTAAAACCGCCTCTGCCGCCACCACTGTTAAAACCAGGACCTTTATCCTCGGCTATATTAACTGTTATGCGTTTGCCATAATAGCTTTGGCCGTTCATGCAACGGATGGCTTCTTTAGCTTCTGCTTCATTAACCATCTCTACAAAACCAAAGCCCCTGCTCTCTTTTGTTTCACGATCTTTAACGATCCTGAGGGACTTAACAGGCCCAAAATCACCAAAAACCGCATTTAATTCGGCCTCACTTACTTCTAACGGAAGGCCTCCAATAAATACTTTCATTAATCTCCTTTTGTTTTTCTGTAAAGATACGCAAAATAGGCCAATTTTCACAGCGTTACGGCCAAATGGCGGGCATGTAAAGTGTTTTTTACAATGTGGTGTCAATATAACACTGGCGTGATATTACTGCTTTTTAAGCTTCAGTTCAAAGATCCCTTCTACTCTGTAAAGCGATGAATTAGGGTCGTCATCTTTTGAAAGAAAAGTAAAGAAATTACCTTTTGCAAGTATATCATTTTGGCGGTACTTCACCAGGTTTATTTTCCCTGCATCACCGGGTTCGGCGTATTGCGTAAGGGTGTATTGCCTGGTGTGCATTACATCGGCCATCATTAATAACTGGCCGCCTGCTACGGGCTTGGTTAAGCTATCTGCCGCTGCCCCTTTTGAGCTTACGCCAAAACTCATTGTATGTTCTTTGTTAATTGCGGTAATACCAAAATAGCGGTTTTCGCCGGCACTCATGTTCACAAATGCTACCGAGTCTTTAGCGGCGTCAAATGTGTAGGTTGTATCCTTCATTTTGATAGTAAGGGTACCTTCCGTTGCCAGGAAGTTATCAGGAGAGGTTGCGCTTAAAGCGCTATCGGCATTCAGGGCTATTTTTTTCTGATCTACCGCCTGCTCACCGGTATCTTTTTGGCACGACACTACAAGCACCGAAAGGAGCAGGACAAGTGAAACATACCAATTAGTAAACCGTTTTGAATGCATAGGTAAATGGATGCTATAAAAATAGATAAAAAATATTGCGTTTATGCCTTGTGTGTACTTTAAACACAATTATTTAACATTTTTTAACTATACCATCTAAACGTATTAAAAAGCGCAAAGGTTTGCCTGGTTTATTAAAAAACTAACATTTATTTTAAGTACGTATTAAACTCTCTATCAGTTAATTTAACGCGCCTTTAAAATATTTCGCCAACGGTTACAAACACGCCTTTTGAACCCTGGTTGCCCATACCATAATCAATAGCAATATTGGTTTTAGATACTTTGTTTAATTTTATACGTAAACCGGCACCATACCCGGGCTGCACTTTCTGCAGGGGCGAACCCGGCGCTGCCGAAAACGATTCGGCATTGAAGAATGCAACACCACCCAGCAATCCATTTTTAGTTATATGGTAACGATATTCGCTCTCCAGATATACCATTTGTGCACCTCTAAACCTGCCCTGTATATATCCCCTGCCCGTTCCGTTATATTGGTCCCAGGTGTTGGCGGGCAGGTCGAGGTATGGCGGCTTGCCGTTAAGCACCACCCAATTGTAACTCCAAAATGCAATAACGTTATGTGAAGACGCTGGAAACCTGTAATACTTACGCACATCAATGATCAAAGAACTCCATGCCGATGTGCTGCCCAAAAAAGTTTTGTTATTACGATATTGCACAGCGCCATAAAACCCTCTTGTTGGGTTGATAGAATTATCGCGCATATCTACAAGGGCATTCAAAGTGATCCCTGATGAAACGGTGCTTGTTTCCGGGCCATAAAGGGTATAGTCAGACACGCTGCCGTCGGCATTCCCCGTTTCGGTTATATTAAAGTGGTTATCATAAATAAACCCCGCACCGCCATACAGGTTACCCGTAATACGGGTAAGTATAGTTTCGTGAAAGCGAAACAGCGTGTAGTCCATCGGGTTTTCATTGGCCGACCTGGAGTTGCTACCTAAGCCAAATGTGCTTTGAGGGTATTTGTAGTATTTAAAATCGCCTATAAAATTGAATTTGTTACCCGCCGTCCAGATGTTTGATTGCAGGGGAATGATGATCTGTTTGTTTTGCGTATACGCCGCGTTTGACGATATGGTTGAAATACGAGAATTATCTGAAACGCGGAAGGCGATATTTCCCGAAAGTGTTACCGCCAGTTTTGTTTGCAATGTATAGCCAACGGCAGGCAAAACAGAGAATACGGGCTTAGACCCAATTACTGTGGTAGCTTTGTTATCAACAGTGCCCTTTTTGTTAAATACCGAGCGGATCACATCATACAGATCTTTTTGCGCGGAAGTATCCTGCTGTGCAACTACCAGCGTATCATTCATACGGCGCCGGGTTAGCGGCACGGTACTTTTATCCTGTGCTTGTATCAGTAACGGTAAAAGAAGAATCGCTATCAGCAGTAGGGTTAATTTCATTGCCGGGTACAAGGTTTTAATGCTGAAGTAAGCGCTGTAAAGATATATTTTTTGTAAATGATAGACTACCACTTTAGGCGATGTGTTACAATTCTAATTACATTATAATAAATAAAGAAAATTCTTTAATTCACTTGCAAAAATAAAGAATTAGCCGTATATTTGTACATGATTTATGCCAATCGGCATAAATAACATTAAACGCAAACTTCATGAAACACCTAAAAGACTTAAAACAACTTAAATCCTACAGAGCGCGTATTAATAAATATTTCACCACCCTACAAGGAGAGTATCATATAGAAAAGGTTTTGGTAAAGGGTGCAAAAGATAATACTGATACTATAGATCAAAAAGTGTGGGACCGCGAACCCGAACCTGCTACCCTATCCGGATTGGCATTAGCCATAGGTTTTACAAGTATAAACGAAATGGAGGCTTATGAGCGCGATGGAGAATTTGCAGATATTGTTAAAAAAGCCCGGTTAAGGGTTGAAGCCGAATATGAGAAAAGGCTTCACTTTCAGTCGTCTACAGGGGCTATATTTATGCTAAAAAGCCAGGGCTGGGCAGAGCGGCCTGACGACAGCCTGCTTAACGAAATACCTAAAACCATCCAGATAGAAATCATTAACTCGGGCCCGAAACTGGCAGATAGCGAGAAGGATGTAGCCCTTTAATCCTTTGTATTTAATCATTCTGCCCTTTATCTAAAACTTATGCACCCAAAAACTACTGTCTTATTCAAAAACAACTACAAATCTACCGCCCATGTAGTTATTAACCAGGGCGGCACCAGTTCGGGTAAAACTTATGCCATTGAGCAGGTATTGTTTTGCCTGGCTGCCGAAAACGAAAAACAGGTCATTACAGTTGTTGGCCAGGATATCCCAAACTTAAAATCGGGCGCATTGCGCGATGCACAGACCATACACAGCGAATCGGACATATTGAAACGCCTTGTTAAGAATTTTAACCATACCGACCGCATCTTTCGGTTTACCAACGGCAGCCTAATTGAGTTTAAAAGTTACGCCAATGCGCAGGATGCCAAGAGCGGCAAACGCGATTACCTGTTTATTAACGAGGCAAACGGTATTGAGTGGGATGTTTATACAGAACTGGCCCTGCGCACCAAAAAACGCATATTTATCGACTACAACCCAAACAGCGGGTTTTGGGTACATGATAAGCTGATAGGCAAACCGGGCGTGCAGCTTTTCATATCCGACCACAGGCATAACCCCTTTACTGAGGATATTTTGCGTGAAAAAATTGAAGCGCTGAAAACCGAGGATCTGGAACTATGGAAGGTTTATGCCCGTGGCCTTACCGGCAAAATAAACGGGCTTGTGTTTGATAACTGGCACATCTGCGAAGCTATCCCGAAGGATGCCAAACTGATAGCCGCCGGGCTCGATTTTGGGTTCACCATTGACGAAACCGGCTGCCTGCAGGTATATAAACAAAACGGTGAACTTTGGATAGATGAACTGATCTATGAAACACGCCTAACCAATACCGATTTGGCACGCAGATTAGCCGGTTGCGGCATTAACAAAGCAACGGAAATAATTGCCGATAGCGCCGAACCAAAATCGATAGAAGAGCTTAAGCGCCTGGGCTGGTTTGTTACCGGCGCTAAAAAAGGTGCCGACAGCATTAAAAACTCGATAGATATACTAAAACGCTATAAACTAAACGTAACCCGCAACAGCATAAACCTGCGTAAGGAATTAGGCCGGTATAAATGGAAAACCGACAAAAGCGGCAATGCCATTAACCAACCCGTTGATACTTATAACCACCTGATTGACCCCTTGCGTTATGTAGCGTTGAATAAGTTAAACACAAAAGGTGGCAATGGTGTAAAAAGCAGGTTACCACATGCCCCCCAGCCCCCTGAAGGGGGAGTATTGGAGGGACTGATTGGATTTGCATGATAGGCAAGTCCCGTAGGGACTTTTGGTTGGTAGAAACCTATAAAGTAAAACCAGGCGTTCCTATCGGAACGCTTGACATCCATAATGCTTTGCTACCAACCAGTTGTGCCGATGGCACAAGAAAATCATTAAAACAATCAGTGAAATGCAATCAAAACAAATCGATGCAATTAAAAAAACATGATAGAAAAAACACTTATAACCACACATGGCAAACTGCGGGTAAAAATCCCATCGCAATTAAATGAGGTTACGCTGGGGCAAATGATGGCGCTACAGGATACGCCCGAGCTCGGTGATCTGGATGCCATCAGTATCCTATCGGGTGTGCCTGTTCCCGAGCTGGAATCGGTACGTGATGCAAGCGCTTTTATGCAATTTGCGGATGCGGTGCTGTCCTTGTCGCACCAGATAAAATATCTGTATAACAGCGACCATATACCTAAAAACATCACTGTTAAGGTTGATGAAAAACCTATCCAAGTAAATGTCATCCGCAACTTGTCGGTAGAGCCTGCGGGAGCCTTTATGGCTGCCCGTGATGTGATTGCCGATGAAATAGCCGACCACATTAAAATATACGGCGAAGAAAACTGGCAGGACTATTTTAACCCTTCGCTTGCCGCGTGCTGCAAGGTGCTGGCCTATTACTTTTACTGCCGTGTAACCGGCAAAAAGTATGATGAATATGCCGCCGCTGCTTTTACCGAAACCATTAAACAACTTAGGGTAACGGAGGCACTGCCCATTGCCAAACATTTTTTTATGAGCTATCCCAACTTATCGAAACCGAGAACAGGCTTCTGGCATCGGCTGCAAATGCTTTGGAAAAGCGCGCAGGCATCCAGGCGTTCGAAAAATTCAAATACATCAACACCGTAAACTCGCTGGCCGGGGGCGATATCACCAAATGGAACGAGATCCTGGCCATGCCATACGAGCGCATCCTCACCAAACTATTGCTCAACAAAACAGAAGCCGGGTACCAGAAAAGGTATAGCGAAATGATGCAGCAGTAGGTTTTCCATTATCGTCATGCTGAACTTGTTTCAGCACCCCACAAATAAGTTGGCTACATGTCCTGCGTTAATCTACTCACCCCGGCTACGCTATGCTGGCCGACCCTCTCTGCTTCGCAAAGAGGGTGAGGAGAAATGCAAGGTTGCAAATCAAACCCCTCTTTCCGCGCAGCGAAGAGAGGGTGGTCGAGCGAAGCAATGACCGGGTGAGTAAATACCGAAATGCCAAGCTCTCTCATTATTGTCAGTCTGAGCCTGTCGAAGACCTGAACAATATGCTTATCACCTAATGGTTCTACAGGCTCACCAAAACAATTAACTAATCACAAATCAACCGATCTCTATAATACCAACCATGCGCAACCAAATAGAAACCATAACCCAAAGCCTAAGCACCAGCCCGTCGTTTTTATACGGCACCGAAAAAGAACTGAACACCCTGGCAGATGATGCCGTGTTCCCCTGCGTGTTTATGTACCCCATGCAGCCCATTGTGGTAGCGCCACAGGTAAACGGGTCGGTAGATAATGTATTTACGCTATACCTGGAGTTTCTGTACAAAACAGAGTTTAGCCAGTTTACTGCAGAAAACGAAACCTACGTGCAACAGGCCCTGCGCATGGCAAACGAGTTTATAGTAAAAGCCGCCAAATACCGCGATGGCAAAGGCCGTTACTTCCGCATTAAGGCCGGCGAGAAAGCTAAATGCCTGCCTGTGTACAACAAGTTTGATGTTAACACCACCGGGGTTGGCTTAACCATAACCCTTAACACTATGTATTACGATGTTTATTAAATCCCACATTAGTTTATCAATCAATTCTAAACCACTAATAAAATGAGTTTAACAGCACGTATAGAAGTTGTTCATATCCCTGCCACCACTACCGATGCCAATGGGAGCATGTATATGTACGCTAAAGTATATGTAGCCATTGTAAATGCCTTAACCGGGTTACCCGCCAATGGCAATAACTGCATTGTTACCTATACCATTAACGATAGTATAAACGGCATTACTACCCAAACAGTAACCGTACCCGGTATGCAATCGCTTATTTATACCGGCGAAATTGGGCACGTTATTTTTAACAGCAGCCACCAGGTAACATCATCCACCAGCAAAAACTTCAACTTTATAGCGCTTACCGGCGGAGATGGCGAGGATTTGCCGCCGCCACAGCAGGCCGGTGATATTGAGATAGTAAACATTAATATTGATAGCCCTGAAACCGCTCCCGGTGCCCATAACGGGCAAATAACCGTAAATGCGACGGCTACCTATCTTCCGCTTGCTTACAAACTTGATGGCACATTAACGCAAGCATCAAATATTTTTACCGGGCTGGCAGGCGGCAGCCATACGGTTACGGTGGTAGATGCTAACGGCCAAAGCGTTAGCCAAACCGTATTTATTCCAACAGTTAATAACCTGTTACAGGCAGATCCATCGGTTACCCTGCCCGGCGGCAACACATCACGCTGGAATGCGGCGTTTAATCCGGTGGTTTTCACCTACCAACGGCGCGATTTTAATGTTACCGCCCTGCAGCTAAACACTATTGATGGCAATACGAGGGTATTGGTAAATGCCGATGTATCATCAGTTACCCCGGGCGACCAGATCTATATAGAAACCGATACCTGTACAGGTACTTTTAAGGTAATTGATAAGTATAATACCAACGCGTTGGTTATTGATACACCCTTTACAACAAGCAGTACAGGCTTTATTAATATAAACCGCTTAAGGCCCTATTATAAAGTGCTTACCCGCATTACATTTTATGATAAAATAACCGGCAGGGAAAGTATCATTACCTCAAAAAACCGCCCCAACAATAAGGGTGTAACACGGGCCGATATCTCAAACTTTTTACAAAGCCTTTTGCTCGCTAAAGATGAAAGTGATTACACCCAAACAAACTACCGTGATGATAACCTGAGTGCCAGCTACAAAATTGCCTACGCCGAAGAATGGGACGGGCATACCCCATTATTCAACACCATTGAAGATGCATACTACGTAGTTTATGCTGCCAAACAACTTGGCGAACGCTATGGTGGCAACCTTGCTGCATACGTACCCTTTGCCGGCGTACCCGCCGGCGGCGATAAAGCCAAATGGATAAGCGATTTTTCCGAACCAGCCTACAGCAATGGCTACCCTTTTGATATCGGCTTTATTTATGGTAATGAACTGGTTGGCCGCCAATTATATGCCGATTTTACCCTATTGGATATTAACCGCAACCCATTACCGGGCGGGCCGCAAACCAGCTACCTGTTAAATGATGATGGCTCATGGTTATTGAACCAGGATGGCAGCAAAATGGTTATTGCCAGGCAAAGCCAGTCGGTAGTGCCGGTGCCAGGGCAATTGGGGCTAAACAGGCTGCTTATTGAAGGGCCTTTTGCTGATGATGTGTATTATGTTAATGTAACGCTGAAATACGATGATGAAAACGATGTTACCCACGCGGTTACCCAAACCCAAACCATACGGGTGGATGACGCTGTAGACGACCAATCACTTTATTTGCGATGGATAGGCCTGAACGGCAGCAGCTCAAAACCGGGTTAATGAGGTCCGCCTCCGCGTTTTAGAGGGTCAGGTAACTGTACTACAGCGAGAGGTAGAGGATATTAAATCAGTAAAAAACAAACAATAATAAATATGAGTATCAAATCATTCTTAACTAAACTATGGGGAGCCATAAAGTCATTATTTAATAGCTTTCCGGATAAACTAAAAGCAGCCGTACACATTGGCATCATCATTACAGAAAATATAAAAACTATTATCGACTCCCCTATTGCCGATATACTGACTGCTATAATTCCCGGCGAAATTGATGATAAAATAAAACAGGCATTGCGTGCAGGTATCCCTGTTATATTAACCGATCTAAAGCTTACCGATCAATGCAGCGGCTTAACAGATCCACAGGAAATAACTAAATGTGCTGTAAAAACTTTAAAAACCCTGGATGGAGACATCAAAAGTGCGTTTTTACATAATCTATCGATATTAATTGCTCAAGTTGCTGCAGATGGAAAACTGAGCTGGGCTGATGGGGTTTGCATCCTGGAATGGTATTACCAAAACAAATTCAAGACTACCAGCAATTGATTTAGGAGGTGTGTGCCCGGAACGAGATTCGAACTCGTACATCCTTACGAATGCCACCCCCTCAAGATGGTGCGTCTACCAATTTCGCCACCCGGGCTTTTATCAAGTACAAAGTCTTAAGTCAAAGTCCTTAACCTACCGGCGTTGAACTACAGACTTAAGACTTTTAATGGATGTGCCCGAAGAGAGACTCGAACTCTCAAGAGACAATTCTCAACGGCTTCTGAGACCGCAACGTTTACCAATTTCGCCATCCGGGCATTTTACGAGGTTGCAAATATAATTGTTTTATGCAATGCGGCTAAAATAAATGCAAAAAATAAGCTTCATATTGGCAAACCCAATTTCAAAAGGTAACTTAGGCTATCAATTATAAAATTTATGGTTAAAAAACTCTGCTTAATAATAATGATAGCAGCATGCTCAATATCGGCATCTGCGCAAAATGCCGACGCCATATTAGGTAAATGGTTAAGCGCAAACGGCGAAGGCCAGATACTGATCTATAAAAAGGAAAGTAAATTCTTTGGTAAGCTTTCATGGATAAAGGTCCCTAATAATGATAACGGCAAACCCAAATTGGATGATCGTAACCCTGATAAAAACTTGCAGTCTCGCCCCATACTTGGCATTGAACTATTAAAGAATTTCACCTTTGACGGCGATAATATTTATGAACATGGTACTATTTATGACCCTAAAAGCGGCAAAACTTACAGTTGCAAGATGACACTTAAGGGTGATGTATTAAAAATACGCGGTTACATAGGGATATCATTATTAGGCCGAAGCGAAAATTGGACCCGCGTAAAATGAAAATAAAACACATCACTTGCATATTAACGTACCTTTTAGCTTATTCAATAAGTGTAAATGCGCAAACGGTTATACCAATTCAGCAAAATAAACCGGTTAGTATCCGGGGCTTATCTGTAGTTAACGATAAAATAGCATGGGTAAGCGGTACAAAGGGCACTATTGGTATAACAACAGACGGTGGCACTAACTGGGACTGGCAACAAATTAAAGGGTTCGAAAAATCCGACTTTAGGGATATTGAAGCATTCTCAGATAAAGAGGCTGTAATTATTGCATCAGGTTCACCAGCTTATATTTTAAAAACTACCGATGGTGGCGCCCATTGGGATACAAAATTTCAACAAGCAGATAGCACTTACTTTTTAGATGCTATGGATTTTTCTGACAAGCAACATGGCTTTGTTTTGGGGGATCCTATTGATGGCAAATTTTTATTATTAGAAACCACAAATGGCGGCGAAACATGGAATCCATCCGAAAATCCTCCTACTGCACTAAAGGACGAGGCTGCCTTTGCAGCGAGCGGCACCTGCCTGCGCGTTAACACCTCAATTACTATTGTTACCGGAGGTAGTAATAGTCGTATGCTTGTTTTACCAATAGGAAAACAGAAATGGACAAGCCAAAATTTACCACTTACAAATGGCGCTGCAAGTCGTGGCGCATTTTCGGTTGCTTATGGCAATAACCAAACAATTATTGTTGGCGGCAATTATGCAAAGGATAAGCTAACAGATTCGGTGGCTTATATTATTCCGAAATCGAAAGCAAAATTTAAAAAAGAGTTACCTACGGTTGGCCCTGCGGGGTATCAATCATGTGTTGAATACATAAATGATGATGTTTTTCTGTCAACAGGCACCTCAGGAACTAATATTACAATAGATGGTGGTAAAACATGGCGTAAGATTGATGAGGTAAGTTATAACGTTTGCCGAAAAGCAAAGCGCGGAAACCTTATTTTGCTTGCCGGAGACAGGGGCAAATTAGGAATTTTTAAATTTTAAATTTGTGTGTGTGAAGCACTTATTGTAAAGTTTACAATTTATTAAAAATAGGCTTGCATGCAATTATAAATAATCCTATATTTGCACCACTTTAAACGGAAACGATAACACATCGAAAAAGTTAAAAGTTGATTCCGTAGCTCAGCTGGTAGAGCATAACACTTTTAATGTTGGGGTCCTGGGTTCGAATCCCAGCGGGATCACAAAGACCTCCCAACAGGTCGAACGTTTTGAAGTAAAAGCCTCTTGAAAAAGAGGCTTTTTTTGTTTAAATACGGCTTTTGCGTTCAAAAACCAACCTTTTCAAAACTACCCCTCCACTATTCTTCAGAATTTTAATGCAAGTCAGTTCAATCTAATTCAAAGTAATCGGTAACCTATGTATTCTTCCGAAATTAGGTTACCGAATTAATACTGATACTTGTATTAGTTTGATTTTCAGTTTAAAACATATCGTTTCATTTTAAACAAAAATCTCATGAAAGTAAATGAAGATCTTTCAATCCTATTTTGGCTGAACCGCCAAAAGCATCTAAAGACGGATTAGTTCCAATTTGAGTAAGGATCACCATCAATGGAAATCGTGACGGCTTTTCATCCGGTAAAAAATAATCCTGACGTCTGGGATAAAAAGGCGGCCATTGCAAGTATGCAACCCTGATCAAAAACTAATAAATAACTACATAGTAGTAAAACAAGGGGAGAATTAGAAAAGCACTATAATCAGTTTGCAGCTGTAAACAAAAGAGTAACTGCGGCAATGGTTAAGATGCTTACATGCCAAACAAATAATAAAAAAAACTTGATGCAGGATTCAAACTTAACAAGGAGGAGTTTGCGGAGAGGGGTTAGCAAGAACAACCGGAGTAAGTGCACTTTAGTCCGCTATGAGCGATTAAAAGAT
>NZ_JBAZRC010000042.1:0-31014 GCF_041663085.1 Mucilaginibacter sp.
CGGCTACGCAACCGCTTTGTATAAAAACAGCCTGTATTTTGCCCTATCTAACGGTGCATATCAATTACCGGTAGGTAACACAACCGACCTGAGCTATTTAAAAAATAATTTTAAGGCGATTGCTGAAGGGCAAACATGGAATATAGCCGCCGTTGAGGGGCATTTGCTGGCCGGCCGAGACGATGGGATCTTTGAAGTTTTGAACGATAAACTTTCGCCCATTTATAACAGCACCGGTTTTTGGATCTTTCAGCCTCTAAAAAACAAGGCTGGTACACCGCTTATAGCTGCAGGTAATTATTATGGCGTGCGTTTGTTTGAAAACAAGGGCAAAACTTTAATTGATAAAGGTAATGTAGCAAAATATTATGAGTCGGCACGTTTTGTACAAATTGATAGTAATAACATTATCTGGACCTCGCACCCCTATCGCGGAGTTTATAAACTAAACCCCGACAATAATCAGATCAAAACCTATACAAGTGCGCAAGGCCTGCCATCTAACCTCAACAATTTTGTTTTTAAAGTAAAAGGACGTGTTGTAGTAGCCACCGAAAAAGGTATTTATGAATATGATGCTAAAACAGATCGTTTTAAACCATCTGCGCAGTTCAAAAACATATTTGGTGACCGCAGTTTAAGATACCTGCAGGAAGACAAGGCAGGCAACATTTGGTTTGTACAGGGCAAAAGCCTGGGCGTGGTTGATTATGCTGGAACACCAACCATCATTAATTTCCCCGAGTTAAACAACCGTATACTCAGCGGTTTTGAAAATGTTTATCCCATTAATGCCAGCAATATATTTGTCGGCAGCGAAAACGGCTTTTATCACATCAACTATGCTAAATACAAACAAAATATACATGCTTTAAATGTATACATCCGTAAGGTTAAAGCTACTTCAATTACCGATAGTGTAATTTACGGTGGTTATTTTTATCATGTTAACGATAATGGCAAACAAACGGCAAGCAATACGTTAACATTGGGTTATAAGTGGCGTTCGTTGCATTTTGAGTATTCATCACCCATTTTTGAGGAACAATCAAATGCCGAGTACAGCTATTTGTTGGAAGGGTTTGATCAGGAATGGTCGGCATGGTCAAAAAAATCGGAAAAAGATTACACCAATTTACCGGCAGGCAACTACACTTTTAAAGTAAAAGCGCGTAATCATCAAAATAACGAATCGGCTGTGGCCTGTTACGCTTTTACTATCAACCCGCCGTGGTATGGGTCGGTATTGGCGTATATTTTATACCTGATTATTATAGCAGGTATATTATACTATCTATATAAACTACAGGAAAAACGCCACATTATCAAGCAACAAAAGGAACTGCTTATTCAACAGCAAAAAAACGAAGAGGAACAAAAGCAAATAGCTTACCTGCATCAACTGGAGCTTGAACGTTCTGAGAAAGAGGTGGTGAAACTTAAAAATGAAATGCTGCAGTCTGAAATAGAGTTTAAAACATCAGAACTGGCATCCTCGGCATTAAACCTGGTACAAAAAAAGGAATTTTTACTTAAGGTGAAGGATGAGTTGCAAACCCTGCAAAAATCGGGTAAGGACATGGTAGAAGCCAGCGAGATCAAAAAAATATTGCGCCTTTTAGCCGGTGAGAATAAGATAAATGAGGAATGGGAACAGTTCTATATTCATTTTGATAAGGTGCACGCGGGATTTTTAACCATTATTAAAGACCGTTACCCAACCATCAATCAGCAGGAACTAAAACTATGCGCTTACCTGATCATGAACCTTTCCAGCAAAGAGATTGCACAGCTAATGGCTATTTCTGTTCGCGGGGTAGAGATAAGCCGTTACCGCCTGCGTAAAAAGTTACAGATCCCAACGGAGATCAACCTGTTTGAGTTTTTATTTGATATACAGCGGGAGTTGATGAAGTAGTATGCCCTACTCTGTTTTTAAACTTTTTACCGGATTGGCGATAGCAGCTTTAATGGCCTGTGAGCTAACTGTTGAAAAGGCTATCAGCAAGGATACCAGCCCCGTAAGCCCAAATATCCACCAGTTTAGATCGGTATGGTATGGATAATCTTGTAACCATTTGCTCATTAACCACCAGGCAACAGGGCAAGCTATTGCAAATGCAATCAGTACCAGTACCAGGAAATCTTTTGTCAATAACGTTGTTATCCTTATTACAGAAGCGCCCAACACTTTGCGGATGCCTATCTCCTTTGTACGGCCTTCGGCCATGCATGCCGCCAATGCAAATAAACCAAGGCAGGATATAAAAATACTCAGGCCGGCAAAAACCGCTACCAGTTGCGCGGCATGTTGTTCTTCCTTGAACTTTATCCTGTACGATTCGTCCAGAAACTTAAAGTCGAAAGGATAGTTAGGGTTATACTTTTTAAAGATTGTGCTGATCTTATCGATATTACCCGCAACAGCATTTTGTGTGTTTAATTTTAAGGTGATTGTGCCAAATAGCCTGGCCGAGCCCCGGATAATAATTGGCATCGAGGTTATGAAAGGCGATACTGCAACATAATCTTTCACTACGCCAACAATATGATAATTGTTATCCCCGTTTTTAAGAGCTTGCCCTACAGGGTTTTTAAAGCCCATTACTTTGGCGGCCTGCTCGGTAACCAATATAGCGGATGTATCTGTAGGATTGGAAGCCACATCAATATCACGCCCTGCCAGTAATTTCAGGCCAAAGGTTTTTGTAAAATTATGGTCTGTAAGGTTCTCATTAAAGTACGCGCGCGAATCCGCGGGTTTTCCATCCCAATGATATGAATCACTATTTGTCCAAATATCCAATATAGGCGAAGAGGTGCGTGTGATACTGCTTATTGCACCGCTGTTTACCAGTTCGTTACTGATTGTGGTATAGTTTTTTGCGATATCACCTTTCATATAGATGTATACCAAATTATCCACCTGGTAACCTGTATCACGTTTTTGCGCATAGTTTATTTGCCTGTAAATAACAGTGGTACTGATAATAAATACGATGGCCAAAGTAAACTGCAAAACAACCAGCACTTTACGCGGATTGATCAGCCCGTTCATGGCTTGCACAGTTCCCTTTAATACCCTAACCGGTTTAAACGCCGATAAATAAAACGCAGGATAACTGCCTGCAATTATACCTGTTATCAATATAAAACCAGCGGCGCTAAACCAAAATAACGGCTTATCATAAGGCAATAACAAAGTTTTCTCTACAATACCATTAAACCATGGCAGTGCCAGTTGCACCAATCCTAAACCGAAAATGGCGGCCAAAAAGGTAACCAGTACAGATTCGCCTAAAAACTGTTTGATTAGCCAGGAACGCTCGGCACCAGCAACCTTACGGATACCTACTTCTTTTGCCCGCCTTGCGCTGCGTGCCGTGCCCAGGTTCATGTAATTGATGCAGGCGATGAGAATGATGAGCAGGGCGATAACAGTGAACAGGTGTACAGTAGTAATTTGCCCCCCTACAAACTTGCCATTCTCATATTTTGAATACAGCCACCATTTACTCATGGGGTGTACAAAAGCATCATTGCGTTTCTCGCCCGGGTAGCGGCGATAAATACCCCTGAACAATCTATTGGCGGTAGCCTCAGTAACGCCCGGTTTAAGCATCACATAAGTTTGTAAGCTATGGTACTTCCAGTTGGTGTTGTACCAATGCACCTCTTTCATATAATCAAAAGGTACCAGGTATTCAAAACTGAACTGCGTGTTGTTCGGCAAGTCTTTAAGTACGCCGGTCACTGTAAAATTGGCTGTACTATCTACCGCTATTAATTTACCTACAGGGTTGGTATCGCCAAAAAGTTTTTTAGCCAGCTTTTGTGTAAGCACAATAGAATGCGCATTATTTAAAGCTGTGCGGGCATCGCCATTAAGTAACGGAAAGCTAAATATCTTCAAAAAACCAGGGTCGGTTGTAAGGCCCTGTGTTTCCAGCTTTTTATCACCATTTTTTAATACAAATGAACCTACCCAGTTTGTCCTCACAGCTTGTTCAACCTGGCTGTAGTCGGCTTTTAGTGCAGGCGCTAAAGGCATGGGGGTACTGCTCCAGGCGTGTAGTTCACCATCAGCCTTGGTACGGTTAAATACCTGGTATATGCGGGCCTTATTAGTATGAAACTGATCGTAGCTTAACTGGTTTTGTACCCAAAGTAAAATAAGTACAGCCCCTGCTATACCAACAGCCAGCCCGCTAATGTTAACTGCCGATATACTACTATTCCTTTGCAGGTTACGTACAGCAACTTTAAAAAATTGCCCGGCCATGGTTGCTTCACGGGTAATAACATTACCCAATTTTTGCCATACACTTTTTACGGCCCAGTTCTTTGTTTTACTATTTTCTACTTTTTGCAGAAGGGCTTGTATTTGCTGCGGACTTACCTGGGGGTCGGGGTCCTGATAGGTGACCAGGAAATCTTTTACTAACAGAAATAATTTTGGATACAGGGCCAGCAAAGATTGTAATTCCTTTACCTCGGCACTACTGATATCGCCCGAGATGAATTTTTCAACCAAATACCATACATGTTCTTCCATCCAATTAATCCTGATCTTTATAAGATTACCACATTTTTCAAGCCACAATTATATGCAATTGATTTTTAACTATTTAACCAGAAAAAAGTCACCTAAAACGTTCGATACCGAACAGCAGGTGTTCGCATTGTGACAGTATGTAGCATATAAAACATCCAACAAAAAAGGCACCGCATGGGTGCCTTTTTATATCCGATGTTAAGAGTGTTTGTTCTATTTCAAATCAAACCTGTCCAGGTTAGTTACTTTGGTCCAGGCAGCTACAAAGTCGATTACAAATTTGTCTTGTGCATCCACGCTAGCATATACTTCAGCAACAGCCCTTAGTTCGGAGTTTGAACCAAATACCAAGTCGGCGCGGGTACCTGTCCATTTCACCTCACCGGTATAACGGTCACTGCCTTCATAAATTTCCCTGCCGCCGGCTGCCGCTTTCCAGGCAGTGCGCATATCAAGCAGGTTAACAAAAAAATCGTTTGTTAGCTGACCCGGATGAGAGGTAAAAACACCATGCCTGGATCCGTCATAATTAATATTCAATACTTTGAGGCCTCCCATCAACACAGTCAATTCGGGGGCTGTTAAAGTAAGCAACTGGGCTTTATCTATCAGCAACTCTTCGGTAGATACAGGTGTGTTTCCTTTACGGTAATTCCTAAACCCGTCTGCAGCAGGTTCAAGATAACCAAATGATTCCACATCAGTTTGCTCCTGTGAGGCATCCATACGGCCAGGGTTAAAAGTAACTGTAACATCGCTCCCTGCATCCTTAGCTGCTTTTTCGATACCGGCGTTACCCGCAAGCACGATCAGATCAGCCAGCGAAACTTTTTTGCCGCCTGCCTGCGCCCCGTTAAATTCATTCTGTATGCCTTCAAACACCGTCAATACCTTTTGCAATTGTGGCGTATTGTTAACCTGCCAGTATCTTTGGGGAGCCAGGCGGATACGGGCGCCATTAGCACCACCACGTTTATCAGAACCGCGGAAGGTAGAAGCCGAAGCCCATGCTGTAGCAACCAGCTCTGATACGCTTAAACCGGATGCCAGTAACTTTGCTTTTAGGCCTGCAATATCATTTTCGTCTATTAGCTGATGATCAACCGCAGGGATGGGGTCTTGCCAAAGCAATTCTTCCTGTGGCACATCCGGGCCAAGGTAACGCTCACGAGGCCCCATATCGCGGTGTGTTAATTTATACCAGGCACGTGCAAAAGCATCTGCAAACGCGTCGTGATTTTCTAAAAAACGGCGTGATACTTTCTCATAAGCCGGGTCAAACCTTAAGGCAAGATCAGTAGTAAGCATAGTTGGCTTGTGTTTTTTTGCACTATCGTACGCATCGGGTATTATATCATCCGCGTTTTTAGCTACCCATTGGTGTGCACCCGCAGGGCTTTTGGTCAATTCCCACTCAAAGCCGAATAAATTTTCGAAAAAATTATTACTCCATTGAGTTGGTGTTTTTGTCCATGTTACTTCCAGCCCGCTGGTTATAGTATCAGCGCCTTTGCCAGAACCATATTTGTTTGCCCAGCCAAATCCCTGCATCTCAACATCAACGGCTTCGGGTTCTTTGCCTACATTGTCGGCAGATGCTGCACCGTGGGTTTTGCCAAAGCTGTGACCACCGGCTATAAGGGCAACTGTTTCTTCATCGTTCATAGCCATACGGCCAAATGTATCGCGGATATCCTTAGCAGCAGCAATTGGATCAGGGTTACCATCAGGCCCTTCGGGGTTTACATATATCAAACCCATTTGCACAGCCGCAAGTGGTTTCTCCAGGTTACGGGAGTGGATGTTGCCATCGGCGTCGTCGTCAGATACCAATACACCGTGGCCTTCAACACCTTCAGAGCCGTGAGCGTATCTAACATCGCCGCCCAGCCAGGTGGTTTCAGAACCCCAATAAACTGATTCATCAGCTTCCCATACATCCTCGCGACCACCACCAAAACCAAAGGTTTTAAAACCCATTGATTCCAGCGCTATATTACCGGTAAGGATCATCAGATCGGCCCATGAAATTTTGCGGCCATATTTTTGTTTGATAGGCCAAAGCAATCTGCGGGCTTTATCAAGGCTAACATTATCGGGCCAACTGTTAAGTGGTGCAAATCGTTGCAAACCCGCACCGCCGCCACCGCGGCCATCTGTTACACGATACGTGCCGGCACTATGCCATGCCATACGTATAAATAAACCACCATAGTGGCCAAAATCTGCCGGCCACCAGTCTTGCGAGTCGGTCATCAATGTGTGAAGATCTTTTTTTACTGCTTCCAGATCAAGGCTTTTAAATGCTTCAGCGTAATTAAAACTATCGCCCATGGGGTTTGATAATGATGAATTCTGCCTCAGAATGTTAAGTTTTAACTGGTTTGGCCACCAATCGCGGTTACGGGTCCCCCCGCCGCCAACATTGTGTTTCATACTACCATTGTGAAAAGGGCATTTACTGATGTCGTTTGATTCGTTTTCCATTTTTATAGGTTTACTGTATTAAAGTGTTTTTAACGATGCTTCTGAATACTATAAAATTATGACATTGGGTTTGATAATCATAATCGATTAATTCTATGCGAGATAGTAAAAAACTATAAACTCATCTACCTGATTTAGAAACAATAATAGTGGTAAACGTATTGCCTAAAATGAACAAAGCCCGTAAATACTTATTTACAGGCTTTGTTGTGTTTTGATCCAGACTATAATTACGCCAGTCTGTTAGCAACTTTATCCCGGTACAGGTTGCTAAGACGTCGTCGGGCCTTTCCCTCTGTCTTTCTGGATAAGTACTTATCGATCTTGCAAGTAGCTTACCATTTTAGGATATTTCCCGCTTTCATGCCAGGCATTTTGAGGCCGGTCAGTGGGGAAACCATATTGCTTCCGGTAGGCTTTACGTTCGGCGGTGAAATCCCACCAGCGTTTGGTTTCATCACGATTTTCGATATAATGTACCAGCAGGCGATACGAATCTTCTACACATGGATCGGCCCAGGCGCCAGTATGCTGTTCAAAAGCATCAAACAATTCCACCGCCGATTTCCCTTTGAGTTGCTCCAGTCTATAATAACCCTGACTTATCAGTTCTTCTGCAAAGTTGATACCGAGCGAGGGGATACTTTGAAATTCGGCCAGCGCGTTCAATTCCTTTGTACGCTGGGCTGATGCCCCCAGCAGACTGGCAATTTCATCGGGCGCGTAATCCTGCAATTGCTTTTGTCTTACCTTTTTGATTTTAAGCACTTGCTTTTCGGCCACAGTTAACCGGTAGTTGATTGTTTTTTTCATAGCCTTTCTACATAATTAATAATAAAATCGGCAAGCTGTTCCTGCTCTGCAATAGATAATTGGTCACCGTCATAGATCCAGTACCCCTGCTCATCAAATAAAATACGGCCAAGATTATCAGGCATTTCTTCAAAAGCGGTGTACAGCTGATAACATTGGGCTGCACCTCTATGCGGATGGTCGGGTACTACCCGTATCACTTCATCGGGGCCATCTTTGCGTTTTACAAAAGCCCTGGCTTCCTGGGTTAAATAGTGATTGGCCGTCATCATATTTACGTTCAATATTTTTCCAAATATAAACGAAATACTAATATTTTTAGTATTTATATTCTGAATATTTATTCGGCTTTGTACGTAGTTATCTGTACAGTTTGTTCCTTTAAATTCCAGCCATTGATGCTTAGAAGAGGCATTTTAGGATATTTACCAACATCATAATTCATCATTATATTTTTTTGTTCTCCAGGTAAGACAGATACGTAATTATCGCTATAAAAAACGGGAAGTAAACGCTCATGGGTTTGCCAGTCAACTAACGATAAGCGATTGAAAAATGCTACCGGTGCATCCGTCGGGTTTGTTAAATTAACACGGATCTTACCGGGTGCAGTTTGTATAGCCTTTATTATAAGCTTTGAAGGTGCCATCTTTTTCAATCCGGAGTACTCACCATGTTCATCAGGCAACCAGTACAGGTTATCACTTAAAATATTTTTTTTAAGATCTAACAGTTGAAGTGACAGGAAAAGTCCCTCTTCTTTTGCCAGTTTGTCAATCCCGCTTTTTATGGGCACAAAACCCTTTACTGATGAAGGTAAGATCTCTTCAAATACCTGCGTTATCTGTTTCTCCTTACCGCTCATATCGTAGGTTTTCACCACCAGCATCAGGTCGCGCCTGGTTTCAAATGTATTGTTTACGATTGTTACCATACCATTAAGTGGGTTATACATTACATGCAACGGCTCGCTTCCATTGTGCAGCCCATACAAGCAAGCATTCGGGTCAAGGTAGTAATCATACATCTGCCCGCGCATGGCGGTCCATGGGTTTTGGGTTTTCCAGATCATTACACCTGTGTACCAATCCCACATATGCGCGCTAAAGCCTTCTGCAAGTGCCCGGTATTGATTATAGTTAACCAATTGCGCTTTAGCAGCAAAATCTTTGGCATCAGTAGCTTTACCGTAGGGTTCAATTGCGGCATCATAGCCTATATATTTATGATAGTTCCACACCGAATCGGTTGTTGATTTGTTTTTTTCTGTCGAGAACCCAGGGGCAACCATATTTTGTTCGGGTATAAACCGCTTTAAAGATTCGTAATCGCCAATACCAACAGAACCGATCTCGGAGTTAAAGGGGAACGTACGCTCTTTCCAAAAAAGCGAATCGGGTTGTATACCGTAAGGCCCATCGCCATTGCCGCCCAGCGTATTCAGCGACATTTTATCGGAGTTGGAGTATTCCACAAACCAGCGCGTTCCATCCAGTTTTGGAAGTATTGTGTCCCTTACGGCGAGTAAAATATCTTCGGGAGGGGTTATTTCATTACCACCGCACCATACGGCCAACGACGGATGGTTGCGTACCATTTTCACCTGGTCGGCAACCGAACGCAGGTACAGCCCATGATCATCCGGGTATTTGCGACGCACCCACTGGTCGTCTTTCTTCATGGGATCAACCCAGCGGCCATTGGCATCGCCCGAGATCCAGAAATCCTGGAAAACCAGCAGGCCATACTTATCACAGGCATTATAAAACTCGGGCCGCTCAACCAAGGCACCACCCCATACCCTAATCAGATTTAGGTTCATATCCCGGTGGAAACGCACTTCGGCATCGTACCTCGAATCTGAAAAACGCAGCATGGCATCTGAAATAATCCAGTTGCCGCCCTTAATAAATATTTTTTGCCCGTTAACCTCTATCTGCCTGCTGTTTGTTTGCGTGTTCCAACTGGTTTGTATCTCCCTCACACCCACATTTACTTCGTGTGCATCAGATACCTTGTTGCCTACAAAAAATTGGATACTGGCTTCATAAAGATACTGGTTCCCATAACCATTTGGCCACCATAGCCTCGGGTCTTTCAGTACCAGGTCATCAAGCGTTATTTCGTTTGATGAACCGGGCTTTACCATAACCTTTTTAAGTACCTTTTGCCCTGCGATGGTAAATTGTAAAACACCGGTTATTGCTTTACCGGTTGGGTTTGAAACCGTTGCCGATACTTTAACAACAGCCGGCTGCTGTTTACCACCAACCTGCCTTATACCCGGCACATGTGTCACAATATGCGGGTCGGTAATGCTCACCGATCCTGTGGTTTCTATAGTTACCTTATCCCATATACCTGTATTTCTATCGCGGACCGGCTGTATCCAGTCCCAACCTGCGGTGTATTGTAAACCCACATTACGGGCAATGGTACCATCACCGCCCTGCCCGCCATTTGGGTTACCAACAGGGTTGGGTGGATAAACCAATACCGCCAACCTATTTTTGCCCGATCTGTTAAGCAGTGCAGTTATGTTATAACGCTGCCTTAAGAACATGCCATAGTGGGTTTGCTTGTTTAGCTTTTTACCGTTTAGATAAATCTCACTACTGTAATTAACACCCCGCAGGTTCAGATAAACCTGGCCATCTCCATCAGGAATGTTTTTTTCAAAATCGTTAACAAACCAATAGGTATAATATTCACTGCCTGTATCATAAATGTCCCTGATGTATTTGTTATTCATCCCATAAAAAGGGTCGGGGATTTTATAATTATTTAAAAGGGTTGTAAGCACTGTACCCGGTACTGTAGCCGGCATCCATTGCGAAATATTATAACCAGGCGCAAATATTTTGTTGCTACCATCGGCAATTTCACCAACCGGCTTGCATTTCCAACCCGTATTTAATTCATATCGTGATTGTGCATAGCTTTTACTTATTGTAAAAGAAAGCAATGCAATAAACAGGCAAAATTTAAAAGGAGAAAATAAGGTCATGATAATAATTAATAAACAGGTTATTAAAAGAGGTTAGTTTCATCACAAACCCACCTTCCTTTTAAATAATCCTTGTACATAGCTTGTTTTATGATAGGCGCGGTACTCAACTTTATCGGCCGAATATAAAATATTCGTTTTGCTTTTATAAATTGCTTTCGGTGTAAAGTTTCCTGACAGATAACAAATCATTGTTTTCAAATCATTTAAAAATACAGTACGGATATTTATTAGCAAGGTCCCAAGTTTTTGATAATTGCCATAAATGGTTTTCGGTAAATACCGTCCTATCCCGCCAGGCACCCAATATCATTGCAGCAACCGTAAATCCTCTAAAAAAATCAAGAGAGAGCAATCTTTTGGTTGCTGCCGTATTAGCGGGAGTAGAAATGGATGCCATTGAGTGATGTGATTGATACTACTAACTCTTTTTATTCTTAACTTTTAAGGTGTAAACAAAATGATAAGTTCCCGAGCCCACGTTCATTTGTTCATCAGCACCTTCCCTGGTAATGTTAGTTATTTCTTTTATGGTATTGATATCCAGCCCACTTTCCGTGATCTGATCTGTAACAGATGGCAATACAACCTGTGCCGTAGTATTTGGCGGTACAATTATATCTAAAGTAAATATGCCATTATCAATAGTCCATGCCGATTTGATTTTGCCGTACAGGGTTTCCAGTTCGGCCTGGGCGCTGGTTAGTTTGCCGCCTGGATGCGGGGCTATGATGATCTTATGAAAACCGGGCGCAGCTTCATCCGTATTAATGCCGGTAATTACACGGTACATCCAATCACCAATAGCACCGTAAGCGTAGTGGTTAAAAGAGTTCATCCCGGGGTCTTCAAAGCTCTTATCAGGCTTTATACCATCCCAACGCTCCCATATAGTTGTAGCACCATTTTTAACGGGATATAACCATGATGGATATGATTCTTTCATCAGCAACTCGTAAGCCATATCGGTATGCCCAAAACGGCTTAAAACGTGGCAAATATAGGGTGTGCCCAAAAATCCGGTGGTGATATGATCATCATAATCATCAATATTATTCACCAATCTTTTAGCCGCCGATTCGCGAAGATTCTCGGGTAACATATCAAAATTAAGAGCCAGTACATATGATGTTTGGGTACCCGAGATCATACGCCCGTTTGGCGTAACATATTCGCCCATAAACGCCTTTTTAATGTTCGCTAATAAGCCTGTATACTTAGTTACATCGTCCTCCTTACCTAAAATGGCGGCGGCGTTTATTAGCAATTGGGTTGAGTGAGCATAAAATGCCTGCGCGATCAAATTTTTATCTGTTAAAGCAGCGCCATCGGCATAATCGGTACCGGCATAAAAAAGCCAATCGCCAAAGTGGTTACCGGTATCCCAAAGATAATTGCGGCTGTGCAACTGTATGTAGCCTACCCAGGCCTTCATGCTTTCGTACTGTTGTTCTAACACCTGCTTATCGCCATAGGCCAGGTAAATATTCCATGGGGCAATGGTAGCTACGTCACTCCAGCCAGATGCCGCGGCCAGGGTGCTATCCAGCATATTGGGTATTACGTATGGCACAGCACCATCTTTATGTTGATCGGCCGAAAGGTCTTTTAACCATTTGGTAAAAAAGCCCGCTACATCCATATTAAAGGTGGCGGTGCGGCAAAATGCCTGCGCGTCGCCAGTCCACCCCATACGCTCATCGCGCTGCGGGCAGTCGGTAGGCACATCAATAAAATTACCTTTTTGCCCCCAAAGGATATTATGCTGCAACTGGTTAACCAGCGGGTTCGAAGTAGAAAAAGTACCTGTTTGCACCATATCCGAATAAACGGCATTGGCTATAACATTGGTTGAATCTATAACGCCGCTATAGCCAACAATTTTTAAAAATCTAAATCCCTGGAAGGTAAAATGAGGTTCGTAGGTTTCTACAGAATCACTTTTAAAAACGTATTGGATCTCCTGCTTTGCGGTACGCAAGTTTTTGGTGTAGAAATTACCTTTTTGATCAAGTACCTCGGCATGGTAAAGTTTTAATGTATCGCCAGCCTTACCCTTTAATTTAAATTTTACCCAGCCCACAAGGTTTTGTCCAAAATCAACCACACGGTCACCCTCTGGAGTAGTAAGTACTTTTAGCGGGAAAAATTGCTCGTGTTTTTTAACCGGCGGACCAATTAAGGTTACGAGGTTTTCTTTTATGGTATTATCAACTTTTACCGAATCCCAGCCTTTATCGATATAAGTGGCGGTGCTCCAGTTTGGTTTCTCTTTACGGGCATCATACAACTCGCCATCAAAGAATGATGATGAACGTATGGCACCATAGCTAACTTTCCAGCTTTTGTCTGATGTGATGAGTTCACGCTTACCATTGGTATAAAGTACTTCTAACTGAAAAAGAAGCGCCAGTTTTTTGCCGTACACATTCTTAATCCGGTTATAAGTATACCCGCGGTACCAGCCATCACCAATGGTTACGCCAACTGCATTATTCCCTTTCTTAAGTCCGCCTGTTACATCATACATCTGGTATTGCAGGCGTTTGTTATAACTCGTCCATCCGGGTGCAAAATAATCAGTGCCTATACGTTTGCCGTTTAGCTGTGCCTCGAACACACCATGAGCGGTAACATATAAATGCGCCGCGCGAACATTGTGGCTTAATTTAAAAACCTTCCGGAACATTGGGCTTGGCCCGCCGGTGGTATCAGAGTCGTAATTATTCTGGATCCATTGTGCAGTCCAGTCCTCCGGGTGCAGCAAGCCCATTTTCCAGGAATTTACCATGCTCCAGGGCGATGCCTGGCCGTAGTTATTCCAAACCCTTACCTGCCAATAAACTTTTTGGCGCGATGCCTGGGCCGGACCAGCATAATTTACGTGTATGGATTGATCTGAAATTACCTTACCCGATGTCCATAAGATATTTTTGCCTTTGGTAAGCGATACCGCGTTTTTACCTACCCTTATCTCATAGGCGGTTTGTATAACGTTACGTTGCTGAGCCAACAGTTTCCAGCTTAACCTGGGGTTGGCCGCCTCAATGGCTATGGGATTTGTTTTATACTCGCATATTAAATTTTCTACCCGTAACGGTGGAACCGGCACAACCTTTTTTTGTGCGACAGCGGTTTTAAAACCCAATAATACCACGATAATGAAGAAAAGTACTTTTTTACGAACAACCTTGCTGGCTATATAATTCATGTTAAAAAGGATATAACGGAACGTACGAAATAAGCACCGGTTTAGCCGGTAATGATATTAAGTATTACTACGTTTGAAGCGGCCTTATGTTGCACATAAGGCCGCTATGTGAAAAATTTATTGGTGTTGCAACAATTCTTCGTTTAAAGGATATTGATAAAGTAACCTAATGTTGGTATAGGCGGCCGGGTTTATCGTCCACGAGTCTGATTTGTATTCGCGTTCATGAACGGCATGCGCGGTCATTACCTATACGGCTTAGCCTGGAGGGTTCGACAGGAAATTTAGTCAAATGGCTTGTGTTGTAGCCAAACCAACTATTGAAGGTTATATTTATAAAGGATTATCTCGAGATCAGAATTTCACCCAGCATTCGCCTACATGTAAGATCCAGTAAAGCTGATATACTACAAAAAGGGACTGTAATCTTAAAGGGTTGCAGTTTCAAAAAATCATCAACATACTTATACACTATTATTCAAAAGGGCTGAATTGCCTTATTTCGTTCCTAAGTTAATTTTCTCTACTTTCGCCGCCTTTCGAATTTTAAGGAATGAAGCAATACTTATACGGAATTGATTTTGGCACGACCAATTCGGCCTTGGCTATTTTTGACGAGGATAGTCGCGAAATCACGCATACAATTATTATCCCTTCCCTCATCTATTTCCACCAGAATGCGGCAGAAGGATATGTGGTTGGAGACGCAGCGATCACCGCCTACCTGAGTGATAATATGAAAGGGCGTTTCATTAAATCTGTCAAGCAGATCCTGTCGCGCAGCAGCTTCACCGAGACCCGCATCCACAATAAACGCTATAATGCTGCCGACCTGGTCGCTATCATTCTGAAAGAGCTGAAATCACGTGCAGATCAGTTGACCGGGCAGTATTGCCAGAAAGCGGTTATTGGCCGGCCGGTTTTCTTTGATGATGACGATGTACAAAAGGATACCTTAGCGCAGACCAGGCTACAGAAAGCCGTCACACTTGCTGGTTTCACAGAAGTGCGGTTCCAGTTTGAACCGATCGGAGCGGCCTTTGCGTATGAACAAAGCCTGGTCAAAAAGGAAAATGTATTGGTGGCCGATTTGGGTGGCGGCACTACAGATTTCACCTACCTGACGCTGGAACCGGAAAAAGCGAACAGTAAGGATCGGAAAAGTGATATGATGGCCAATGGAGGAATTTACATCGGTGGTGACACCTTCGATTCGGCATTTATGTGGGAAAAGGGTACCCCCTATTTTGGTAAGAATACCAAATATGAAGCAACACTCGGGAAAGTATTAGCCGTACCGGTCTCTCTCTTTGCCAATATTTGTTCATGGGAACAAATGAATTTCTTTAACGGCCTGCGCATTAAAAAAGACATGGAGGATTATTACTTTTTTTCTGGCAATGACCGAAAATTTAAGAACCTGATAACGTTGATCGATAACAACCTGGGATATTCTGTTTTTCAGTCCATTGAGCAAACTAAAATCACGCTTACCGAAAAAAACGAAGCCACGTTCCGCTATCATCAATTAGGGATCGATATCGAAGAAAATATCAGCCTGTCTGAATATGAACAGATCATATCCAGGGATACTGAACGGATCGCAAACTACCTTGAAACGTTCCTGCACAAAAACAATATTGAACCTAATCACATCGACAGCCTTTTCCTTACCGGGGGGACCTCAATGATTGGCAGTATTCAAACTTTGTTCAGAAACAAGTTCCCCCATGTCAAGCTCAATTCAGGAGACAACTTTAAGAGCGTAGCCAAAGGCTTAGCTTACAGCGGTTACCTTTTCGAAAATTAACCCGGGTTTTCTCACTTAGCATTAAGGTTCCTACACTGGTTACAAACATTTGATAATGGCTCTATATTGTAACAGGTTGTTCAAACACTGTGTATAAGCTCCGACATCCATTTATATTATTATCTCTTTTGATCTAATTTCACATCATCGTTACCCGTTTTTTTGCATGCTAGTATTAAAATGGGCGCCCTTTAATGATAATAGAATTACCTACTGCCCCACTTAATGAAGTGAAAGAAGATACAAGGTACTTAAGCAAATGAGCCGGCACGATTGAGAGTTAGTACTACAACAAAAAAATATAAAGCTATTTTTAAGTTAACGATATGTGGCATTGAGATAATAACAATTTATGATGGAAAGCAACGCTTTCCATAGTTAGTCTAACTATTTTCTATAATCCTTGAAAAACAAAAAAGCCGCTAATTAAAATAATTAGCGGCTTTTAAACATTTCGACATTCAGTTAAGTGGTGATGGAGGGAAAGCTTTACTGGTCAATTTAAAATAGCTTTCAATGTGTTAAAACTTCATTGAATTTTTCCAGCAATCTTATATATCTATCCATCCAGTAATATATAGCATCAGATGATTTCGCTCCGGTAAATTTGCTTGATAGGTTTGTGTTCATATCTGGAGATATAGTTAACTGAGCAAATTCTTCAGGTAATTCTTTTGAAAAATCATGATCGATCACAATTCCTACACGCCGAATAATTTCTAAATCAAGATCCTTCGTTTCAAACCAATTATATAACGTGCGCCTGCTAATGTTAAGGTGCCTTGAAATTTCACTTATGCTCATTTTATCGTTCCGAATAACCTTTTCCAATATTTGCCCATAATTAATATGACTTGCAAAATTCTTTTCGGCCTCAAGATTACCTGATTCACATGAAGTTCCTAACGGATACTCAACTTTATTATACATATGATTAAATATTAGGTTGAAAATTATTTTTAACAAATTAAACACAAGCCAAAATGTTGATAACTAATAAACTGTGAATAAATTTAAGTTTTTTTAATAATGATACATACCTACTGAAGGCCAATTACCACCTGTAAAAGGGAAATAATAAATTGTTTTAAGAGATTAAATATCATAAAATGATATTATTTATTTATCAACAATACTTGATCCTGCACGGTAACTTCCTGAATTATTCCGATTATCTTTTCGCATCGCCCGTTATAAAATTCGGTATAGCCCGCAATAAATACCTTTTTTGTGTTACCCTTTGCAGTTAACAGTTCCACTATTATATCAAAAGGCTCGCCGTTATTTATCGCATTTTTGATTGCATGGTCAACCTTTGCTTTGGCATCCTTATCATTAAAAAAATCAAGTGAAATAGTACTGCTGGGCACAAAATCGAACGGAACTTCTAAAATTTCTTTAAGTACATCATTATATAAAACTTTTCCTGTTCTAATAGATCTGGTCCAGGTACCAATGCGTGAAATTTCATTTGTTTTATTTAATATCTTATTAATAATCTTATACTCCTCATTTTGTAATTTTATCTTGGTTATATCTTCACTCAATATTAACAAGCCACCAATTTCGCCTTGAGCGTCATGCCAGGGTCTGATATCCCACCTTATCCATCCCGGTGCCCCGTCGCTTTTTTCTTGGAATATTTCATCACAAACATTGGTATTGCCCAGTAAACAATGGTTAAGTAAGTTCACATCACTAAATTTGGCATCTGGCATTGTATCCAGTAAACACTTCCCAATTAATTCGCCAGAATTATTATAATCAATTCCCCATTTTTCTGAAACAGCCAAAAATTTAAATGTATTATCAATCATTGCTAACGCTACCGGCGCCTGACCAATAAACATTTTATATTTTTCGTCTACCGCATTTTTCAATCCTATATAAAGATCTTTAGCTTTTTTTTCGAGTAAATGTCGCCGGTAACATTGTGAGAAATTTGAAGGGTTTGAAAAATTAAAAATAAAAGCTATTTGATTTTTATTATAGGATTTTTCAACCAAATACTGATGTGCAAGCTCCATTTGCAGGCTACGGTAATATGAAAAAATTGTTTTACCGTAACGTTCTTTAAAATCTCTTTTAAGTTTAGATTCTGAGATAAAATGTTTTTTTGCCAAATAGCCAATCCCGGGGAATGTAGAGAGCATATTAGATTTTAACACGTGTACCACTTTATCCATCACATCCGCATTAGATAAGAGTATATTTTTCCCTTTTGAGTTTTTTGTTATTGCATCAGGTATATCTAATGGGGTTACATCTGCAACATGCGCATAAAAGCCCATTACAACCCCATTAACAATATCAGGCTTGTAAGTAGCTCTCGAGCTTTTGGTAATTCCCTGCGGGGTAGTTATTAAACGTTCAAATACTTGCGGAACACCTTCAAGTACCTTATCAATAAACTTTTTATTTTTGTGATAAAGTGCATCCCCTAAAAGCTCACTGATAGACATTTTATCTATCATATCTTCGGCTTTAACCCCAAACCAATCTAAATAGGACGAATTGGCAAACCTGCATATCAAATCTCTGTCCCAGTAAGCAAGCATAGCTTCTGTGTGCATTGCTACGTTAAGAGCGTTAGCCGCCAACTTAGTATCGATCATATAGTTATAGGGGATTTGTAAACGTGTTAATAGTAAACAAACTATAATAAATAAATATGACGAATATCATATTTTATAAATATACAACTTCAAGTTGTTAGGATTTGTAAATCCAAATTTTCAAATATCGAATTATTACTAACAAAACCTGGTATCATTCTTTTCATCAATAAAACCATTTGGGTGGCATCCGAAGCTGAATTTAAAGATAACAGAGAAGCAATATCACGGTCCAGGTTGTTGAATGCATAAAATATTGTTTTTGATATTTTAATATCCTTATTATAAGTGGGGAGAGTTTCTTCATCATGATTTAATAATTCTTCATGCAGCTTTTCCCCTTGTCTAAGACCAGTATAAGCAATTTTAATTTCATCCCCTGGCGAAAAACCCGCAAGTTTAATCATACTTATCGCCAGATCGGTAATTCGTACAGGTTTCCCCATATCAAATAAAAAAATCTCTCCCCCTTCTCCCATTGCAGCTGCCTCAAGCACAAGTTGTACTGCTTCAGGAATTGTCATAAAGTATCGCGTAATGTCAGGGTGGGTTACTGTAACAGGCCCACCTTTGTTAATCTGTGCTTTAAACCGTGGGATTACCGAACCATTAGACCCCAGTACATTACCAAAGCGGGTAGTAATAAATTTGGTTTTAATACTTTGTTGATCGCTACTTTGCAAAGATTGATGCTGAGAGAAATTTAACGCCTGAATGTACATTTCAGCAATACGTTTTGATGCACCCATAATATTGGTAGGGCGCACTGCTTTATCTGTTGAAATCATAATAAATTTTTCCACGTTATACTTAACACAACAATCAGCTAAATTTTTTGTACCCAACACATTTGTTAGTATAGCTTCGCTGGGGTTATCTTCCATCATTGGCACATGTTTATAAGCCGCCGCATGAAAAACTATCTGTGGCTGATATAAGTTAAATAATTGCTTTAAAGTATTGATATTCTGAACATCGCCTACAATTATTTTAATATTATTTAATAGCGCACTATCTTCAATTTCTAACTTCATATCATGAAGAGGTGTTTCCGCCTGATCGAATAATAAAACAAGATTGGGTGCCAGCCCCAAAACCTGCCTCACAATTTCTGACCCAATAGAACCGGCAGCCCCGGTAACCAAAACACGTTTGCCGGTTAATTCATTTCTTATATTGGCTAAATTTAGTTTAATAGGCTCCCGCTCTAAAAGATCATCTATTTTTAGATTTTCGAATTGCTTTAAGCAGGGCTCGGTCCCCATCCACGGGTTTGAAGCAGGAACAGTTATTACTTTAATCCCTATAGCTATACATTTTTCTATAATTGTGCGACAGGCAACGGTTTTTAAATGCTCTGCACTTATGAACAAAGAAGTTACGGAAAACTCTTCATGAACTGCGGCCAGATCTGATACTGAAAAAACCTTTTTTTGTTCAAGTCGCTTATTAAGCCGACTTGTTTCAGTCTCAATAAAACCTTTTACCAGCATCCGCCCATCTTTATGCCCCTCAATGGTATGTTTTATTGATAATGACGACATGTCTGAACCGTAAATCAAAACATTTTCTTTATTAACACCCAGACCAGTAATCCTGATAAGCCTAAATAGCTCTTTAATAAACAGCCGTATGCCAATTAAAAACGATGAAGACAGCAGGAAATTGATTACGATAAAGCTTAAGGCAAGTTTTAAGTTAATTTCAGAAAGCTGGCTCACTAGCATTCCAAAAAAAAGATTTCCTATAAAAAGGGATACCACAATTTTTTGAAGATCTTTAATATTGGCATACCTGATTATACAAACATGAATCTGCATGATTAAAAGCGCACAAATCATGGTCACAACATAGCTTATTAATGGCCATAAAAAAGTGGTTAACGGTTTACTAACGGGCATTACTATTAGTGTAGCAAACAGGGAAATAAATACGAACAACACATCTATAAACAGAATGAGCCATTTCGAGTAAAAATCTTCTCTAAAAAGTAAGTTTTTTATATATAACATAACACGTTAATTAATTTAATCTTTATGAATAGCGATACAAGGGGAAAAAATCAATATTATCAGCTTCAACTAAATTTTTCTTATCTAACAATTGCTGGTAAACCGGGGCGTTAGCTATGTAACGCCAGGTATTAAAATCAAGCGTATTATCTGTAAAACAAAGTTTCCACTTAAAAATATTATCTTCCTTAAAGCCAACTCCACCGCCCAGATTATAATATTTAACTCCGCTTTCCCGCCCCATTTTTGCTATCTCGTCAACCATTAACCTGGTGGGGCTAAACTTTATATAGTCTGTATTAGTCCCGATAAGATGCGCCTGAAGTATACCGTTTGTAAGCATCACCAGGCTACTTGATACAAGAACGTTTTGATCATATATCATAACTATCCGGGCATCATATTCTGATGTGTTAACGATATCCGTAAAATATTCTTCGTTAAAAAAATAGCTTTCGTTAGCGCCTATTCGCTTCATGCTTTCTGTGTAAACAGCTTTAAACTTTGCTACTGCAAGCGGCCCTTTTTCTATAGCAAACCTGAATTTATTGTTATCACGCAATTTCCTTATACTTACCCTCGTAGTTAATTGATACTTTTTGCGCTGCGTTTCTATATCTGTAGTAAGGTCTATATAAACCGTTTTACCATTACTGTGAACACCACCAAAAGCTTTCAATAACCGTGTTTGATTATAAAACGGGTGCAACCTTGAAAAAACTGATACTACCTTCGCTTGCTCCAAAAATGTTTTTAACTCGATTACAAAATGTTCAATCAGTTTGTCATCGATCTCTTCCATTTTTAGATTAGATACCGGTCCCGAATAACCGTAGACACATGAAAGATCGAAGTACGATGTACCTTCTATTGCTCGTTTTAAAAATGGGAATGCGATAAAATCGTCAAAAATTTCGGCGATAAAAAGAATTGGTTCACCACCGGTATCTAAAGAATGATAGTGCCAGGTATGATAAAAATCAGACTCAGCAGCTCGTTTTATGTAGCCTACCCATTTTGCCTTATCACCAATTGTAATTATTTTAGCCATGGTATTATTTCGATTTATTATTGAAGGGACATTGATTGAAACTTAACCTTATCTAATGACATTAGAATAAGGCCATTCGCTTTACCGGTAATTTCAAAACCCACCTTTTCATAAATACAAAGCGCCGGGATATTGGCTGGATGCACTTTAAGATAGATAGAATTTAATCCCAGTTCTTCAAACCCATACTGCGTTATAAGTTTGGTTGCCTGCAACCCCACGCCTTTACCCCAGTACAACTTATTACCTAAAAACAAATGCAATTCAGCGCTTTCATTGTTAATGTCAATTAATTGTACGTTTCCTATGTAATTATCTAATCCTTTTACACAAATGGCAAATCGTTTTTGATCTGGTTTCAATAAAGATTGTTTCAGCCACTCAGTTTCCATTGTTTCTGAAACTAAACCTGCCGGCCTAAAATTTGTAAATTCCCAAACCTGTTTGTCATTTCTCCATTGGAAAGAAATACTTGCATCTTTAACTTCAAGCGGGCGGATGTAAATTAGAATTTTCATAGCAACTGTTTCAAAATATTTAGCATGTTAAACATATCCTGCAGGGTATACCTGTGATCAATTGGCAATGCAACCAAGTTGCTGGTTAGGTAATATTCATACATTGCAGGGGTAGTCCATTTATAAACATTTGGCCAATAGGTAGCTACAAAAATCTTACGTTGTATCAAATGCAATTTCAGATTCTTATCATCGTATAAAAAAGGGTAAACCATTGGTGCAGCGTCTGATGGGAAATCAAACTTTAAAAGATTATGCTCGCGCAGGGTTTTATGCAAAAAATTAAAATTCCTTTCCCTTATACTGGCACAATCATCATATTTTATGGCTGAAAGCAATTTACGGGTTAACAGAGACATTTGCTTAATCTCGTTATTTTCAAGCACGGTGTTGTTTTTAACCGAATCAAGGTACGCTGCTTCAATACCAAGGTCAATGCTTTTAGTAAGGTGGGTAATTCTTTTATAGGAAACATCAACCTGAAACTTCTTAGCCAATTTTCGCTTGATACTCAGATAGGCACCATCTGGCACGCCAAAAAACTTACGGCAAGAGTAAAATGTATCAACCCCGGCTAATGGCTCGCAAAAAAAGGCCTGCGAGTTGTCTACAATAAGGTTTTCAATTTGAAAACTTAAACGGTTTACAGCCTCCTGTTTAATACCAAAATAATTGGTATATAATAAACAGGCGGTTGTTTCTATAGCAAAATCAAGCACCGGTTCAAGGTTTTCATCAATGATATAGAAATTGTATTCAATCTGCAGTTTCTTAATAGGTTCCAGTAATACCTCGCAAGTAAAATATGGGAGATATATTTTGGAATAGCCTTTTTGCCTGAGTATATATTCCAGCGCATTACGGCCAGTATTAAGCCTTACAAGGTCCGGATAATACTCATACCCCTGGGGTAATTGCAATTCAAAATACCCCCCTATAGGGTTAAGTTTTTCGGCAGTTATTGGCATGTTTGTGAGATAAAAACGAAATGAATTTAGCCCTGATCGCGCTGGTACATTCTTAAATGTGGGGGTTGGTAGTATTCATTTAGGTTTTCGGGCACTCGCGCATTATAACCAATAACCTGCCTTAAGGGCGGCTCTAAACCGGCCACCAGGTTATATCCCAAAAACCTTGAATAATCCATTTGTTGCTTTATAAATGGCCTTGTAAACCCAAGGGTAAGTGCCCTTCGTGGTTGGGTTGTACGATTCTCGCCCGCTGCATGCCATAAGTTGGCATTAAACAAAATAATACTCCCTTTGGATGTTACAGCCCTATCGGCGTGTTTATAAAAATAGCTTTCATCTGGCCTTAGATCCCTTTTATGCGAGCCTGAAAGAAAATGCGTGGCACCATTTTGCGCGGTAAAATCATCAACTACAACAATCATTTGCAACAAAATGTGGGTATCTGGCATAAATGTACGTATATCCCGATGCATGTTGCTTAGGTACGGAAACTCCTGCTTGGAATGAATTACGCCGTTAATTCCATTTAAAATATATTTCCCCCCTAAAAAAGACTTAATCTCGTCATCACAAAACATCTTTGATAAGAATGGAAGGCTAAAATTATCTTTCTCTAACAAATGATGTAGTGTGCCGCTCATATCAGCACTAATCCCATTTTTTTGTTGAATAGCCCTACGAAGTTTATAGCCCTCGTCCATATCATGCTTTATTTGATCAATAAGTGATGGGCTAACCGCATTCTGATAAACAATCCAGCCATAATCGTCCATCGCCTGCTCAAATTGCTTGGCTGTACGGCAGGTGTAAGTAAAATAATTGCTCATATGTTTCGTATTTGATGTATTTATAACTGCATAATTCTTAGGATATCTTTATTTACCTTTTCAACGTCAAACTTATTCTGGGCCCAGTAACGTCCGTTATGTCCGTGTTGGGCAATCAATTGCGGATGTTCTATATAAGCTTCCATATTTGCAACCAACGCACTTACGTTTTTTACAGGAACCAGGAAACCATTAGGCCTATCGGCAAGGCTTACCGTATCTTTGCATCCAACGGAGTTACAGGTAATAATAGCACGTTGCATTGCCATTGCTTCAAGCAGGCAGCGAGGCACCCCTTCACCATAATAAGATGGCAGAACTATAACTGAAGACTTGTTGATATGTGTCCGCATATCAGCAACCTCGCCCAAATACTCTATAACTTCACCTGATTTTATTTTGTTGAGCAGGGTTTCATCAATTGAATCAACATTTTTCCCACTGCTCCCTGCCAGTTTGAATGTAACACAGGGATATAACATCTTAACAATTCGGGCAGCTTCGTAGTATTCAAAAACACCTTTAGCGTTTATCAGCCGGGCTATCATTAAAAAACTTATACTGTTCAAATTTGGTTGGGTTGCTGCATAGTGGTTTAGGTCCACTCCCGATCCGTTAACTACATGCACAAACTGAGATACAGGTATTATTGCATTTATTTTTAGCGTTTGCGGATCATCGCTATTTTGGCAAATCAGGCATTGCCCCTTCCCGGCGAGGCTTATCTTTAAAAGTTGTTTAGTGATTTTTTTTATCAGCCCTATGCCATTCTCTTGGGTAAACGTATAACCCAGGCCAGTTATCATAGGCACAATTGCTTTTACTCTAAATATCCTGGCTAATATGCCCCCATAAATTATAGGCTTTAGCGTATACGGGAAAAAAATCGTGGGTTTTATTTTGATTATAATACCGGCAAGCCGGGCAATGAAGCGCATATCTGAAAGTATTGATACGTTGCTTCCGTTTAAATTGCTCTCAAAAATACCGACGCCCCACTCATTCAGCTTCAGAACAAATTTTTCATCATGTATTTTTGGCACAAAAACATAAACATTGTGCCGCTTTGAAAGCTCTTGAACAAGTTTTCCTCTAAAGTCTATTAATGATTTGGCCGTATCGCCAACAATCAATATGCGCTGTTTTCCATTTATCATCTAAATTCATTACCCCGATCATTAAGATGCAGGATAGTAACGCACTTTAGTTTTAACCACCCGGCCCATTAAGGGCAACGGGTGGTTATAACATATTTTGTAGTAAAGAATAATTAGTTTATAGCTCGTGGACCAGTACCCTGCGTTACTAAGGCAGGCACATCGGCAGCTGCATTTAAAGCATTTTGATAAGCATAGCTTGGCACCCAAGTGGATATAGCTGTAGTTATATCATTGGCGCCGCAATTTTTATAAATATTAGTATTTACGCCACTAAAATAGCCCGGAGGATCGCCATCCAGATTGGTTGTGATTGGTTTATGACAGCCCGAAAAATATTCGTTATCTGTCCTGACGGTGCCACCGGCCCTTGCTCCTAAACTATAACTTGAGTTATTTAAATGGTAATTATTAAATAAGTGCACACTACCATAATTCATTGTTGGTTCGCGCTCGCTTACATTATACCAGTAATTATGATGCATTGTAACATGCAGCTTTCCTTTATCTGCCTCATGCCCCTGAATACCACCACTAATTAATACAGAAAGGTTGGTATCATGAAACTTGCACCAGGAAACTGTAACATAATCGGCTTCTCTTGTAATGGAAATATCTTTACCCCAGTAATCCCAGCCATGAGTTCGATCGGTTGAAAACTCGCAGTGGTCAACCCATACATGGTGTGTCGACATCTTAATCATTAATGCTGCATCAGTAACATAATTTTTAAACCGGATGTCTTGCACAATAATATTGCTTACTGTAAACATGTAAAGGTTTATTCCTTCTAATGATGCACCCGGCTTACCGATGATAGATTTGTTTGATTTTACATAAATGTAATCGTTACCAGATCCTTTAATTGCACCGCTTATATAAACGATTTTTGCAGCATTATCCCCAAGAGCGGTTTTTAAGGCTGAAAGGCTTGTTACTGTGACAGACTGGCCACCTGCGCCGCCTGTGGTGGTACCGTTTACCATTGCATACCCCAAAAGCCCTGCGTTTGCACCAACCGGTGGCTGTACACTACCAGTACTACCCCCCGGATTGGTTACTGTGGTTGATGGGGCCGATCCATCCAGCGTATAGGTATATGATCTTCCGTTCGTTGCCGGGTTTGAATTATCCGACGCTGAAAAAATAAGTGTTGTTCCCCAGTGGCTAAACCGGCCATTACCGAGGTCACGTATTTTCTGATGAACGGAATGCGCAGGCCCAATTTCTTTACCATTTTCAAATAGCCTTAATTTTGAAATTGTAGGGGCGGAGTTACTATCGCCAGCCACATCCAGCGGATAACCGATTTTGTAAGCGTAGCCACCGTCTGATTTAAGCCCGGTAAGTGTAACACTTAATACATTTGACGCCCCAACTCCCGAGGTTGCCTGTAACATACTAACGTGCTCGGTAGCGACGAGGCCCGGAGGATCCGGAGTAAGTGTACTTTCCCCTTTTTTACAACTGCCGGCAATCATAACGCCGATACAAACAATGCCTAATAAGGTCACTTTTTTTAATTGTTTTGTGTTTTTTTTCATTCAGTTAAAATTTAAGGTCAAGAAACGGATGCCCGTTTCAAAAATTACCGTTAAAAGTTCTGAATGATTTTTATTTAGTTTGGCGTTATACTATGGCAAAGTGCGTTTTTATAGCTCTTTGCTCTAAAAATGAACGTATTTTGACTGTAAAGGCAAGTGTAAACCATTATACAGTTTGTGACAAAAATATGACATTACTACGCGTTTGTAACCGCTTTCTCAAAAGTCAGATTGTTTGCCATAGGGCCATAAAACGATTTATACCATGATATAAAATATGAAATGCCCATTGGAACAGATACCCTGGGACTATAATCTACACTTTCGTCTAAAGCTGATACGTCGGCCCATGTTTCTGATACATCTCCGTCCTGCATTGGCTTATACTTTCTGATCGCCTTAATATTTAACTTATGTTCTATCTCATCTACAAATTCGACCAGATTTACGGGTGCCCCGCGCCCAATATTAAATAACCTGAATGGGGCACTTGATGTGCATGGATCTGGTTTTTGGGGGTTCCAGGCCTGGTTTGAAGCGGCAGGATTATCAATAACATGAACAATGCCCTCAACAATATCATCGATATAGGTAAAATCACGGCGCATATTACCGTTGTTGAATAATTCAACCGGCGTGCCTTCAATTATGGCTTTCGTAAAGATGAATAGTGCCATATCCGGCCTTCCCCATGGGCCGTAAACTGTAAAGAACCGAAGCCCGGTAGTTCGAAGCCCAAATAAATGGCTATAGGTATGCGCCATCATTTCATTCGCTTTTTTTGATGCCGCATACAACGACACGGGATGATCCGCAGCACCACTTTCCCTAAAAGGCATATTTTTATTTAGCCCGTAAACGCTGGAGGAACTGGCGTAGGCCAAATGATTTATTTTAAAATGACGACAACACTCCAGGATATTTAAAAAGCCTTTAACATTAGAATCAATATATACATCCGGGTTAGTTAAACTATACCTTACACCGGCTTGAGCTGCAAGATTACAAACAGCATCAAATTGATTGGCTGCAAAACATTCTACTAACTTATCCTTATCAATCAAATCAAGTTTAAGGAATGAATACTTGGCATATAAAGTACTTTGAACAGGTTGTCCATAAACAACGTTTTTAACATCGATGCCTGTTTGTGCCAAACGGGCATATTTCAGGCGTACATCATAGTAATCATTCAAATTATCAATACCCACTACCGTATCACCCCTTTCCAGTAAACGCTGGGCAACATGAAAGCCTATAAACCCGGCAGTGCCGGTTACTAAAATTTTCATAATATAAGGTTTAGTGTTTGTTAAAAATTATCGATCGGGCGATATGAGCCGTTATTTAGATATCGCAATAGTGCAGGTGTATTTCCTGTGGTTTAGCACTGGATCTGTATTATCCGAAGAAGAAAAATAAAGCGAATTACCCCAATGACTAAATCGCCCCCTACCAAGATCCCTTATTTCCTGATGCTCGGTGTGTGCAGGGCCAAGCTCTACATTATCTTCAAATAAACGAAGAGTTGATTGTTCAGGATTCTCATTCGAGTCGCCAGCCCAATCTAATCTATACGCCATTTTATAACAGTTCTTCCCGTCGTTTTTAAGGTAACTCAGGTTAAGTTGAAACGTTGTATCTTTTGCAATGCCGGTTGTTACCGTCACAATTTTACCAGGCACAATGTTAGCCCCCTTTTTACAGGAATTAATTAATAATATTAAACCGGATAAGATTACAAAGGCCACCAAAGTGAACTTAGGTTGAAATAGCTTTTTCATATAATTAGGATTAAAGATTAAGAAACAAATTCAAGCGTTTGCAGTATTTGCCTGGTATAAGCGGCAGATGTGCGTGTGCTGAGGAAATCAAAAAAAACATTAGGCAAGGGATAGATATCTTTTTCAAGCACGCTGATAATTTTTTCTGCCATTAGTACTGGTGATGACACCGGTACGGTAATTAGTCCGGGAATATTTTCTATCCCCCCGGCGCACAAAGTTGAAACAACCTGGCGATTAACGGTCATCATCTCCAACAACACATTTGGGAACCCCTCTTTCACAGAGCTTACAACACATACCTTTGCATGCTTAAAGTAAGGGATAACATTTGGCTGCCAGTTTTTCAAAATAACAGAATCCCGAAGCCGTAGCTGTTCAATCAGGCAGATAAGTTCTTTCTTTTTAGGCCCGTCGCCAATTATCAGGAGTTTAATATTGGGGAAGCGTTCATGTACTAATTTAAACGCTTCCAAAAGATAGTTAAAACCCTTTTCGGATATGTGCCTGCCTGCCGTACATATATAACCTGTACTAAGCTCGGGTTCTAATAAAAAGGCATTTGCCTTAGCAAGTATCTGATCAATATCTAGTGGATTTTCAATTACTGTAATTTTCTCTTGCTTTAGGTAAGCTGCGTGATCTATCAACGACTGGCGCATATGGTGTGTTTGGCAAATAATAAGATCAGCACTTACGTAACCATACCTGTAGCCTACTTTGTATAGCCATTTTTTAAACCCGGCGTATCGCAAAAAAACAGATGTGCATTCTCTGAAAACCAATTTTGATTTTAGAAATCCAATTCGTTTTAACAAACCCAGATATACATTTACATACGGGTGGGTACTAAACATTACCGGCGATTTCCTATAATACCTTAGCGCCCACGGCAATCCAATAAACCCCAATAACATACTTATATTTGAAACGTATGTAACCTTGTGTAAAGCAGGAATAATTAACCGCCGAACTTTTGATTTTTTCAAAAAAACAATTGGTAAAGAGCCCGTCCGGGCGGCAAGTAATAAAACTTTTTCCGCGCCATTAGCCTCATCTGCATCAGATACAAAAACTATTTCAGGCTGGGTTACTATCATAAGTTTTTAAGTGCTTTAACCGCCTTTTTAAAAGGGGCCATTAAGCTTTTAATTTTCCGTTTACCATCAATTATTAATAATCCATCACAGAAATTTATGGTATGTATCCCTTCCATATAAGGTGTTTGAGGGAATACTTCAAAACTTGTTTCGCTGCAAAATTCAAATGGTGTCAATTTAATGATCCGGTTTACCACGATAGAACCGCCATAGCACCGTTGGGGATTTTGAGTGGGCATGTACAAATCACCACCAACAAAAAATAACGAACCTGCTGATCTGCTCTGCGCTATGCCAACGCTTATAGGGTTAAGGCTATGGGCGACAAACTCGTTCAGTAATGAATCTGAATGATATAGGTATAAACTACCATATTCATTTGCAACACTGGTAAACAACCAGTACCTGTTTTCAAAAAACACCATTGAACTATCTACAAATTCTGCACCACTAACAAGGGTTTTTCTTTTTATTAGTGTTTCAGGATGGTAACTATCTACCTCAAAAAGGTCGACCCGGTTGTAGTGACAGGTTTCTGGTATACAAAATAAGGCGCCGTTAACTTCAAACAGATAAGGATAAGATAAATGAATATTTTTGGCTGATATGCCCCTGACCATTTTTGATGATCCATTTTGAAAACCATCAATTATCATAATCCTTCCTTTACCATTCCAAAAGCTTAACTCCTCGTACATGACATACAGGCGCCCAAATATCCGTGCCGGGAAAGGGTCAGCTCTATAGTCTATACTATCCTCCGGAAGCCATTTTACCCCGCTGGAGATTCCCTTTTTAGCAATAAATTCCTCTGGAGTTTGAAAAATATGCCCAATATTCCATTTATCATAACAGAATAGCTTTGCCATAACATTTTTAAACTGCAAGCGCATATTAAAATAAAGCGGATAATGTGGCGAACAATTTTAAAGGTAGGGGCAAATAATCACTTTCTTCTAAAATTGACCCGCCAAAACTGTCTTTGAATTTATTTATTCCCAATAATGCCGTGTCGCTGGTATGCATAGCGTAACCTCCAAGGTCGTAACACTTAAAGCCCTGGTTTTTAAACAGGCAAATATCTTTGTAGTGAAGTAGGCGATTGGCTCGCCCTTGCAATGCTCTTGAATAACCTTTTATAGTATAGTTGCCTGATGTTGCCGAATAAAGCAACCGAACCCTTGATGCTTCTTCATCAAGAATGTAGGCATGCATAACCAAATCTGACTCATCCAAAGTGGCCTTGGTAATGATGATATTTTTGACATACTTAAAAAAACCCCGCCCTAAGGGAGGTAGCTTTTTTTGCTGTGCAAACAAATTATAAAATATTACAAACTGAGATAAATCAGGCTCTAACATCGTCATTACACCCTCCTTCATTCCCCTGTTATATTCGTAAATAGTTTGCTTTTCTATCCCCTTTTCGATTTCGGTAAGCGGTGCTGTCAAATCAATCACCTTTGTAAAAAATGGCTTCCTTATATATCCCGGAAGGTTCTCACAACAAGCAGATTGTTTATAAAAGCTGTACAATGAAAGTTTTTTTTGA
>NZ_JBAZRC010000043.1:0-30320 GCF_041663085.1 Mucilaginibacter sp.
CAAAGCGTAATTGGGCTAAATGATATGTATTTGCCTGAGTATCTCGGTTTTTTCCGCCGTAAATCGTGTAATGGTACTTAGCGATTGGGAAATTAAGCAAATCCAATTTTGCATTTTCAGACAATTGATCAAAATCTGCTTTGCCAATTTTTTGCTCATAATCAGAAATAAATTGGCGTTGCTGTATATTTCATCTGTTTATTGAATTTGAAAACGGAGCAAAAATGTAACAAAGCTTGGCTTCTGTACAATCCTTGTTGGAAAACCATTCTCCAATAACACTTTCCTGTGTTCTAAATCCCCCCCGCCAGAATAGCCTCAACCTGAATAATTGGATATTCAATTTTATCCGGTGGAATGCCGAAATCCAATAACTGTCTTTTAAAGTTCCGAATTGTGATGCAGTTAAAGTCCGCCAGCTCAAGCATTCGTTTTTTAAAGAAAGAAATGTATTGACTGAAAAGAAGACCAATGGAATCCAAATGGTTAGATTTACCAATATTATTTTCGCCAATGATTAGCGTCAACGGCTTGAGATTAATAGTAAACTCATCAAAATTCTGGTAGTTTTTGATACTGAGCTTTGATATGTACATGCGAACAGGTTTATGAGCTAAATGTAACCTTTTTGGTTAATGTTTTCAATACACAGTATTCTTTATGGAATCGATTATGTCGATAAGTAGGTATATTAGGTCAGACAGATATCATGACTATTTTGGCTGAACAAAGGGAAGCTTAATAAATCCCTTATTGTGAGAAATTCAACATCTACTTACCTTTCGATATACATTAAAAAATACTAAGCTTAATTGGTTAAATAAAATTCTACAATCTCTGTAACTTCAAAAAGCATTCAAACGTATTCAAATGGTAATATTCGAATAGGGCTTTATTGGAATGAAGCAATTTTCTTTAAATCCTCTATAAAAGAGTTCGAAAACTGTGTACTAAGGGTCACAAATTGATAAAAAGTCGTAAGTCTTGAGGCTTTTTGGTTCAAAACTTAAAAGAAGTAATCAAGGCAGGTTATTTATTCCCACTGGTGCATAAAACCAGGTGTTTCTCCGTTAGCATAATTAAAGGTGATGTGTTTACCCTCCATTTCTCCGACACTGGTAATCATCTTTGGGTTGGTAAGGCTGCACTGGTAATCTGTTAACACTTCATCGCCATAAGTTTCTATGTGGGTGTGCAGAAAAACAGTTTTATAATCATATACCTTATCCGGAATACGGAAGCTAACCGGTTGCGGTGTTGTATAATATTCCCTGCCTATTGTATATACTTCACCAAGCGCTATCCGGCGCGGTAAAACCCCAGCTGTTGTACTTCTTTGTTCTTCGTTTACGTCCAACAAGTTTGCGCTTACAGTGATCTTAGTAGGTACAAATAAAGCCAAAGGTGGTAACTGCGGGATAAGGTTTTGCATAACTGCCACCTGCGGCTCTTTCATTAATGCATTTAGCATGGTTTCTGATACGGCCAAATGAACTGTTGTACCCTCAGGTATTTTATACGTTGTGGCATCAGCGCATATGTACGCTTTTACATATTCACTTAAATTTTGCCGGTCATACATTCTCTTTACCGCATCAAGCGATACTTGATTAATGTCAAGAAAAGTAAAGGCTACCTCTGATGGACTAAACAATGCAACTAAAGGGGTAAGCAGTGTTGCATAAGGGCCACAACCCGCATATAAAATATGAATGGTTTGTGAAGGGGAATCTGCTTTTAGCCTGCAAACCGCCTTATATATCCCCCGAAAAAAAACTGCTGTCCGCTGAAATTCAAGCAGGCAGTGGGCGGCCTTAATAGTTGATACCGCTTTTCCCGACGGCAGCATAATATCGGCATCTGTAATATTCCCGGCAGTTACCCCGGATTGTTCAGCATATACTGAGTGTAACTCGTGAATTACTTTATAAATGCCTCCTAAGTTACCCGGCTCATCTATAATCGTTCGGTTAGCTCTTTGGAGCAAATCAATAAAATCAGTGTTTACTTTTGTTTCCATTCATCTATTTAATTAGCTAACGCTCCCCTGTGCAAAGCCAAACTTACAGGCAAAACGCAATGTGATAAATATACTGTTTAGACGGCAGCATTGCGCAGCATAATTAACTAATAGTACCTCATTTAATATTACCTTTACCGTTATTATAGTAGTGCATTAAATCATTTCGCATGAAGAAATCACCGAGCCGATCCGGAAAAAAAATGCTGTTCGCTATCTTGATTCCGCTAATCCTCATATTCGGGGGCATACAGTTCATACACCCCGAGATAAACAACCCTCCAGTAACCGGGGATTTTACAGCGCCAGAGAATGTTAAAGCCATTATAAAAAGGGCTTGTTATGATTGCCACTCTAACGAAACTAACCTGCGTTGGTATGACAAGCCTGCGCCAGTGTACTGGCAGGTGGCAAAGGATGTTAAAGAAGGGCGCGAAGGTTTAAACTTTTCTACCTGGCAACAACTAGCCCCTGCTGATCAAAAGGCTAAGTTTTGGGAAGCTGTTAACCAGATAACGGCAGGCGCTATGCCCATTAAGGGTTATACTTTTGTACACCCGGCAACAAAACTATCAACTGAGGACGTTGCAGTATTAAAAGCATACGTGTTAACTATGGAGGTAAATAACAAACCGGCCGACACTGCAAAAACCAACGCGCTGGATAAACAATTTAAAAAATGGCAGAGTGGCGAAACGGCTAACAGCAAACTACCTACTGCATTAAACGGCATTACCTACATGCCCGATTATAAAAACTGGCAAGCCATCAGTACTACTGATCGTTTTGATAATGGTACCATGCGGGTGATACTGGGAAACGCTATTGCTGTAAAAGCCATTAAAGAGAACAACATTAGCCCATGGCCAGATGGTACTGTATTTGCCAAAGTTGCCTGGGATCAGCTCGAAGATAAAGATGGTAATGTAACCACCGGGGCTTTTAAACAGATAGAGTACATGATAAAGGATCATCAAAAATATGCCGCTACCAAAGGTTGGGGATTTGCACGGTTTAAAACGCCGAAAATGATGCCTTATGGCAAAACGGTTACGTTTGCCAACGAATGTATTAATTGCCACCGGCCGCAAAAAGACGAGGATTTTGTATTTACCCAACCTATTAAACACTAATGATGATGAAAAAACTAATCGCCCTATTTTTTACCGGATCGATACTTTTTTCATCCTGTACAGACCAGCCTAAACAAATAAAACTGGTAAATGACCGGGCTTCGCTCCCGGCAGCATTTAATTTTGATAAGCTGGGGTTAAAAGTGATGTCATCATCTATAAACAAAAAACACAATACCATGTCTACGCTGTACGCTAACACACTTGCTTTGCAGAATGCTATAAAGGGATTAAAAATACATGTACCGGGAGAATCTTTTGCCCTGGTTACCTGGAAAAGACAGGCGGACGACCATTGGTTTGGAGCAAACATCCCCGGCGAATTGCAATCACTCGAACTGGTGAATACAACGGGCACAGCTGTAAGCTATAAAAAATACGAAGGCAAGGCCTTAACACTCAATGTTGATACCACAGGCAGTAAACAAAGGGTAAGTTATATTCTATCCCAACTGCCTTCTGTTTTGCCATAATAATTTAAATAAGGGTTTTTATTGCAGTAGGGTTTATACTATATCCGTAAGTTACTTTATCAGTTCACTTAAGTGATTGGGGTAATCGGTTATAATACCGTCAACTTTCAACTCCGCTAAGCGTTTCATTTCGGCAGTTTCGTTCACCGTCCATGGGCATATCAGCATCTGTTTATCGTGGCATTGTTTTACCAGTTGTTCACTCACCATGCCATAATGCGGGTTATAAAACCGGGGGGTATAGCCCAGCTCGGCCATGTTTTTTTCAAAGCTAACCTTGTTATCGCCGGTTAAAAAACCGGTAGCTACCTCCGGATAATTTTGATGCATTACCTTTAAAGGGCGTTTATCGAACGACTGAACGATTAAACGTTTACCCAGTTTTTTAGTTTGCATTACATCCATTACTTTTTTAACAAAAACCTCTGGCACGGGCTGGTTAACACCATCTGTTTTCGCATCCGATTTTATCTCGAGCAGGTAATAAACCTGTGGTAAATTATTTGCCTTAGTGTAATGCTCAACAGAATCAACCAGCTCTGATAATAATGGCGTATAAGTAGGGAGACTTTGCTGCTGCGGGAAGGCCGGATACTTTTTTGTACCGATAATAAATGGCTTAATATCTGCATAATCCATCTGGTAAAAAAGGTACTTGTCACGGGCTTTAGGGTCTATCTCAGTACCATTTGGCATCAGGGTATAATTTGGGTCGAATGAATCATCATGATAAACAATCACTTTACCATCTTTAGTAACATGAACATCAAACTCTATGGTATTAACGCCATAATTAATGGCTTTTTGCATAGCCGGTATGGTATTTTCAGGCATCATGCCGCGCGTACCGCGATGGCCGATTTTAAAAAATGATGGATATTTTGACACGTTTTTTGAATTGAACGAACAGAGCGCAATTACCGAAGCAGCAATAACGCCTGCATATAGTATGTTTTTATAATTAGCCATAAACATATTAGTTTTAAAACGAGGATCTCCTGCTACAAAGCTATAAACATATAATTCAGCAGAAAGGATTTTATTTGTAAAGTAACCAGTATACCGATAGTTAGTTACTTAATATTAAATACGTATTTCTTCATTTTAGAATGGCCGTTAGTATCATACTGAATGATCAAATATTTATCAGTTAGCGTTTTGATCTTTATACGGTATAGTATCATTGGCTCATTAAAAACATCATTAGGAAAACTAAGTAGTCGTTTTTTACCGGTGCTAACGCTGTACAAAATCATCTTATCCTTCGTAGTTGGCACATCCTGATCACTGTAAAGCAAAGCCTCTTTCTTTTTAACCACATCTATCCACCAGGCATCGGTTTTCAGAATATTTTTGCCTGTCGTTTTTTTGATCAGTTCAATTTCATGCGGGTTTCCCGATCCGTAAGAATGTACAAATACAAAGTACTCTTTAAAGTCAGCCCCAACATAACCCAGGTTTTTATAAAGCCCTCCTCTCACATCCGAGGCCAGCTCGGCTATTCTTTTATTCCCTTTAGTAAGGTAAAGGTATTCAGTGCTGTCATCCGCTTTAAACAGGATATTGTACCCCCCAATTAATTTAGTGGGATAATCATACGGTTCTATTTCATCTGCCTTGCTTTTTGTTAATGGTGTATTTTGTGAATAAGCCGCTATGCCAATGAACAGAGATAAAATAAAGAAACTGATAGTACGCATGCAATAAATTTAGCCTCCAACTTACTCAAAAAAATTATTTACGAGATGTTAGCGGGTTTATATTCGATAGTGATTTAAAACTAAAAAGCCTTCCAGTTTGGCTGAAAGGCTTTTTGTATTTGATAGCATAAACTTTTATGTTCTTTTATGGCGATACGCGTTGCTATCGTTTATCCATTTATCTGCCGAGAATGACCCCGACCCTACAATCCAGATAACCACCAGCATCAGGAATACCAGGATAGAAAGCCATAGCTCTGTATTCAGAAATGTAAGCCCCCTGGTTGCATTCACAAAAAATATGGCACCCAGTACTATTGGCATCTGTATAACAACAGCCATGCGGGTAAGCAGCCCTACTATGATAAGCAGGCCGCCTATAACGTGCGCAAAAGCTATGATATGTATCAGTACCATGGCCATCAGGCCCGAAAAATCAAAAACGTTATTATGGAAGATCCAATCCTGCTGAACCGTGGTGTTGCTTATAAAAACAACGCCTTTACCGAAAATGATCAAACCAAGTACAATGCGAACTACATCGAGCCATTTTGGATGATGAAGATCACCCCAATGCTCTATTTTACGAACCGTGTTCATAACGCCCTCCTTTTAAGAATGTTTATAATTGATTATGATGAAGTTACGCATAAAAAATAATTATAAACACAATTAGTTTTTCACTTTTTTGGGGGGCGTTAAAAGTTTGTCGGGCTTTATATATTAAACAGCACTTTCAGGCCCGAATAACCAATTTGCAGCCCCACGCAAAATATCAGGAATGCCGATATACGGTTTACAATAGTTTCGCCATTAGGCCCTAAATATCTTAATATGGTTTTGGTGTTCAGGTAAAAAATATAGATCATGAGGCATATTACAATTATGGAAACCAGTATTGAACCTACATTAAGATAGTACTCGGCACTGCCAATTTCATTATTGTGTGCGCTCAGGGTAAAAAGCACTGAGATTGTACCGGCACCTGTGGTAGCCGGGAAAGTAATAGGATAAAATAGCTTACCCGCTATATGTTTATAGGCCGAAACATTGATCTCGTCTTTTACCGCGTCGTGGTCTGAGCTTGGTTTAGGATCTGAGGATAAGAAGTCCCACCCTATTTTACATATCATTATGCCCCCGGCAAGCTGAACAATGGGTATCGAGATCCCAAACAGGCTCAATATCCACTGGCCAAAAAAAAGAGATACCGTACAGATACAAAAAGCATAAAAGGTGATTTTGCCAACAGCGCGCCGTTTTTCGGCTTTGGTAAGGTTTTCAAAAAACGGGGTTAAAATAAGCGCCGAACCAATTGGGTTTACTACCGGGAACAGGGCTATTATCCCTATAAAAACAAGATTAAGAAACGTTTGATGAAAGATATTCATAGCATTACAATTGAACGGGATATAATGCAATATGTAAATAATCCTTCTTATTTACCAGGCGTGGTTTGCAACAATTTCATCAGGCAGGCATTATTGCAACCGTACAATGTTGGCGTTTGGTGCAATGACCTTTTTGTACGGTTCGTTCAAAAACTGCCTTACCATTTCGTACCATTCTTTACTACCCACGCCATGCCCTTTGTTGATGAACAAAAAGCTTTGCCCGTTTGGCATGTAATGGTTTATAGCACTGATATAACGCGGCCTGCAGTTGGGGTCCATCTCGCCATCGCCCAGTAATACAGGTTTTAAAGAGTAGTAAGGTTGTTTGGTACCGGCATTAACAGGTGGCACCTTCCAGCAGTCGCACATACTTTTTATTACATCATTAATGCGGTAGCCTGTTAAGTATGGATAAGCTTTGTATAATTGCTGTATCACCTCTTCGCTATGGTAAGTACTTTGGTCGGCGCAATAGGCCGAGATGCGCATACCATCGGGCGCCTGGTTCTTGCGGAACAGGTCATCCAAAAAGGTATTGATATAAACGCTATGATGTCCTTTTATCATCTCTGTGATCATATAAGCCACATCTTTCCGGTGCGAATTATCTGACATCGTGTTCATGATCTCCGCCAACAGTTCGTTTTTAGTGTAGGCTATCTTTACAGAATCGGTTGTGCCTTTTTCTAAATAAGGTTGATAAAAAGTTTTATAGGCAATACCATTAAAGTAATCCAGGAAACGTTGTTGCAAATTACCGTACAGTGCTTTATCGGTCGAGTCCTGTTCTACATGGCGAAACAACACGGTAAGCGCCTCGTTAAAGTTGGCTGGCTCATCTTCATCTATCGGGGTAAATATAGGTAATGGCGAATCAAGCACCAGCGAACGTACATGAGTTGGGTCTTTCTTTAATACAGCTGTCATCAAACCACCGCTGTATGATCCGCCTAACAGGTTGATCGAATCTATCTTCAGCACCGCTATCAGATCGTGAATATCAGAAACGGTTTCGTCGGTATTATAGCCGGACAGGTCAATCCCTCTTTTCTCCAATGTCTTTTTATAGCGTTTTACCCCCTCAAGCACCATACTGTCTTTATCAAGATTTTTCCGGTACGATTCTTTGATGGCGGCATCCAGATCAAACGCCCTCAGGTGCGGTAATGAATACCTTGTGCCCCGTTGCTCTATTGCAATACAGTCGCGGTCTTTGATCAGATCGTTTTTTGTAGCGCCAATAGCCCAGCCTAACGAGCTGCCACCCGGGCCGCCTGCGGTATATAATAGCGGGTCTTTCCTTTTATCGGGTTTTTTACTGTAAACAACAATAAAAGGTAGCTTTATCATTTTTGAAGCTTTTTTAGCACGATTTTCGGGTACTACCAGGTAACCGCATTTTGTTTTAAAGCTGCTGTCTATTTTATCAAATGGTGCAGAGAAAGCAGTTTTAAGATTTGGTGGGGCTATCTTTACAAAATTGCTGTCCATCATAAACCGGCAATTGCACTCTTCTATTTTAGGCGTATATTTTTTTTGCTGGGCCGTGGCGGTTATAATGCCAGTTATCCCGATAAAAATAAGTGTGCCGATCTTTTTCATGTTTTGTTAATGGCTTTGAACAATAAGATGCTTTTTAATGGCGGTATGTTGCAGGGTGCAGTAAGTAATTATTAAAAAATAAAGCCCCTTAACTGTGCTAAGAGGCTTATGTTATCGGCAGTGTGTATATTAATTGTCAGTTAACAATACTTCTCCTTTTACCAGCCAGGAAATACCAAATGCCCATAAGGCTACAGACTCCAGCCAAAAAACCGGTTTATAAGGCCCCAGTATATCATGAATAGCCTTGATCTTAAGGCTGGCAATTATCCCGATAGCAACTATCATAACAACTCCACAGGTTTTGTAAACGATGTTACGTTTGCGTTTTTGATTGGTCATGTGCGATTTATTGGCAGTACGGACAAATAAAAAGAGCGACATGCAGGCCAGCGTAATAAAAAACAAAGCTGCCGACGTATAATGGATGGTGTTGCGTATTATATCATCGGGCCTTGAAAATATCTTGCAGTTAACCACATCAGGCGTAATATTAGTAGGAAAGAAGGCGACACCCAAAGCACATACACAGGCTATATTGCTGGCGATCCTGTCCCAGTTATTAAAGCCTTTGTACGAAAACAGGAAGAGCGCCACGCCGCATAAAATACCGACAAGTACGCTTCCCATTATGGTGTAATAATAATCGCTTATGGATGCTTCCAGAACGCCACATTTGCTGAATATAAATGCGCCCAGGTAAATTACAATTGGTAAAGCGATACCGAGTACCCCAACAGCCCTTCTGATCTGCAGGTACGACAGTTCGAGGTCCGGGGTTTTTTGTTCCAGAAATTTTGTTACTTGATTCATGATGGTTTAGGTTTTATTAAACTAAAGATAAACAGTTAGTTATAAAACCACCCGGGTGATTTCACCCTTTTTAAGACATCTTAAACTACCAATGCAATCCTGCCAACGGCCACAAAATTTGTTTAATGAATTGCTCATGAAACAACAGTGGTATTGGGGCTATAAGCCAGAAAAACACCCATGCACGGGCTACTAACCCATTCTGCAAAAAGGTGATCTTTTTAAGAACAAGCACTTTTTCAATCAATACCAATACCCCCTGTATCACAAAATATAACAGCGGCAGGCCATAACCGCTGTTTACCGGCACGCTTAGCGCCAGCTCATGCAGCAGGCCGGAAAATGCAAACGCTATCAGCAGCGCCCACGCACTGCCCGTTTTGCTTTTAAGGGGGCGAAAGATAGCTACAGAGGTCATTTCACTGAAGGCGATGTTCCATCGCTTGCTCCAAAGTTCGGTAAGGCTTAGGGCTTTTGCGGGCTGCCTGAACAGGTAATATGTATTTACACCCGATAAGCGCCAGCTGCCCGCGCTTATGCCGAGCATACCAAAATGTAATATCAGGCTAAAACCTACCAATAAAATAGCGCTTACGGTTATATGTGTAAATAATACATTAAACTGCTGCTCAACAATTACATGTGCCAACAATACAAGCAAAGCCCCAATTATAATTCTACTAACACCAAACCTTATCATAGGCCATGCATTTGGCAATGCTTTTTCACCAAGGGTTTCAAAAGGCTCGGCCCTCATCCCTACCCAGCCTACGGCATAAACAAGCCATTGCTTATAGCTAAGGCTAAGCGGCTTACTTTTATATCCCTCGGTTACCGCTATAACCTTCATGCCGGTAAATGTGGTGGCGATGATGGCCAACATACGCAGTATGGAGTGTTCATGTAAAAAGATGAGGTGTACAGCCAGAATACTTACAACGAGCATTAGCCAGCCTGTCAAAATAAGTTTATTTTTGATAAGCGGATAGCCGCCAAGCACAACAGCGAGGTTTATCAAAGCGAAATAAAACAGGTGTGTGATAAGCAGGTTTGTCATAACTGCATATAATTTAAATAAAATGCCAGGGTATAAACCGCACTCAGAAAAATAAACAGCGCAATCAAAAGCACTTCGGCAAGTTTATGCCACCTGCCTGTTGGGAAACCATTCCTATCGAAGTAAAAGAATTGGAGCAACACCCGTGAAACCCAGTAAACAGAAACAAAACCGACAACCAATGTAGCCAGCACAGAGCCGTCAAGCAATTCATGATAAGCGAGTAATGAAACCAGGCCAAAACATAGGTTAGTTACCAGTATATATGCCGCATACGTCCAAAACATTTGTTTAAGCAAGGGCTGTACTTTGGCCAGTTCTATTTGCCACTTTAGTATACGCGGAATAGCAAGGCTGCCGAGTACTAACACGATCTGTGCTAACCCGGCAACACGTATCAGTGTTTGTATATTACATTCAAAAGCTTCCATCTGCCCTATTATTTATTACAGGGCAAATATAAATAAAGTTTTAAACTTTCAATAATTACTGAAAATATAATTATTAATTATTGAACACTTTTTCCCTGATCATAAAAAACGGTAGCGATCCGTGAGATAAAATTCTGCTATGAAACTCCTTGATATCAAAGCGGCTCCCTTGTTTTTTAATGAGTTGGGCTTTCCATTCCATTAGTTTTGCAGCCCCGTGCTTGTAGGTTATTACCTGTGCGGGCCAGCGGCGTACGCGCTGTATTTCGCGCAGGGCAATATCATCCTGTCCTTTTATGTATTTTTTCCAGAAGTTTAGCGCCTGCTCATTCGTCCACCCGTAATAATTAATGCCCACATCAATAGGTAACCTAATGGAACGTACTATGCCCCACTCCCATTTGCCCAACCTGTTATACGGTGTTTTGTAAAGGCCAAGCTCGCCGCCATACTCTTCAGCATATGCGCCCCATCCTTCGGCAAAACCCATGTAATAAAATAGTTTTTGCACTTCAGATACTTTAGCCTGTGCCAAAACGACCGATTGGTAATGATGGCCCGGAACCGCCTCGTGCAGAAACAGCCAATCTACCTGCCGTTTATTTACGTGGTTATTAAAGCTGTTGTAGTAAAATACATTATCATCATAATAACCCGGTGTTTGCGCCAGCCTATCACTGTTCCCTTTCCTGATCTCCAGCTGCGGGATTTTAGTATTGCTGAACAATTTGGGCAGGTTTTGCATCACCAACTTCCTGGTTTGCTCAAATGCCTGTTGAATTTGTGCAGGGTTGGTGATGTAAAATGATGTATCATTCAGGTATTTATAAAATGCTTCTTCACTAAGCCCCGTTTCCTTGCGGATAGCTTCAATTTGTTGATTGGCCAGTTTAACCTCGTTTAGCCCAAATTGATAAACAGCTTCGGGCGTGATGTCATCATCTGCCCATCTTTTGATCAGATATTTGTACCACTCCTTACCATCCGGTATATTATAGATACCATTGGCGGGAACCTGAGCCGGGCGTTTGGCAATCCATTCAAACTCCAGCGCTATGCGGGTAAGGTTTATATCTGTTTCGTATTTTATAAGCTGATAATCATTTTTTTGACTTACGGTTAGTTTACCTGGGTCAAACTTTTTTAACACCAGCCTTACCGCACTAAAAAATTTAAATTGATTTTGTACTGCTGCAACAGGGCCGATATGGTTTAGCTGATCAACATAGCTTAACTCTAACTGCGGGAGGTTTAAGCTTTTATAGCCCGAAACAAACCTATCCGAAAACCCTTTAAAACCAGCTTGCCCAAAAGCAACAGAACAGGTAAGGAGCATGGCTACAAAAGCGCTATAAAATTTCATCGGCAGGGGTTTATGTAAAGACAACCTATAGTGCCATTTGTTACTGAGGCCAAACAAAAAAACCGGCTGCCATAATAGCAACCGGGCCATATAGTAAATCAACAATCTGCTGCTTATTGCGGGGTAAACTTAAAGCTGTGTATCACCACCTCAAAAGGTTTATCATCCGTGGGTGCCTGCCCTTTAAAAAGCCAAAGGTTTAACAATACCGGCATATTCACGCTGCTGATAGATACCGACGGGCTTTTAAACTCTTTGCTGATAAACAGGTTATCCCTTGGCTCATCATTCACGTGGCCGTATAGGGTTTTAAAAGTTATCTTATCGGCAGTACGGGTAAACTTATGCGTGGTATACGTACCGTTTGGCGATGTAAACTCGGTAGAAAAGCTGGTATGCCTTGGCGGGTCGCCCACCTTAGGGTAAACTGTATAGTTTAAATTTGGATAGCTGCTGTTGCCCCATCGTGCAAATTCAATATCTATCTCGTCCCTTGCATCGGTACCCGAGTAGTCAAACAAGCCCAGTACCAGGTTTTTGTCGAACTTATCTACATCAGCATCAATCTGCCACTGATAAGTGCCCATACCAAAGCTTTCGGTACTGGCAACTTCGGCGCACTCCCAATGGCCCGTAGTTGCGTTCTTGCTCACCTTTAAGTGCAGCCAACCGCTACCATCAACCCATACATTGCTGCCACTCCAGTAATTGGGGCCGGGGCCGGTAGCATCGGCAGGTTCTTTTACCTTCCAGGTATAGCCGCTCCATTTAATAGTTTTATCCTGCGCGTGCGCATAGCTATGTATCAGCAAAAGTGCAAACGCGATAGCATATATTTTTTTCATCGTAATTATTATTTTATTCCGTTAAATAAGGCTAACATTAATGAGTTTGCATCCTGGGTGTCGTAATCGCCACCATACAAGTAACCGCCTTTAAAGCCATTATTTTTCAGGTATTGCGCTTTCTGGGTAATCAGTGGTACACCATTATAATACACACCTTTGCCCGATTTATCGGTAAATTCCTTACCAAACGCGGTTGGGTCGGCTGTTAAAATATCCTTGTAGGTCATGTAATCATACGACCCCCAGCTTTCATTATTACCATTGGCATCTAAAGAGTTGTAACGCAAACCAAACGCAGGCATACCCACAACCAGCTTACTGGCCGGCAGGTGGAAGTTTGGCCATATAGCTGCACCCTCAATCATAAACTGTAAGCTTGAAGACTGCCCAACAGGTGCGCCCGGGCCTATGTGAATATTATCCTCAAAGGCATGCAAATTAACCCAGCTTGCAGCCGAAAGATCCGGATACTCCCAATGCTGGTAATTTACCGTGGCTGTTACGGTAACTAAAGCGGTTGGCGGTAATGCCGCCTTCAGCTCGTTAAGGAATGGGCCTATCGCGTGGATATTATCAGGCGCATTGCCCGAGTTGATGTCCGTCATCATAATATCTACACCGTCCATACGTTTGGCGGCAACATAAGCTTTTACCAGGCCAATAAGTTTAGTACGTTTTGCAGGGTCGCGTATAGCGGTACCAAAATCGTTGGTTTCATAAATAGCCCAGCCATCAATACCTGATAGCCTGCCACTAATACCCATTATAACCGGTACGCCTGCAATGTGCGCCCTTGCAACAAGTTCTTTTGCTTTCTGCCCTACCTCGCCCGACGAAGTATCCAGGTCACCTTCCGGTGATACCAGGCCAACCTTGTAAGTTACATGCGTAACATTGTTAAAATTCACGTTCGCGGCTGATGCATCCTGTGTAAGGTACGACATCGCTATTTTAGTATATGGTTTAAATGTATAGGTTGTAGGGTTAACCAACACCTTGGTGCTTCGCACACTCGAATCGCCGTTATAAGTAACTTTTAGTTTGATAGTAAATTCACCACCACCTTTTGGTGAAAAGTTGAACTTTTTATCTTTTGATACCTCCACGTTGTTCACCTGCCAGCTGATATCGGCTTTGCCTGCAGGTGTTACCTCAATATTGGTAAACTTAGCGGTATCGCCCTCGTCAATAACCTGCGCACCCGCAAACTCCCTTAAAATATCGAAGATTCTTGGCTGCAGCGGGTTGGCATTCTCCTGCTCTTTTGCCACATCCTTTTTACAGCCTGCGGCTACCATTACCAGCATCAGCAGTAGTAATGATAGTTTTTGATAGATCTTTTTCATTTTTTATGATTTAAAATTTCCTTAATGTCTTAACCTTATTTTTTCGCTGCCTTTACTTCGGTATCAATGGTATTGAGTAATGAATTTGCCCCGGTACCATCCTGCAACAATTGCCAAACCATTATACCGCCTGCTTTTTGCAAAGCCAGGCTTGTTTTACTTTTGATGGTAGGCAAACCATTATAGTACATGGTGCCACCGGCAGCAACGGTTACTTCATCCTTATTCTCTGAACCCGGGTATTGTTTAACGATATCTGCGAAACTCATATCCTCGGGCACGCCGCTGCCAAAACCGTAACCATAAAAAGGCAGGCCAAGGCTCAGCTTTTCTTTAGCTATACCGCGGGTACCCCCCCAATAGTCCAGATCATCAGTAGCCATGCTATATGGCGAGTGCTGACCGGGCTTCTCAGGCCTCCAGGGGCCGGTTTTATCGTACGACATGATGTTGATATAATCGAACTGTGCCAGCGCCTTATTGGTGTATTGCGTTGCGTAAACCGTAGCAATAGCCGTGGTAAGCAATTTACCCTTTGGCTTAAGTGCAACTTTTACAGCTACTACAAAAGCCTCGTAATTGGCATCAACAAAATGGCCTTCCAGGTCAATATCAATACCATCAAGATTGTACTGGTCTGATACACTGGCCAAACTGGCTGCAAGTTTTTCCCTGCTGCTGCCTGTAGATATCAGCGTGGTATAATACTCAGGCGCAAGCCCGCCGCCTATTGATGCTAAAACTTTTACGTTTTTTGCATGTGCAGCGGCTACCAGTTCTTTTAAACCATTCAGCGTGGTAAAGTTTCCGGCAGCATCGGGGTTTATAAAGGCTATGTTAAGATGGGTTATTTTGCTAAAATCAAACTGAATAGCACGGCCATCAACCACATTATATTCCCTTAAGTAACCCACCACTCTAAAAGATGCACCAGCTACCGGTTTCTTATCATCGTTCGTATTGACTTCAGATTTCGCGCTCTTTTTACAGCTACACATCAATACCGTCAGCAAAACAACGCACCAAATATTTCTTCTCATCATCGTCATCATCATATACTATTGTTTATCCCACCAAACACGTTTGGTCCAGTCGTCAATACCACCTTCAATAGCGGCAATTGCTTTGTTAATATTTGTTGCGTTTTGCTCTGTTTCTGTAAGCGGGTATTCAAACCTGCGCGGGGTAGTTGTAGCGGTAGATTCTCCGGTAATAGCAGGCAGCAACACCGGGAAGCCTGTACGGCGCCAGTTGGCATAAGCCTCTGGCCCGTTCAATAAAAGTGCAACCCAAAGCTGTGTATCTATCGCTTTTAATTCATTCCCCGGCGGCAGTGGATTATCCGTTTTAAAGTTCTCGATCTCAGTACTGGTCAAAACGGGGCCGCCTTTAAATAAAGCCAGTTGCCTCATGGCTGCTTCCACCCCATTTTGATAATGTGTTTTAGCATCAACACCCAGGTTTAAGTTCCAACGTTGGTTTGCTTCTGCTAATAAAAGCTCGGTTTCGGCGTAGGTAATATGGAAGTAAGGCGCATCATTGGTGATCATCCAGTTGGCAAGCTGTACTTTTTGGCCATTGTTTGGCACCTGTACAATACGGCCACCGCCAAGGTCAACATTAATAGCTCCTAAAAAGTCGTCGTAATTGTATTTACCCGGGCCTACGCCTATAATACCAACCTGTGCTTTTACCTGGTCGGTAACGTCAATCCTTTCAGATGGTTTATCGGGGTTTACCCAGTAATCGCGGGCTATATATTTTAAACGGGGGTCGTTACTGCCGCTCATTATATTTAAAAGGCTGCTGCAAATACGTGGCCTGCCTTCGTCAGGGTATTGGTTGATAGCTACAGATACACCATTACCACGGATATCGGCATAGCTGTTTTGAACGTCGGCATGGTGAGTTATGCAATTATCATCGGCACTGGTAAATACACCAGCAGCGTAAGCAGCCTGTACTTCTGCTTTTGCTTTATCAGGCGCTATTTTGCTTAAACGCATGGCTAAACGCAGGTGCAGCGAGTTGGCAAACTTTTTCCAGGCAGGTACGCTTCCCTGGTAAAATATATCGGCAGCCACATTGTCTTTTGATGCATCTAACTGTGCCGAAGCAGCGGTAAGTTCTTTAAAGAAATCGTCATAGATATCCTTCTGCGTATCAAAAACCGGGCGTACCACACCTGATATATATCCTTTACCTGCCTGAGAGTAAGGGATATCACCATAAAGATCCGTCATCCTTGCAAAAATGTACACCTTCATGATACGGCACATGGCGTTCAGGTTGCTTTTAAGCGGGTCTTTCGCAGAGCGATCTACCGCGTCAACAATATTCAGCACATCATTGGGGTAACCAAGCTCCCAAAGCTCAGACATGTACTGCCTGTTCTTCACATACTCAAAACCATAACGGGTGTAATAGGCGCCTCCAATTTGCTGCACAAGCGGCATGGTCATGATGATGCTTGTACGCTCATTTATGGTCAGTTCGCCCGAAAAACGAAGCTGCGTAAGCACCAGTTGATTTACCGGATCGAGGTTGTTTGATTTGGTGGGATCGGTATTCATATCACCAAAATCTTCGAACTTCTTGCAGGAAACCAGCACAGTGGTTGCGGTTAAAAGCAGGATAATTATTTTATTTATATATCTTTTCATATCTATATGATTATCAATCGTCTATATATCTTGTTAGAATTTCACGTTTAAGTTAAAACCCCAGCTTTTTCTTGATGGTAATGAACCATACTCCAGCCCCTGCCCGTTACCATTATTGTAGTTAGAATCGGGGTCAACATTGGGCACATTTTTATGGATGATGAACGGGTTACGACTAACCAGCGCTACCGCCATATTTTTGATACCCCATTTTGATGAAATTGCAGTTGGGATGGTATAACTCACTGTTATCTCGCGCATTTTAATATAACTGGCATCATATATAAACGGGGTAGCTACACCGTTACCATCGCTGTAATAATTGGCCCAGTAAACAGATGGATCTACCGCTTTGGTGTTCGGGGCGTATATAGGTTTGCCTGATCCGTCTACACCTGTTTGCACCACTCCCTGAGGCACATATCCCCTAACTTTACCCGCTGCTGTCCATTGTTCTATGCTCTGGCCTTGCGACTGGCGGTCCTCTTCAGATTTTATCCATTCGGCCCTGCCTGGTAAGGTTACTAAACTTGCCCCCCTTATAACGTTGAACAGGTTTGTCATGGAGAATAAGCTTGCGCCTTGTTTAATATCAACAACAAAGCTTAACCCGAAATTTTTGTAGTAGAACGAGCTGCTTAAACCACCCGTCCAGCTCCAGGTGCCTTTCCCCAGCACTTCGCGGTCAACCGTTTGTAGCGGCGCCAAAGTAATTGGGTCAAGTATGGCGCGGCCCTGGTCGTCTTTTTGTCCTCCGTAGCCTAATATGGCGCCGTAGGCTGTGTTTGGCCTTGCCACTACCGATGTACCCAACCAGCGGGCGTCTGATAAGGTTAGGTAAGGCACACCATCGGCAAGCGACTCTACGTTGTTAATGTTACGTGCAAAGTTCACGTTAAAGTCCCAGCTAAAGTCTTTGCTTACAATTGGCCTTGTGTTTATGGCTACCTCTATACCTTTATTGCCAACAACACCAGCGTTGATTATTTCCTGTGCGAAACCAGAACTTAGCGGTATGTTAACAATATTTATCTGATCCCTTGACTTTGAAGTGTAATAAGTAAGATCTAAACCGATCCTATCATTAAAAAACTTCAAATCGGTTCCTACCTCGAAAGACCGCGTACGGGTTGGTTTTAATGTTGACGGCAACGCCTGACCCGGCGCTAATCCTCCTAATGGGGTGCCATTAAACGATTGAGGGTTTAATTGGTACGTTGGGTTTAACATATACGGGTCTGTATCGCTACCTACCTCAGCTGCCGAAACCCTTAATTTACCAAAAGACAGTATCGATTTATTCATTTTGAAAGCATCGGTAAATACAAAACTTGCAGATAACGATGGATAGGTATAGGCGTTATTATCTTTTGGCAATGTTGATACCGCATCACGTCGCACTGTTGCATCTACATATAAAAAGCTTTTATATGCGGCGCTTAACAAAGCATAAACAGATCTGGTTTCTCGCTCTCGCGGTGAAATTTCAATAACAGTCCTATCAGAAAAAGCGTTAGAACTGATGATATCCGTAGCTACCTGGTCAATATTTGAAGTAGTATAACCCGGAGCCTGGCTATGTGATAAACTGGCTCCTAACCTTGCTGATAAATTCAAAAAAGGGGTTACCTGCTTTTGCGCGGTTAATAACATATCCGCCTCGGTAGTTTGTACTTTTTGATTGGTTGTTTCCAGTCTGCCGGTTAATGAGCCGGGGGTTGACCGCGGACTGAATTTCTGATAATCAAAATAAGTAAAATCTGTTGAGGCGCGGCCTTGTAAGCTTAACCAGCTTGTAAAGGTGTAGTTAGCCTGTAAACCGCCTATCATACGGTTTTTCTTGGTTTGATTGCTCATTTCGTTAATTACCCAATATGGGTCGAGCCGGTACTGGCCACCTCCCCATTCTACGTAATTACCTTCAGCATCTTTATAACCGGTTTTAAAGTATGATTGGTCTACGTTATTAGCCAGGCCAATAAAGTTATTACCAATATTACCCGGATCATCTGCCAGTGAAGGGCGGTTGGTTACATTCTCGTTCATGTACATCACCCTTGCTTCAACGGTTAAATTTTTACCGAATTTAGAGCTGCCGTTAAAGTTGAATGTATTACGGCGCATATTGCTGCCCGGTACAATATCGTTATTACGCAGGTCTGAAAGAGACAATCGGAAGTTGCCTTTCTCGCTTGAATTTGATAAGGCTATGGTATTGGTAAAGGTTGAACCTGTGCGGAAGAAATCCTGAATATTATTTTTTACCAGGGCATAAGGGCGATAAACACCGTCGAAACCAATTACCTGTAAGTTTGGATCTAAACGTGGGCCAAAATTGTTAAACAAGGTGTTTTTTGCCTGTGCAGCATCAATTACCAATTGCTCTGAACTGCCCTGCCCGTATATATACTGGTTGCCATCTAAAGTGGTCAATTGTTTTTCGAAGGATGAGGTACTGTTAAACTCAATACCAAGTTCTTTTCTGTTACCGCCTTTTTTGGTGGTGATCAATATTACACCATTACCGGCACGGCTACCGTAAAGTGCCGATGCCGATGGGCCTTTTAGTACACTTATCTTATCTACATCATCGGGGTTAATGGCCGATATGGCATCGCCAAAATCCTGCCCGCCCGAGTATTTTCCACCGCCTACCTGACCGTAGTTGGAGTTATCTATCGGTACACCATCTACCACATATAGCGGTTGGTTATTACCGGTAATTGTAGTATTACCACGTATTATTACTCTTGATGAACCCGCCGGGCCGCCGGCACCGCCAGTTATAACCAAACCTGCAACCTTACCCGCAAGCGAGTTAATGACGTTAGTTTCTCGGGCTTTCTTCAAGTCGTTACCATCCACTTCGGCAAAGGCGTACCCCAGGGCGCGCTGCTCGCGCTTAATACCAAGGGCTGTTACCACAACCGTTTTTAGTTCGGTACTGCTCAGTTTAAGCGATATGTTCACAAATTTCACTTCCTCGCTGGCAATGATAGATGAAGGCTCAAAACCCAGCATCTTAAATGTTATTACATCGCCTGCATTTGCATCAATTGCAAACTCGCCGGCGGTGTTGGTCACAACCGATTTATCTGTTTTGGTATTGATAACCGTTACGCCCGGCAAAGCCAGTTTATCGGGGTCTAAAACTTTACCTTTTAGTACAAAGACTACAGCGTTTGGGTTGCTTTTAAGCGCCTGTATCAACACCGTTTCGCCCGAGATCTTGTATTTAACGTTGATCTGGCTGGCGAGTGCATCAATAACATCGTTTAGCTGCTTGTTGGTTATCTTAAGGTTTATCCGGCGTTTAAAATCAACATCGGCAGGGTTGTATGAGAAATGCACCTTGGTGGCATCCTCAATTTGTTTGAACACTTTTTCTACAGGCTGGTCCTGCCAGTTAAAAGAATAAAGCGCGTTGGGCGATGATTGGGCATAGCTGCTGGTATAAATAACCAGGAACACTGCGCCAAGCATCCTCAATAACATTTTTGAAAAAAAACGTGAAGAGGGTAGTTTTTTTAGCATAGTTTAAAGATTTAGGGTACGTTAATTTATGATAAGGTTTAGGTTGATTTATGGTATACTTTAGTTAGAATACGATTTTAATAGTGTCTCCTTTTAGTTTGTATTTAAAATTATTTACGAAGCCAATGGCGTCCAATACCTCGCTAAGGCTTTTATTATTAAACTGCCCCGTAAATCTGATCTGATCAACCTCTTTAGCATCAGCAGTTACCTGTATGCCATAAGTGTTGGTTATTTTGGCTGCTATTTCATTAAAAGTGGCGTTGTTGAATACAAGTTTGTTGTTTATCCAGTTTTGCAGCTCGGCCTTGTTAAATTCAGATTTGGTGAAACTGCTCCCTCCGTTGGCTAATACAACCTGCTGGCCGGGTATCAGTATCTGGTCGGTTATATTGCTTTGGGGCTGTGTTGCCTCTACCTTAACCTTACCTGTTGCAAGCATCACGCTGGCAGTTTTTAATGTTGCATAACTATTTACTTTAAATGATGTACCTAAAGCTGTTGTAGCGGTTTTGGCAGTAAGCACCACAAACGGGCGGGTCTTGTCTTTGGTAACCTCAAAAAAGGCCTCGCCTGTTAAAAGCACGTGGCGGTCGTTACCGTTATAATCATTTGCTATTTTAAGGCTGCTTGATCCGTTTAAGGTTACCGTGGTACCATCGGGCAATACAACACTTTTGCGGGTGCCATAATTTGTTTGCGCTACCATGTGGTAATTGGCATTGGTGATGCGGCTATACATTACCGCGCCCGAAACCGGCGTATTATATTTATACAAACCGTAAGCAATTACCAGCATCAGTAAGGTGGCCGCAACGGCAACACGTGGCAACCATAACCTGCGTACATTAGTAATTGGTAAGGCTTGCTTTTTAAACTGCTCGGTTGCTATGGCTGCCTTTAATTTATCAAGCTGTTGCTGTTTGTCTGCCTTGCTCACTTTTATGCCAAGTAACAGGCAAAGTTCGCGGGCATCGGCAATTTTCTTTTTTAGAAGCGGCTGGGTTAAAATGATGTTTTCCCAAAAGGCCTTATCTTTATCATTAAGGTCATAGCAATAATTAACAAAGCTTTCATCCGTCAAAAAATCCTCGATATTAAAATTTATATAGTCCATTAAGTTGGTATTTACATACAAGTGCAATAGATTATTCTTTTTTACCAACACTTTTTAAAAAAATTTATAAAGATTTTTATTAATTTCATCGTTAATTGGAAAAAGCACACAAATCGGTCGCAAAAGAGCGCATGAGCATCAAAACGGAACGGGTAAAAAAGAACTGGCAGTTGCTTGTAGAAGGCGATCAGCAGGGTCTTTACGCGTGTTTTGATATCTTCTATGATGATTTGTACCGCTTTGGTGTTTGTATGTACAAAAACCCGGAGCTGGTAAAGGAAGGTATCAACAGTTTGTTCATCGAGCTTTGGCGCATCCAGGATAAATTATCATCAGTACAGCACATACAGCAGTATGTGCTTACTATATATAAACGCATCCTTTACAAAACCTACCAGCAATACTCGCGCGAAACTTTTACCAATACCATTGAAGAGGCCGAGATTGAAGCGGCTATTACCGAACAGCCCTACGAAAACATCCTGATAGCCAGCCAGCAGGACGAGATAACTAAAAAACGGCTACAAAAAGCCCTTAACCAGCTTACCCCACGACAGATAGAAATTGTGCAGATGCGCTATTTTGATCAGATTAGTTTTTGCGAGATATCTGAAAAAACCGGCCTTACCGAGCGCACCATTTATAACACCCTGCACAACGCCATAAAAGTACTGCGCGATGTTTTTTCTCTTGCTTTGATCATTCGCTTATTGAGTTAAGCTTTTTGAACTCCAATCCCCCATTTTTGATAATAATATATATATAACACATAGATATTATCATATTTAAAATATTTCAGAGCTTCTTTTATTAAAACAGATATTAAATTATCTTTAACAAATTAAGCATTATTACAACCACTCCTATTGAAAACAATTAGCCGAAGAGACTTTTTAGGCAAGGGCGCAATGCTTGCGGGCGGCACCTACCCCGCCATGATGGCTTTAGGATTACTGCGCCCTGCCCCTGCACATGCTTTTAACTTAGAAGGCACCGGTCAGGGCAAACACGTTATTATTTTAGGTGCTGGTTTGGCTGGTATGACCTGCGCCTACGAACTTAACAAACTTGGTTACCGCTGTACCATTTTAGAGGCCCGCCAACGTACCGGCGGCCGCTGCTGGAGCATACGTAACGGCAGTACCAATACCGAAATTGACAAACCTACCGTTGCCGCCCGTTTTGATGAAGGGCAGTATTTTAACGCAGGCCCATCGCGCATACCGCATAACCACGAGCTTACCCTGCATTACTGTAAAGAGCTTGGCGTACCTATACAGGTGTATAATAATGTAAACGAAGGCGCATATTACTTCGCTGAAGGCAAGGGCCCTTTATCAAACAAAAAGATAAAGGTTCGGGAGGTACATAATGATATTCGCGGGTACATGAACGAAATGCTGGCTAAAAGCATTGACCATGGCGGATTGGATAGCGCATTAACTAAAGAAGATGCCGAAAAGGTTATTGAGTACCTGAAAGCCGAGGGTGGTTTAGATGTGGATAAACTTTACAAAGCTTCCGCAAGACGCGGTTATACAGAGATGTACGGTGCGGGCAACAAGCCCGGAAAATTTGGTGAACCGCACAAATTAGCCGACCTGATCCACTCTGGCCTGATGGACCCAGACTTTTATAATGTAGCTGAATATACCTACGAGCTACAAATGACTATGTTCCAGGCTGTTGGCGGGATGGACAAAATATCATCAGCTTTGGAGAAGAAAGTGGCACCGTCGCTAAAAATGGGGGCCGAAGTAACCGATATAACCAACCTGCCCGATGGTGTAAAGGTTTTATATACCGATGCCACAGGCAAGCATGAGCTTACAGGCGACCTATGCATCTGCACCCTGCCCTTACCAGTACTGAGTAATATCAACCATAACTTCTCGGGCGATGTAAGCCGGGCGATAGATTATATCGGGTATATCCCGACAGGTAAAATTGGCCTGCAGTTTAAACGCCGCTTTTGGGAAGAAGACGAACACCTTTATGGCGGCATCACCCATACCAATAACGACCTGACGCAGGTGTTCTACCCATCGTACGATTACCTGGGTAAAAAAGGCATCCTGATAGGTTACTATAACTTTAATGAGAAGGCACAAAAGATAGGTGTATTAGGCTACGCCGACCGCGAGAAATTTGCGCTGGAAAAAGGCAGGCTAATCCATCCGCAGTACGACAAGGAGTTTGAAAACTCTTTTTCTGTAAGCTGGCATAAAACAAAACACAGCCTTGGCGGGTGGGCGGTTTATAATACCGATACACGCAAAAACCAATACCCGGCGCTGTTAAAGCCCGATAAGCAGGTATACTTTGCAGGCGAACACCTCACCTACTTAAATGCCTGGATGGCCGGCGCGTTTGAATCGGCACGAAGCACGGTGTCCGCGCTACATGCAAGGGTTAGCGGGCAGCAGATGCAATACAAAGCACAGCAATAAATTAAAAAACTAAGAAAACTAAAATAGCATCACAATGGCAAATTCAATTAACCGCAGAAACTGGATCAGATCCAGCGCTTTTATGGCCGGGGGACTGGCTTTTTGTTCGGGCACTATAACAAAACTGGCAGCTATGCCAAAACGTGTATTGCGGTCGCCACGTGCACTTACAGACCGGGAAGTAGCATTAGCAGCCCCTTTTGACCTGAAAGCAAGGCTTTTGGCCAATGAGAACCCGTTCGGCCCCTCGGCTACTGCAAAAAAAGCCATTGCAGATGCGCTTGATAAAAGTTACCAATACCCATTTATGCTCGCTTCGCAGTTATCGGGTAAAATTGCAGCTTATGAGGGCGTGGCGATGAAAAACATCGTGCTGGATTCCGGCTCGACCCCGTTACTGCATGCCGCTGCTCTGTGCTATACAAAAGGTGGCAAAAGTGTGATTACCGGCGACCCATCGTACGATGACCTGCCTACTTACGCAGAGGAATTTGATGGCAAATGGGTAAAAGTACCTTTAACCGCCGACTATAAATTAGACCTTGACGCCATGGAAGCCAAGGTAGATGCCAACACCGGAATGGTTTATATATGCAACCCAAATAACCCAACCGCAACCGTTGTTGATACAGCCAAGCTTAAGGCCTTTTGTGACCGGGTATCAAAAAAAACAATGGTATTTATTGATGAGGCTTATATTGATTACCTGCCCGATCCGCAGAGCAGCACCATGATAAGCCAGTTAAAAGCAGGCAATAATATTATTGTAGCGCGTACCTTCTCAAAACTTTACGGCTTTGCCGGCTTGCGTTTGGGCTATGTAATTGCCCAACCCGAAACTATAACCACTTTAAAAAAATATTCGAGCGCCGGGTTTAACATCAGCAGTACAACACTGGCTGCCGCCGTTGCCGCTTATCAGGAAAAAGACTTTTTAGCAGAGACCCTTAAAAAAACCAACGAATCGAAAGAGTATCTGTATTCTGTTTTGAAGAAGGAAGGTTATACCTATATCCCCTCATCGGCCAACTTTGTGATGTTCCCGATAAAAATGGATGGTAAAAAATTCAGTACCGAAATGTTTAAACGCAGCGTAGGTATCCGCGACTGGAAACTAAATGGCCAGGACTGGTGCCGCATAAGCATTGGCCGTATGGACGAAATGGAAGCCTTCGCCGCTGCTTTTAAAGAAATATCTTAATTACCGGAAGCAAGAGTTAAGAGCCAAGACAGTAATTGGTTAGGCATCTTGATTCTTGACTCTAATATCTTGACTCTATAACACATGCGTAAACTAACATTAACACTATTATTAGCAGGCACGATATACATTAGCCGCGCACAAACCGTTACACCAAGGCCACTTACTATGGCCGAATACACCAAGGCGCAAACCTTTACAATTGCCGACCTGGATAAGGACACCTACGTAAAATTTGAGAATGCCTACGTGCTCGACCGATACGAGGGCCGCAAGCCTTACTTCATCACCGGTAGCGATGGCCTTAAAAAACGAATAGACCTGTACAAACTGATAGCCAAAGAAGGCATGCAGGAAATTGGCACCATGGTTTTCTACACCAACGAAAAAGGAAAGCTATACAAAGCCCTGGTACCCGATTTTACTGCAGATGCGAAGGTTTGGGAGCAATACTTCCAGGATATAGATAACATTAACAAGGTGGAGACAAACTTTATCCTGAAGTTATCATACATCCTGTCGAAAGAACTTAGCTATAAGCAATATAAACTGCTTAATGGCGGCAAGGATATGAAAGAGGAATCGGCTACTTATGGGAACGATATTTGTTTCCCGGGTGATGAACTGGTAACGATGGCCAACGGCGCTAAAAAGCTGCTGAAAGATGTAAAAAGCGGTGACGAGGTAATTACGGTTGACCCCGCCACCAAAGTATCATCGGCAGTAAAGGTGAAAGAATTGACTACTCATGATGCTAAGAACTATGCTTTGACCAAACTGGTGCTGGTGTCGGCACAGGTAAACGGACAGGACATTAGGTTAAACAGTAAAGTATTGCAAGCGACACCAAATCACCCCATGCTTACCAAACAAGGCAATCAAAAAATTGGCGAGATAACCGTTGGGCAGGATGTACTTTGCCTTAACGAACAAACAGGCAAATACGAAGCTTATACCGTTTTATTAAAAACAGAAAAAGCAGGCGGCACTCAAAAAGTTTATAACATAGTAGCCGATGGCGGCAGCACCGTGGTTATGAACGGCGTTATGGTACTGCAGAAATAATTCAATTAAGCTATTGTGATAAAAGGGCTTACAATGTAGGCCCTTTTTTATTTACTGTGGTGCTACAAGTTATCTTGTTAGTAAACGCATGGCCATTGTTCAAAAATCAGGCGGTGATTTTTTGATACAAATTGGTACACTTGCCAAATATTCTACTTCTATCTACTATGACCAAACCGGTACATTCTATTTATAATTTACATTTCGCACTGGTTTGCCTTAGTTCGCTTTTATTCTCGGCCAGTTTTAATATGCTGATACCTGAACTGCCTGCTTACCTGAGCAGCATGGGTGGCGGCGAACATAAGGGCCTTATCATCGCTTTATTTACGCTTACAGCCGGTATCTCGCGTCCTTTTAGCGGCCGACTTACAGATACCGTTGGCCGTGTGCCGGTAATGGCGGTTGGTTCCATCGTTTGTTTTATATGCGGGTTTCTTTACCCCATACTAAGTACGGTATCAGGCTTTTTATTCCTGCGGTTACTGCATGGTTTTTCAACCGGGTTTAAGCCAACCGCAACTGCTGCTTATGTTGCCGACATTGTACCCCGCGAGCGCTGGGGCGAAGCATTGGGTTTTCATGGTATTTGTTTTAGCACAGGCTTGGCTATCGGGCCGTTTATTGGCAGTACCATCAGGCTGGCATATTCATTAAACGTATTGTTTTATGCCTCATCATTTTTAGCGCTGATGAGTATTGTGATACTGATGAACATGAAAGAAACGCTGAAACTTAAGCAGCGTTTTAGTTTATCAGTACTGAAGATCTCCCGTAAGGATATTATTGCGGTTGAGGTTTTACCTGCGGCTATCGTAACCCTGTTATCGTACGTGGCATACGGAGCTATATTAACCGTTATCCCCGATTGGAGCGGCCACTTAGGTATCATGAACAAAGGGCTTTTCTTTATGGTGTTCACTATCGCATCGTTACTGATACGCTTTATAGCCGGTAAGGTATCTGACAGGTATGGGCGTATCTATGTAATTAACACCGGGTTGGTATTACTGGTTACTGCGCTTATAGTTATTGGCTATCAGAAAACATCTTTTGGCTTGTTAGCAGGTGGCGTTATTTATGGCATTGCTACGGGGATCCTCTCTCCTGCCCTTAATGCCTGGACGGTGGACCTGAGCCAGCCCAATCACCGCGGTAAAGCTATGGCAACTATGTATATCTCGTTAGAGGCAGGGATAGGTTTGGGCGCATTAATATCAGGCTGGTTTTACCAGGATGTAATTGGCATGGTGCCATCCATTTTATACGCCACGGCTGTAACTACCGTTTTGGCTTTAATTTACATGACGTTCCGCTCAAAAACGCCCGAAAAACACCGGGATGACTTTTTAATGGAAGCTGAAGTTTAGTTTACCACCTGTATAAACCCGCATTTACGCAAAAACGGCATCCACAAAAAAGCATCAGCCAAAAGATCTGCCGATGAAATATTCTGATTGGCACTCAATACCGAAATGGCGTCGTATAAATTAGTATGCTTACGGCATTCGGTCAGCAATAAATATTGTGTTTCGGTTATTTCCTCCAGTACAAGGTGGTAATTTTTCCTGCTGATAGCCATATAACTCTTTTTCGGCGATGGCAGTTCGTATTCTTCTTCGCGGTAAACCGCCTGAAAAAACTGTTTCATCGGAAAGTTAAGCTCCAGCAACTGCAGGCATTCGGGTACGCTGATGTTTAACGTACCGAAAAGCATATCCTGTATATCTACCTGATTGGTATTAACAGCATCGTTTTCAATACCCGGTGCGCGCATGGCTACCTGCCTGGCACGTTCTACCCTTGCCAGTGCAGCAGGAATATCAAAATGACTGTTCTCTATTCCCTCTTGGACCTGTGGTTTGGTCTTATCTAAAAAATCGGGGAAGGCTTTCCCAAGGTCGTACAAAGTAAATGAGGTAGACGGATGATACATCAAGTAGGCTTTGGCGAAGCTATCAAACAACTCATCGCCCATAAACTTTTTGCTGATGGCGTAATCGGCGTACATGCAATCCAGCAGTCGCGCCATATAGCCGGAGCTGTATACATTCAGCCGTGCATGTACAGATGCCTCACCCTCGTCAGATACCACATCATTTTCATTCACATGGTACAAATGATTGGCCAGCCCAATCTTCTGGTTCAAAAACCCCGGGGCCATTACTACGGTACGCAGCCAGTTTTGCAGTAATACGGCATCCTGTTTAACCATTCGATGCCTGTAATTGAAAATCTATCGGGTTTGATACCGGCATATTTGGTGAACGATAAATACCCATATCAGGGATATTGCCTTTTAGTACCTCCCGTGCTTTAAAAAGTTCCTCCAGCAGTTCCGGGTATTCGGGAATCTTTGCGTCCCATTCCAGCAAGGTACTTACGCCACCTGTTAGCTGCTGTGCCTGCCGGTATAGTTTCCATACTTCCGATGGTACGGGCTGGTCATGCGTATCAACCAATAAAGTGCCGCAATCTGTAGGGCCGGCAATATGCATTTGTACAATATGCTCATGCGGCAGGCTGTCAATGTATTTCACCGCATCAAAGCCATGATTATGGGCCGATACAAAAACGTTGTTTACATCAAGTAGTAACCCGCAATCAGTTTTTTTTGCTAACGCGGATAAAAACTCCCACTCGGGCATGGTTGATGCTTTAAACTGCAGATAGGTTGATGGGTTTTCTAATATTAACGGGCGCTTCAAAAAGTCCTGGATCTTCAGCACACGTTCGGCCACAAGGTCAAGGCTTTCTTCGGTCATGGGCATCGGCAGCAGGTCGTGCGTATTGGTGTAGGCAACGCCCGTCCAGCATAGGTGGTCAGAGATCCACTCCGGTTCTACAATTTCAGCAAGAGCCTTCAGTTTTTGTAGGTAAACGTAATTGATCGGATCTGTACTCCCCACAGATAGCGACACGCCATGCATTACCACCGGCACCTGTTTGCGCACGTGAATAAGCACATGACTGGCGAAGCCAAAATCATCCATAAAGTTCTCACTGATGATCTCGAACCAGTCTACCCCTGCCGGGTTATTGAGCAGGTAATTAAAGTGCTTGTTTCGTAAACCCACGCCAAGGCCCAAATTTGGCAGGCCCAGGCGTGGTTTAGTATTGATGCTCATAAGCAATAATTATTTTTTAGGTTGATGGCGGGAATGCAAGGCGCAGATCGCTTGGTTTTGGTTTTTCGGGAACTTTTTCGCCGCGTTTCTTTAACACCTCCGCATAAGCCCTCCAGGCAACATCATAAACAAATTCGCCCTCGGCATAATCCATTATTTGCATAGCTTCGGCCTTATGGGTTCCTTTAGCAAAATCAAACAACTGCATTTTGTACTTTTCGTCTTTAGGAAGTGCAGGGTAGATCTGCGATGCCGATATAGGTACGGCACAACCGCCGAAACCACCGCAGGCATTATCTGATGGCGGGCTAAACGGCAAACCTTTACCTGGTGTAGGTACAGAACCGCCGCATCCGCTGCCACCGCCGGTAGATTGTACGAAACCGCAGCCGCCTTCGGCCTTGCAATCGTTTGATCCTTTACAGGCATGAAATAACTGGCTTGGCGCACAGCTGTCCAGATCGCATCCTGCATCAGGATTTTCATCAAGGTTCATCCCCTGGCACGCGTGGTATAAATGCACATTACGGTCGTATGGCTTCTCACCCTCTCCTATGATGCCTAAAGTGATATCCGGAATCTTACCAAAAACGGCCCAGCAAATAGACATCCTATCGCCCGAACCACCCATTGACGGGAACGGAAACTCCACTTTCGGGTTTTTAAAATACTCATTTAACACCCTGGTAACCCCTGCAATGGCACCTGCTGATGTGCGGCTGAAAAGATCATAGTTTTTATCGTCTTTATCTTCCAGCTTTAAGCGGTTAAGGGCGTCTGCAATATCCTGTGTAGTTGGTAGCTTACTTGAAGGATCAGGCGTGTAGCCGGCGGTTTGCAGCATTTCTGCAGTCCACTTATTACCATCGGCATGCCATTGGTCCCAGGTGGTGATGCCACCGCTTTCAATAAGCGTTTTTACAAACTCAAAGGTTTCAAAGTGATCCATTTTGCCGAATACACCACGGGCATTTGCCTTTGC
>NZ_JBAZRC010000044.1:0-29769 GCF_041663085.1 Mucilaginibacter sp.
AATTACATAATTTGCCACAACGCCGATTAAATAATACCTTGCACCCAATAACGTTATATAGTTTTTTAATCCATACCCCAAATGAAATACACCGCATCACGCCTGTCAGAAGGTAATAAGCTTTTCCCCGCGCAAATCATTGTTGAACCAACCGGCATCACCATCAAAATTCCCGGCCTGTTCAGCGGCGACGAAACCTCTGTGGCTTACGATAGCATTTCGGCAGTTGAGATAGATACCCCGCTTATCGGTTTCTCTACCATCCGTTTTTACCATAACGGTAACAAGGTAGAAGCCCACGGTTTCTCAAAAAGCGACGCCAAAGAAATAAAGGCAGCTATTGAGAATGGCAGAGGCAAGGCGAGAGGATAAAACAAAGAGAGCGGGGATCTGTGCGATTCCTTCCCCCGGGAAGGAGGAGGAAGGGGTTTGTAAAACATGCATAGCGGGCAAACCCCTCCCTGCCATCACGCATTCCAACTGCACCCCTCCCCAAGGAGGGTTCAGTCATTACCCCAAACACACAGTTTACTCACCCCGACTGCGCTACGCTGGTCAACCCTCTCTGCTCCGCAAAGAGGGTGAGGAAGCAAAGTTTCAAATCCCTCTTTCCGCGCAGCGAAGAGAGGGTGGTCGAGCGAAGCAATGACCGGGTGAGTTAAATAGCCGGCATTGCCTGCTTACTTCGCGTACAACCCTCCAATATCCCCGTGTTATTTAGTGCCGTTGTTGGTGTTGTCACCAACAACCTTTAGGCCGGTTTTTATAAAAGAGACCCTGCGCCGCATGCAAGGTGTCGCATAGTTTACTCACCCCGACTACGCTACGCTGGTCGACCCTCTCTGCTACGCAAAGAGGGTAAGAGAAAAGCAAAGTTGCAAATCAAATCCCTCTTTCCGCGCAGCGAAGAGAGGGTGGTCGGGCGAAGCAATGACCGGGTGAGTTAAATCGCAAAGCGACAGGGTTTTATTGTCCCCCGCTGTCATGGTGAGCCTGTCGAACCATTAGCGAGTCGTACAAGTCTTCGACAAGCTCAGACTGACAATGTTTGTGCCCCCCCGGTGTCATGGTGAGCCTGTCGAACCATTAGCAAGGCGAACGAGTCTTCGACAAGCTCAGACTGACAATGTTTGTGCCCCCCGGTGTCATGGTGAGCCTGTCGAACCATTAGCAAGGCGAACAAGTCTTCGACAGGCTCAGACTGACAATGTTAGTGTCCCCCGGTGTCATTTCGAACGAGCTACGAGGAGAACCGACCGTAGGGAGTTCATCGCAGATAAATCTTTTACAAGGGATGGGTGACAAGCTTGCTTGGTTAGGGCACACGCGACACGCGTGCGCCAGCGGGATTTCGTAAAAAGACTATATAATTGTAATTTACATGTTGTTTTTTGAAAGAACAGATATGGTTACCATTGGCAAAATGACAGTAGACCCAATAAGACTTTGGCCTTTAAACTTTGTTAGTGATTGAATATTATCATATGAAAACACCCCTTCTTTATTTGGTGAATTAGGTTGGTAGCTAATGGGAATTAACAAGGAAATATTGAAATATGATTTTTGCTGAGCATACTTCTCAAATGTTTTTTTAAAAACTCCAATATCCTTGTTGTTGAAATATGCATTTTTAAACTCAGCATCTGTATTATCAGAAAAACTAATGTCTGCGATTTTTCCGTTTTGAGATACATCAACTTTAAGAATAGTGAAAACGGGCGTTTTATTACTTATGTAAGTTGGAGAGTAATAAGTAAAATAAATGTCATTCAGGATTTTATTTAAAAGGCCCTGTTCAGTAATAGGATTAACCAACTCAGATGGCTGAACAGTTTGAGCGGACAACTGCTTTGAAAAGAAGCAGCCAATTATTAATAAAGTGGTGATTTTGATATATTTCATAATAGTTCAATTACATTTAGTGCCTTTTGCACCTGATGAGTATGCAGCTTGTGTTGCATCAAATTTACCAAGTTTTTAGTGCCGTTGTTGGTGTTGTCACCAACAACCTTTAGGACGATTTTGAAATAGCATATCATCAATGCATGGCGGCTTGTTGGTGACAACACCAACAAGGGCGAAAACTGGGTAAATAGTTGTAGATACAGGTAGTTGTCATGGTGAGCCTGTCGAACCATTAGCCAGTCGTACAAGTCTTCGACAAGCTCAGACTGACAATGTTTGTGTCCCCGGTGTCATTTCGAACGAGGTACGAGGAGAAATCTTATACAAGGGATCGGTGGCAAGTATGCATGGTTAGGGCACACACGACACGCATGCGCCAGCGGGAGATGCTTTTCTAGATAAACTCCTATTAGATTAATCCTTTACTAAACTTAACTTTCTTGGAAAAACTGTTCCTTTTTCCATATGATTTGTAAAATCTATCTCTGGTAGATTTGTGATAAATAACAACTCATTATTATTTACCCGCTTTAAATTTATTTTAACATTGTTTCCTGATATCGTATCTCTATAGGTACCTGTAAAACTATCATTATTGCCTACTGAGACCAAAGATATTGGCGAGGTAAATTTATCGGCTATTTGCACTCCGTTGTTTATAAAATTTGTGATTTTGATATTTAAGAAATCCACGTAGACATCCATAGTACCCCTTTTTATATGCTTTTTTTCTTCTTTAGTAATAATAATCTTGAAATCATTATTGCTTGCTTTCCATTTGCCTACAAAATCATCCTTGAATGAATTTTCAAGATATTTACCATGATTTAAGTCTAATGTTTTTATTTGCGCATTTGCACAGCCATAAAATAGAACTGATAATATTATTAAGAGGTTTTTCATATTAATTAGTGCCTTTGTTGGTGTTGTCACCAACAACCTTTAGAACGGTTTTGAAATAGCAAAGCCTCAATACATGGCGGCTTGTTGGTGACAACACCCACAAGGGCGAAATATATCGTTTTAAAGATATTACATTCATTTCTTTCTCCTTACTAAGCCACTCTATCACAAAAAAAGGGTCAGCGCTATCTGACAATTTCATATCTACTACTTCACCTTTTGCATTTACATTTATTTTCAAAATTACAGACGTTCCCGAACAACGATTCACTAATTCGTTAGGATAATCAAAGCGTTTTATTACAGATTGTTTAAAATTCTCTAATAATAATGAGTCGGCGTTTTGTGCTGAAACACTTATTGATAAAGTAGAAAGGAGTACTAATAAAAATATATTTTTAACATGCATGGCCTTTTGTTCCGTTTTTTGCCCTGGTGTTATTACCAACAATATTTTTGTAGGCAGGTGGCATACAATACTCATAACATAACGGCTTGTTAGTGATAACACCAACAAGGGGGTAAGAAGCTACATGTTTCCTTTAGTTAATACTGGTATATTGATCGGAGCAAGTATTATTGCTTTACCTACAAACTGTTTTTTGTTGAATTGCATCAACGCTTCCATTTGATTATAATAAAAGATAGAGCTTTGTTTATTAGTATAGTTAGGCTCATAGTTTACTGGAATAATTATTGAAATATCTTTGTAAGAATTGTCTTTAGCATACTGTTCAAGCAATACTTTTTCATTACTTGGCGTAGATTTTCTTAATTTAAATTGCTTAACAAATAAGGTGTCGGCACTATCAGAAAATCGAACATCTGTAACGTTTCCTGAAGCATTAATGTCAATTTTTAAGAAAGCAAATGAAGGCATAAAGCTTTGAGAACGAAATTCCGGCGAATAAATGGTATTATAGACAATATTTCTGAACTGATTAATGGATTTATTTTTATCATCACTTAATTGCGATAGTGATAAGGAAGGTTTTTTTATGTTTTGTGCGTTAAGACTTTGGTAGGCCAAAACAAATATTGCTACAACAAATATTGATTTCATTATCTTATCTATTTTATAATTAATTACATCTCGTTCCTTTAGACCCTATTGAGTATGCTAAGTTAGTTGCTTCAAAGTTTCCCAACAAGCCCAAGTCGTTAGCAATGGTGTTCTTAAAGGTCGGAGTTGCTTGTAATCCTCCCAATGCTAAACTTTGAGCATCCGGCATGCTTAGAGAGGGAAACATTTGACGCAAAGAGTTTGCCATTTGTGATATATAAGTCACCATCATTGCCTCATGCTGATATTCAGATAACATGTTATTTGCATCTAAGTATGCGTGTAAAGATTCATGCATAACAACCCTTGCTATATATTCTTGAGAATAATGTGGAAGGGTATTTGCATTTAATTGCACCTCGGCATTCATGGTACCATTTACAATATTTCCATTAAAAGGGGCATATCCATCATCAGAATTATTAAGATTGGTTACATCTATAAACGTTAGATTAATTGTAGTTGATCCTCCAAACACACTTTGTATTAAACTATTAACCTGGGTATTAACATTTGCATTAATTGTAGCGTCGACCATTGCCTTTAAACATGGATTATTAACAAGATTTTTAATAGTAGGTGTACATGGCCCCCCACCAGAAATTAAATTAACACGTTTACCATCAATTGATGATACTGCTACGGGTGGGCAATTCGGGTTTGGTGGGTTAGGGAAATTTCCACCACCACCGCCGCCGCCTGATCCTCCGCCGCCACCACTACCGCCTGATCCACCACCACCTTCTCCGCCTGTAGGGTTGCACTCTGTTTCATACGTGTACTCATAGTGAGCTGTACAACCGGTAGAGGAAGTCTCCGGATTATCACCTACAGTTATACACTCCCAGGTTACCGTAGTTATAGGGATAGTATGGCAGGTTTGCACCAGGTTAACTTTTATTTTTGAACCATTAACCTGCTGATTGCTTGTTGTGTAATCGCTTAAGGTTATTGTTTTAGTGATTTCCCCATTAGCGTATCGCCATCCGCCTAAAAACTTGCCTTGTATATCAAAATACAGCAGCCTGCCGCTATAAGCCGGGTCCTTACTTTGGAAAGAGTTTTTGTTTAGTTTACTAAAGTCGCCGTTTATATAAGCGGTATCGGCTACCAGCACCATAAACCATCCCCTGAAAACACCTGCGCTATCTTTCTGTATCAGGTAACTAGCCTTGGTATAATTGTTTTGTTGTGTTGCCCTGCTGCCATCGGCAGTGTTCATTAAAAAAGATAACGCGCTGCTAAACAGGGGCATTTCTATGATAGTCCCTTTATCTTTTTGATATACGGCCGTTTTATTCCAGTCGGGCTTTAACCCGTCGCTCCATTTACGTTTATTGGTTCCTGTAGCATTGGTAGCAAGCGGCTGTTCTTTATTGATGGCATTATTCCTTTCAAACCAACTTTTGGCCTCCTGTACAAAAGCACTTTGCTCTTTTTGGTTTAACGGCTGGGAGGAATGAGGGCTATCTTTCTTACAACTGTAAATAATAGCAACACAAGCAATAAGCACAACAATACAGCTTGAAAACAGCGCCGGTAGTTTTAGGGTAAAGGTTTTTCATATAACAGGTAAGGGTTTACCCTACAAAAGTATAATAAAATTATGTGAAAAAATACACGTAAAACTACGTGATTTCACATCAAAACAACTCAAAACAGATGCTTCTCATTAACTAAAAGGAAAATTTCGATTTTAAACTATAAAAATGCATTTCTATAATCGAAATTTACCATGTTGCTCGAATTTCCAACTTCATCCCCAAAACTCAGTAAGCTTTCAGCTCCCCCCCAATCCCATCCACCAATAAGGCCGAACCAGGGCCGAAAAAAGGCGAAAAAAGTCGTTTTTTTCAGTGCCAGCTTTTGTTTCATCCACCCAAAAACCCAATTAGCTCATTATCAATCACTAACAAGTGTTCACGGTGTTGATGTGGCGTGAACGTGAACAAAACCGTATAATTGACATTTATTGAGCGTTAACTTTGAGTTTCCACCCCTTTCTTGTTTGCCGCAATCCGCAATAACCTTTATACTTGTATAACATTTCACCCTGCGCCATGAAGAACGTAACTTTAGACGAATTAAAGGCCATCCCCGCCCTGCAAACCGTACCCGACGAGCAGTTGGAATGGCTGCTGGCCAACGGCGAAACCCTTGAGGTGGAGGAAGGTACCCGCGTTTTTGAAAAAGGCGATCCGCTGGATAAAACCTTGTTTTTACTGGAAGGTCGTATACGTATCTGCGCCGAACAAAACGGCAAAATGCGCGAAATAGTAGCCTTAAAACCGCAAGCCATTACCGGTTACCTGCCCTTTAGCAGGGCCACCCTTACCTTTGGCTACGGCGAGTGTATTGATAAATGCCGCATGTTCAGAGTTGCTAAAGCCAAAATCCACGAGGCCATTAAACTGCATTACGAGCTTACCGCCGCCATGGTACACACCATGACCAGCCGTGTGCGCGATTTTACCTCGCAGCAGCAGCAAAACGAAAAAATGTTTGCCCTGGGTAAACTATCCGCTGGTTTAGCGCATGAACTGAATAACCCGGCATCAGCTATCAGCCGCGGTGCTTCCCTCCTGCACGACCAGGTAAAGCGCCTGCCCGCGCTTTTTAAAGAAGTAGCCGCGCTTAATATCGCCCCCGAAAAACTGGATAAGATAAACCAGATCCTGATCAGCAAAACCCAGCAAACCGACCGCCCCGTGCTCAACATGATGCAGCGCGCCGACGCGGAAGACGACCTTGCCGATTGGCTCACTGAACACGGTATCAAGGACTATGATATTGCCGAGAACTTCGCCGAGTTTAGCTTCGGCCCTGCCGACCTGGAGCACCTGCACAGTTGTACGCCATCGCCGCAACTGGATGTGGTTTTAGCATGGATGAACAATTACCTGCTGCAGGAAAAAATGGTGTCGGATATCCGGGAATCATCAAGCCGTATCTCGGAACTGGTGAGCTCGGTAAAAACCTTCACCCATATGGATAGGGATACCGATAAGCAACCGTTGGATATCCACGCCGGTATCCGCAATACGCTTACCATGCTCAACTATAAGATGCGCAAAGGCAACATCCAGGTGGTTGAAAACTTCGACCTGAACCTACCCCAGGTAAAAGCCCTTGCCGGCGAACTCAACCAGGTATGGACAAACATTATTGATAACGCCATTGATGCCATGGAGCCAAACGGCAGCGGCACGCTTGAGATACGCACCCAGCTGGACAGGCATTTTGTATGTGTTTACATTAAGGATAACGGCACCGGCATCCCGGAGGATATCCAGTCGCGGGTGTTCGATCCGTTTTTTACCACCAAGGATATGGGCAAAGGCACCGGCCTTGGTTTGGATGTGGTTACCCGCATCATCCGCCAGCATAATGGCACCGTAAAAGTTACCTCGGTACCCGGCAATACCGAATTTACCGTTTGTTTCCCCCTAACAGATAACTAAGACAACAACATGGACCAACCCATCATATTTGTAATTGACGACGACCAGCAAGTACTGCGCGCCATTAGCCGCGACCTTAAAAACCATTACCGGCAGGATTACCGCATCCTGAGCACGGCGTCAGTAAAAGAGGCGCTGGATAGCCTGCTGGAGCTAAAAAATAAAGGTGAGGTAGTGGCGCTTTTCCTGAGCGACCAACGGATGCCCGAAATGGAGGGTGTTGACTTTTTGTGCCGCACCACCGAGTTTTTCCCGAATGCCAAACGAGTTTTACTAACCGCTTATGCCGATACCGATGCTGCCATCAAAGCCATCAACGATGTAAAGCTTGATTACTATTTAACAAAACCCTGGGACCCACCCGAGGAAAAACTATACCCCATTTTAACCGACCTGCTGGAAGACTGGCAGGGCCACTACCGCCCCGATTTTAGGGGGATAAAGGTGATAGGTTACCAGTACTCGCCAAAATCGCACGATATTAAGGAGTTCCTATCGGGATACCTGGTACCCTACCTTTGGCTGGATGCCAACACCGAAGAAGCCCAGAAAGCCATTAAACTAAACAGCCTGGATGCCAAAGATCTGCCCGCCATTATTTTTGCCGATGGTACATTGCTAAAAACCCCGGCTGTAAAAGATATTGCCGCCAAAATTGGCCTCAACCAGGAAGCCAAGAACGAGCTTTATGATGTAGTGATCATCGGCGCCGGGCCTGCGGGTTTGGCAGCCTCTGTATATGGCTCGTCCGAAGGATTGAAGACCTTGCTGATAGAAAAGAAAGCACCCGGCGGACAGGCAGGCACCAGTTCGCGCATCGAGAATTACCTGGGTTTCCCAGCGGGATTGAGCGGCGCTGATCTTACGCGCAGGGCTATTACGCAGTCGGCACGTTTTGGTACCGATTTTTTATCGCCGCAGGCTGTAAAAGAGATAAAACTAAAAGATAATTATAAAACACTGATACTGGATGATGGCACCGAGGTAATTACCAAAGCGGTTGTGATAACCACCGGGGTTGATTACCGGCAACTAAATACCACGGGCATTGATAAATTTACCGGCGCAGGCATTTACTACGGCGCCGCCATGACGGAGGCTGCATCCTGCAAGGATAAGCACGTTTACGTGGTAGGTGGCGGTAACTCTGCGGGGCAGGCTGCTATGTACCTGTCTAAATTTGCCAAAGAGGTATTTATCCTTATCCGTAAGGAAAGCCTGGCCGAAACCATGTCGTCATACCTTATCGATCAATTGGGTACGCAAAGCAACATCAAACTGATGCCCTGCAGCGAAATTACCGAAGCCATTGGTGATACTAACCTGCAGCAATTGGTGATACAGGATCTGAACACCAAAGAAAGCAAAGCCGTTGAGGCCGACGCGCTGTATATTTTTATCGGCGCCAAACCTTATACCGACTGGCTTTGCAAGGATATCATCACCAACAACAAGGGATTTATAGAAACCGGACGCGATCTTAACCTTTGCAGCGATTTTGAAAAGGTATGGAAAGCCAACCGCGACCCCTACCTGCTGGAAACAAGTTGCCCCGGTATTTTTGCCGCAGGCGATGTACGTGCCGGCGCCATGAACCGCGTTGCATCTGCCGTAGGCGAAGGCTCAATGGCTATTAGTTTTGTGCATAAATATTTAAACGAGGTGTAAGCGCACCTCGTTTTTTGAAATTTTATTAACTATAAGTAACTGCTAATTAGTATCTTCGCGTCCTTTTTAGTTTACTATGGTTAAAAAATATTTACTATTCCTATTCCTGATAGTTGCTGTTGCGGCGTGCAAAAAAGAAATAACCCTAAAACCGCAGCCCGTACCGCCGGTTGTTGCACCGGATAGCGTATCATTTGTTTCGGTAAAGCTTGAGGCTAAAAACAACCCGGGTGTTGTTACCACAGATATTGTTTGTTCGATTAAAGACGACCAGATCTCTGCAACAATACCGCAATCTACAAAGCTTACCAAAAAGCTGATTGTAACCTTTACTACAAAAAATTCAACTGTCACCAAAAACGATACCGTACAGGTTAGCGGCAAAACCGCTGTTGATCTGCGTAAGCCTATAACCTATACGCTTACATCGGCCAAAGGCACTAAGCGCAATTATAAGTTTTCGGTTAGCGTATTTACCGGCATCCCTATTTTGTACTTAACAACAAGCGGCCCGGTGATTTCTAAAGATAATTATGTAACCGGCTCCCTTGTAGTTGATGCTAATAACCGTTTTGAGCAGGAAAAAACAAACATCACGCTAAAAATTAAAGGCAGGGGAAACTCTACCTGGTCAAACTTCCCTAAAAAGCCATACCGTTTAAAGTTTGATAGTAAAGCCGCTATGCTGGGTATGCCAGCCGCCAAAAATTGGGTATTGCTTGCCAATTATGACGACAAAACTTTGCTGCGCAACCGCATCGCATTGGAATTTGCCCGCAGGATAGGTTCTGATTTCGCGCCCGAGAGCCGCTTTGTAGAGGTGGTGATGAATGGTGTCACCCTGGGCAATTACCTGCTTACCAGCCAGGTTGAGGTAAACGAGAACCGCGTAAACATTACCGAAATGACAGCCAATGATAACGCAGGTGATGCCCTTACCGGCGGTTATCTGTTAGAGCTTGACCAGCGGAAGGATGAAAAGTATTGGTTTACCACCAAAAAGAACCTGCCTTTCACCATCAAATCGCCGGAAGACATTACACCGAAGCAGCTGGAATACATATCAAAATACATGCAGGATACCGAAGACGCCCTGTTTGCACCAAACGCTAACGACCCCGTAAACGGATACGCCAAATACATCAACGTAGAATCGTTCATGAACTGGTTTTTTGCCGAAGAAGTGGTTAAGAACCAGGATGCCCGCGATTTTAGCAGCATATTTTATTATAAAGACCGTAACGGTAAGCTGGGTATGGGCCCCGTTTGGGATTTTGACCTGAGCAGCGGTAACATTGACTATTCGGTATCAAAAGATCCAAACAACTGGTATATACGCGATGCCACCTGGATGATAAACCTGTTTAAAGATGTTAAATTCAGGAGTAAGATAAAAGTACGCTGGAACCAGATCCGCAATACCGCGGTAGAGGCTATTTTTAAAGATATTGACGAAAACGCCGAATATCTTAAGCTATCGCAAAAGCAAAACTTTACTACCTGGCCTATACTGGATAAGTACGTTTGGCCAAACGCGGTTGTATTAGGTAACTACGATATGGAAGTAGCGTATGCCAAAAGCTTCCTGAAAACGCGTATTGCCTGGATAGATGCAGAGATAGCACAATATTAAACAAGCTGTCCCACGGGATTTTGACTGGATAACTCCAGCGGAACTTCTAAAACGATTAAGGCCGGATAACAAATGTTACCGGCCTTTTCATTAAAACACTCAACGAAACTAATTAGAGGATATAGAACACTTTATTTTTATTGTACGATGCGCCAACGGCAGGCTCTTCCTGCTTATAATTCTCTTTCAGCATCTGTTTAATATCGCGCTCAATATTGCGGGATATGGTGGTGGTTGGTGTATCGGTTGGTTTGTTCTCAAATGGGTCTTGCAGATGAATGGCCATATTCTCAATCAAAAAGAATGATGAAGCTATAGCGATTACAAGCGGCACTTCTACTACACCAAAAAACTCTATCAACCCAAAGGGCAATAGCAATACAAACAACAATACCGACAGGTGGATATAAACGCTGTAGGTAGCCGGGAACACCGTGTTCTTGATGCGCTCGCAGCCACCCATCTCGTTACTGAAACGGGTAAGGGTTTCGTCCATTGCTACCTGCTGATATTCGGTTATCCAGCCAAGCTTGTAGGCGCTGCGCAGGTCGGCGCCCTGCAATTCCAACAGTCCAAGCGGGATATTGGCATAATGTTTTACATGCTCAATATCTTCCGCAGAAATCAGGCGCTCCAGCCCCTGTAACGGGTCTTCTTTACGCAGGTGGCGGCTAAGGCTATGGCACCAGGCTACCTGGCGTTTGGCTACACGCTCGCAAAAAGCTTTTTGTTCGCCCTCAGCATAAGGTGTATCAACAAAGGTTAACAGCTGGCGGGTAAGGCTGCGCGTATCATTCACTATGGCTCCCCAAAGCGTGCGGGCCTCCCACCACCTGTCGTACGCCTGGTTTGATTTAAACGCCAGCAGCAGTGATATTACCGTACCCAAAATAGTTGGTACAGCAATAGGGATAGATATGCGCGTAAAATGAAAGCTATTATACATAATGGCTATTAGTACGGCATAAACCGTCACCATAATAACCTCTTTTTTTATCTTCCCAAAGATGTACGTAACGGGTATATTTTCTTTTAATAACATGGCAGATGTGTGTTTAATTTAATTATACTTCTAACAATTCTTCTTCGGTACCAACAGCCGCAACTTGCTGCTGCATCATGCGGGCATAATCACCTTTTGGCACATTAATAACAGGCAGGCCGGCGCGTTTTATAAGCAATCCCGGGTCAACACTTGACTGGTGAATCTGCGTAAATTCACAGTCTTCGGTATTCAGTACCATATCCACCTCGTTATGTTCAATAAACTGCTTAAACATGCTTAGCTTACTGCCATACAAAAAGTCTATTTTAATATTCCGGATCTGCGGATACTGAGCGCGCAGTACATTGCAGTAACGGTAAAACTCGTCGCTTACCTTTTCATATTCGCGGCTGCGGCGGCTTAGCGTTATGATATCGCTGAATGAATCTGTTAATTTAAAAACGTGTACAAATACCAGGTTCAGGTCTTCTTCCCTGAATTGCCTGCAAACGGCGTGGATACAATCTAACGATGATGCCTGGTAGTCGGTTGGGATGAGTATGGTTTTCATAAGTATTTGTTAATGGTTAAACTTTAATTGTTTACTTATGCAATACTACCCCCTGCCCATTAAAAGGAATTAAGAGACTTATTAGAATTTAGTTAGAGTGAAAAATATTTTCCAGCAAATAAAAAGCTGAATATCAATGAATAAAACCAACAGGAATGGTGATTTTTAATAACTACAGTTAACTTATTAGAAAGTTATAAGAAAGCCTGTGATGAATTGATGGTAAAGTTGCAATATTCCTGGTTCAACCATTCGCCGCAAGGCCTTTTTCAGAAAGCCCTGCAGCTGCAGTTACACCACGGGCAGGCTGATCTGGATCTCGGTACCTACCTGCTCTTCCGACCGGATACCGATAGTACCTTTGTGCAGGCGAATGATGTTAAGGGTAAGTGGTAAGCCTATGCCATGCCCCTGAAAATCGCTTGTATTTGATGCCCTGAAGAATGGCTCGAATATATGTTGCTGTTCGTGCTCGGGTATACCGATGCCTTTGTCAGTAACTTTGATAAGTATGCGCCCGTTGCTTGCCGTTACCTGCACATTTACCGGGCGGTTATTGGAATATTTGCAGGCATTCAATACAATGTTACTTATCGCTAACTGCAGCAGGTTAATATTTCCTTCGGTGTAAAGCAAGCGCTCATCATCGGGCAGGGCCGAGAAATCGATATCTATCACACTTTCCCGGTCTATCTTTTTCACCGAATCGGCAACGCCTATTACAAGTTCGTCTATTCTTATTCTTTGCCAGTTTTGTTTTTTCCCGTCGAAACCTGTTTGCGCGAGGCCAAGTAAGGCAGCCAGGATATGTCCCAGTTTTTCGGCCTCGGCCAAAATGTTTTTTGCCGATGCCCGCCCTTCGTCGGTAACCTTGTTACCTTTTAACAGCAACTGTGTTTCGCCGCTGATGATGGTAAGCGGTGTGCGCAGCTCGTGCGAGGCGTTGCTTACAAAATTGTTCTGCGTTTCAAAAGCAGTCTCTAACCGGGTAAGCATATTGTTAAAGGTAAGTACCAGTTCGGCTATCTCGTCTTTGCCGGTAACATCATCCAGCCGCATATGCAGGTTATTGGCTGTTATGTTTTTTACGCTTTTGATGATACCCCGCACCGGTTGAATGGTGTAGTACGAGAATATTTTACCCGCTACATAAGTAAGGATTATAGATACTATAAAGATGATAATCAGCACCCGCTTTAACTGTTCAAGCTCTTTAAAGCCATATGGGTCGGTAGCGGTAACTATTACAATATATTTTTCGTTGTGGCTGTTAAATAAGCTGCCGGCATAAAAGTGGTTGGCCTCGGTATAGCGGGCTTTTTTATTAGCCATGATGCTGTTATAAAACTCATCAGGCAGGTTTACAACCTTTTTGTATGCTGGCAACTTTGCAGTGTCCAGTTTAATGATGTATTCCTGCTCGTTTGCCAGTTTCTCCAGGTAGCGGGTACGTACCTGATTGTACGCAGCCGATTCTTTATCCGGATGAATATTTGTTTCGGCAGTAAGGTTAACCCGGGCTTCCAGGCGTTTAAAAAAATCCTCGAAGCTAAAATCAGATACAAAGTAAAATATGGAAGCATTTAGCAACACCAACCCTATTGTTGAGATAGCAACAAAAAGTAATGTTATTTTAGTTTGAAGTTTCATCTAAAGCTTCTTCCTTAAAAATATAGCCCATGCCAAAAACGGTATGTATCAGTTTAATATCATAACCGTTATCAATTTTCTTGCGCAAATAGTTTACATAAACATCAACCACGTTGGTGCCCATGTTAAAATCAATATCCCAAACATTCTCCAGTATCTGGATACGGGAGAGCACCATGTTTTGGTTTTTGGCAAAATATTCCAGCAGGTGATATTCAGTTGCTGTAAGCGCTATGTTTTTGCTATCGCGTTTAGCGGTTTTTGATACGGTATCAATTTCCAGCCCCGCAATGCTGATCACATTTTTTGGCGCACTACCCACCTTACTGCGGCGCACCAGCGTACGGATGCGTGCTTCAAGTTCAGGGAATTTAAAGGGTTTTGGCAGGTAATCGTCGGCACCGCTGTTTAGGCCGGTAACAATATTTTCGGTACTGCTTAACGCAGTAAGCATCAGTATGGCAACGCTATCGTCCTGTTTGCGAATCTCCTTACAAACCTGTATCCCGTTCATACCGGGCAGCATAATATCCAGTATAATAATATCAAAGCTGTGGGTTTGTGCCATCTCCAGCCCCATATTCCCATCCGCGGCAACGCTTACTTCCATACCGGCTTCTGTTAAGCCGCGTACAACTATCGATACCAGGCCCGGTTCGTCTTCAACAAGCAGTACTTTCATTTAGCTGGATCTATGGGAACTATAACCATTTGCCCAAAATAAATGTTTTAAGCCTTAAAACTTTAATATTGCTTAAATTTTACGCTAATAAGCCAATACAACGCACTTCATCCGGATTTATACTCCTAAGCAAAGTATATCCGATGCCGGCTGTACCCCTAAACAATGATGGGTTTTCTATCCCAACGTTCTCCACATCATACGTTTGGTACCACCCGCGGTTATTCTTACGATTAATCAGCGCTACCAGCGCTTTACGGGCATCCTGTAATAGGGCGGGCCTACCCATTACCAGCGCTGCTTCTATCAAAAAGTCTATCCGGCCTGTGTTGCCACAGCAATAAAAATCGGTATCACTTAACAAGTGTTTTTTTGTGGTAATGATGGCAGTTTCCACATCTTGCAATAGCGCTTCATCCTTTAAAATAAGGTAGGCGTGCAGGCGTGCAAGGCCTATACCTGGCGCACCGTGGCACCATGCAGTTTTGCAATCGTAACCGGTTTTGCGCAGGTCGCACCAGTTGGTACGTTCGGCATTGCGGTAATAATTCTCAAATTGCAGCGCTTGGTAAAACGCCTGTTTATACTTTTCTATGCCGGTAATATCAAACAAGGTAAGCAATGCACAGGCAATACCCGATGCGCCATGCGAGAACCCGGTGAGCGGCCTGTCGAACTGTTCGCTGCGCCAGGTTAACGAACGCGAGGCCGAATCCATAACGCGCCCTTGCAATAAGTGATGGGCTATAGTAACCATCAGTTCTAAAACATCTGCCGAGTGAGAAGCTTTATAAAGGGCGGCAAGGCTTAACAGTAAGCCGGCCGAGCCGGCCATGATATCATATTTTGTATCCTTTTTAATATCAGCTGGCCCAACAAACTGGGCTAGGTTAATAGCTGTTTGCAGGTTATCATTATCAGTACGATGGGTTTTAACCAGCGTATACAGCAAACCTGCCATCCCCGAGGCGAAAGAGATACCCATATTATTTTTACAGGCGCGTTTTACTTCGGCAGCTATAATAGTATCTATCAATTGCTTATTGGCACCGCTATCAATACTATTTAAAAAACAAGCTATCCCCAATGAGCCATCATACAGCATGGGGCTCAACTGCCCCAACACCAGTTTGTTGCCTGCATCGGCAGTATAGCCGTTCCAGCTAAAAGTGTTATTGTTTTTTATGGCTGATAATGCAATGCCGGATGCTATGAGCCGGGTTTCGTTAAGTATTGACGCCTTGCCGTACTTTATTAAGTTTTTATCGGTTTGCATGGCTCTGTTGATCTGAACCTTACCATAGCGAGCTGCAAAAGCCGATGTAATAAGACTTACCTGCTGCTCCATTTTACCGGCATCGAAATTTTTAATGCGGTTAAGGGTGAACTGGTAAGGTGTAGTTTCAAAAAAAGCCCACTCCGGGCAATCCCCCGATTCCCGGATGTGGAGCTTTGATGTATTCCCGGTAAAAAGCGGCACATTCATGCGCTTTATAGCTTCAAACTCGGCATCATTAACTAATGCTTTTGTTTGCGGCAACAGCAGAGTTGCTGTCGGGAATTCGTTTAATGACCTGTATATTTCTTGTCTACGCGTATCTTCAGATAATAAAGCATCGGCGTTTAATGAGTTTTCTATAATAAAAAGGTAGTTCATGGTGTACCGCATGATCACCCGTATAGGTTTGTTTTTAAAATTACCGAAGGCAGCCCCCGGTGTATCTAAAACATCTTTATTTGTAATGAACCAATTGCATGCCCGTTTAAAACCGCCTGTAATTTCGGCAAGGTAGTTTTGGGGCGATACCGTGTTACTATCATATACAGGTTGGTTTTTATCGGCTGTAAATATGCCTTTTTGTTTTTCCAGCCTAAGCGCATCGGTACCTGCATTTGCCCATGCCCAGCGGTTGATGCCGGATACCTGCCTGCCCCAGGCGCCAAACCCGCTGTTATCAATCGGCGCATCCTGCTCGCCTAAATATATATTGGCGGGTACAAGGCCTGTATTATTTACGCCAAATATACCCTCCTGCATTTCGCTGGTTGCGCCAAACAGGCATTCCAGGTCAATCAGCACAGGGTGTTTACCATGAGCTATAATATTCTCAAAATGAAAATCGGTGCCGCCCAGCAAAAACACAATAGCCAGCAGCGCGCCACATTCTGTATAGTATCCGGATAGCTCATAAGTATTTGTTACCGGCAAATGCTCTATAAACTCCATCCAGAAATAATCAGTGCGGTTAAGCACTTTTGCAGTTTTCAGGTCGATGCCGGTTTCTATAGCTACCTGATTGATGAATGTATTAAAGGCAACATCCATGCCCCCGCTACGCGGTTTATAAACTATTTTTAAACCACTTGTAAATTCTACAATAGCTGCGCTTTTGCCACCATTGTGTACATCACCCTGGTTTGTATCGATACTAACCGGGATACCGATGGGCAGGTTATTGTTAAATAATTCTGAAAGATTATCCACATCCGTTTGGATATGGTTATGTAATTCGGTTTTAAATGTGGTTAGCTGTTGCAGCATGTCTTGTTGCAAGGTGTTAACCAAGGGGTATTTTTCAAGGAATCCGGCCAGCCCGCCATGGTTAAAAAAATGATCATCATAATCATTCATTATCTCATCGGTGCTTTTAAAGGCCGGATCAACTAATTGCAGTATATTAAAGAAGGGATGTGTTTTTGTAGCGAAGTCGCAAAAATGTTCATCAAAGCAAAATTTGCTCACCGATGACAGGTTTTTTAAAAACGTTTCGATCTCATCATCCGGCAGGTTTTGCAACCCGGCCTGCAGCATGGCTTTGATGTGTTGCCCAAAGGGCAGTGTTTGCCGGGGAGATGATTTTCTATTATATATATCTGCCAATTTACCGGGGGTTAAATCTCATAGTACATAAATAAGTAAAATGCAAAGCAGAACCTGCTTTGCATTTTATTGTAACGGGCGATCAAACAGTACAAACGGCTGTCCAGGCGGTTGATACGCACCCTACATTACTTGTAACCGCTTTGTGGCCTTTACCAAGATCTGCATCAGAAAAAGATACGCCATGTTTTTTAGCTACTTCTGCAATTGCTGCAGATACCGCTTTGTTAAGATCGCTTTGTAAAGCAGCATCGCTCTTTACAGCTTCAGAAAAACTTTTTTGTGACATTGTAATAAGGTTTAGGTTTGTATTTATTTAACAATGCTAAGGTATGGGCAGCTAAATAAATCTCATAGGTTGTAATACCCCTTTTTACGCAGGGAGATAAACCCTATTATATAAAGGTTAAAATATTGCGTAAAACAAGATCCGGTTTAGCGCAAAAAGCAAAATACCCCTGCAAATTTCTTTGCAAGGGCATTTAATTACTTTATATTATTATTTAAGGCCATTTACCAAGGGTAATTATATCCTTACCCTCTATCACTTTGGTATGATAGCCTTGTTCGGTAACGGTTATCATGGCCTGGGCAAGCTCTGGCAATGTAACAAAGCCCTTGGGGTACAATGCCCGCCCAACCGGGAACAGCCAATTAATATATTTATAAAAGCCATGTGTTTTGGTGAGGCCTTTAATAGGTTTTATAAACCCCGGCCTAAAGGCGTACACCTGTAAAAAAGGAAGCTTCATCAGGTCGTTCTCGGTTTTTCCTTTTACTGCTGCCCAGCCGGTACCTTTCTCTTTACTATCCGTACCCGCGCCGGATACGTAGCAAAACGTCATATCGGGGTTATACTGCACCAAGGTTTGGGCAACATTTAGGGTAAGTAGGTAAGTAGTTTTGTAATAATCTAACTTACTTACCCCTATTGATGAGATACCAAGGCAAAAGTAGCAGGCGTTGTAACCTGCCAGCTGGTCTTCAATAGGCATCAGGTCGAAGAAATCGGCATGCACGATCTCCGTCAATTTCGGGTGCTTATAACCCGATGACTTACGGTTGATGATCAGCACAGCTTCTACATCCGGGTGTTGCAGGCATTGATGCATTACGCCCTCGCCAACCATCCCGGTAGTACCTGTTATTATAACCCTTATTGGTATATTCATCATGGTACTTTTAAAACAAGCATTTAGAAGTAAAGTTTGTGTAATTATACAGGTACGTTCACCGTAACAGTTGTGCCTTTTCCCGGTGCAGAGTCGTATTCAATAGTCCCCCGCAAATATTCAATACGGGTAAGTATATTTTTTAGGCCGATGCCTTCAAATGTGCTTGCCTTTTCGGTATCAAAGCCAACCCCGTTATCTTTTATTACCGCTGTAATTTCCCGCGCATCGCGTTTAAGGATGATATCAAGCTGCGTGGCATGCGCGTGTTTAATAACGTTGTTGATAGTTTCCTGTATAATGCGGTAAAGCATAGTTTCTACATTGCTTTCCAGCCGGTCTTTAAAACCTGTTGTTTCCAGGCGGATCTTGAGGCTGTCTGCGTCTATCTTTTCTATAAAGCTTTTCAGATCAGACGCTATGCCTGACCGCAGCAGCATATTAGGCATCATTTGGTGCGATATCACCCTAACCTCCTTGCAGCTTTCATCAACCAGGGCAAGGGTGTTCTCAGCTAAAAATTTATCTTCCTCACGCTCTAAACTAATCCGCTCAAATAAACCGTTCAGGTTCATTTTCACAGCCGAAAACAGCTGACCCACCCCATCGTGCAGGTCGGCACCTATGCGTTTACGTTCATGCTCTTCCGCATCAATCACGGCTTTGGTCATCATATCCTGGTGCCGCAGCATCTCTGCCTGTAACAGCGCTTTTTGTTTTAGTTTATTACGGTTATAAACCAACCCGGCAACCAGTATAGAAACCAGCAACAGGCCTATTATAATAGCGATAGTAGTTTGTTGCTTGCTGATGGAAAGCCGCTGGATAGTATTCTCTTTATTCAGCAAGTTTATTTTTTGTTCTTTTTTCTCGGTATCAAACCTGGTTTGCATCAGGGCTATCTGCTTGTTGCTGTTCTCGTTTATCATCTCCACACTTATGCTTTGATACTTTTGATGGGCCTGCAGGGCGTTCTTATAATCACCAAGCTGTTCGTAAATATGGCTCAACGCCCCCCATCCCAGTTTTTCGCCTTGCTTGTACTTGCTTTCCTGGCTCAAAACCAAACCTTTCTTCATCCAGTCGAGAGCGGTTTTATAGTCTTTTTTCTCGCTATAAATACCGCTAATGTTCATGTAAGTATCGCTTATCTGCTTTTTGTCGTTAAAAAACCGGTCTATCTTTAACACTTCCTGCTGGTATTGAAGCGCCTTATCATACTGTTTCATAGCGGCGTAGCAGTTGGCCATGTTTGAATAAACCTGCGATAAGCCGAGCGTATCGTTATGCTCTTTACATATTGCCAAAGCTTCGGCATCCATTTTCAGGGCTTTATCAAACTGGCCACCCTGGCCATAAACGTTGGCCAGCATTTGCAGGCAGCTTACTATCATGCTGGTTTTATTAACCTTACGGGCCAATGCCAGGCTTTGCAGCGCATATTGCTCAGACTTTTTTGGGTTTTGATTATCAAAGTAAACCAGCGACAGGTTACCTAACGATGCGCAGATGCCCAGTGTATCTTTCAGCTTTTCGCGGATAGCCAGGGCGGCCAGGTGGTTTTTAACAGCTTCGCTATAATTGCCCGTTTGCCAGTAATAAATACCCAGCCCGTTGTGGCCTTTGGCTACAATTAGAGGTAAGTTATTCTTTTCGGCTATCTGTATGGTTTTTTCACTGGCTATGCGCATAGAGTCAAATTCCCCACGGTTAGAGTATTGTACTGACATGAACGCGTAAACATTAGCCAGGCCTTTTTGGTACTTGAGTTTTTGGGCAATAACCATGGCCTGGTCTATCATTTTCTGGGATTGCACGGGATCCATTCGTTGCAGTTCCAACGCTATTTGATAATACAGGTCTGCTTTCAGGGTGTCGGCCTTGGTGGCCGTAAGGATCTTTTTTAAACTATCAACAGTTTTGTTCTGCGCAAGTGCAAATACAGGGATGCACAAAAGCATTATCATCAATAACTTTCTCATCAAGGGGAATAAGATTTAGTTATTAAAGATATGTTTATTATTGAACTATTAAAAATACTTTACTTACAGAATAATAAATTAATTGAGTATTAGCCCTGCTTTACAGTTTGTTTACGCAGTAAACTAATAACCACATAAGCACCTACCAATGCCGGGAAAAACAACAGGAACGACCGTTGCAATAAGGTAAAAATGGGGATCAAGGCGGCGGGTACAATCTTGCCAAATAAGGTTGCTATAAACCCTTCGGCAAAACCGCTGCCGCCGGGGGTTGGTGCAAAGTATATCATAAACTGGATCAGGATCTGGATAGAGATCACCTGTATCAGGTTTGCGCTAACCCCTAAGCCAAGCAAAATAACCCATTGTAAACAATACTTATTTAAATATAATAAAGTGGTTATTACTAAGCTGAGCGGAAACAAAAACGGGTTTTTTCGGATAATAACGCTGCAGGTTTGCTGGTATTTGCTGATGCCTTGAAAAGAATCATCAGCCCATTTAGTCAATTTTTCTTTCCTTTTGGGGAATATGGAAGATAAGCCGTTAGCAATTTTTTTAATAATGGCGCCTATCCAAAGCGGTTTCCAGAAGGCCAGTAAAAAGGCCATCAAAAACAGCAGGAAGAAACTAAACCCATACTTAAGCATGGCGGGTACTATACTGCCAACCTCTGTAGTATCCATCAGCATAATGGCAACAAAGCCTGCCAGCGGCATAAAAATGAGCGTTGCGCCCAGGTTTATCAATGTAACCGCGAAAGAATCGACAAAGGTTACGCCGTTGCTGGTGTAAACAAATATTTGTGCCGGGCCCGCACCACCGTGTGCCGGGGTTACCGCGCCCATAAACATGTTGGCTACGTTTGCCCTAAAGCTTACCCAATGCGAAACACCAGGCGCCATTTTACGGATGTAGATATGATTACGCCAGCTGCCAAGCATCAAATCGACAAAAAGCATCACAAAGCAAATGGCGATATACTTGTAAGAAATGTGCGACAAGGCCTTCACCGTATCGCCGGTATTGTTGTAGAAGAAAACCACGGCGATAGTAGCCACGGTTATCAGCGCGAACCAAAAAGCCCCTTTTATGATAACTTTTTTATTAAATACGCTTTTTACGTCCTGCTTTTCGGGTTCGGTAGTTGGCTTGGTGCTTGATGTCATTGTTTGCTTTAACGGTGCAAAGTTAAAATAATGGTTCGCCTTCCGAACTTTTTGGGGTAATCCCTTTCCACTTCAAAATACTGTCGAACAAGTCGGCTGTGCGCATTGGTTTTTCGTCCCAGCCTTTTTGGTTATATATCATAGGTACATGTATATGGTACTTATGTAACGATCCGTGCGAACCTTTATGTTCCGGATACTCCCAAAAATCGCGCAGGTCATAGCCTAATGCGGCACTTATCACAATATCCCCTGCCCTGCGGCTTCTGAACAATTGATAGATCTGGAACACAGCATCCGGGTAATCAGTATCAAAAGTGGCAGCCAGTATAGCGCGGTGGCCGGAGGCTTCAATTTTACCGCCATATTTTAACACATCGGCAGTAACAGGCTCGTAGCTGAATACATCATCCTTAACGGAGATCTTTGCCTTTCCCGCTTTATTATGTACAATAAAGGTTTGCTCTTCATTGCCACGGTAAATGGCAAAATCAACCGCATCTTCGTTCAACAATAACTGTAAACGTTCGGCCCCCATCGCTTCAATAATACCCTGTTCGCGCAATACATGGTCTCCTTCATGGTTAAGGAAATGGATGCTACCGAAAGAGTTGCCCGATATCATAACCGCGCATTTTGGGTTGCTTTTCCAGATAACCGGGTAATACACAGATTTAAGTCCGTGGTCAGTCATCCAGTCGGCAAGGTCGAGGTGTTTGGTGGTTGGGGTAAGGCCGTGATCTGATGTCATTACAAACAGGGTATCGCCCCATTTGCCCTGCTCCTCTAACTTGGCGCGAACTTCGCCCAGGCTGTTATCGGCAATTTTGTAAGCCTCAACCGTACGTGCATCGCGGATGTGGTGATAATGCGAATCCCAGTCAACACTCGGGAACACCGCGAACAGGAAATCAAAATCCTTACCTGTGTTAAGCATATCCATAATACGCTGGTGGCCTTGTAGATCTACAGGGTGATGGCGTAATTTAAAGTGCGCGCGCATGTATAGTAAACCCTTGCCCTTTTTACCCAGGTCGTACTCATCGGGCACATTACGGGTTATCATGTTGTACAGGTTGTACGATTCGCCCATCAGTTCAAAAAGCGTAGGCTTATCGGCCGGCATATCTGTATTGAACCAGGCAGCTTCGGGCCCGCAGTAGCTGCGCATGGCCAGTTTATTAAAACGGGTGCGTTTAAATTCTTTTTTATCGAACCAGCGGATACCCGTAATATCCATAGTGCCCGGGAAATGACCGGTTAAAAATGGCAGGTAAGCGGGGCCGGTGGTTGATGGGAAACAGGTGGTAGCCTTGCGGTAAGTACCCTCGTCAATTATTCGTTGTATGTTCGGGAGTTCACCTTTTGCTATCAGTTCAGGTAAAACCTCACTGTGGGCGCCGTCAACTAAATAAAACAGCACTCGCTTATTACTTTGCATCAATAGTATTTAATATGATAAAAAACAGCCTTTAAAGCATTAATAAGGGCGTTTTGGAAATTATATTCGTAACTGTAAAATAAATAAATAATTATGGTTTTTGAGTTACAGTATGTAACTATTACATAACTATTTAAAAAGCACACTTATTGCGGCTTTAAAAAAGTTTTAGTTAAAATTGCAATCATTATAACCCGCTGTTAATTGAAACGCACTTTCGCCATATTTTTTCTTGTTATCTACTTCTTTAACTGGGGTGGATACATGCTGCTGCAAAGTTATATGGTGGCACAGACGGACAGGCGCATGAACGAACTCATCAGCCATGACCTGTACGACCCTAACAAACTGGTGGAGGTTAAGGTAAAGCAAAACCTGCCCGGTATAAATGAGTGGGCCGATTATAAGAATGTGAGCGGCTCCATACAGCTAAAAAATGCATGCTATAACTACGTAAAGCTCAAATTCACCAAGGATACGCTTTATGTGATGTGCGTGCCCAACTACGAAAAAACCAAGCTGATAGATAACAACGTTATTTACGCCAAGCAGGTAAACGATATCCCTACGGATAAAACCAAAGATGCCGCAAAAAAAGCCGGGGCCGATAAAACTTACGACCACCCGCAACTGGTTATGAATTTTATACGCTTTAAGGATACCCCCCCTGTAGGTATTAACAGAGCATATCAGCTCTCTGCCGATCCATTCATCGCAACGCCTGCACAGCCTCCTGAAGTATTAGGTTAATCCAACAATTTTAGTATCCTCATTTATTCCGCATGGTATTTTACGCCATGTGCGGGTACTATTTTATTAACTTTTTATTTTAATACTTCAATATTCATCAATGAAACACTTATATAAAACTCTGCTTACAGCGGCTATAACGGCTTACGTATGCCAGGTACAGGCACAAAAGATAACCAAAGACACGATCAGGCTGGATAGCGTACTGATCAAAGAATCGCGCAGCAAAAACCTGCCCGATGTATCCGGCAATTATATCTTTGCCGGTAAAAAAACCAATATTATTTATGCCAACCCGGGCAAGGCAAACTTAGCGGGCAACAACGCGCGTACTTTATTTGCGCAGGTACCGGGCATTAACGTTTGGGAAATGGACGGCGCAGGCCTGCAGCTAAACATTGGTACACGCGGTACCGATATGCACCGCTCTATAGAAACCAATGTTAGGCAAAATGGCTACAACACCAACTCGGATGTTGTTGGTTACCCCGAGAATCACTACAACATGCCGTTCCAGGCCATTGGCGAGGTGCAGTATGTTCGTGGTGCGTCATCCCTGCAGTTTGGCAGCCAGTTTGGCGGCATGGTAAATTTTAAAATTAAACAGCCGGATACTACCAAAACGTTTGGTTTTGAGAGCGAGCAAACCGTTGGGAGCAACCGTTTCTTTAACTCATACAATGCCATTGGCGGCAAAGCAGGCAAAGTGAGCTACTACGCTTACTTTGATGCCCGCAGCGGCGACGGTTGGCGACCGGATGCAGCGTTTAACTACCGCGCCTATTATGCCAACATCAAGTACCAGTTCAATACAAAAGGCAGCCTGTCGTTCCAGTTCTCACGGTCTGATTATGTGCAGCAAATTGCGGGTGGTTTAACCGATGATATGTACAATGCCACAGCAAGGCAATCAAACCGTTTCCGTAATTTCTTTAAACCGGCTATCAATATACCGGCATTGATTTTCAATTATAACTTTAGCAATAGTACCAAGTTAGAGGTTACATCGCATATATTATTTGGTGAGCGCAGCAGCGTGCAGTTTATAGCGCCATCAAACGTGGCCGATGTGGTTAACCCTGCCTTAGGTACTTACAACCCACGCCAGGTAGACCGCGACCATTATAAAAGCTTTACAACCGAAGCACGTTTATTGCACAATTATACTATTGGAAGCGTAAACAGCACGCTTACTACCGGTTTAAGGTATGCTAACGGCTCAACCCATCGCCAGCAAAAAGGCGTGGGTACAACCGCCACTAATTTTGATTTAAGCCTGGTTAAAGATTACGGCATCGATCTTGACCTGAACGCCGTTAACTATGCGGCCTTTGTAGAGAACATCTTCCGCATAACCAACAAATTTTCGTTTACGCCGGGCGTGCGTTACGAGGGTATTAAAACAACTATTGATGGTGCGGTGAACAACCGCAGCACCAATGTAGACTATAAACGTGACCGTAGTTTCCCATTGTTTGGCGCCGGCCTGCAATACCAGGTAAGCAGCACCACCCAGCTTTACGGAAACTTTTCGCAGGCATACCGCCCGTACATTTACGCGGCTGTTACCCCTGCCGATCAGCTAACCCTTGTTGACCCTAATATGAAAGACAGCCGTGGTTATAATGCCGACCTGGGTTACCGTGGCAAATTAGGCTCGGCTTTTACTTTTGATGTGAACGGCTTTTTTGTACACTACGGCAACCGCGCGGGTACTTTAACCGTGCAGGATGCAGGTGGTGCAAATCATTTATACTTAACCACTATTGGCAATGCCGATGCTAAAGGTGTTGAAGCTTACACCGAGCTATCACTGATCCGTGGTTTTAACCCGCAATCGGGCAGCGACCTGCGCTTGTTTAATACCCTTGCCTATACCCATGGCAGGTACACAAGTGGCAGCATCAATACCAACGGTGTAAACGTTAGCCTTAAGGGCAATAAACTGGAAGGCACACCTGACTGGACCAACCGCACCGGCCTTACTTACTTAACCGGGCACATTACATCTACCGTGTTGTTCAGCTATGTAAGCAAACAGTTTAGTGATGCCAATAACACCACGTTTAACCCAACCGGCGCCACGGGTATTGTACCTGCCTATAAACTGGTGGACCTGGCGTTTAACTATAGTTTCCTGAAAAACTACCACGTTAATTTTAACATCAACAACCTGACTGATCAGAAATATTTTACGCGCCGCATAAACATGTACCCCGGCCCCGGCATTTTGCCAGGCGATGGTATTTCGTTTAACGTTGGTTTAGGGGTGAAACTGTAAGCCAGGCGGCGTTAGGGCTTGTGCGATTCCCTCCCATCGGGAGGGTGCAGGGAGGGGTATCGAGGCTATGCATAGTTTAGAACCCCTCCCTGCCACTACTTAAACTTTCGCGCCCCTCCCCAAGGGAGGAAACAGAATTAAGAAAGCCCAACTCTTTTCGGAGTTGGGCTTTCTTATATAATAATTTATTCTCCCCTTAGGGCGCTTAAACATGTTTCTTCACTATCCCGAACAATGCTTCCAGGTCGAATGGTTTTTTGAGGTATCCGTCTGATAATCCTTCTTTAGCCAGTTCGGCTATATTGCTTACTGCCGATACGATTATAACCGGGATATGGCTTGTTTTAGGGTCTGATTTTAGTTCGCGGCTTAGCTGCTGCCCGTTGGCATCACTTTTCCAATCGGTAAGCCAGTTATCCAGCAATATCAGGTCTGGCTGGTGCTTGTCTATAAACTTCAGGATCCTGGAATTATCGGACGATACAACCTCATATCCCTCGCTTTCAAGTGCGTAGGTTATGGTATCCCTTATATCTTTATCATCCTCAATAACCAAAATCTTCTTAGCCATAGTTATACAAACATTATATTAAATCAGTTTATCCCCAATATAGCAATAAAGGGTAAATATTTTCTTTTAAATTATAACAGTAAACTATAAATATTGTTTATCAACATAAAAGCAAATTTCGCTTAAATTAACCGGGTAAGTATTTTTACGTCGGCAGGGTTTACCAGCAAAGCCGGCGAGATATGTACAAAATATTTATAGTGCGCAGTTTCCATGTGGCGGCTTAGGGCTTCCTCATCTATCCACTCCTCTTCAATCACATATTTAGTGGGCTCGTCCTTATACTGATATAATTCGCAGGCTAAGCAGCCCGTTTCTTTCTTTGATGTTTCCACCAGTTTTTTCAGTTCTGTATCAAACGCCGCTTCTGCATCTTTTTTGCAGTGTATAGAGGCAAGTAAGCTAATGCTCATAATATCTGTATTTATAGAAAGATAACGGCAAAGCGTGGGCTATTGTTTATCTATCAATTGTAATTTTGTTTATACAAAAGGCTTTTTTGATACTAATGGGGCATTTTTTGGGGTGATATCGGGTTTACTCACCCCGACTGCGCTGCGCTGGTCGACCCTCTCTGCTACGCAAAGAGGGTGAGGATAAAAAAAATTTAGCCCTCTTTCCGGGCAGCGAAGAGAGGGTGGTGGAGCGAAGCAATGACCGGGTGAGTTAATTAATAAAGCGTTGATCGCTTATATCTCCCCGTCTAAATTAAAGCAATTACGGCAACGGGCTTCGTAGCTTTCTTTTTCGCCAAGCAGTATCTGGCTTTCATTAGGTACCAAACGGTACGAATACATGGCCTGCTGGCCGCATTTTACGCATACGGCATGCAGCTTGGTAACGGAATCGGCCATGGCCATTAACTGGGGCATAGTGCCAAACGGGCGGCCTTTAAAATCCATATCCAAGCCTGCTACAATAACACGCACACCGCTGTTGGCCAGGGCCTGCACAACGTTGGGAAGTTCGTCATCAAAAAACTGGGCTTCGTCAATCCCAACCACTTCTATATGGGCGGCAAGCGGCAAAATTTCGGCAGCATTACCAACAGCTTTTGAGGGGATAGAATTGAGATTGTGCGATACCAGGGCGCTTTTATCGTAGCGTGTATCGGCTACCGGACTAAAAATTTCAACATTCACTTTTGCGATGCGCGCGCGGTTAACCCGCCTGATCAGCTCTTCGGTTTTACCCGAAAACATTGACCCACAGACCACTTCAATACTCCCGCCAATCTCATTCCTTCTTTTAAAAACTTCCTCGGTATACAATCTCTCTGAACTTTAGTGAGGGGCTAATATCAGAATTTTATGCTATTTTTGGGAAGCAATTTCCTAACATTAAAGCCATGAAGCAGCAGGAAGTATTTAGAAAGACCGGCGAAATATTAAAAGAACTTAGCGACCAATATGAGGACCTGAAAAGCACTGCCGACAACCTCAACGATCTGGAACTTGAACTGTTCATTGCCAACGCCCACTTTTTAATAGACCATGCCGAAATATTAAGAAAGCTTAACCTTCAAAAGCTACAGGTGCAACATACTTTGCCACCGCATATTGAAGAACCCCAGGCAAAACAACGGGTAATTGAAGAACCGAAGGCACCCGTTGTAGAAGAGCCAAAAGCACCCATTATTACACCCGAAGCAAAAAAAACCGCCGCCGGCGAACCAAAATACTTTGAGCCGCTTGTACAGCAGGTAAAACCCGTTATTGAACGCACACCGTTTAAATTACCTGAAAAACCGGCACAGCCGGAGCCCATACAACTGGAAATAACCCCGACTGAAGAAGAACAACCTACGCCACAGATTGACCTGCATACCGGGAGTGATAAAGACAGCTACTCGTTTGAGCGTGAAGAACCGGAAGTGATAAAACACGAACTGATAATTGACGAAGCCGACGACTGGGACGAGGAAGAACAAGTTATACCCCTTGTAACGGAAGACAAAACCAGGAAATTCCCGCAGGTTACCATGGAAAACATTTTAGACGATGAGCCTAAAATAACCGACGAACCAAAAGCCGACGAAACCCAGGAGCCTAATATTGTACCAACCAACCCCGAGCCGGTTATTGATAATACCCCAAAGGTTAAGGAAGAAGAGCCTGTTAAGGAAACCAAGCCGCTCTCATTTAACGAGCGGATGTCGGCACAATTAAAGGCGCAGCAAACCACGCAGGCAGAACCTGCACAGGCGCCAATTCAGGATATTAAAGCAGCCATAAGCCTGAATGATAAACTACTTTTTGTAAAAGACCTGTTTAATGGCTACAGCCTTGCTTACAGTGAAGCTATTGAGATAGTGAACCGCTTTACCAGTTTTGAAGAGGCAGATCGTTTCCTGAAAACCAACTACGTTACCAAAAATAATTGGGAAGGTAAAAAAGCTACCGCCGATAAGTTTTATGCTTTACTGAAAAGGCGCTACGCGTGATTTATCCCCATCCGGTTCGAATCCAGTTTTAACAGGATAAACAGCAATACGGTGAAGCTCCATAAAGACGAACCGCCATAACTGATGAATGGCAGCGGGATACCTATTACCGGCATATAACCAATGGCCATAGCTATGTTAATAATAACGTGGCAAAAGATGATAGATGCCACGCCATAACCATATATCCGCGAGAATGGCGCGCGCTGCCGCTCGGCTATCAATATAATCCGCAGCAGTAAAAACAGGTATAAACCCAGCACTGTTACCGAACCCGCAAAGCCCCACTCCTCGCCTATGGTGCAAAATATAAAGTCGGTGCTTTGCGCAGGTACAAATGAGTATTTGGTTTGTGTACCCTGCAAATAGCCCTTACCCCATACCCGGCCCGAGCCTATAGCAATTTTTGATTGATTTTGATTGTAGCCTACGCCACGCAGATCTTTAGTAAGCCCAAGCACCTCATCTATACGTACACGCTGGTGCGGTTTTAATACATGGTAATACAGCGGCTTTACACAAAAAATAAACCCTATAGATAATACCAGCGCAATAGTA
>NZ_JBAZRC010000045.1:0-29612 GCF_041663085.1 Mucilaginibacter sp.
GGTGGTGGGATGAGACCGGTAACGAGCTAAGCAACTTTACGCAGGACCGTTACAACAAGCTCATCAAAACCGAAAACGTGCAACTGGTAAACGGTAAAGGTAAATGGAACCTTAAAATTAACCAGGCCGATTGGGGCCGTTACCTGATCCGGATTAAAGACCCGGAAACAGGCCACTCTACCGGGAAGATCATTTACGCCGATTGGCCAAACTGGTCGGAACGCTTGCAAAACACCGACCCTACCGAAGCTGCGATGCTTTCCTTTACATCCGATAAGCCAAACTATAAAGTTGGCGAAGAGGCTACACTTACCATTCCTACAGGTGGTGACGGACGCGCTTTAATAAGCTTTGAGAATGGCAGCAAGGTTTTAAAAACAGTTTGGATAGATACCAAAAAAGGCGAAACCCGCTACAGCTTTAAGGTAGACGAAACCATGGCGCCAAACGTTTTTGTGAACGTTACGTTACTGCAACGCCATGCGCAAACCGTAAACGATTTGCCAATACGTATGTACGGCGCTATCCCACTGGTGGTTGATAACCCAGAAACAATATTGAAACCGGTGATCAGTATGCCGGATAAAATAAGGCCCGAAACACAATCATCTATCACCGTATCTGAAGCATCGGGTAAGGAAATGACCTATACTATTGCCATTGTGGATGAAGGCCTGCTGGATATTACCAACTTTAAAACACCTGATCCGCATGAGGCTTTCTACGCCCGTGAAGCTTTAGGCGTAAAAACCTGGGACTTGTTCGACTATGTTATCGGCGCTTTCGGCGGTGGCTTAGAACGCATTCTGAGCATTGGCGGTGATGGTACAAACGGCACAAATAAAAACGTATCGGTTAATCGCTTTAAACCTGTGGTGAAATTCCTGGGGCCATTCCACTTAGATGCGGGCGATAAACAAACCACCAAATTTACCCTGCCGCAGTATGTGGGCTCGGTTAAAGCAATGGTTATTGCCGGACATAATGGTGCCTATGGTTTTGCAGATAAAGCTGTAGCCGTTAAAAAACCGCTGATGATACTGGCTACCCTGCCACGTGTACTTGGCCCGTCGGAGAGTATCCAACTACCTGTTACCGTATTCGCGATGGAGAATAATATCAAATCGGTAACGGTACAAGTGCAATCAAACGCGTTCAGCAATTTAGGTGGCAATAATACCAAGACTGTCCAATTTGCCAAACCGGGCGATCAGTTGGTAACCTTCGACCTTAATGTTAAAGATTTTGTCGGCGTTGGTAAAGTGAAGATCATCGCGAAAGCAGGCAGCGAAACCGCCGCTTATGATGTGGAACTGAATGTGCGCAACCCTAACCCGCCGGTTACCCGCATATTTGAGAGGGAATTGAAACCGGGCGAATCCTACGCGGCTGCTTATAATGCCATTGGTATTAACGGCACAAATAAAGCTACGCTTGAAGTTGCCAGCATCCCGCCGTTGAATTTGGCCAAACGTTTAAATTACCTCATCACCTACCCGCATGGCTGCGTAGAGCAAACAACATCGTCTGCATTCCCACAACTATATTTAGGGCAATTGTTTGATCTTACATCACGCCAAAAAGCCGAAACTGAACGTAACATTAAACTCACCATAAACCGCTTGAATGGCTTTAGGGTACAAGGCGGTGGCTTAAGCTACTGGCCTGATGGTGGTGAAGCTGATGAATGGGGAACCAACTATGCCGGGCACTTTATGTTGGCGGCGCAAGCCAAAGGCTATAGCCTGCCATCCGGATTTATTGACGATTGGAAACGTTATCAGAAACAAAAAGCAGTTAACTGGTCGCCAGACCCGCGCACGAATATCCACGGCTACTATTACTATACCGACCTGGTGCAGGCGTACCGCTTATACCTGCTTGCATTAGCCGGTTCGCCGGAACTGGGGGCGATGAACCGTCTGCGCGAATACCAATACATCAGCACCGAAGCACGCTGGCGACTTGCCGCAGCCTACAAACTAGCCGGCCAGCCCGAGATTGGTTTACGAATGATAGCTGGACTGCCAACAACCATTAAACCATACAACAGTATGTACGGCACCTATGGATCTGACTTACGCGATGAAGCCATGATACTGGAAACCCTTACCCTGCTTGGCCAGCAGCAAAAAGCATCCGGCATGGTACGTACTGTTGCTTCCAAACTATCTCAGGATAGCTGGTACAGCACGCAAACAACCGCCTACTCGCTTGTTGCCATAGCACAATACTGTGGAGTGAATAAAAGCGGCGGTAAATTGTCGTTCGCGTTCCAGTCGGGCAGCAATAAGCAGAATGTAAACGCGGCATCGTACCTGTGGCAGCAGGAATTAGCGCCTAACAGCGGTAAGGTAACGTTAAAGAACAACGGCACCAACAAACTTTATGTGAGGTTGATACAGCAGGGACAGCCATCATCCGGCCAGGATATTCAAACTTATGTGAACCCGGATATTATGCAGATGCGTGTGGCTTACTTTACGCTTGGCGGCAAGGTTATCGACCCAACATCACTTAAACAAGGTAGCGATTTTGTGGCGCAGGTAACCATCAAAAACCCCGGCAAACGCGGCAGGTATGATAACCTGGCGCTTACACAGATCTTCCCATCGGGATGGGAAATACTGAATAGCCGGATGCTGAACAATGACGAGGCGTTTAAATCATCGCCATCAGATTACCGTGACATTCGTGATGACAGGGTGAACACCTATTTCAGTTTAGCAGAAGGTAAAGAGGTTACGTATTACGTAATGCTGAACGCTGCTTATGCCGGTAAATATTACCTGCCTGCAGCCTACTGCGAAGCCATGTATAACCATGACATTAACGCGTTGATAAAAGGGCAATGGATTGAGGTGGTTAAGTAATGAGGCATAAAAACCACGCGTCATTGCGAGGAGCGTAGCGACGTGGCAATCTTCGACATACTTGTCGCCGACTTTTCTATCGAAGATTGCCACGCTATCGCTTACAGCAATGACGGTTTATAAATGCAAAAGGCTTGGTGATACACCAAGCCTTTTGCATTTATACTAGTAGGTAGCTATTTACTTAGCCGGTGTAATTACAATATTCCTATAATCAATCGGCCCGTGATCGCCTTGTATCATTAACGGACCGGGTTCTCCTTCTTTGCTGTCTATAGCGCCACCGGTTATACCGGGAATAACCTGGCGGGAGATAACTTCTTGCCCGTTAGCAACAATGGTAACTACACGCCCAACAAGTGTGATGTCGTACGACTGCCATTCACCTGCATTTTTAGCCATCATTTTGTTTGGCTGCATAAAACCATATATTGAGCTGAACTGGTTTGCCAAAGGCTCAGGTTCGCCGGTTTTGGTATCGATAACTTGTGTTTCGTAACGACCACGTAAATAAACACCGCTGTTGCTACCTTTCTCGTATCTGAACTCGATGTGCAATTTAAAGTCTTTAAATTTCTGATCTGTTAACAAGTTGGCGCCTGATTTTTTACTGCGCAGAATGCCGTTCTCAACTACCCACTGGTTCGGTCTTCCATCTGTATGCCAGCCTTTGGTATTTTTACCGTTAAATAATTTTACCGGTTTGCCCCAAACAGGTGCTTTGGTACGTAACATTTCTGGTGCGCGTACACCTGTAAAACTGTAGCTTTTACCATCAGTATAAACCATTGTACCTTTTATGTTGTCACCGCTTGCCTCAAACTCAAAATCCATATTACGGTCGCCCGGCTCCCATTGTGGCGGGATAGAGAAACTGTATTTACCATTAGCTACCTTCACCTCAGATATTGGGCGTGCGCTACCGAATGCGTAAGTAAAACGACCGATAAGTGTATGTGTGCCCGATTTTTGAACTTCTAACCATGATGGCTGGCTTTTGCCATCCTTCTCCATCGTAATATCCCATCTGCCTATTACATCAGGGTCTTTTTTCATTTCAACATGCTGTGCATTGGCGCAAACAGTTGAAAAAAGCGTAGCACATAACACAGCTATCGTTTTAATGCTGCGTGATAATTTTAGTTTCTTCATAATTGGTTATTTAGTGAGAGGTTTAAAACTACAAAACATTTATGAATTATATAATGCATTATCAGTCTGAGATTGTGAAGACTTAACGAGTTGATCAATGGTTCGACAAGCTCACCATAACATCAATTAAAACCATTTAGTTACCCAGCACCCCTGCCAGTGTTTGGTGCAGTTCCAGTCCTTTTATGTTTTTAGCTACAATTTTGCCTGTTGGATCAATGAGTACATTGGCCGGTATGGTAGTTACACCATATAAGTTCTTTACACTCGCGGCAGTATTATAATGGTCTATAGCCTGTGTCCATGGTAGTTTATCCGTTTTAATAGCTTGCAGCCAGGCTTGCCTGCCGGTTTTACTGTCGATGGAAATACTCAGTACCGTAAACTTTTTGCTATTGTATTTTTTAAACGCGGCAACAACATTGGGGTTTTCCTGCCGGCAGGGTAAGCACCATGATGCCCAAAAATCAATCAGCACATATTTGCCTTTAAAATCTGCCAGTTTTACCTTTCTCCCTGTAGCTGTTGTTAGCTCAAAATTGGCTGCCATTACACCTACCTGCGATTGTTTTGCAGAATTGATAGTTGCTTCCATCGTTTTACCTAACGCACTCGTTTTGTTAGCTACCGACAGGGAATTATAAGCATCAATAACCAGCGAAAAATCGGCATGGTTAACCATCCTGTCTAAAGTAAGCAGGCTGATGTATGAATCGGGGTGCGATTTGATAAAGGCAAATTTAATAGGCTCCATTTGCTTTAATATGGCGTCGGTTGCAACTTTTATAGGATCTGTAAAAGTAACGTCGGCTTGCTGTTGAGGTGTAAGCGTATCGTACTTATCTGCTATAGCACTATGCTTTTTTGTTAATGGCTTTAGGGCGAGTTCAAGCTCGGTATTATCCTTATTCAGGGGAGTGCCTTCTATAGTAGCATATCTAAGCGAATCTTGTGTTGTTACTAAAATATTGCCGGGCTGTATATAAATAGTTACAGCGTCATGTAAAATATCTGCCGTTAGCGGGTTATCATTCCTGCAGATATATCCAATGCCAAGGCTGTTTATTAACCCGCTAAATTTAAAATAACCATTATTCGCGACGGTTGAATCGAGGTGTTGTTTACCATTTTCTTTATACGAGAGGTATATCTTATCACCATTTTTAAACGGCTTAACATCACCGGCAATAGTAAACGGCTTTTGCGCAAATGCTAATAGCGGCAGCAAAGCGACCAATAATAAAAAACATCTTTTCATCGGCATATATAGCTTAAAGCCATGAAGATAAAAAATAATGGCGTTACTTTTCGTACAATTCAAGCGGCAAGCCGTCGGGGTCGGTAAAAAAGGTGAAGCGCTTGCCGGTAAATTCATCTACGCGGATAGGTTCGGCTACTACCTCATATTCATTCAGGTGGAATATTGCTTCATCAAGGTCATTAACCTCAAAAGCTAAGTGGCGCAGGCCCACTGCCTCGGGCTGTGAGGGCCTTGCGGGTGGCCCGGGAAATGAAAAAAGCTCGATCTGGTATAGTCCGTTGACTTCCAGATCGAGCTTATATGATCTTCTTGCTTCGCGATAAACTTCGCGAACTATTGTAAATCCAAGTACTTCGGTATAAAAACGTTTAGAGCGTTCATAATCTGAACAGATGATAGCAATATGGTGTATCCTGTTCAGCTTTAGCATTACTCGTCGCCTAAAATTACGTGAAGTACGTTATCATGTACCATTTTAATATCGGTGATGTTACCAAACAGCTCTTCATCTATATTGGTATTACCAGAACCGTTAACGGTACCCAATAAACTAAAATCAATTTCGCTGGTGGCCATCATCTCGATAAAACGCTCGTGATCATCAGGTGCGATACTTACCACTACCCTGCCCTGTGCTTCACCAAAAAGGAAGGCATCTTTACGGATGCTGCTATCGCTTTCGATATCAAAGCCCAAACCGTTTGGCATAGCCGATTCTACCAAAGCGATGTATAAACCACCATCAGCAACATCGTGTGCAGATTGTATCACTTTATGCTTGATCAGTTCTTTTATAACCTGGTGCATTGCGTACTCCTCATCTATATTAAAATAAGGCGCAGGTGCTTTTAATATTTTGTGGTACGATGCAAGGTATTGCGATGACGCGATATCATTTTGTGACGCACCTATAAGATAGATCAGGTCGCCTGGTTGTTTAAAGTCAAGCGTCATCAGGTTGCTGGTATCGTCCATTACACCCAACATACCAATGGTTGGCGTAGGGAATACCGGGCCTTCATCTGATGATTGGTTGTAAAAACTTACGTTACCACCTGTTACCGGGGTTTCAAATTTTGTACAAGCTTCGCCCATGCCTTTTATAGCGCCAACAAACTGCCAGTAAACCTCAGGTTTGTATGGGTTACCAAAGTTTAAGCAATTGGTAATAGCAACCGGCTCGCCGCCTGCGCAGGTAATGTTACGTGCAGCTTCGGCAACGGCAATGGCCGTACCTTTTTGAGGGTCGGCATATACGTAGCGCGAGTTACAATCGCAGGTTAAAACAATAGCTTTATCAGTTTCTTTAACCGCAACCACAGCCGCATCGCTTGGGCGATTGGTGGTCATGGTAGCCGTACCTATCATAGAATCGTACTGGTCAGTCACCCAACGTTTTGATGCCAGGTTAGGATGGCCTATCAGGTGCTCGGCTACTTCAACTAAGTTAGCAGGCTCGGCAACATCTTCAATTTTAAATTTCTGGTTTTCGGCAAAGTAAGCAGGCTCGCGGTATTCGCGCTCATAAATTGGCGCGCCGCCACCTAATACCAGGTCATCAGCAGGTACATCGGCCACTTTAACGCCGTTCATAAAGTACTCTAAACGTTGTGTATTGGTTACTTCACCAATAATAGCGCAGTTCAGGTCCCATTTATCAAACACGGCTTCAACCAAAGCTTCTTTACCTTTTTCAACTACGATCAGCATGCGTTCCTGAGATTCAGAAAGCAATATCTCGTATGGTTTCATGTTCTCCTGGCGCATCGGTACGCGGTCAAGATGAATGATCATACCATGTTCGCCTTTGGCGCTCATTTCAGAGTTTGAGCAGATAATACCTGCCGCGCCCATATCCTGCATACCAACAACAGCACCGGTTTTAATCACTTCAAGCGTAGCCTCAAGCAATAGTTTTTCCTGGAACGGGTCACCTACCTGTACAGCCGGCAAATCGTTAACAGAATCTTCGGTGATATCTTTTGATGCGAATGCCGCGCCGTGAATACCATCCTTACCCGTTGCTGAACCCACAATGTAAACCGGGTTGCCCACACCGTACGATGTAGCCGAAACGGTTTCACCAGCCTTTACAATACCTGCAGAGAAAGCGTTTACTAATGGGTTGATGTTGTAACACTCGTCAAAGAAAAGCTCGCCTCCAACAGTAGGGATGCCAAAGGCATTACCGTAGTGGCTGATGCCTTTTACCACGCCTTTAACCAGCCATTTGGTTTTATCGAGGCTAAGGTCGCCAAAGCGCAGGGAGTTCATCTGGGCGATAGGCCTTGCACCCATCGTAAATATATCGCGGTTTATACCGCCCACACCTGTTGCAGCTCCTTGATAAGGCTCAAGCGCTGAAGGGTGGTTATGTGATTCTATTTTAAAAGCGCAACCAATGCCGTCGCCAAGGTCAACCAGTCCGGCGTTTTCCTCGCCTGCCTTAGCCAGCATACGCGGGCCATCTTTTGGCAGGGTTTTAAGCCAGGTGATAGAGTTTTTGTATGAACAGTGTTCGCTCCACATTACCGCGAATATAGAAAGCTCGGTAAAGTTGGGCACACGGCCTAATATCTCTTGTATGCGTGTAAATTCTTCGGGTAAAAGTCCCAGATCGCGGGCGGTTTCAACGGTGGTTAATTCCTGGTTCTCCAATGTATTATTGTTTAGTTGAAAGGATGCGCAAAATTAGCAAAAAAGGCTAAAAGCCGAAAGATTAAAGCAGAAAGCTTTGGGGAAAGTGGCAGAATGTAAAAAGCCAAAAGCAACAGCTTTGTTAAGCTGGCTTTTGGCTTTGCTTTATATGATCAGTTTATTACTCCTCGCCCATTTTAAAGTACATGGGTATAACGTAACGTACGCGTACCGGCTGGCCATTTTGCACGCCTGGTTTCCAGGGTTTTGCCAGTTTTAATACCCGCAATGCTTCTTCATCCATGCCATACCCGGCACCCCTCTGGATTGAAATATCTGATAGGTGCCCGTCTTTTTCTATCACAAAACTTACCAGTACCCGACCACCTTTACCCTCCTCTTGCGCTTGCGAAGGGAAACGTAGGTTTTTGCTCAGGAATTTATTCCATGCACCTGTGCCGCCAATAGGTTCGGGCATAGTTTCAAGTGTACCTAAATCATGAATGCTTTTATCCTCTGCAGGTGCAATGCCAGTACCTCCTGCTACAGGTTCAGGGTCAACAATAGGTGCCATACCTTCCTTACCTTCAGTTGTTTTTGAGCCTATCTCGCCTGTAAGATCTGTATTTTTGGGTGGATCGGTTGTTATCGGTTCAGATGTAGGTACCGGGGTTATAAACTGTGTTGTTTTAGCAGGCGGCATTTGTTTTTCCGGTGCGGCCGGTTTTACCGGTGGTTCGGCTTTTTTAGGAAGCTCTATCCTGGGCGGCTCGATTGTCGGAAGCACAACTACCACCTGTTTTATAATTTCTCCGGGAGTTTTGCCTACAATGTAAGTGTACATTACAGCAGCTGCCACAATTGTAGTAATTGCAATCAGCATGGCTTTAATCATGGTGCGGCCATAATGCTGCCTCAATTCAAAGGCGCCGTAAGCCTTGTTTCGGTTAGAAAATACAAGCTCGATCCAATCGGGGTTGTACAGATTAAGTTTTGTGTTAAGCATAGCGTTTGAAATTTTATTTTACTAATTAACGCATTTGCCAAATAAAATGTTGTGTAAATTTGAATTTTTACGAAATAATCAATTGAATAAATAGATATATACAATTTTTATACTGCATATATCTATTTATTGCAAATTATATTTGGTTGAAAGAAATATATTTGGGACGAATGTTTACCAGTTTTCGGTCGAAACCTTCTTTACAGGTTCTGTTTTTTTAACTACAGGCTGCTTATCCATTGCCTGTTTAATTTTAGACGCGGTGTTAATGCAAAAACTGGCTATCTGGTCCAGGTAGTTATCGGTTTCTTTTTTACCGTATTTGGTGCTCATTTTTTCAAGCGGAACTTCTATACCCGGGATAGGTACCATATTACCAAACCTGTCGCGCTGGTATGGTTTAAATACAAAATTGCTTATACGGTAGCGGTATCGTTGATCTTTTGTTTGGATGTTGATGGTGTAGCTTATCTCCCCGCCTTCCTTCCGCATTAACGATACACCACTGTATACAATAAATTTACCGGATGTATTCAGGGTGCTTTCAGCTTTACCTTTTGCAGGTTTGGTTGATGGATTAAATGCAGTCGCGAAGTCCCAGCCGCGTTTATACAAGGTGTCTGCAGATAAGGTGGGTTTATCAACTACCCGGTAATAGATATAGTTATTGCCTTCGTCAAAAGCTAATGAATCTTTCTGGGCAAACGCTATTTGTGCGCATAATAAACATATAAGGCTGAATAATGCTTTTTTCATAGGATAAAGATAAGCCATCCGCAGGTTATACGGATGGCTTATAAAAAAATCAGATCGTTTAAAATCTTAAAATTAGAATGCGTATACCGCTGCAATTACAAATTGTGATGCGTTTTTAGTTGGCGCGCCGCTTTTATTAATAAAGCCATCATTCACGTCTTTATTGTTATCTAACCTAAACTCAGGGATAACAGTAAGCGGGCCTGCTTTAATGTTTGCTGTTACAGTTGTTGCAAATACTGAACTACCTGGTGCAGGGCCTAAAGTTGCATAGCTCCCTGCTTTTGTTTTAAAGTACTCACCTCTTAAACCGAAAGTTACATCTTTAGATACTGCCAGTTGCGGGTATAAAGCAACGCCTGTAAAACCACCTGTACCAACTACGTCGGCAGGTTTAAATGTAGCCGCGTTTAAACCTAATTTAAAGGCATCAGTAATTTGGTAGCTGGTTGTTAAATCAAACTCAGTACCTGATAATTTACCTGTTAAAACGTTCAGGTAAGCTGTCCAGCCTTTTACCGGTGCAAGCATCAACTGGGCACCAAAGGTATTAACCTGGTTTACTGATGTATAATAGTTCCAGCTATCATTAAATATACCTGCCATTAAACTAACCTTACTTGTAAAAGCATAAGTTGCTTTAAAGCCGGGGTTTTGGAACGGGCCATTGGTGAATAAATAAGAGGTTGAGTAGTTAAAATTACCAACAGGGCTAATTACTTCATAACCCATAAATGTTGCCATATAACCACCCGTTAAATTAAATTTATCGGTTACATCATATGATACATACAGGTTTTGGATATGAAAGCTATTGCCATCGTCGCTGTTTGGTATAGATTGCGCCTGGCCACGCGGGCCAAAAGACAATTCACCTACAAAAGAAGCTTTACCTACTTTTTTCTTCAAAGCCAGGTCTATCATACCAATTGAAATAGAGTTATTGTCTGATGCAAAGCTGGTAGGGATATTACTGTGTTTCGAAAAATCGTATTTGTAATAGGTATCAACCGACCCTGAGATGATTAGGGGCGGATCTGCTTTGGTAGTGTCCTGCGCACTGGCTGCAAATACTGATGCAACAAAGAAAGATAAAAGTAAAAGTCTTTTTTTCATGATAAGGGATTTAATTTTTAATGATTAGTTATTGTTTAGTTAATTGTTGATTGCTAATTGTAATAATTATTGCAAAACGACCATTAAAGCCTAATTCACCCTCACTACCTCTATATATTTAGTCGTTATTTTACAAACAATATAAAATATCACATAAAAAAATATAATTTTCATTGAAAAACAATGCTTTAATTATATTTTTTACTAAATACATGATAATATTTAACAAAAACAAGAACTATTTTACATTTTATTATAAAAAACATAACGATTTATCAACATTTTTATAATTACTTACATTAAACTCATTGTTTTTATTTCTAATTTTTATAAAAAACAACCAAATAGGTAAATAAAAAACAATAATCACAATAATCTAAGGCTAAAATTAATTTAACGAGGCAATTAAAATAACAAAATCAATAAACAAAACTCCACAACCACTACATTACCCCTAAAAACAGTAAAGAAAACTGGTTTTTGTTTAGATATTATTATCCATATATAATTATGGTCAAAACCGCTTACTATTTAAATGATTTTATAATTTTGGGCTGAACCAATTATTAACATCATGTCTAATACACGTTTCCAGGCCTTACAAGCTGTGTTAAACCGCGAAATCCCGGAGGTAAAGCTTCCTTCCGCCAAAATATCCGACTACTTCGGCGTAAATGTTTTTGATAAACCAAAAATGAAGGAGTTTCTATCAAAGGACGCCTATAGTGTAATTGTAGATTCTATTGATAATGGTGTACCCATCCCCCGTGACATGGCCGAGCAGGTAGCATCATCAATGCGATCATGGGCTATGGGCAAAGGCGCCACACACTACACCCATTGGTTTCAACCGCTTACCGGTACTACTGCCGAAAAACATGACGCTTTTTTTGAACCTACAGCTGATGGCGGTGCTATTGAACGCTTTAGCGGCGATGCCCTTGCCCAACAGGAGCCCGATGCATCCAGTTTCCCGAGCGGTGGTATCCGTAATACTTTCGAGGCTCGTGGCTATACTGCCTGGGATCCTTCATCTCCTGCCTTCATCATAGGCCGCACCTTATGTATCCCAACGGTATTTGTATCATATACCGGCGAAGCGCTTGATTATAAAGTACCCCTTTTAAAAGCATTAAGCGTTTTAGATAAAGCCGCCGTTGATGTTTGTCACTACTTTGATAAAAGCATCGAGAAGGTTAATGCATCATTAGGTATTGAGCAGGAATACTTTTTAGTTGACACAGCCCTTTTTAATGCAAGGCCCGACCTATCGCTTACCGGCCGTACGCTATTTGGCCACATGTCGGCCAAGAACCAGCAACTGGAAGATCATTACTTTGGTTCTATCCCAAGCCGCGTATATGCTTTTATGCAGGAAATGGAAACAGAAGCCCTGCAATTAGGCATCCCATTAAAAACACGCCATAATGAGGTTGCGCCATCGCAATTTGAGTGCGCCCCTGTTTATGAAGAAATAAACCTGGCCATTGACCATAACCAGTTATTAATGGATATTATGGACAGGGTTGCCAAACGCCATCACTTTAAAGTATTGCTGCATGAAAAACCTTACGCGGGCATCAATGGCTCTGGCAAGCATAATAACTGGTCGCTGATAACCAATACAGGTAAAAACCTTTTATCGCCGGGCAAAACGCCAAAAAACAACCTGATGTTCCTTACCTTTTTTGTGAATACCATAAAAGCGGTTTATGAGCATGCCGATTTATTAAGGGCATCCATAGCATCGGTAAATAACGATCACCGCCTGGGTGCAAATGAAGCCCCACCTGCTATTATTTCGATATTTTTGGGTAGCCAGCTAAACGAGGTCTTAGACGACATTGATACATCGCGCCTGAGCAAAAAAATAAAAGAGGAGAACTCGCTTTGGCAGGGTATCCCCAAAATACCGCAGATACTAAAGGATAATACCGATCGTAACCGCACCTCGCCCTTTGCATTTACCGGTAATAAGTTTGAATTACGCGCGGTTGGTTCGTCGGCCAACTCGGCCAGCCCTATGACGGTATTGAACCTGATCATGGCCGATCAGCTAAAGAAATTTAAGATTGATGTGGATAAGCTGATCAAAAAAGGCGAGAAAAAGGATGTTGCCCTGATGATGGTGATAAAACGCTACATCAAGGAATCGCGTAATATACGTTTTGAGGGTAATGGCTATAGCGAAGAATGGGAAAAAGAAGCCGAAGCACGTGGCCTGGCCAATATCAAAACAACGCCAAAGGCCCTGGATGCTTTTATATCTGAAAAAACCGCAGAGCTTTTTGCAGAAACAGGCTTATTTACAACCCGCGAAGCGCATGCCCGCCACGAAATACTGTTGGATAGCTTTTACAAAAAACTACAGATAGAGGCACGCGTAATGGGCGAGCTTGCCCTAAACGTTATTGTACCTGCGGCTATAGCATACCAATCTAAACTGATTGAAAATGTTAAAGGACTGAAAGATCTTGGCCTTGATAAAAGCACTTACAAAGCCCAGCTTGATATTATAACCAAAATTGCCGAGCATGTTAACTTTATAAAAGATAATGTAGAGGAGATGATAAACGAACGCAAAAAAGCGAATGTTATTGAAGACCTGCGCGAACGCGCTATCACTTATGACGAGAAGGTTAAAAGCTTTTTCCAACCTATCCGTTACCATGTAGATAAGCTTGAACAATTGGTTGATGATACACTTTGGCCGCTGCCAAAATTCAGAGAGCTGCTGTTTATCAGGTAAACAACAATACAAAAAAGAAAGGGCCGGTATTAACACCAGCCCTTTCTTTTTATAACTTATCGTGCAAATATATCTGCCTGATTATGCTGATGTATAATAACCTCGCGATATTTGCTTAACAATGCTGATTTGGAAAAAAAGCCAATAAAACCCCATCTTTAACTACCGGTAGCTGCCAAACATATAGTTGACCGGTTCTTTTTTATAAGGATATTACCTATCCCCTTTTGCATACGGTCGCGGTTAATTAAATGCTGCCAGGTAACTGTGAGCAAAATACCAAAGGCTGGCAAAAAAACATATACAATATGATAAGGCAAATGGGATGAAATATACGGCTAACATTTTCCATTACATGCACCAAAAACTTTAAAGCTACTGCTGCAAGCCCTCCAAAAAGGCCTATAAATACGCTGGAATAAATTAAGAAATTACGTTGTGTATTACGTTTTGAGCGCCAGCGGCCAATTTTATAACTGATAGACTTTAACATAGACAAGCGCAGAAACAGCAATGTAGCAATTTACCACGTACAAATATTAATTATGCAGTATATTTGCCCATGACTTCTCCGCAAAGATACGATCAACGGGGCGTTTCGGCATCAAAAGATGATGTACATAATGCCATTAAAAACATTGATAAAGGGATATTCCCAAAAGCGTTCTGCAAAATAGTACCCGATATATTAACTAACGACCCTGAGTATTGCAATATTATGCATGCTGATGGCGCGGGTACAAAATCGTCATTAGCTTACACTTACTGGAAAGAAACCGGCGATATTTCGGTTTGGCGCGGTATTGCCCAGGATGCCATTATCATGAACCTTGACGACCTGCTTTGCGTAGGCGCTACCGATAATATACTGCTATCATCAACCATCGGCAGGAACAAAAACCTGATCCCCGGTGAAGTGATAGCCGCTATCATCAACGGTACAGAAGAGATACTAGCCAAACTGCGTGATGCCGGTATAGGCATCTACTCTACCGGTGGCGAAACCGCTGATGTAGGCGACCTGGTACGTACCATTATTGTAGATTCTACAGTGACCTGCCGCATGAAACGCGACGATGTTATCTCTAACGACCGCATAAAACCGGGCGATGTGATTGTGGGCCTGGCATCATACGGACAAGCCACTTACGAAAAAGAGTATAACGGCGGCATGGGCTCAAACGGTTTAACGTCTGCCCGCCATGATGTGTTTAACAAAACCATAGCCGATAAATATACCGAAAGCTATGACCCGGCTGTACCCTATGATCTTGTATTCAGCGGCAGCAAAAACCTGACTGACAAAATTGACATCGGCAATGGCGAAAGCATTACCGCAGGTAAGCTGGTATTATCGGCAACGCGTACCTACGCCCCTATCATTAAAGCTATTTTAGACAAATACCGCAGCCAGATAAACGGCATGGTACATTGCAGTGGCGGCGCACAAACCAAGGTGCTGCATTTTATAGATAACCTGCATATCATTAAAGATAACCTGTTCCCTATCCCGCCACTATTTAAGCTGATACAGGAAGAATCTGACACCAGTTGGCAGGAAATGTACAAGGTATTTAACATGGGCCATAGGATGGAGCTTTACGTACCACAGGAGATTGCTGAAGACCTTATTGCTATCTCGAAAAGCTTCGGCGTCGACGCACAAATCATAGGCAGTGTAAAAGTTGCTGATAAAAAGCGGGTAACTGTTATTTCACCATACGGCGAGTTTGTATATAATTAAGTTTTTAAATCTTTATAAACAAAGAAAGCCTCCCAATTGGGAGGCTTTCTTTGTTTTATCTTAAAACAAGTTAGATTGTTTTAAAGAATGATAATGCAGTAAAAACTGAGCTCTGGCTGCCATCTTTATTATAAGCTGTAGCCCTTACGCTGTATGTCTTACCTGCTGTTAAGCCCATTGTACTTAGTTTTAACAGGATAGTACCTGCCAATACTGATGTATTTGGATACGTAGTTGTTTGCGGCGTAGCAGTAATAGTGTGTACTATAACAGCCGGAGTGGCGCTTGGGTTAGATGTATCATCATAACCATTCCACGAAGCAAAGTTTATAGTTTTTATCACTGTTGAAGTTGCTGTAGTACCATCTAAAATCTCCAGTTTAAAAGCACCTGTTTCCTGATTTGTTAACGTAGCGCCAAAATTAATCAGCAAAGTGTTAGCTGTATTTCCAGATATTATAAATGGACCTACCTGCTGGTAACCAAAGCTGCTTAGTTTTATAGCCGGCAATTTTGGCTCAATTGCTGCAACATCAGCTTTTTTTGTACAGCTAAACATGGTTAATGTTACCAGTGCGGCTAATACAATATTTATATATTTTCTCATCTTTTTTATTTTAATGTTTAACAATATCAACTGCTAATTTTAGAATATGTACTTAGCACCAATTAATAAACTCCAGGTAGTAGCTGCAGTTGTAGCATTAACATACGGCGTATTAACTAAGGTACCATTAAGCTGACGCATTTGGTAAGTTGGCACGTTTGTATTTGCATCTGTACTTACGTAGGTAAGTGGGTTGCTATAGGTAATTTGTTTTTGGATGCCCCAGTTTTTGTTTAACAAGTTAGGTAAGTTGATAACAACTGCACTAAGTTGTAAAGTATGTTTCTGGCCACCTGCCATGATGTAAAAATCTTGCAGAATGTTTGCATCAATACGATTGTACCACGGTAAGAAAGCAGCATTACGTTGTGCATACTGACCTCTGTGCCCGTTTAGGTAAGGTGTATTTTTGATGAATTGCTCTAAAGCAGCAGCTTGTTGTGCAGGGGTGTAAGTATACACCACACCGTTAACTGTAGTATTGTATTGTTGGAAAGTTAACTCACTTGCTTTTTTAGGGATGTACATTAAGTCGGTAGATGCGTTACCATCACCGTTAAGGTCGCCGTTAACTACATAGCTTATTGGGCTGCTACCTGCCTGGCCTTGGTAGAACAAACCAATTGTAGTAGCTGCATGGTTTAAATAATTAAACTTGTATGATGCAGAAGCAACAACACGGTGAGGTACATAAAAACTAGTGTAACCACTCTCAACATCGTTAGTAGTACCAACGTTAGCAGTTGAAGTCCAAATATTAGCTGCAGTTGTACCCGATGATGAGAAAGCTTCTTTAGCTTGCGTATAAGTATAAGCTGCTGTAGCGGTAAAACCACCAGTAAACGATTTGCTTATTTGTGCAGTTAAAGAAGTTGCATAACCCTGGTTAGTGTTTTCTAAAACAATTGCTGAGTTTATTGCAGGGTATATATTCCTATCTGCTGCTGTACCTGTATAACGTGGCCTTGATAAGTCACCTTCAACTAATACACCGGTTGGCGATTTTAAGTTTGCGTTACGCATTCTTACCGCGTTAATATCTTTAGTGTATAAACCTTCTAAAGTTGCAGTGAAGCCATTACCAAGGTTTTTCTCAACCGCTAAGTTAGTCCTAAATACTTGTGGGAATTTAAAGTTACGGTCAATTAAGACAGTAGCAGATTGTATTGCAGTACCTGCAGCTTGTGGGAACAAATTAGCATAAACACTTGGATCCGGGCTTAATTTTATACCCGCAAGCTGTGCAGCTGTAGCAACACCACCAAAGTTGTACATGGCACTGTTACTTGGGCTGTTAGTTAAAAATACATAAGGTATTTTACCTGTGAAGATACCTGCACCACCACGTATTACTAATGAATTATCATCAAGCAGGCTCCATCTGAAACCCATTCTTGGCGAAAGCAAAATTGGTGATTTTGGCCATAAGCCAGAGTTGTATGATTTTAAAGCACCGTTAGCATCCGGCAATAACAATGCTGTCATTTGCGGGTTTTCTACCGGGTTTTCCAGGTAAATGCTCTTATCAGCACGTAAACCGTAAGTTAATTTAAAGTTAGGGCTAACAGCGTACTCATCCTGTGCGTACAGACTTATCGTACCAACTTTTAAGTTAGCAGAGAATACCTGGTCAACACCCGGTATTAAAGAGTAGTTGTAAGTAAACTGTACCGGCGGGGCATCAGTAAGAAAATCGTTTAACGAGTTATAGATGTATGAACCTGCTGCACCCGGCATAAATGCGTTACCAACTTTTTGGTACTCATAGTTAATACCACCTGTTATGGTGTGTTTACCTGCGTAATAGGTTAAGTTGTCATAAATACTGTAGGTATTGTCAATAACCGCATTATACTTGGTGTATGGATCAGAACCTGCTGTAATATAGTTACTTCCCGCACCGTTATAGATATCAATTGTCGGGAAAATCTGACCTTTTGAACTACGTGGGTTATTATACTTTTTAAAAGTTGCCAACAACTGGTTTGAGAATTTTGAACTAATGCTACTGTTTAACTCAACAGTACCGGTAGTTACTTTATTGATGAAACCATAGTTAGAGTTTGCAAAAGCGATCGACTGGTTACTATAACGACCGTTAACCAAACCGCCATTACCGCGGCTAATAGTTCCACCTGTACCATTTGAAACTGAATAAGGAGCATTGTTAGGTGTACTCGTACTGTTAATAGGTTGATCGCTGGTTGCGTTTAAGTAACTGTATTTAACGGTTAGTTTGTTTTTATCGTTAATATTCCAGTCTAACTTTAATAAATATTTTGTGTTTTTAGGGGTAAAAGCATCAAAATTATCAAACTTACCTGTTTCATAACCATATTTGGTTTTCAGGTAATCAGATACTTTTTGCAGATCGGCAACAGTGGTTGCAGCTACAGTACCGTTACCAGAACCACCCGTTGGCGAATACGCAATACCCGGAGAAGTTGAACTTTCTTTTTCAAAGTTAGCAAAGAAGAACAATTTATTTTTAATGATAGGGCCGCCAAAAGTAGCACCATAAGTTTTGGTACTTGCTTTAGCTACGTTAGCACCAATAAAGTTATCACCAATGTAGTTACCGTTAAATGATTGGTTTTTGTAGTAGGTATAAGCAGAACCATGGAACGTGTTGGTACCGCTTTTTGTAGTAGCATAGATACCTGCACCTGTAAAGCCTGATTGCCTAACATCAAACGGAGCAATGTTTATTGAAAGCTCATCGTAAGTTTCGATAGAGATTGGCTGTGCATCACCACCCGGCAAAAGAGCTGATGATGTACCGAAGGTGTTGTTAAGGTTTGCACCATCAACTGTAACACTGTTTAAACGCGCATCGCGGCCTGCAAAGCTTGAGCCTGTAGACTGTGGCGTTAAACGTGTAAAATCTGTGATACTTCTTGAAAAAGTAGGCAAAGTAGAAAGCGCTGTTCTGTTTACGTTTGTACTTGCACCTGCTTTAGCAGTTTCTATACGCCTGCTGGCTTTAATAGTAACAGCCTGTAACTCTAAACCTGTTTCGCTTAAAGTTGTGTTCAGGATGTAAGGCTGGCCTAATTGAAGGGTAATATTGCTAAGAGTAGCTTTATTAAAACCAATAAAGCTCACCTCAACAGTGTAAGGCCCGCCTACACGCATACCCGGTATGTTGAACAAACCGTCTTTGTTTGAGGCAGCAGAATACACAGTCCCTGACGGAACGTGCGTAGCTTTGATAGTTGCTCCGGGTAATGTAATACCCTTGGCATCTTTGATTGTTCCCGACATGCTACTTGATGTTACCTGTGCAAAGGTAGCAACAGCAGTAAACAGGAAAATAATTAAGAGAAGTAAGTGTTTTCTCATGTTTGTTTTTTTTGTTAACTGTTAAGTGAATTACTCATTAAGTGAATTAATGGGGCAAAGATAACTAATAGGGGGATTTAGTATATTAAGTTAATGTTAACAATAATTATATATTTTTCAACACTTTACATGTTATTTAAGCAAATATGAAATTTAGATGAATGGTTAGTGTAATATTTACATTAACAATGTCATATTTTAAAAAAAACTTTTTGATTAACAGGCATTTATCGTACATTTTACCCTCTCATCCTAAATCACATCCCAGTTTTTCATTTCCACTGCTTTTTAGTTAGCTTTGGCATTCCAAAAATCATAAAAGATACATACTATATGGATTACGATTTAATTGTTATTGGTTCAGGCCCGGGCGGCTATGTTGCTGCTATCCGCGCATCACAATTGGGTTTAAAAACCGCTATTGTTGAAAAAGAATCGCTTGGGGGTATTTGCCTAAACTGGGGTTGTATCCCTACAAAGGCATTATTAAAAAGTGCCCAGGTGTTTGAATACTTAAACCACGCTGCCGATTACGGTATAAAAACCAGCGGTGGAGAAGTTGATTTTGAAGCTGTAGTAAAAAGGAGCCGCGGCGTAGCCGATGGTATGAGCAAAGGTGTTCAGTTCCTGATGAAGAAAAATAAAATTGATGTAATTATAGGTACAGGATTTTTAAAATCAAAAGGCACTGTATCTGTAAAGATAAACGACGACACCACTAAAGATTTCACAGCCAAAAATATCATATTGGCTACGGGCGGCCGTTCGCGCGAGTTACCAAACCTTAAACAGGATGGTAAAAAAGTAATTGGTTACCGCCAGGCCATGGTATTGCCGCAACAGCCAAAATCTATGGTTGTAGTAGGTTCAGGCGCTATAGGTATCGAGTTTGCTTATTTTTATAATGCAATTGGCACCAAGGTAACTGTTGTTGAGTTTTTAGACAACATCGTTCCGCTTGAGGATGAAGAGATCTCAAAAGGTTTGTTACGCATTCTTAAAAAACAAGGCATAAATATCATGACGGGTTCAACCGTTGAATCTGTTGATACCAACGGCGAAGGCTGTAGGGTTAATGTTAAAACCGCTACAGGCAACATCGTGTTAGAAGCTGATGTTGTTTTATCTGCCATTGGTATCTCTACCAATATTGAAGGCATTGGCCTTGAAGAGAACGGTGTTAAAACTGATAAAGGCAAGGTATTGGTTGATGATTTTTATAAAACCAATGTTGACGGCGTTTACGCCATTGGCGATATTGTTAAAGGCCAGGCATTAGCACATGTTGCATCTGCCGAAGGTATTATCTGCGTAGAGAAAATTGCAGGTAAAAACCCCGAGCCTTTAGATTATAACAACATACCGGGCTGTACTTATTGTATGCCTGAAGTTGCTTCTGTTGGTTACACCGAAAAAGCAGCTAAAGAAGCTGGTTACGAACTTAAAATAGGCAAATTCCCATTCTCGGCATCGGGCAAGGCAAGTGCTGCCGGAGCTAAAGATGGTTTTGTAAAACTAATATTTGACGCTAAATACGGTGAATTGCTTGGCGCACACATGCTGGGCCATAACGTTACTGAAATGATCGCCGAAGTGGTTACCGCGCGCAAACTGGAAACTACCGGTCACGAGATCATCAAATCAGTACACCCTCACCCTACCATGAGCGAGGCTGTTATGGAAGCTGCTGCCGATGCATATGGAGAAGTGATACACTTATAATAGTATCCTTATTCAAATATAAGGGCGCAAAGATCAGATCTTTGCGCCCTTTGTTATTTATAAACTATTCGGTAATTACAAATTACTTCAAATACTGTTTATCTAAAAACACATATCTTCCTCTAAGCTGTGTGCTTTCTTTTTCCAAAACCGTCTTTACATCTATATTGATATAGGTAACTGCACCGCCTTTTACGTTAGCGTTCCATTTTGGTAATGCAGGGCCATTAGGGTTACCGGTTTTAATAAAGTTGGCAAAGTAACTTTCCATAGTGGCCGATACCTTATAATCTTGAGGTGTCCAGGCATAGGTGGTGTTGGTAGCCAGGTTACCCATTGCATATTCAATTTCTGATGCATGCGCGGCCCCCACATAGGGTTCGGGAGCCTTATTTGCATCGGGCATTTCGGCACCGCCTTTTATAATGCCACCGGCAAGCCCGGCTTTGGCGTTGCCCATTTTAGCTGTCATAGGCGGGCGTGGTTTAGAGAATAAGTAACGGTAAACCGGTTTGTCGCTGGTTAAGGCGTGTGCATCTGCCCATTTCCAGGTACTATAAACTATAAACCTATCGCTAGCCAGTTCAGTGGCCGATTTGATAACCTCCTGCTGCGTACCACCCGGATATAGTTTTAAAACCTCGTTGGCCTTATCATTATATAAAGCTTTTACCTTTTTGGCATAATTTTCCGGCGTTGGTGCATCTCCGCCCATAAGTGCCTGGTAGGGTATCTCTGCCGAATTCCAGCCGGCTAATAGAGGCACTTTAGCCTGCTCGCCCAATACGAATGATGCAGCGGGGCTTTTGGTTAAAAAATAGCCATCTATAGTTGCTGATTGCATAGATGGCATGCCGGGTATAGAGGCTTCGTCAAGCAGTTTATCTGCAGGTATCTCACGCAGTTCCTGTAATGATTTCGCACCTGCCATCCCGGCAAATTTCACTCCGTTGCTTTCACCTTCTGTAAGCGGGATAGCCGCCAGTGTCGGTTTTATCATTGCACCGCTTTCACCAATGGCGCCGGCTATCAGTTTTTTTGATAGCGGTGATACCATTTGCGCCGATACCGCTATAGAACCTGCCGATTCGCCCGCGATAGTAACCCGTTTGGGGTCGCCACCAAACGCAGCAATATTTTGTTGCACCCAACGCAGGGCCGCATTTTGATCAAGCAGGCCGTAGTTGCCCGATGAATGATGTACAGACTCTTTAGTCAGATCCGGGTGGGCCATAAAACCGAACACTCCTAACCTGTAATTTACAGTCAAGGCAATAATACCTCTTTTCGCCATACTTTCGCCATCATAACGCGCTTCAGATCCATCACCCGCTACAAAGCCCCCTCCATAAAAATAAACCAGTACAGGTAGTTTGGTTTTTGATGGTTTTGCGGGTACCCAAACATTCAGGTACAGGCAATCTTCGCTCATACCCGGCGAACGGAACCCCATATCACCAAAAACTTTTTTTTGCATGGCATTATAACCAAAAGCATCGCATTTGCGCACACCTCTCCAATCATTTACCGGCTGTGGCTCTTTCCAGCGCAACTCACCAATGGGGGGCTGTGCAAAAGGGATACCTTTAAAACTGTTAACACCCGATTTTTCGGTTACGCTTTCAACAATCCCATTAGCGGTTTTAACCTGTACCTGGGCAAGCGTTATAATACAGGCTAACTGCAGCATCAAAAACAATATGCTTTTTTTCATGAATTTTATTTTATAATTGGGTGGTGTATTGATGATGAAATTACTAAATTTTATTCACAAAACAATTCATTATGTCAAAACGACACATTAATAAGTATTTTGTTATAATTTAAATCGGCATGAAGCCAACCATCACTATTGAGTATTGCCCAAAATGTAACTGGCTTATGCGCGCGGCATATATGGCGCAAGAGTTACTCACCACTTTTAGTGAGGATGTTTACGGCATAACCCTGCAGCCCAGCGACATATCGGGCAAATACAATATTCGTATCAATGAGGCAGTGATATTTGACAGAAAAGAGCAAGGCCGTTTCCCCGATATAAAAGAGTTGAAGCAACTGATACGCGATGTGGTTTGCCCCGATAAAAGCCTGGGGCATTCAGACAATGCATAGCTAAATACTATGTTTGCATATTATGTTGTACAAATTTGTTTATGTAACTTTGTGTACTATATTTATAGATGCTATCCAAAAAAACTAAATACGCGATAAAGGCGCTGGTTGTCATGGGCAAGAACATGGACAAGCCACCTATGCAGATATCAAGAATTGCCGAGCTTGAAAAGATCCCTAAAAAGTTTTTGGAGCAGATCCTGCTTGATCTGCGCAACGCGGGTTTCCTGTACAGTAAAAAAGGGGCCGGCGGTGGTTACAGTCTAAACAAAGACCCCAAGGAAATTTTCCTGGTTAGTATTATGCGTATTACCGACGGGCCTATAGCTATGGTGCCTTGCGCAAGCCTTAACTTTTACCATCGTTGTGATGAATGCCACCAGGAACACACCTGCGGTATACGCGATGTGTTTATTGAGGTACGCGATGCGTCGCTTAAAATTTTATCAGAAACCAGTATTGCAGATATTATTGGCCGCGAAAACACACTGATTGTAAGCGAGTAGCATAAACGCCGACAATAATGTTATTCATCATTTAATTTTTCTGAGATGTTTTTAATAGAGTCATCAAGCAACGACGCTGATTTATATAGATATTCTTCTATTTGCGCATAATCTTCCAGTTTGTTATTGCTATGCTTTAATATATCTATCATACCTAATATATTGGTGAGGTGTTTGCGTACCTCGTGCGAGTTTATAAAGGCAAGTTCCTCTTTTTAGCTTCATATAAAAGCTTTTCATAATGGCGCTTTTGCCTTACATTACGGTAAAACAGGGCAATAGCTATTATACTTAAAGCAGCAATCAATACTATAAACAGTAGCCATAAACGTTCCCGTTTATAAATTTCAGCTTTTTGCATGTATGAGTTTTCTGTCTCATCAATTTTTATTTGTGATGATATACTGCCTACCTGCGTTAACCTGATGTTGTTTTCAACCGACTGTTTAAGCGCCAGCATAAAATTGTACGAGGATGCTTTGTAATCACCTTTTTTTTCAGATATCCGGGCCAGCGTTTCATACAGATGAAATTTCACTTCGGGCTGGTTGCTTTCTGTATCGGCTGTAAGTAATTTCCCAATTACAAGTTTTGCAGAATCTAACTGCCCGCTCATATAATAAGCATCAGCCAAATGTTGTTCTTCTAAATCGTTGTGCGCATAACCTTTACTTTTTTGCAATTCTTTTATCTGCTTTATTGCCAAATTATAATTATGCTGCAATAAGGTTATATAATACGCTGTACGTTGGCGATACGTAAATATTTTATAGTTTTTATTTTCGGGGTTATTAAGTTTAATATGACAGGCCCTTAACGAGTCTATCTTATTCATCCTAAAATAATTTTCAGATTTGTTATACAATATCACACTTGATAACAAGCGTTTTCCTGTTGTATCATTGGCTATAAGTGCCCAGGCCTTATCAAGATAATTTAACGATTGCGAATAAAACCCCGATTTATAAAAAAGGTCGGAAATGTTTATATTCAATGATGCTTCGCGCCTGTTATCTTTAAATTTATTTTTCAGTTTCCTTACTTCGATAGTTGCGAGCCTATAGTTATAAATGGCCCCTATATAATCACCTTTATCTGTTTGTATAAAGCCCAGATGGCTTAACAGCTGAAACATCAAATAATTTTGATTGTTTTTTTCTGCAAGCTGCACAGCTTTAGCCATATAACTCTCAGCTTGTTTAAGGTCGTGCTTATTGTTAAATGAAACGGCTTTTAAAAAAAGCGAAAAAATATCCCTGTTGGGCAGATTGTATTTTACAAAATAGCTATTTAATGTATCCTGTACATATGATAATTTACTTGTATCAGCGGCTTTAAGGCATGTTTTGGTAAAAGTGATCAACCTTTTTTCGCGTAAAAAGGCGTCTTGCTGAGTAAGAATATTAATTAAAGTATCCTTGTTAATTTTTGGCTGACGCGGTTGTACAATAGTTTTTGGGCGTGCATTTACATTCACAACCTGCAAGAATAACAAGGTTAAGCTTAAAGCGAAAGTAAGCCTTTTAAACATTCATATTTTTTTAATAAATTTATAATAAAACCACGTATTAATACGCAACTTTTAAAATTCTGTTACGTAATAAAACAACTATATTATTTTTTATTTTTGTAAAAAAATTCATTGAATGAAAAAAGTTATTTACATATTATTAGCCATCGTTGCTATTGCCGTTTACTCTTGTCAAAAAGATAACACCGCCCCGACCAAAAAAATCACGCCTTCGTTAAAAAGCGTATCAACAACTTTAAAGATCAGGAAAGATACTACACCACCTGATCCGATGTTCATTAAAAAGGCAGTTAGGGATACTACCCCACCAGATCCGTTATTAAAATAATAACGAATACAAAAGCCCCTTCATGATGCAGGGGCTTTTGTATTCTAACTATCAAATTTATCTAATAATTTTAAAAGCGTTTCGAAGTCTTTTGGATACGGCGCGTGCACAGTTATATCCTGGCCCGATGGTAGCTTAAAACTCACCTCATAAGCATGCAATGCAAAACGTTTCATGATAGGTAATTCTTCTTGGTCTTTCCCTAAAATATACTTGCGTTTTATTTTTGAAAGAAACACCGGTTGCCCTTTATACATTTCATCCCCTGCAATTGATGCCCGCTGTGTTGCCAGGTGTATACGGATTTGGTGCATGCGCCCGGTAACCGGGCGGCACTCTACCAAAGTATAATGTTTATAGTATTTTAACGACTGGAACCAGGTTTCGGCCCGTTTGCCTTCCTGGCGGCTAATGGTTACATTGCCTTTACCAACGTTTAGTATCGGCAGGTCTATCAACAACTCATCAAAAACGTGCGTACCATCAATTACTGCATGGTAAACCTCCTTTACCTTACGGCGTTCAAACTGCATAGATACTGTACGGTAAGCTTCCGGTTTTTTGGCTATAATAAGCGCTCCGGAGGTCTCTTTATCCAACCGGTGACATATCTGCGCATCGTCGGTATATTGTTTAGCCAGGCGTAGCATATTGATCTCGCCGCCTTCCCTCTCATCCAACGAACTGATGAACGGTGGTTTATTCACCACAATAATATCGTCATCTTCAAATAGTATCAGGTCGGCAAACTTTGGAAACTTCATAGCCGGCAAAAATACGGTTAATTAAATTAATTGCTACATAAGGCATTAAAAACAAATTTTATTCACTAATGTTAAATACCTATCTATCATCTACCTAAAATAAAAACAGCATGAGCACAAAAAAAACACAGCCTGAAGAAAAGGGCTTCTTTGAAAAGATAAAAGAAACCATTGAAGAATTTTGGGACGGCACAAAGGAAACTGCTGAGGACCTGAAAGAAAAAGCAGAGGACAAAATTGACGATCTGAAAGAATCGGTATCGGCCAAAAAGAAACCGGTTGCCAAAAAAGTAGCTACAGCTAAAACAGCAGTTGATAAAAAAGTAGCAGCAACAACAACCGCGGCTAAAAAAGAAGTTGCCAATGTTAAAGCAAAGGCAGCCGTAAAAGCAAAAGCAGTTACTGATAAAGCTAAAACCACCACAGCCGCAGCCAAAAAAACAGCTGCCAGTGTTAAAGCAAAGGCCGCAACCAAAGCTAAAGCTGTTACCGATAAGGCAAAAACGGAAATTACGGCTGTAAAAAAAGCAGCCGCACCTAAAGTTGCCGCTGCAAAAACAACAGTAGCTAAACCTGCCACCACAGCAAAAAGAAAAGTAGCTGCCACAAAAAAGGCATAAACGCTATATAGTAAAAAAGCCCTCCCGATAATCGGGAGGGCTTTTTTATGCTTCGAATTTATAGCCTACGCCTTTTACTGTGGATACGCAATCGTCCCCAAGTTTTTCGCGTAGTTTGCGTACATGTACGTCGATGGTACGGTTGGTAACCACTACCGAGTCTTCCCATATGTTTTTCAGGATCACCTCGCGGGTATAAACTTTGCCCGGTTTTGAGGCCAGTAAGTATAATAACTCAAATTCTTTTTTGGCCAATACCACCTTAACACCTTTTTTATAAACAAGATATGCTTCGCGGTCAATTACCAGATCGGCAATTTCCAGTTTGTTATCCGTAACTTCTTCTGGTGGTGTGTTGCGGCGCAATATGGCATTTATACGGCTAACCAATGCGCGGGGCTTAATTGGTTTCGCTATATAATCATCAGCCCCAACGTTGAAGCCTGCAATTTCAGAGTACTCTTCGCTGCGGGCAGTAAGGAATACCATAAAGGTGTTTTTAAACTCGGGCATGGTGCGCATAATGCGGCATGCTTCAATGCCATCCATTTTTGGCATCATTATATCTAATACGATCAGGTCGGGCTGTGTGCGTTTGGCTTCGGCTACTGCCTCCTGCCCGTTACGGGCAGAATATACCTGGTAACCTTCTTTCTTCAGGTTATACTCAATCAGCTCTAAAATATCCGGTTCGTCGTCAACAATTAATATCTTTTGTTTGCTGGTGCTCATGTATATTTATTTTGGCATAAATGTATAACCTTAATAGAAGCTTACAGTTAATTTAATATTAACAAATTGTTAAATAGCGCCAAAAGTTAACCTTTAATTGAGGTTATTTAAATGTTTTCTTTAAAAAATCTTCAAGATCGGCACCTGTTACATTCTTTGCAACTATCGTCCCCTGTGGGTCAATGATAAAATTAGAGGGAATAGCTTCGATGTGATAAAGGCGCTCTGTAGGCCCTTCAAACCTTTGAAGATCAGATACATGCATCCAACTTAATTTATCGGCATTAACAGCCTGCTGCCAGTCTTTTTTCTCAGTATCCAGCGATATCCCTAATATATTGAAGCCTTTATCTTTATATGCGGCGAACTGTTTTACCACGTTAGGATTTTCCTGCCGACAAGGGCCACACCACGATGCCCAAAAATCGAGCATTACATATTTGCCTTTATAGTCTGATAATTTCACCTCTTTACCATCAATACTTTTAATAGTAAATTCAGGCGCTTTGTGCCCTACTGATATGGGTTTTACCGCAGCCATTTGTTTTAAAAAGGTTTGTACCGATGGGTTATCTTTAAAATCGCCCTTAATATCATCGGCATAAGCAACCAGTTGCTGCTCATACTTATACTGATCGAGTGAGGTTGCCGCGTAAAAACCTGCAAGTGATTTTTTATTGGCGTTAACAAATTTCAAAATCTCGGCGCTGTAATCGGCAATATTTTTTTGGAATTGCGGCACATAAACCTTCAACAACGAATCAGACTCATGGCCAAGGGCAGACGATTTGGCTGTGTACTCGTCAGATAGCTTGCTGTTCTTCTCGCCATAAAGGTTGCTTATTTTATTAAACTCCTTAATTTTTTCGGATGTTTCTGATCCGCTTACCTCGTACGAATGGCTCACATCAGCCAGGTCTGTTTTAAAAGTGATATTATCGCCATTTTGCGCAACAATATCATATATGTTACTACCAATACGCAGTTTATACAAGTTGGCGTAAGGCGCGTTGTGTTTAAAGGTAAAATTGTTACCCGAGCCCACGCTGGTTGAATCAATAATAGATACTTGTGCACTATCTGCCGCCAGCAGGTAAACTTTTTTAATGCCGCCAACATTGCTCAATGTTCCCGATATGGTAAACGTGGTGGCATCTTTACATGATGTAATAACAACTGCTGCCATTAATGCAAGGCAGGTAACAATACGGTTCTTCATATCTTATTTAGATTCTAATTCTTTTATTAAAAGCTTGTTGGTTTTTTGCGGGTCAATTTTACCCTTGGAAAGTTTCATCACCTCGCCCATGAACAAGCCTAAAACGCCCTTTTTTCCTTTTTGGTATTCTACCACCTTATCAGGGTATTTTGCTAAGGCGGCCTTTATAAATCCGTCCACTTCGTCTGTATCTTCGCTTATCAACAAGTTTAACTCTTTTGCCAATTGGTCGGCGGTTTTGCCATTTCCTTTCAGCATTGCCGGGAATAATTTTTGCGCAGCTACCGAGTTGTTCACTTTGCCCTCATCAACCAATTTTATTAACCCTGCTAAAATAGCGGGTTGTATCCCGATGTTGCTAATGCTAATGTCATTATCGTTAATGTATGATCGTACAGCCCCCATTACCCAGTTGGCTGCCGACTTATAGTTGGCGGTATGTTTTATCAGTTCTTCAAAATAAGCGGCAAATTCCTTATCGGCAATAATAACGCCCGCATCGTAGTCAGACAGGCCAAGCTTTTGGGTATATTTCTCAAACAGTTGGCTTGGTAAAGCGGGCATGTTACTGCGGATAGCTGCCAGTTGTGCCTCCGTTATTTGTACGGGCATCAGGTCGGGCTCGGGGAAGTAGCGGTAATCATTCGCCATTTCCTTAGAGCGCAATACGGATGTTTCGCCTGTATCAGCATTAAAGTTAAGCGTGTTTTGATCTATGCGGCCACCATTCTCAATAACCTCTACCTGGCGTGCAAATTCATGCTCGATAGCGCGCTGTACGTTCCGGATAGAGTTCAGGTTCTTCACCTCACATCGGTTGCCATACTGGGCCGCG
>NZ_JBAZRC010000046.1:0-29357 GCF_041663085.1 Mucilaginibacter sp.
AGCGTAGATAGGTTTTGCAACGCCGTTATCGTAAGCTTTTAAATTCTTTTTAAGCAATTTACGGGCTACGTGGATACGGGTTTTAACGGTACCGATAGGTATAGTTAAATGGTCAGCTATCTCGTGATATTTATGACCTTCAAAATACATAGTGAAAGGCACATAGTAATCTGATGGTAGCCTGTCTAAAGCTCTTTTAATATCATCCATCACAAATTTAGCCTCGCCCTGGTTTTTTGTTGAACTGAATACCAGGTTCGGAGATGATATCTCATCGCTTTTGGTAACAAAAGTGCTCATTTTAACAAAACGGCGATAGTTGTTGATGAAGGTATTTTTCATGATGGTATACAACCAACCTTTTAAATTAGTGCCTTCTTTAAACTTATTGTAATAAGTTATAGCTTTCAACATTGTATCCTGAACAAGGTCGTTAGCATCATCGGCGTCATGGGTGAAGTGTAAGGCATAAGACCTTAGGGAAGTCGCCTGACGTAATACAAGGGTGTTAAACTCAATCTTTGTCATTCTGTTAATGTTTTGTATTGAGTATTAGGCAAACATGATACCACTTTATGAAAAGTGTATGAAAATGAAACGATGCTGCAGAATCACTTTAAACCAGCACAAAACTGTACTAAAAACAGTCATAGTATTGTAAACTGCTTAAAAACAGCCATTTACGCAAAAAAGGAGTAATTGTAATTATTAAGTAAAGTATAAGGGATTGTTAAAACAAAAAGTTGTTTAACTAACTGTATATGAAATGGATGCGATATTATATTTTTAATTAATTAATTTAACCAATAATATTCACCTCGCGCTGTAGCGTAACGCCAAATTTAGTGTACACAGTGTCTATGATTTGCGACGAAAGACTGTATACTTCTTCGCCCGTTGCACCGCCGTGGTTTACCAAAACAAGCGCCTGGTTCTTCCAGGTGCCGGTGTTTCCAACAACTTTTCCCTTCCATCCGCATTGTTCTATGAGCCAACCGGCCGCAAGTTTATGCAATCCTTCGCCTGCCGGGTAGTTCACCACATCGGGGAATTGCTCCTGCAACAGGCTAAACTGCTCGTCGCCGATAACGGGGTTTTTAAAGAAACTCCCTGCGTTGCCAATGGTTGACGGATCGGGCAGTTTAGAAACGCGGATATGCGATACCACTTTTGATACATCCTCAATAGTGGGGTTAGTGATACCGCGGTTAGCCAGTTCCTGCTCTATAGCGCCGTATTTTAAATTAATATTGGGCTTAAGCGATAAAAGGAACTTTACGGATACTATAATATACTGCCCGGCCAGCTCTGTTTTAAAAACACTTTCGCGGTAACCAAACTTGCAATCTTCTTTTGTGAACGTGCGGAAAGTACCTGTAGCTATTTCAAAAGCACGGCAGCTTGCAAATACATCTTTCAGTTCTACACCGTAAGCGCCAATATTTTGTATGGGCGATGCGCCAACCGAGCCGGGTATCAGGCTCAGGTTCTCCATACCCGCGTAGTTGCGGTCAACACAAAAGTTCACCAGGTCGTTCCATACTTCGCCGCCGCCAACTTCAACATATACATCATTGTGGCTGATGCGGTGCTCAATCCCACGGATATTCATGCGGATGATAAGACCTTCAAAATCCTTCACCAACAGCATATTACTGCCGCCGCCCAGCACCAGGCGGTTGGTGGTAAGCCATTGCGGGTCGGCAAATAGTTCAACCAGTTCATCCTCATGGCTTATCTCGGCAAAGTAGCGGGCATTAGCATCAATACCAAAAGTGTTGAATTTTTTAAGCGATACGTTTTCCTGTATTTGCAGCATGATATTGTGAATTTAGAACGGTGACGAATTTCGGAATTTTATTACTTATGTTTAGCATTAAAATCAGGCATTGTACCAGTATCCATTGAAATGAAAAAGAGGCTATTTACAATCATCATATCGTTAAGCATAATATCTTGCCAACAAACTAAAAAAGAAAAAGCTTTTAAAATTTTCAATGAAGGTGTAACATTATCCTTAAATGCGGGCACAGAAGCCAATAGAGGGAACGAAAAAACAGCAATTGAATTAAATGATAAGGCTATTGAGAAGTTCAGAGAAACCTTAAGAACAGATTCAACCCATTCTATTGCAAGGAGTGCCTTAGCGCATAGCTTATACATTTCAAAAAAATACGATGAAGCAATTGAGTGGTTTAAAAGGGCGAATGCAATTGGCAAAGCTGAGGCAGTAAATTACATGGAACTGGGCTTATCTCAGATAAACTTAGGCCAAACTGCAGAAGGTGAAAAAAACTTATTTAAAGCTTTGGAATTAGATAAATCTGAAGAGATAAGAGAAATTACAGTGGAAGATTTATATGATATTGGTAAGCTTGCTTTTAAGTATGGAGATGCTTATAAAAAAGAGGGTAAAACAGAAAAGGCATTAACTTATAAACAGTTTTCAATTGATGTATTAAAACTCTCACTAAAAATCAATCCCGCGCGAGCCGATATCCGCAGTACAGCAGATAGTTGTGCTAAACAATTAATGGATTAAACAGCAACTACACCTTAAACCACTTCTTCCCCACCACCAATAACCCAAATTCTTCCGAAGTTTTTCTTTGCAGATTTTATTTTAGATGATTGGAACGTGTTTTATTTATCTTAGTTGCCCTAAACGTTAAGATGAAAGAGGGCTATTTTTTCCTGGGCGCTTTAATATTATTTCACCTTGGGCGCGTTGCCTATTTTTATTATCAAAAATGGCAGCGAAAACTAGCAGAGGTAGAGATAGCCGATTTTCAATGGGACACGTATCTTAAACTGAGAGAGGAGATCTTATCAATTAAACCCAACGGTATAGGAATTGAACTTACTGATGATACAGAAACCGCCTTTGCCGTTGGGTTGGAAATTCATACCGGGGTTGAGGTGCAACTTATAGTACTTTTAAAAACAGGAGAAGTTTGGGGATTAACAACCAGAAATTCAAGAAAAAACATCTTCATTCCAAAAAATGAGAGTTTTTTAGCCGCTTCTACTTCTGCCTTTACCACAGCGCAATACAATTTTGCCAGGATGCGAAGAAAATACACTACTGTACCCGAACCGGGTTACATTAAATTCCACATACTTACTAATAACGATGTATATTCAGCAGATTCGCTTATACGAGATATCATTTCAGAAACTTCAGATTGGCAAGAATTATACGCTAAAATAAATGAAGCACTTGAACAGAGCGAGAGTGAATAATCTACCCCTTAAACCATTTCTTGCCCACTACCAACAACCCAAACTCTTCCGAAGGATTTTTCTCGGTTGATTTATGGTGAATTTTATGCGCCCTGCGGATGGCAGACAAATACCGGTTGCTACTTTTAAAGGCCTTGAAGCGGTTATGTATAAACCAATCGTGAAAGATGAAATAGATGGTGCCGTAGGTACTGATACCTGCACCTATCCAAAAGCGGTAATCTAAAGTGATATGCCCTGCCCACATCAGCCATAAGGCTAAAGCGGCAAAGCCAATGCTGAACAGGTCGTTCAGTTCGAACCAGCCATGGCGATGTTGATGATGCGTTTTGTGGATAAACCACAGCGGCCCATGGAACAGGTATTTATGCATAGCCCAGGAAAGTGCTTCCATTAGTGCTATGGTGCATATTATTATAGCTATATTAATTAACGCTTGCATTATTAGTTAACTTTTAAATTAATGAGCTGTTTTATAATTGTAACACAGCCGCACGTTCACTGTCCGATTCCGAACGATTACCCGACATTTAAAACATTATAAACACCTCAATATCAATAAATTAAATTAATGGCATAAGGTTTATTGTATTTAATTTATATTAACCGTTATGATTAAAAACTACTTTAAAATAGCCTGGCGCAATTTATGGAAAAACAAAGGTTTTTCTATGATCAACATCACAGGCCTTGCTACGGGCATGTGCGGCGCTATATTGATATTTACGTGGATACAAAACGAACTAAGTTTTGACCGGTTCCATAAAAATGCTGATGATCTGTACAAGGTTTGGAACCGGTCTGATAAGGATGCCGGCAATAATGTTTATACGTGGGATATTACTTCCGCGCCTATTGCCCCGGAGTTAAAACAAAAATTCCCGGAAGTGAAAGCTGCGGCCCGTGTATATTGGCCAAATGAACGGCTTTTTAATTACAAGGGAAAAAGCATAATTGCCACAGGGCTCGACGTTGACCCCCAGTTTTTAAGCATGTTCAGTTTCCCAATGGTGAATGGCACCGAACGCGCGCTTGATGACCCTAAAGGCATTGTGCTTACCGTTAGCCTGGCTAAACGCATATTTGGCACCGAAAACCCGACAGATAAGTTACTGCGGCTTAATGATAAAGAAAATTACAAGGTAACCGGTATTATCAGTGATCCGCCTGCAAACACACAGTTCCAGTTTGATTATTTGGTGTCATTAGAACCGATGATAGGCACATCTGAGGCCAATAGTTGGGGTAATGCCAGCTTTAATACATATGTACAGTTGCAGCCCGGAGCAAATGCGGCGTTACTTGATAAGAAAATAAAGAATTTACTGAAAGAGCATGACGCTGCTCTGCATTTTGGGATATTCTTACATCCGGCAAAAAAATGGCATCTAAATTCAAAGTTTGAGAATGGTGTAGCCGTTGGTGGCGCTATAGAAACAGTTAGGTTGTTATTCGCAATAGCCGCATTGATATTATTGATAGCCTGTATAAATTTCATGAACCTAAGTACCGCCCAAAGCGAAAAACGCGGCAAAGAAGTTGGCGTACGTAAGGTAATGGGTGCTAACCGTTTTGCTATCATCAAACAGTTTTTAACAGAGTCTATCCTTATTACCTGTATTGCGGGAGTATTTGCTATTGTGCTGGTACAATTAACACTACCAGCGTTTCGTGAATTAACAGGTGTAAAACTATTGATCAACTATAAAAACCCTTACTTGTGGTTGGCGGGCTTTGGCTTTATTCTTTTCACGGGTTTGCTTGCGGGTAGCTATCCTGCCTTTTACCTGTCAGCATTTAGGCCGGTAAAGATGCTTAAGGGTTTGTTTAAAAGCAAGGCACGAGTTATTAGTCCGCGTAAGGTATTGGTAGTAACGCAGTTTACTGTAGCTATTGTACTCATTATTGCTACTATTATTATATACCAGCAGATCAACTATGTACAAAGTCGCGATAATGGCTATGTAAGAAATAACCTTGTAGAGCACCCGATAAATGGCTCTATCGGCAAAAATTTCGATGTTATTAAAAATGAGCTGTTAAGCAGTGGTGTAGCATCAGCAGTAAGTAAAACGAGTATGCCGGTAACTATTGACGGCAGTTCAACTTCCGGCCTTAACTGGGGCAATATGGATGCTAACCATAAAAACGTAAGTTTCAGCAGGTTTGCAACAGACGGAGATTTTGTAAAAACATTTGGTTTTAAACTTTTGGCCGGGCGGGATATCGATTTCAATAAATTCCCTTCAGACTCAGCCGCGGTAATTATTAATGAAGCGTCAGTGCAGGCAATGGGCTTTAAAGACCCGATAGGCCAAATCATTTCGCTTGGCGACAACCGACTGAAAATTGTGGGCGTTATCAAAAACTTTATCATTGGTTCCCCTTCTCAGGCAGTTAACCCTATGTTAGTATTCGGATCGAAAAATTGGTATTACAATGCGCTTACCTTCAGGCTTAATCCTAATCAATCAACATCTTCAGGCCTGAAAACAGCCGAAGCGATCTTCAAAAAATACAACCCAGCCTATCCGTTCCAATACCATTTTGTAGACCAGGCCTATGCCGAAAAATTTAAAAACGAGCAGCGCACCGGTAAAATAGCTTTTACTTTTTCAGCGCTTACAATTTTAATATCGTGCCTCGGCCTGTTCGGGCTTGCGGCTTATATGGCCGAGAACCGTGCCAAAGAGATTGGCATACGCAAAGTATTGGGTGCAGGCATTGTAAACCTGATGCAATTGCTCACGCGCGATTTTGTTATGCTGGTGCTGGTATCAGTCGCCATAGCGGCACCTATCGGCTGGTGGTTCATGAACAAATGGCTGCAGGATTTTAATTACCGCATTCAAATCAGCTGGACCATATTTTTATACTCGGGCATAGTAGCCGTGGCTATAGCTGTTGTTACTGTAAGCTTCCAGGCTGCCGGGGCGGCTATGGCCAACCCTATAAAAAGCATTAAAACCGAATAACCTTATACAGTTGCTTAAAAAAGAAAAGGGTGCGCCTGTTCAGGTGCACCCTTTTTATATGGTATTTATAAATTCTTAAATATGTATCGCCCTGTTCTCGGTTGCTGCCAGGCAGGCTTCGCGCATGGCTTCGGTGTAGGTTGGGTGGGCGTGGCTGGCACGTGTTACGTCCTCTGCACTGGCGCGGAACTCCATGGCAATAACCGCCTCGGCTATCATATCGGCAGCGCGCGGGCCAATCATGTGCACACCTAAAATTTCGTCGGTAGTGGCATCAGCTAAAACCTTCACAAAACCATCCAGATCACCGCTGGCACGGGCACGGCCGCTTGCTTTGAACGGGAACGACCCTACCTTATATTTTGTACCCGCCTCTTTCAATTGCTCTTCGGTATAACCAACCGCGGCAACTTCAGGCCAGGTATAAACAACACCCGGTATCAGGTTATAGTTAATGTGCGGTTTTTGCCCGGCGATAAGCTCGGCAACAAAAGTACCTTCATCCTCGGCCTTGTGGGCAAGCATGGCGCCTTTTATTACATCACCAATAGCATAAACGCCTTTAACGCTGGTTTCCAGGTGCTCATCAACCGGTATTTTGCGGCCACGCTCTTCAACGGTGATGCCAATTTTATCAAGTCCTAAACCGTCGGTATAAGCTATACGGCCAACAGCTACCATGCAATAGTCGCCTTTAAGTTCCTGCTTTTCGCCTTTGGGGTTATCAAAAGTAACGGTAACCTCTTTGCCTTTGGCTGTTGCACCTGTAACCTTGTGGCCCAGGTAAAACTCCATGCCCAATTTTTTCAATACTTTCTGTAATTCGCGGCCCAGGCCCTTATCCATGGTTGGGATAATACCATCCATGTACTCAATTACAGATACTTTGGCACCCAAACGCGCGTAAACCGAACCTAATTCCAAGCCAATAACACCCCCACCAATCAGTATCAGGTGTTTAGGGATCTCGGTTAAGGTTAAAGCCTCGGTTGAGGTGATGATGCGTTTCTTGTCTATCTTCAAAAATGGCAGGCTTGATGGTTTTGAACCTGTAGCGATGATCACCTTTTCGGTGGTCAGCTCGGTAGTTTTACCGTCTGCGGCAGTAACAATAATGGTGTTTTTATCTTTAAATGATCCTACACCTGTGTGTACGTCAATTTTGTTCTTTTTCATCAGGTAGGTAATACCGCTGGTATTGGCATCCACAACTTCCTGTTTGCGTTTTATCATCTGGCCAAAATCAATACCCAGGTTATCTAATTTAATACCGTGTGTAGTGAAAGTGTGGGCAGCGTTATGGTAATGTTCCGACGAATCAAGCAAAGCCTTCGACGGGATACAACCTACGTTAAGGCAGGTGCCGCCAAGGGTGTTGTATTTTTCAATAATTGCGGTTTTCATACCCAGTTGGGCGCAGCGTATTGCCGCCACATAACCACCCGGACCAGAACCTATAACGATTACATCATATTGCATAGTAGTGTATTTTGGTGGCAAAGTTAAGGAATGTTTACAGGCTTATAAATAGGTAATTAATTAAAATGTGAAGGGGTTGACATTCGTGATGTTGGGTCGGTAGCCCCCTAACGCGGATTGTCTCGTATGCAAGGAGACGCGAAGTATCGCGTCTCTACATTTTGGCATCCGTAGAGACGCGATACTTCGCGTCTTAGCCGAATATTCTAAGCCCCCCCTTTCCCTCTCAAGAATAGATCAATTTAACTTTGTAACAGTATTATCACCCGTTAGTATATTAGCTATATACTTGCTAAATTACGCTCACTAAAAAACTGACCAACATCATGAAAAAACTCTCCGCATTATTATTTGTAATGGCTGCGGCCTGTAGTACGTTGTTTGCGCAAAGCGCCTACGTTAAAGAACACTACACCAAAAAAGATGTGTACATCACCATGCGCGATGGGGTAAAACTCTTTACCTCTATCTATACGCCAAACGATGCATCTAAAACCAATAAATACCCCATAATGATGCAGCGTACCTGCTACAGCATTGCACCTTATGGCGAAACAAAATACCCCGGCCAATTAGGCCCCTCAAAATATATGATGCAGGAAGGTTATATTTTTGTTTACCAGGATGTACGCGGCCGATATAAAAGCGAAGGCACCTGGACCAACATGACCCCGGTTATCGATAATAAAAAAAGCAAAAAAGATGTGGATGAAGGATCCGATACTTACGACACCATCGACTGGCTGATCAAAAACGCTACCGGCAACAACGGTAAAGTAGGCCAATGGGGTATCAGCTATCCGGGCTTTTATACCGCTGCGGGTATTTTATCAAACCACCCTGCTTTAAAGGCTTCATCGCCACAGGCACCTATCTCCGATTTCTTTTTTGACGATTTTCACCACAACGGTGCTTTCATAGAAAGCTACTTCTTTACCTTCCCGGTATTTGGCGTTCAAAAAACAGATACTACAAACAAAGCATGGTACGGCAGCCAAATGTTTAACGCCGGCACCCGCGATGGCTACCAGTTTTTGCTTGACCTTGGCCCGCTTAAAAACGCCGACAAATATTACAAAGACAACTTTTTTTGGCAGGAAACCATTAACCACCCTAATTACGATGAATTTTGGCAAAAACGCGGCCTGTTGAAACATTACAACAAAGTAAAACCGGCGGTGATGCTGGTAGGTGGCTGGTTTGATGCCGAAGATTTAACAGGCCCGCTGGCTATCTATAAAACTATTGAGAAGAAAGACCCTAACGCTTATAACACCATTGTAATGGGTCCGTTTGGGCACGGCAGGTGGTCGCGCGAAACCGGGCACACCATGCACAGCAACGTTTACTTTGGCGATAGTATTGCTACATTCTATCAAAAAAGCATCGAGCAAAAATTCTTTAACCACTTCCTGAAAGGTAACGGCGATAAAAACTCGGGCCTGCCTGAGGCTTATATGTACAACACCGGTAAAAAAGAATGGCAAACATTTGATAAATGGCCATCTGCAGCGGCAACCCATGTTAAGTTTTATTTAAATAATGATGGTAAACTGGCCGATGCAGCACCAGCCGCAACAGGCAGCACCAGCTTTGTAAGCGACCCAATGAAACCTGTGCCTTATACCGAGGATAACACCACCACCATGGGCTTTACCCCGCACAACTACATGAGCGAAGACCAGCGCTTTGCAGGCCGCCGTACCGATGTGCTGGTTTACCAAACCGATGTTTTAGCTGATGATGTTACCCTTGGCGGCGAAATTATGGCCAACCTTAAAGTAGCAACTACCGGTACCGATGCCGATTGGATAGTGAAACTGATCGACGTTTACCCTCCGGATGAAAAGAACAACGATTACATGCCAAACAAAAACATCATCCTGAGCAATTACCAGCAAATGGTACGTTCAGAGATCATGCCGGCACGTTTCCGCGATGGTTTTGAGAAGGCCGTACCGATGGTTGCCAACCAAAAAACAGATGTAAATTTCCACCTGCAGGATGTATTGCACACCTTTAAAAAAGGCCACCGTATTATGATACAGGTACAAAGCACATCGTTCCCGCTGTATGCGCGTAACCCGCAAAAGTTTGTAGAGAACCCATATAAAGCCAACGAAAGTGATTATCAAAAAGCTACCCACACTGTGTTTAACGATAGCTTTATTGATGTGGAGGTATTGAAGTAAGAAGTTAGGTAACCCTTCATCACCATGTCATTGCGAGGAGCGGCGTAAGGAAAGTGTGGCGGAGCGACGCGGCAATCTCGTCGCAGGTGCATAACCGTTATGCATTCAACGAGATTGCCACGCTATCGCTCGCAATGACATATTTTAAAATCGAAAGATAAAATGAAATTATACATCCTTGCACTTTTTGCCCTAATCAGCTTTACCGCCCAAGCTCAGGTAAGAGTTATTAAGTTGGATAAAACGGCTATTCCAAAATCGATAACTTACAAAGGGCATATTATTGATGCGGCAAAATTTACCGACAAGGAAGGTGAACATATAGTTATTACCACAGAAACTGGCGAAACACAATCCAAAAATGGCGACGGTGACGATTATCGCGACGCTGCCTTATATGCATATCATTATTTGATCCAATCCGGCGCTTACAAAGCTACGTGGACACTATACGATTTTGTAAAAGATTGCCCTGTTGATATTGCCGCTAACTTTGTTCGTAAAACATTTGCTGTAACTGACCTTGACAACAATGGAACAGCAGAGGTATGGCTGATGTATAAGACTATTTGCCATGGTGATGTTAGCCCGAGCGATTTGAAAATAATTATGCACGAGGGTGATAAAAAATATGCTATGCGCGGAACCAATAAGGTGCAGGTATCAAAAACGGAATATGAAGGCGGTAAATACACTTTTGACCAGGCATTTAATACCGCACCGGCATCTTTCAAACAATATGCTCAAAAACTTTGGAAGAAAAACCTTTTAGAAAAATGGGATTAACCCTTGTAACAATGAAAATAACACGCCTTAAATATATTGCTCTTGCATTTTTAACAGCAAGCACTTTTACAGCCAAAGCCCAGCTTGGCAACCACAAGGAAACATTTACCCGTGCCGATAGTCTGCGCGGATCATTAACCACCCCGCTGCGTACCTGTTACGATATTAACTATTATCACCTGGATGTGAAGTTTGATATCGATAACAAATTCATCAGCGGTAATGTACTTTTTAAATACACTGCCACACAGGATTTCACCAAACTGCAGTTCGACCTGTTCTCAAACCTAAAAGTGGAGAAGGTGGTTTATAAAGGTAAAGAACTACCCTATACCCGCGAGTTTAACGCGGTGTTTGTAACCTTCCCGCAAACCATTAAAAGCGGCAGCAAGGAAGAGTTTACTGTTTATTACTCGGGCAACCCAACCATTGCTAAACGCGCCCCATGGGATGGCGGTGTAGAGTATAACGTGGATTCGCTTGGGCATAAATGGGTATCAACCGCCTGCCAGGGCATGGGGGCAAGTGTTTGGTGGCCAACAAAAGACCAGCAGGCCGACGAAGTGGATAGCGCCCTGATCAGCATCAGTGTGCCTAACGGATTAAAAGATGTAAGCAATGGCCGCCTGCGTAAGGTTACCAAACTTAAAGACGGCTACACCCGTTTCGATTGGTTTGTAGCCAACCCCATCAACAACTACGATATTGAAGCCAATATTGGCGACTACGCGCATTATACCGATACCTACATGGGCGAAAAAGGAAAACTAACACTCGATTTTTGGCCATTAAGCTATAATCTGGAGAAAGCCAAAAAGCACTGGGGTGCAAACACCAAACCTATGCTAAAAGCTTTTGAACACTGGTTTGGCCCCTACCCTTTTTACGAGGACGGTTACAAACTGGTAGAAACCCATCACTTAGGGATGGAACACCAAAGCGGCACGGCTTATGGCAACCATTATCAGAATGGCTACCTGGGCCGCGACCTATCCGGCACCGGCTGGGGCCTGAAATGGGATTTCATTGTAGTACACGAGAGCGGGCACGAGTGGTTTGGCAATAATATCACCAGTAAAGACCTTGCCGATATGTGGATCCATGAAAGTTTTACCAATTACAGCGAGTCGCTATTTGTGGAAGATAATTGGGGCAAACAGGCCGGGCAGGAATATGTGCACGGCAGCCGTTTGGGTATCCAGAACGACGGCTCTATTGTTGGCCCATACAACGTAAACAAAGAAGGTTCGGGCGATATGTACCCCAAAGGCGGCAACATGCTGAACATGATCCGTACCGTTATTAATGATGACGAAAAATGGCGCGGTATACTGCGTGGTTTAAATAAAACTTTTTACCATCAAACAGTTACTTACGACCAGGTGGTAGGCTACATCAATCAGCAAAGCGGTATAAACTTTAGCCCGGTGTTTGAACAATATTTAAAACACGCCAATATCCCCACGCTTGAGTTTATGACCATTAACGGCAAACTGATGTGCAGATGGATAGCTGATGTAAGGGACTTTAACATGCCGGTAAGGGTACGCGTAAAAGGCGGCGAATACCAATTTATCACCCCAAAAACGCGCTTTACCCCGCTTACTATCGCTGGTGCCACTGAAGATAATTTAGAGGTGGATACCTTTAATTATTATATAGGGGTGTTGATGGATTAGGTCCGTTGTTCTCCAATTGTCATTTCGACCGAGGAACGAGGGAGAAATCTTGTTCGTTATGCAAAGTTCATCGCCTATCATTTTAACAAGATTTCACTATCGTTCGAAATGACAGGAGGGTGAACGCGCGGGAAATTTATTTCCAAAAGCATGCAACTTTCCTGTTACAACCTGCGTCTAATAACTAAACAATTCAAAACCATGAGAACACTAAAAACACTTTTTACAGTTGGCTTACTGGTAGCAGCTGCAAGCTTTGCCAAAGCAGATACGCAGGACCGCCATTTAACAGGCTTTAACGCGGTAAGCGTTGCCGGTTCATACGATGTGTACATTACCCAGGGGTCAACCGAATCGGTAAAGGTAGATGCACCTTCTGATATTATAGACCGTATTGTAACCGAGGTTGAGGGCGGTGTGCTAAAAATATACACTAAAGATGGCACCCACTGGAACTGGAACGGCAATAAAAAAATGATTGTTTATGTAGCTATAAAAAACGTGAATGCAGTGAGCCTTGCAGGTTCGGGCGATGTGTTTTTTAAAGACGGTTTAAGGGCACCTTCCCTAAAAGTAAAACTAACCGGCTCGGGCGATATAAGCGGTAAAGTTGATGTTAAAACTTTAGAGAGCAGCATAGGAGGCTCTGGCGATATTACGCTTACAGGCCGTGCAGATAACTCAACTGTTAGCGTAGTAGGTTCTGGTGATTTTACCGGGAACAACCTCATAACTACCAATACCCAGGTAAAAGTTGCAGGGTCGGGCGATGCAAGGGTAAATGCTTCCGAAAAAATTGATGCCTCGGTAGTAGGTTCGGGCGATGTACATTACACCGGCGCGGCCAAAAACATTTCCAGCTCAAAAGCAGGCAGCGGAAGCGTTAGCAGGATGTAATAAAGGTGAAAGGTAAAAGCTCAAAGCCGAAAGCTTTAACAAGCTTTCGGCTTTGAGCTTTCGGCATAAATAAAGAGGGCCGTGATATATCACGGCCCTCTTTATTTATATAATATGGTGTTAAGCTAATTGCTTAGCTAATTTATCTGCAAGTATAGATTTTGGTACAGCGCCAATTTGTTTGTCAACAATTTCGCCGCCTTTAAAGTACAATAAGGCAGGGATATTGCGGATGCCATACTTCATTGAGATACCGGGGTTGTTATCCACATTCACTTTTCCTACAACAGCTTTGCCATCGTATTCTTTAGCAAGTTCTTCAACAACAGGGCCTACCATTCTACAAGGGCCACACCATTCTGCCCAAAAGTCAATTAGTACCGGTTTATCTGATTTAAGAACAAGTTCTTCGAAGTTTGCATCAGTTATTTCTAAAGCCATGATTTCTATATTTTAATTTTGATGTACAAATATATACTATTCAAATAGCTTGCCACAAGTGCGTGCATGACAATGTGACAATTATATTATTAACATCTGCCTTAATTACAAACGCTTTATAGTAGCAGGTAATTAGATGGGTTACTTTTTGTGTGGATAACGTATTAATGAGAAATAACGCAATGGTAGAATTACTGATTTTTATCGCCCCGGCATTTCAGATCATATTTTCAGTATTAAGGGTAAACCGAATGACTACTACTCCTTTGTACCTTATATTCCCGGCCACCATACTATTGGGTTTTGTATTATCTTTTACGGCTATGAAGGTTTTGGTTGATAACATGCCTACTACCGGGATGCGTTGTGCCACGCCCGCGATGGCTGTATTATTTTGCGGGATATTTATTACGCTCGTCACATCACCTATTATTTCCCTCGTATTTTACTTTATAAATAAGTCTATTAACAATAAAACAATAGCTATTAAATAGAAAAGGTTGGCGAGACACCAACCTTAAGAATATTATTATTTGAAAGCACTACATCAACACCGCCGGTGCATGCGTCAAATTCAGGATATCGGCCATCAGTTCATCGCTTGGGCTAACCTTGTGGGTTTTAGAAAGCAGATCAACGATCATGGCTTCTTCGCCGCACTTTACTTTAAACTTTAGCGCACAGCTTTTTGCCGGGTAACGTTCATTATTGGTAACGATGATCTGCTCCAGGCGTTCAACCAACTGCGTGTTCAGCATCTTCAGATCCAAACTAACCACAACAGATTTGGTGAGTTTATCGCGCATTTCAGATAGCAGGCTCATGGTGGTTACCCGCAAGTCCCAGTTATCCTTCTGGCGGAATTTCTCTTCAACCGTACCTTTAATATGCAGGAAGTAACCCTCCACCATCATATTACGGAACTTTACATAATCGTCCCCAAAAAAGGCAAACTCGTAGCTTTCGTTGTAATCTTCCAGCACAAAGGCACCAAACGGTTTACCCATTTTAGTAAACCTGTGCTGCACGCTTGATACCAGCCCGCCAATACAGATCTCGCCGCGTTTACGCAGGTTGGCCAGGTTAGCCATTACCTCTTCCCCACCCTCGCCTGAGCGGGCTTTCTGGATGTTTTTTAATTCAGTAATGGTGGTGTTGCAATACCGGTCAATCTCCAGCTTAAAGTTATCAAGCGGGTGGCCGGTTAAATAAATGCCGATAACCTCTTTCTCGTATTTAAGCTTTTCTATCAGCGGCCATTCCTCGGCTTCGGGTAGGGCCGGCTCAGGGATATATGATGCTACCGAACCACCAAACAGGGACGATTGCGAACTGCTTTGCGTGTTCTGATAATCATTACCATATTTTATCAGGCGTTCAACCCCGGTTAAAATACCGTTCTCTGTTTTAGCGAAGAACTGCGCCCGGTTTAAGCCAAACCCATCAAACGCACCCCCATAAACCAAATTCTCGTAAGATTTACGGTTAACCGACCGTGTATTTGAGCGCTGCGCAAAATCGTAAACGCTTTTATACGGGCCGCGTTCAAGGCGTTCTTCAATAATGCTCTCAACGGCTTTTTCACCTACACCCTTAACGCCCGCCATACCAAAACGGATAACACCTTTCCTGTTGGCAGTAAAGGCCATGTCACTTTCGTTAATATCAGGGCCTAAAACTTCAACCCCCATGCGGCGGCATTCCTCCATAAAGAAGGTGATCTTCTCCATGTTGTTTTGGTTGTTTAATACGGCGGCCATGTATTCTGCCGGGTAATGCGCTTTTAAGTAAGCCGTTTGGTAGGCCACAAAAGCGTAACAGGTAGAGTGCGATTTATTGAACGCGTACTGGGCAAATGCTTTCCAGTCGTTCCATATTTTGGTCAGTTTATCTTTGGGGTGGCCTTTGGCCATGGCGCCCTCCATAAACTGGGCTTCCATTTTATTAAGTACCTCAATTTGTTTTTTACCCATTGCCTTACGCAAAACGTCGGCATCACCTTTACTAAAGCCAGCCAGCTTTTGCGACAGAAGCATCACCTGCTCCTGGTACACGGTAATACCATAGGTTTCGCCCAGGTACTCTTCCATGTCGGCAAGGTCAAACACAATGGGTTCTAAACCGTGCTTACGTTTAATAAAGTTGGGGATATACTCTATCGGGCCCGGGCGGTACAGGGCGTTCATGGCAATCAAATCCTCAAACTTATCGGGTTTAAGATCTCGCAGGTACATTTGCATCCCGTCACTTTCAAACTGGAACGTACCGTTGGTATCGCCGCGCTGGTAAAGTTCGTAGGTTGCAGTATCATCCAGCGGGATGTAATCTATCTCAATTTCAACACCGTGGTTTGCCCTGATCAGTCTTAGCGCATCCTTTATAATGGTCAGGGTTTTCAGGCCCAAAAAGTCCATCTTAATTACGCCTGCATCCTCAATTACACGCCCGTCGTACTGGGTAACCAGCAGGTCAGAGTCCTTCGCAGTAGCAACGGGTACAATATCGGTAAGGTCATAAGGGGCAATGATAATACCCGCGGCGTGCACACCCGTGTTACGTACAGATCCTTCCAGCTTTTCTGCTTCGCGAAGCACCGTGCCTTTTAAATCATTTGATTTGTAGATAACCTGCAGCTCGGCTACCTGTTCAATAGCTGTTTTCAGGTTGATACCCAAAGTTTCGGGCACCAGCTTCTTCATCGCGTTCACATCGCTCAAAGGCATATCCAGCACACGGCCAACATCCTGGATACTGGTACGTGCAGCCATTGAGCCATAGGTAATGATCTGCGCTACCTGGTTCTTGCCATATTTATCAACCACGTAATCAATAACCTTTTGGCGGCCGGCGTCATCAAAGTCCGTATCAATATCGGGCATTGATTTACGATCCGGGTTAAGGAAACGCTCAAACAGGAGGTTATACTTCAGCGGGTCGATATTGGTGATACCTGTACAGTAGGCCACCACCGATCCGGCTGCAGAACCACGGCCCGGGCCAATAAATACGCCCATATCGCGGCCCGCCCTGATGAAATCGGCAACAATCAAAAAGTAACCCGCAAACCCCATGGTACGGATAGTGAACAGCTCAAAGTTGATGCGCTCTTCGGCCTCGGGGCTTATATCCCTGTAACGCTCTTTGGCACCCATAAAGGTAAGGTGCTTCAGATACTCCCATTGGTTAAGGGTATCTGCATCGGGCGTCATATCACTGTGTATCTTAAACTCGGGCGGGATAACATAGTTAGGCAGCAGTATGTCCCTTTTTAGTTTCAGAACATCTACCTTATCTACAATTTCCTGTGTATTATCCAGCGATTCGGGGATATCATGGAACAGCTTGCCCATTTCCGCCTGCGTTTTAAAATAAAACTGGTCGTTGGTAAAGCCAAAACGGTAACCCTTGCCACCTTCTTCATCGGTAGCTATGGGGGTGCTTTGCAAATCGCCGGTATTTACGCAAAGCAAAATATCGTGCGCGTTACTGTCCTGCTGATCCACGTAGTGCGAATCGTTTGAACAGATCACCTTAACATTATACTTTTTAGCGAACTTCATTAACACTTCGTTCACTATGTTTTGCTCAGGTATATCGTGGCGCTGCATTTCTATGTAGAAATCTTCGCCAAACAGGTCAAGCCACCATTTAAATTCAATTTCGGCAGCGGCTTCACCGTCCCTTAAAATGGCCTGCGGTACCGATGCACCCAGGCAGCAGGTAGTTGCTATAATACCTTTATGGTATTTTAATATCAGTTCTTTATCAATACGCGGCCACTTACTGTAAAGGCCTTCTATATAACCTAACGAGCATAGCTTGATGAGGTTTTTATACCCTTCGGCGTTTTTGGCCAGCATCAGCTGGTGGTAACGCTTATCTTTTACTTCTTTGGTAAACTGCTTTTTATGCCTGTCATCAACCACATAAAATTCGCAGCCTACAATGGGTTTTACATTGTGCTTACCCGCCTCGGCCACAAACTTAAACGCACCAAACATGTTCCCGTGGTCGGTAATGGCCAGGGCTTTCATACCATCTGCTGCCGCTTTTTTGTATAGCTTTGAAATATCGGCGGCACCGTCAAGTAATGAGAATTGGGTATGTACGTGTAAGTGCGAAAAATCGGGCATATTATATTCTGTGTGCTGTATCTTATGTGGATTACAAATTTATTAAAAAACAAAGTGGAAGTACAGGTTTGTGGATAAATCGGCGCTTATTTACAATGCATTTATTAAGTGTTTTTGAATAATGCTGTTTATAGCGCAATTATCGTAATAAGATAAAAACAATTAACTATTCGCAAATGTTGAAAACACTATCAGCATATCTGTTTAACACATAATTTGTATAATTATAGGTAATAACCCTAACCTTTAAAAATTTGGAACGATTTGGACGTATAGCCCTCAAAACAATACTTTGGATAATTGCAAGTGTCATCTTTTTGGTGTTGCTTGTGGTTATTTTAATACAGGTACCCGCCGTGCAAAACTTCGCGAAAGACAAAGCGGTTACCTTTCTTCAGAATAAAATACACACAAAAGTTGAAATTGGCCACATTAGCCTGGGCCTGCCCAAATTGCTGGTTTTAGAAGATGTTTACTTTGAAGATCAGAAAAAAGACACCCTTATTGCGGGTGATAAGCTTAAGGTTGATATCACGCTTTAAAAACTCCTGAAAAACAAGGTTGAGATAAACGAAATAAACCTGGAAGGCATCACCGCCAACATTAGCCGCGGGCCGGACAGCCTTTTCAACTTTGATTACATTATCAAAGCCTTTGCCGGCGAGCAGAAAAAAGAAGTTAAGCCAGAGGATACCACCTCTACCATGAAGTTTTCGGTAGATAAGATCATCCTGGATAAGATCAACGTGAAATACAAAGATGTAACCACAGGCAATGATGTAAAATTCCTGCTGGGCCATTTTGATACCCGTATCAAAGATTTTGATATGGATAAGATGAAATTCACTATCCCTAAAATAAACCTGAGCGGGGTTAACGCCAAGATCATCCAAACCCCGGCCGGTTCTTCTATTGCGCAGGCCGCCAAGGTTGATACTGCCGTTAAACCATTAAATATGGACCTGACGCTGGGCGAAATAAACATTGACAAAATAAAAGTTGACTACAAGAGCAATGAAATGGCCGCCAAGGTTGACCTGGGCACTTTTTTGGTAGAGATGGATAAGATAGACATGAAAAACCAGCATGTCGGCATCAAATCTGTTAAATTGGATAATACCAATGCCGGGCTTACCTTTGCCAAACCTGCAACAGTAACCAAAGCGGTTGAAAAAACCATCAGGAAAATTGATACGCTAACTTCCAGAACGCAAGCCAAAGGCTGGACGGCCAGCTTAAACCGAATAACGCTAACCAACGATAATATTAAGTTTGATAACGACGCGCAAAAGCCATTGCCCCGCGGGCTTGACTTTGCCCACATGGGTATCAAAAATTTAAATACCGATATACAAGACCTTAACTATACGCCTGATAGCATATCGGGCAAGGTAAACTCTTTCACCTTCGCCGAAAAAAGCGGGCTTAAGATCAATAAGTTTCATACCTCGTTTTTCTACGGGCCAAAAAGCGCTTACTTAAAAGACCTGCTGGTAGAAACACCAACCTCGGTTATCCAGAAAGAATTACAAGTGGGTTACCCTTCCATAGAATCGTTAACAAAAGACCTGGGTAAGCTAAGCATCAACGCCAATTTGGATGGCAGCAAGCTTGGCCTACGCGATGTGTTACTGCTGATGCCTACCATGGCATCTATGGAGCCGTTTAAATCCTCGCCAAATTCTGTGATCAAAATAAACGGCAGGGTTAGCGGGCAGGTAAACAACCTGCGCATCCCTAATATCGAGATCAGCGGATTTGGCAATACTTATGTGAAAGCATCGGCCACCATGCGCGGCTTGCCTGATGTGGAGAAAGCATATTTCGACCTGACGATAAATGATTTCCGTACCACCCGTACAGATATTGCCCGCCTTGTACCGAAAGGAACCATCCCGCCAAATGTAAGCGTGCCCGAAAACATGGATCTGAAAGGCACTTTTAAGGGTACCATGAAAACCTTTAACACCAAAATGGCGCTGCGCAGCAGCTATGGCGCGGTTGATCTGGTAGCTGCTATGAAGAGCGGCAAACGCAAAGGCAGCGAAACCTATTCGGCCAATATTAAGGCCAATAATTTAAACGTTGGCGCATTAACCAAACAGCCGCAAATGGTGGGTTTTGTAACCATGAAAGCCAACATCAGCGGTACCGGCCTCGACCCTAAAACCGCCAGCCTTAAATTTAACGGCGATGTGGTAAGCGCAAATGTTAAAGGTTATACCTACCGTAATTTAGTAATGAATGGTACGGCGCATAACGGAGCCTATGTGGCCAAAGCCCGTATGAAAGACCCTAACATCAATTTCACGCTTGATGCTAAGGCCAATATGAACAAGAAATACCCTTCGGTTAACGCAACCTTAATGGTAGATAGCATAGACCTGCAAAAACTTAATTTTGTAAAAGGCCCGATGCGTTTTCATGGTAAAATTATTGCCGATGTGCCAACTGCCGACCCGGACTACCTGAACGCCAACATACTGGCAACAGACCTTTTGGTGGTCAATAAAGGCGAGCGCATTACTTTAGATACCGTAAGCCTCATATCAACCGCCACTGCCGATAGCAGCACACTGCGCCTAAAAACGCCTATGTTTTACGCGCACATGGCCGGTAAGTATAAGCTAACCCAAATTGCCCCTGCCCTGCAGGATGTGATTGATAAATACTACAACACCAGCCTGGGCAGTAAAACCCCGAGGGCAAAAGTTAAATACTCGCCGCAGCAGTTTACGTTTGATGCCCGCATGGTGAAAACCCCGCTGGTAGCTAAATTTGCACCCGATTTGAAACAGCTTGAGCCGGTTTTATTTAACGGCAGCTTTAACAGCACAACAGGCGAACTTATTGTAAATGGAGCAGCACCCAAAGTTATTTATGGCACCAATACAGTAAATAACTTAAAGCTGGCCATTAACACGGGTAACAATGCTTTAAATTACAATTTAACGGTTGATGAAATAAAAGTGGGCTCGTCGTTAGATCTGCTTTACACCAGTGTATCGGGCAACGCCCAAAACAATAAGCTGGGCATTAGCTTACAGGTGCGCGACAAACTAAAGAAAGAACGCTACCGCATTGCCGGCCAGTTTAGCGTTTTGCCAGATCAGTATCAGTTCAGCTTTTTACAAAACGGGCTGATGTTTGATTACACCCCATGGGATGTTAACCCGGATAATGCGCTGTTTTATGGCGCAAAAGGGATACTGGCGCGTAACTTTAGCATCACCAACAGCAACCAGGTATTAAGCGCCAATAGCTCGGGTGGCGTAAACTCGCCTATTACTGTAGATTTTAAAAACTTCAGGATAGAAACCCTGACCAAAATAGCACAGCAGGACTCCCTGTTTGTTGGCGGTACCATTAACGGTAACGCAGTGGTAAGCGATTTCCAGAAATCGCCGGTGTTTACTGCCGATATGAAGGTGAGCGACTTTAGCTTTAAAGGCGATACCGTAGGTAACATAGCGCTTAAGGTAAATAACCAAACTCAAAACGCATTCGCGCTGCAGGCAAGTGTTACCGGCAAAGGCAACCAGGTTGACCTGAACGGTATGTACTATACCACCCCCGAAAGCCGGTTTGACATGAACCTGAATATTGTAAACCTGGGCATGAAGAGTATAGAGGGCTTTAGCTTTGGGGCTATTAAAAACTCGAGCGGTAATATTACCGGCCAGTTAAAAATAACAGGGACCACCACCGCACCGGCCGTGCGGGGCGATATTCATTTCAATAAGGTAGCCTTCAACGTAGCTATGCTTAACTCCTACTTTACCATGCCCCAGGAGAGCATCACGTTTAACGATGAGGGTATTCGTTTTAATGATTTTACCCTGGTTGATTCAACCAATAACAAGGCGGTTATTTCGGGTTCTATCTACACCAAAACTTATACCGACTTTAAATTCGGGATGAACATCAGGGCGAATAACTTTAGGGTTATTAACTCTACAAAAGCAGATAACAAGCTGTTTTATGGCAAGTTGTTTATGGATACCGATATAAAAGTAAGGGGCGATATGGCCAAGCCTGTGGTTGATGCAACATTGACCGTTAATGATAAAACAGACTTTGCTATTGTATTGCCAACCAGCGACCCCGGTGTGGAAGACCGCAAGGGGGTAGTTGAGTTTTTTGACGCCAGCGCACCAAATACCGATTCTATACTAATAGCCCGACAGCTTGATTCGTTAAAACAATCGGAAGTTACCGGGCTTGATGTAAACGCTACGGTGAACATAGATAAAAACGCGGCCTTTACTATTGTGGTTGATGAGCGCAATGGCGATGTGGTACACTTAAAGGGCGAAGCACACCTGAGCGGCGGTATAGACCCAAGTGGCAAAACAAGTTTAACCGGTACTTATGTGGTTAGCAGCGGCTCGTACAACCTGTCGTATGCCACCGTATCGCGCAAGTTTAACTTTAAGCCGGGCAGCACCATTACCTGGACGGGCGACCCAACAAGCGCTAATATAGACCTGACTGCCATTTACATAGCCAACGTGCCACCGATAGACCTGGTTGCTAACCAACTAACCGACCAAAACTCGACCCAATACAAGCAAAAGTTACCGTTTAATGTAAACCTTAACTTACGTAACGAGTTAATGAAACCGGATATCAGCTTTGATATTACCCTGCCGGATAGTAATTACAACGTATCATCAGAAGTAACCACTACTGTTGGCACCCGCCTTGCCCAGGTAAGGCAGGACCCTAACGAGTTAAATAAACAAGTATTGGGCGTGCTGGTACTTGGCCACTTTATTGGCGATAACCCACTGCAAAGCCAGGGCGGCAGCGCCGGTGTTGAAGGTGCTATACGCAGCAGCGTAAGCGGCTTACTTACCGACCAGTTGAATAACCTTGCAGGCGACCTGATCACCGGGGTCGACCTTAATTTCGGGGTAACATCCGGCGAGGACTACTCATCCGGCACGGCAACAAACCGAACGGACCTTAATGTTGGGCTAAGTAAACGCTTCCTTAACGATAGGCTAACGGTGAGCGTAGGCAACAACTTTAACCTGGAAGGCGCGCAGGCCGGGCAAAAAACTTCAAACATTGCCGGCAATGTTTCGGTTAATTACAAATTGAGCAAAGATGGGCGCTACACCCTGCGCGCGTATCGTAAGGATGAGTTTATAGTTATACAAGGCCAGGTAGTTGAAACCGGTATAGGGTTTTCGCTCACGGTAGATTATAACCGTTTCCGCGAGATCTTCCGTAAACGCACCGCACAGGAAAGGGAGATGCGCAAAAAATACAAAGAAGAACAAAAGCTAAAAGACGAGCAGGAAAAAGCATCGCAGCAAAAAGATAAAGACGAAAGAACCAAGACACAGACCACAACCTTATGATTAAACGTATAATATATTTAGTACTTATGGCTGTAGTGTTAAATGCCTGCAGCACTACCAAGTACCTGCCGCCAAACGAAAAGCTTTATACCGGCGGTACTGTTAAGGTTGATGATAAAAACATACCTAAAAGCGATGCAAAGGCTCTGGAGTCGGAGTTGAAAACCTATATCAGGCCTAAACCAAACTCATCTTTATTGGGGATGAGAATAAAACTTTGGCTTTATTACAAAACCCGCAACCGCCATGGGTTTATTCAAAAATTTCTGAGTAAATACGGCGAGCCGCCGGTACTGGTTAGCCAGGTAGATCTGGCTAAAAACAGCACCATTATGCAAAACCGCCTGCAAAATATCAGCTATTTCCAGGCAACGGTTAGCGGCGATACTATAGGCAAAAAGAAAACTGCCAAAGCTTTATTCACAGCGCTGCCGGGCCCATCATACACCATCAATAACATTACCTTCCCTGCCGCTACAGATAATAGCCTTGATACCGCCGTTAAAGGTACCATGGCACAAACGCTGTTAAAAAAAGGCGAAAAATATAGCCTTGATGTGATCAAGAACGAACGCATCAGGATTGATGCCCGCCTTAAGGAAGAAGGCTTTTTTTACTTTGCGCCTGAGCAATTGGTTGTAAAGGTTGACAGTACCATTGAAGGCCATAAAGTAAACATGATAGTTCGCATTAAACCCGAAACACCAGACAGGGCACGCGAAATTTATTCTGTCCGTAATATTTATGTGTATCCAAACTACTCGTTAAGGGATACCTCCTTAAGGTTAGACCAGGCAAAACCTTACCGCAATTATAACATCATCGACCCGCGCAACACCGTGAGGCCATATTTATTTTCAAATACCGTGTTGCTGCATCCTAATGATGTATACAGCCGCACCACCCATAATAATTCGTTAAACAGGTTTATTAATTTGGGGCCATACCGTTATGTAAAAAACAGGTTTGAAGATGTAACGCCCGATTCGCCCAAGCTGGATGTTTATTATTTCCTTACCCCGTATAAACGCAAATCGTTACAGGCCGAGATCATTGGCCGTACATCATCTGCCAACTATACCGGTACGCAAATAAACCTGAGCTGGAAAAACCGCAATGCTTTTAAAGGCGGCGAGCTTTTAACTGTTACCCTATTTGGTAGTACCGATGTGCAGGTTGGCGGCCAAAACAGTGGCTATAACGTTTACCAGTATGGTGTGCAAACCAGCCTTTCGTGGCCAAGGTTAATAAGTCCGTTTGCTTTACGGGCCGATAACGGGTACATCCCGCGCACCATATTAACGTTGGGTTACACCTCTGTTGTACGGCAAAAACTGTACTCGCTTAACTCTTTCACAGGGTCGTTCGGGTATCAGTTTAAAACTAACGAGCATAAGATACACGAGTTAAATTTACTGGAGGCCACCTTTGTAAAGCCACGTAACATAAGCCAGGTATATTTGGATAGCATACGTAATCCAAACAACCGCAACCCGGCGCTTAAACACGTAATTGACCCGCAATTTACTTTAGGCCCTAGCTATGCCTATACATTTGATAACACCACCGAAGACTATCGTACCAATAGCCTTTACTTCCGTGGTAAGCTTAGTTTATCAAACAACCTGTATGGCATTATAAGCGGTGCCGATACCCTTGGCGGCAAAGTAAAAACACTGTTTGGTACCGTATTTAACCAATATGTTAAAGCAGAAAGCGAGATCCGCTTTTTCCATAAACTTAGCGCTAATAGCAAAATTGCTACCAGGCTTATTGCGGGTGTTGGTTTACCATACGGCAACTCTACCATTTTACCATATAACCAGCAATTCTTTATTGGCGGGCCTAACAGTTTAAGAGGGTTCAGGCCCAGAACATTAGGCCCCGGTACTGTCGATCCAACCAATGCAAACGGCAACACCTTTATTGCAGATCAATCGGGCGATATAAAACTGGAGGCTAATATTGAGTACCGCCAAAAGCTATTCAGCATTGTGTACGGCGCATTATTTGCCGATGCCGGTAACATCTGGAACGCCAAGCCTCACCAGCCGGGCGGCACATTTGGCCCTAATTTTTTATCGCAAATGGCTGTTGATGCGGGTTTTGGTTTAAGGTTTGATGCTACGATACTGGTACTGCGTACCGATCTTGGTTTCCCGCTGGTAAGACCATATACACCGGCAGGTGGCCAGCGCTCCATCAGCCCGAGTTTTAAAAACAGTATCTTAAACATAGCCATAGGGTATCCGTTTTAATTGGCTCAATAATGGATTGGTGGCTAATTTTTACCACAGAGATCCACAAAGTAAAAACACAAAGGTCACAGAGATATTTTCATTCAATATGCGAAAAGCAATTCTCATTCATCTCTGTGCAACCTCTGATAACGCTGTGGTTAACCGGCTTAAACCATATAATTGTTACGTTAATTTTATTGATTGAATTATAGTTGGATAGCTATATTGCACCGACACTACTAAATGGCTAAAAAAACTATATCTATCCCGCTAAACATTATCGACCTGCATGGTGATGGCTTTCACCCTGTGTTGGATATTGTGATCTTCAACAAGCCTTTTAAAGTGGTACTGGATACCGGCGCGTCGCGTACGGCATTTGACCGCAACCTGCTGATACAGGCCAATGAAATGGCTGATATAGTAGCCAGTGAGAGGCTTTCAACCGGGTTGGGTACCAACACTATGGAATCGGCAACGGCGGTGATAGAAAACATATGGATAGGCGATATGATGATCCCCGAACTGGAAGTAGCCGTGCTTGATCTGTCTACCATCAACGTAGCTTACCGCGAATTGGGGTACCCTGAGGTACTGGGTGTTTTGGGCAGCGATATACTAATGAAGTACCACGCGGTAATTGATTTTGGGAAGAAAACGTTAAAGCTGAAGTAGCATCGGTTATCCCCTTTTTTTTAACACCTGGTTACAAAGCGTTATCGAGCTCAAATTCAGCACTGCAAAAAATATCAATATTACCATTAGCGCCGGCAAGGGCCAATGTTGCATCATTTTAAACCCGTTTGTATCATCACCACCCTGAAAAAGCACCGGCAGGTAAATGATGCCGTTCAGCAACATACCCGGCAGGTAGGTTTGCGATATTAAACGCCCTTTTAATAGGGACTTCTTCCCTTTTACAGATGTTACCTTGCGGGATATTAATACAAAGGCATACATCAACGGCGAAAAAGCCAGCAAAAATATAGCAATAAAGAAAACTGAGTGTATAACTTTATTATTTGGCAGTGTATATGCCAGGCCCGACGCAACTATTGTAAAAGCCAACACCCCCCAATTTAAATATCCACGAAAAATAGTTTTAAACGCCCCGCCAACATATTTGTTAAATATATTTTCCTGTTTAACGGCTAACGCCTCAATACCCGAGTAGCCACCAAAATCGGTATCCACCACATCCTGAAAAACAACCGATATATCACGCGCGTCGCCTTTATCGCGTTTAGTTTCAATGGCCGTCAAAACATGGTCGAGTATCTCGAAATAACTCTCCTGGTATTTAATGTCGTATATCTTCATACGCTCAGTTACCCATTGTAGTTCTGCTGGCGATAATATCATATTGCGGCAGTGGTTTGGAATTCGTATTTATATAATTTGTATAATGATATGTTATACAGTATTGCAATCAGAAACCACACTGCCAACAGGTAATTATTAGTTCCTAAAAAAACTTTGTAAAATCCTTCACCACTCCAAATAGCAAAAGTATTTACGATCACAAAAAACCGAACAGGTATACTCGCCAAAATTTCAAACGATTTATCTTTAGCCGATTTTTGCGTAGTCCCTAAAATATACCCGGTATCATACAGTCGTAAAAGATAAATTATGTAGGGTGCTAAAATCATCAAAAAAGCCATCACGATAATTAACGATATACTGACCCTAATTTGTGCAAAGCCGTAACAAGTTGCCCCTACAGCCAATAGTAAATAAAACAGATTGGGGACTTTAAAGTAAGATACAATGTATGAACGATACTTTTTATACATATCATTAACCAAAGCATCTTTGTGAGCTTTTTCAACCTTCAATAAATTTCTATGCCCTCCAAAATCATTTATAATAATGCCGTTTATAGCGTCCTGGAAACTTATATCTGCCGGCTGATGCTCAAGCGCCGATAAAACGTGATCGTATATTTCCTCATAACTTTCGCGGTAGGTTAATGTTTTATGCAGATAGTCCTGCAATATTTTTATTTGCCTGCTGTCCGGTTTCATTTGGTTGTAGGTTTAAGGTTTAACAAAGTTTGCAGCTGCTCTATAAAGGCCTGCGCTTCGGTTAATTTACTGGTCACCTCTTTGCCCCCCTGCTCGGTAAGGCGGTAATACTTGCGTACACGGTTATCTACCACCTGCGTAAATGTTTCCAGAAAACCATCTGCCTCCAGTTTATGCAGGGCCGGGTACAAAGCGCCCTCAGTAAGCATTATCTCTCCCTCTGATACCTCTTTAACTTTTTGGGTTATCTCGTATCCATACATCTGCTCGTTATCCTCCAGTAGTTTTAAAATGATGGTTTGCAGGCTTCCTTTTAACAACGGGTTAGTGCTCATAATTCAAATATACTTTTAAATTTATATACATAAGAAAATTATGTATATAAATTTAAAAGTATATTTTACCGGCACTTGATGTTTCCCTTGCCTATTTAGTGCTTACAAAGGCATAAAAAAACCCTTCAAGGACGAATGAAGGTCGAATAAGGGCGAATAAAAGTCGAAAAAATACCAAAAGGGCGCCCATAAAACCTATTACGTAAAAAAGCCTCCTGAATGTCAGGAGGCTTTAATATTATGGGCACGTAAATAACCCTATTAGGTATCTATACGGGCATAACGTGCATTTTTCTCTATAAACTCGCGGCGGGGGGCAACCTCATCACCCATCAGCATCGAGAAGGTGTGATCGCATTCTGCAGCGTTCTCAATTGCTACTTTTTTAAGTGTACGATGGGCCGGGTTCATGGTGGTATCCCATAATTGCTCGGCATTCATCTCACCCAAACCTTTGTAACGCTGTACGTGTACGCTATCTTCTTTACCGGCACCTTTTAAACGCTGTATAGCCGTATCGCGCTGCTCGTCAGTCCAGCAGTATTCAAATTCTTTACCCTTTTTAACCTGGTATAACGGTGGCGATGCGATGTACACATAACCGTACTCAACCAACTCCTTCATGTAACGGAAGAAGAAAGTGAGGATCAATGTGGTAATGTGCGAACCATCCACGTCAGCATCCGTCATTATCACAATTTTATGGTAACGCAGTTTTGTTAAGTTCAGTGCCTTGGCATCTTCCGGCGTACCAATACTTACCCCGAGGCCGGTAAACATATTTTTTATTTCTTCGTTCTCGTAGATCTTGTGTTCCATGGCTTTCTCCACGTTCAGGATCTTACCCCTTAAAGGCAATATGGCCTGGAACTCGCGGTTGCGGCCCTGTTTGGCGGTACCACCCGCCGAGTCGCCCTCTACAAGATATAACTCGCATAAGGTTGGGTCGCTGTTAGCACAATCAGACAGTTTACCAGGTAAGCCTGAACCGCTCATTACACTTTTACGCTGCACCATTTCGCGTGCTTTACGTGCGGCCGCGCGTGCTGTAGCAGCAAGTATAACTTTCTGCACAATCATTTTAGCTTCACGAGGGTTTTCTTCAAGGTAGTTACCTAAAATTTCGCCTACGGCCACGTTAACAGCACCACTCACCTCGCTGTTACCCAGTTTGGTTTTGGTTTGCCCTTCAAATTGCGGCTCTTGTACTTTAACCGAAATTACGGCAGTTAGCCCCTCGCGGAAGTCATCGCCTGTAATCTCGATCTTCATATTTTTCAATAAACCCGATTTATCAGCGTAAGCCTTAAGCGTACGTGTTAAACCCATCCTGAAACCCGCTACGTGTGTACCACCCTCAATAGTGTTGATGTTATTTACATACGAGTGCACATTTTCGGTATACGTATCGTTATACTGAAAAGCCAGTTCAACCGGGATACCTTGTTTTATACCTTCCAGATAAATAGGCTCAGGAATGATAGCCACACGGGTACCATCCAGGTATTTAACAAATTCTTTCAACCCACCTTCAGAGAAAAACTCTTCTGTAATGAAAGAA
>NZ_JBAZRC010000047.1:0-29252 GCF_041663085.1 Mucilaginibacter sp.
TATTAACGATACGGTAGTTGTGTTTGATCGTATCCGCGAGTTCCTTGAACTGCACCATGCTAAAACTGATGACCCTAAAGAGGTTATTAACCACGCAATTAACAATACGTTAAGCCGTACCATTATTACTGCATTTACTGTGGTATTGATATTGGTGATATTATTCATCTTTGGTGGTGATGTTATCCGCGGTTTCTCATTCGCATTGCTAATAGGTGTTATTTTTGGTACTTATTCGTCGATATGCGTAGCCACACCGGTTATCATCGACTTTGGAAAGAAAGACCTGAGATAAAACATATCTCTCACATATTTTAAAGGCTCCAAAGAACATTTGGAGCCTTTTTTGTTTTACAACTACCACGTTTAGGTTTAAACAACAAACAAATTGCTCATGAACCCCACTGATCAATCGAAATTCCCAACAGTAGTTATTATAGGCGGCGGCTTTGGCGGCCTGCAGGTAGCCAAGCAACTTGCAGATAAACCGGTTGAAGTTGTACTTATTGATAAACACAACTATCACACCTTTCAGCCTTTGCTTTACCAGGTGGCAACGGGTAGCTTAGAGGCCGAGTCGATAGCTTTCTCGTTACGTAAAAATTTTGACGGGCAAAAAAACCTTCGGTTCAGGCATGCTGAGGTTAGCCGGATAGATACAGACCGGAATAGCGTGATTACCAGTGTAGGCGAAATACCTTACGATTACCTGGTAATAGCTACCGGATCGACAACCAACTTTTTTGGCAATAAAGAGATTGAGCATTACGCCATGCCCATGAAATCTATCCCCGAGGCGTTGAACCTGCGCTACATGGTGCTACAGAACCTGGAGGAGGCCATTTTAAAGCCCTCTAAAGAAGAACGGGCACCCTACCTGGCATTTGTACTGGTAGGCGCCGGCCCAACTGGTGTAGAGCTTGCAGGTGCCTTAGCCGAATTACGAAACCACGTGCTGAATAAAGACTATCCGGAATTATCGAAAGACGAGATGAAGGTTTACCTGGTAGACTTTTTACCAAAGGTATTAGGCCCTTTCTCTGACGAGGGCTCAAAAGCTGCCGAAGATTTTCTGCATAAAATGGGCGTTGAGGTATTGCTGAATGTTAAAGTAGAAAGCTACGATGGTAACGAGATAAAGTTTGAAGGCGGCAAAAGCATCTTAACCAAAAACGTAATCTGGTCGGCCGGTGTGATGGGTGTGGTGCCCGATGGTGTATCGAAAGACGCCATTGAGCGAGGTAACCGCATTAAAACAGATACCATTTGCCGTGTGGTGGGCAGCAATAACATATTTGCCATTGGTGATGTGGCCGCCATGATAACCGATGAAACCCCTAAAGGCCACCCCGGTGTAGCGCAGGTTGCCATACAAATGGGCGAAACCACGGGTAAAAACATCTATAAATTGATAAAAGGCGAACCAACGGTGCCCTTTAAATATAACGACAAGGGATCTTTGGCAACCATAGGCCGTAACAAAGCTATTGCTGATTTGGGCAAATTGAAGTTCCAGGGATTTTTTGCATGGCTTATATGGATGTTTGTACACCTGATATCGCTTATGGGAGGCCGCAATCGTGTTATTGTATTTATTAACTGGGTGGCCAGCTATGTTACGTATAATGGCGGCAGCAGGCTTATAATTCGTAACTTTGAGCGCGAAGAGCTTGTGGAAAAAGACGCGCAGGTTTCTAAACCAGACTAACCAAATGGCCGAACATATCAGAATAACCGAATGCCCGCGCGATGCTATGCAGGGCCTGCATGATTTTGTACCTACGGATGTAAAAGCAGCATACATCAACCTGCTTTTACAGGTGGGTTTTGATACTATTGATTTCGGGAGCTTTGTATCGCCAAAGGCCATCCCGCAAATGCGCGATACTGCCGAAGTTCTAAGCAAACTCGACTTAAGCAATACCCGATCAAAGTTATTAGCTATTATAGCCAATTACCGTGGCGCTGAGGATGCCGTTAGCCATGATGAGATCACTTACCTGGGATATCCATTTTCTATCTCAGAGACCTTCCAGCTGCGTAATACCAATACCACCATTGAGCAGGCATTTGATAATGTAAAGCGTATAAATGAGTTGTGCGTTACTAAGGACAAGGAATTGCTTATTTACCTTAGCATGGGTTTTGGTAACCCTTATGGCGATGAGTGGAGCAACGAAATAGTACAGCACTGGGCGCAAAAAATGATAGATGAAGGGATTGGACATATCGCCTTGTCAGACACCGTTGGCGTTGCCAGCCCCGAACAGATCATCAGCCTGTACCCTGCCCTAACCAACTTATCAGAAATAACTGAGTTTGGTTTACACCTGCATTCTACCCCTGATACCTGGCAGGAAAAGGTAGCGGCGGCATACGAAAGTGGCTGTAAGAAATTTGACGTAGCCTTAAAAGGGTATGGGGGCTGTCCGATGGCTAAAGATGAGCTTACGGGCAACATTGCTACAGAAAACCTGATAGCATACCTGCTGCACCAAAACATCGACCTGGGGCTTAATTTGGATAAATTAAGCGAGGCGATGGATTATTCCGTAAAGGTCTTTAGTTAAACCCTATACCTTCAATTTAATTGCCGGGTTGAATTTTACAGCTCTAACAATTTGCAAACACACGGTAATAACAACTATGGCTATCGAAATAACCAAAGCGATTGCAAATGGGATAACGGAAATATTTACCCGGTAGGCAAAGGTTTCTAACCATTTATTTGAAATGATAAAAGAAACCGGCCATGCAATAAGGTTTGCCATTAAAACAATATAGAAGAACGGCTTACCTAAAACCACCATTAACTGTTCTCCCCTTGCGCCAAATACTTTCCTGATCGCTATTTCTTTCATCCGCAAACGGATGGCATATGCCGCCGAAGAAAAGAAGCCAAGCGATGCAATAAATATAGCCAAAGCCGAAAAAAAGACAAGCACCGTTTGCAATTGTTCCTGCTTTATAAAAAGCTGCCCGTACAATTCATCTAAAAAATGATAGTTTAAATTATCCCCGTCAAGTTTATTGATGTTGCTCCATTGATGGCTTAGGGTGGTAAGCATTGCTGGCATGGCCTTGTTTTCGGCACTTATCATAATTTGCGTTTTTGATAATCCACAATTAGCATTCATTAAGTAGATGGTTGGCTGGATATTCTCTTCAAACCCATAAGCTTTTACATCCCTGGTAACGCCTACAATTTTATACCTGCCACCGCAGCCATTTATGGCTGTACCAATGGGGTATTTTAAATCCATAGCCTTTGCTGCTGCCTCATTGATCACCACACTTACAGAATCTGCCGGGAAACCCGAAGAGAACACACGGCCTTCTTTCAACCTGATATTTAAAGTTTCAAAATACTCGTAGTCAACGGCGATGGAGTTCATGGCCAGCGCCTTACCTTGCACCGTATATTCGTTAGAAACAGGGATGATACCGCCCGGCACATTAGAAACCACCGTAACATTTTTCACCCCCGGTATAGCCTTTATCCGGGTGCGTACCGCTTCAAATTTTTGAGGGCTGTTGTAGATCCCGAGGTTATCTATATACACAACCTGCTTAGCGGTAAAACCGGCATCTTCGGTTTTCATAAAGGTAACCTGCTGGTTAATAACAACCATGCTTATCACAAAAACAATGGCAAAAGTAAACTGAAGCACGGTTATAGAACTCCTTACCCATGAAAACTTCCCGCCATTAGAAAACTGATCTCCCCGCAATACATCAGCCGGTTTAAAGCCTGCCATCACCAACGCCGGGTAAACCCCCGCTACCAGGGTAAGTGCTATTAATGTAAGCAGCAGCTGGCTTATTATGGTGAAATTAATGCCCGAGATCAACAGGTCGACCCTTAATAACCGGTTACAATAAGGTAAGCCGATAAGTACGATACCAAAAGCCACAATAAGCGCAACAATACATTGAATAAATATCTCCAGCATAAATTGAAACACTATTTTTCTTTTCATGATGCCGTTCACCTTTTTAATCCCAACTTCTTTTGAACGCCTGTTAGCCTGCGAAATATAAAGGTTGGTGAAATTAACACCGGTTACAATCAATATAATAATGGCCAGTATCATCAGGCCCTGCACTATTTGGTTACTTACATGCGAGCCGTAGTGCGGTTTTAAATGAAGGTTTTTTAAGGGATCTAAATAGATAGCTGGTGCACCCGACTGGCTTATGGCCTCCCTGGCCACCTGGCTGGTATCTGCCAGTGCTGCCTTTTTATATATCTGATCAATTTTTTTGGAAAGCAAATCGATATCTGTGTTGGATTTTACCAATAAATAGGTTTGATAGATGCGGCTTGCATAGCTCTGATCTTTACCTGAAGTGATATCTCCGGAAAACCCGATGCAATCAAATTTAAAATTAGTGTTACCCGGCACCTCCTCTACCACCCCGGCAACGGTAAACGGCATCCCCGACTTTGAGATCATATTTACGGTTTTGTTGATAACAGCCCCGTGGCCCGGGAAAAGAACATCAGATGTTTCGGTTGATAGCAGCGTAGTGGGTAAAGCGCTGTTGGGGTTTAACTTAAACCCTTTAGGCTGAATACCTAATATTTTGGCTATGGAGTAATCGGCACCAACCCATTTTTTTATCATAAACCTGCCGGATGATGTGTAAAACGGAATTTGAAACACAGCTGTATTCGTTCTTCCTGTTTCTTCAACTTCGGGGCATTGGCTTTTGATGGCGGCGGCTAGCGGGCCCGGGGTATATGGAGACGGGCCATTCGGCATTTCTCTTTCAACTAAAAAAACACGGCCATAGTTTTTGTTCCATTGATCATAACTGGTTTCATGATCAACATATAGGGTGACGAAAATAAATGCCGCCAAACCTAAAGCCAAGCCGGTAATATTTAAAATATTATACCACTTGCCTTTTAAAAACGTGCGAAAAGCGATCTTGAAGTCTAATTTATTCATGCCTTAATTTAAAACAATACAGAATATTATTTCGATTAAGGCAAATTAAATAAAATATTATTGCTTTTCAAAACCTATATAAAGCCATTTTAATTTTAAATTTGGTTTTTTACCATTTTAAAATGTTGTATACCCGCTTCTTCAAATTGCGGCCCGGTTTTCTCAAAGCCAAATTTTTCATAAAGCGTAACCGCCTGTAGCTGCGAGTTAAGATAAACATAATCAGCACCGGCAGGAAGATCGGCCAGTACGGCTTTTACAAGCGCCTGCCCTACTCCATGGCCTCTAAATTTTGAAAGTACTGCAAAACGCTCCAGCTTATAACCGTCGTTGGTTTTGCGCCAGCGCGATGCCCCGGCAGGCTCACCATCAACCGTAACTAAATAATGAGTAGCTTCTTCTTCGTTAGCCCTTTCCAGTTCGGGCGGGCAGTTTTGTTCATTAACAAAAACTTCATGCCTTATGGCAAACACTTTTTCCAGGTCGGCAGGGTTACTTACTTGCTTTACTTCTATTTTTGAAGGCATGTTGATAATGCGGTTTTGATTTATAGCCCGATTGCTTAGTTTCATGATTATCGTCAGCAGCATCTATCGAGTGCGTGCAGGTCAGATCATCTTCCTTTTCGGCCAGTTCAGACAAACGTACGTAGAATTTATGCAGCTGGTCAAGCTCTTTTTCGGTTAAATTTTCAATATCAACCATGCGGTTGCTGGCACCCTGGTGAGATGCCAATATTTCATTAAGTTTTAGGTGAATGGCCTTCGAATCTTTATTCTGCGATTTTTGGATCAGGAACACCATTAAAAAGGTAACAATGGTGGTACCTGTATTGATGATCAGCTGCCAGGTATCAGAATATTTAAACACCGGCCCTGTAACCAGCCATACCACGATAGTGGACATAGCAATAATAAAAGCTGCCGAGCTGCCGGTAGCGGCTGTTGCCCAGTTCGCAAAATTCTCAAATAAGTTCTTTTTCTTTTTTGCCATGGTTGATAAATTTACATAACAACCTAAAAAAACCGCCAATGTTTATCACAAGGGCGGTTTTTTATTCCTGATAGTTTTATTAACTATAGTTTGCTGTTTACGTCGATACAGTTCAGATCGCCAAAAGCTTCGGTTAGCCTTTTAACAAAGCTTTCTTCTGCTTTACGTAACCAAACGCGTGGGTCGTAATATTTTTTGTTCGGAGAATCGTCACCATCAGGGCTGCCAATTTGCGTTTGCAAATAGCCTTCTTTTGCCTGGTAGTAATCTCTTATACCTTCCCAAAATGCAAACTGCATATCGGTATCAATGTTCATTTTTATAGCACCGTAAGATATCGCTTCGCGAATTTCTTCCTGGCTCGAGCCCGAACCACCGTGAAATACAAAGTTGATAGGTTTCTCGGCAGTAAGGTTATGTTTCTCTTTCAAAAACTCTTGTGAGTTGTGTAAGATAACCGGCTGTAATTTAACATTACCCGGTTTGTACACACCATGTACGTTACCAAATGCAGCGGCAATGGTAAAACGGTGGCTAACTTTTGAAAGTTCTTCGTAAGCGTAAGCAACCTCCTCGGGCTGGGTATATAAACGTGAGCTATCTACATCAGAGTTATCAACACCGTCTTCTTCGCCGCCGGTTACACCAAGCTCAATTTCAACAGTCATGCCCATTTTGGCCATGCGCTCCAGGTATTTAGCAGATATTTCAATATTTTCTTCGATAGGCTCTTCAGAAAGATCCAGCATGTGTGATGAGAACAACGGTTTGCCTGTTTCAGCAAAAAATTTCTCACCGTACTCTAACAAACCGTCTATCCACGGCAATAATTTTTTTGCGGCGTGGTCAGTATGCAAAATTACAGCAACACCATAATGCTCGGCTAATAAATGCACATGTTTAGCTGCAGATACACCACCTAAAATGCAGGCCTGTAGTTTTGAGTTATCTAATGATTTACCCGCATAAAACTGCGCGCCACCATTTGATAACTGAATAATAACAGGTGATTTAACAGCCGCAGCTGTTTCCATTACCGCGTTAATAGTGTTTGTGCCGATAACGTTAACGGCAGGTAAAGCAAACTGATGTTTTTTAGCTGCTTCAAATAGTTCCTGCACTTGGTCACCATGCAGAACACCTTTAATATTTTTTAAATCCATGAGCGTATGTTTGGGGCTCGAAGTTATAAAAATTATGGGTTTTACCTATATGATTGTGAAAGTTTTAGCCTGCAAAGCGTGTATAAAAGCTAATAATTGTTCATAAAAGTGCAATCAAAGGCAATCAATGGTGTTAATTTAACACTTAGTTATCATTTATAATCACATCAGGCAACATCAACTTCTGTTAACATTTACAAACTTGTTGTGATATTTTTTGTTTCTTTGCAGTACTTGAAAGACTTAGAAATAGACATGGCGTGGTTTAAGCGAGAAATTAAAGGGATAATTACGACTACTGAGGAGAAGAAGGAAGCCCCCGATGGCATCTGGAATAAATGCCCCAACTGTAAAAAACCCTTACACTACTCTGAACAGGTTGAAAACCAATACGTTTGCCACTACTGTGGTTACCATTTACGCATTGGATCTAAAGAATATTTTTCTGTTTTGTTTGATGATAACCAGTTCACCGAACTGTTTACCACCCTGCATTCAGGCGATCCGTTAGAATTTACTGATACCAAAAAATATACCGACAGGCTAAAGGAAACAAAAGCCAAAACCGGTTTAACTGATGCTATACGCGCTGCTCATGGTAAAATGAACGGGCAGGAGCTGGTTATTGCTTGTATGGACTTTAACTTTATTGGAGGTTCGATGGGTTCTGTTGTAGGCGAGAAGATAGCACGCTCTATCGATCATAGTATCGCTAACAGGATCCCTTTCCTGATGATCTCAAAATCGGGCGGCGCGCGCATGATGGAGGCAGCATTTTCATTAATGCAGATGGCCAAAACATCGGCAAAGCTTGCACTATTGAGCCAGGCAAAAGTACCTTACATATCATTATTAACCGACCCAACTACCGGTGGTGTAACCGCATCATACGCTATGCTGGGCGATATTAACATTGCCGAGCCAGGTTCATTGATCGGTTTTGCAGGCCCAAGGGTTATTAAAGAAACGATTAAGAAGGATCTGCCTAAAGGATTCCAAACCGCGGAGTTTGTACAGGAACATGGCTTCCTTGACTTTATAGTTGACCGCCGCGAAATGAAAGAGAAACTGGCATCATTCCTAAAAATGCTTGCCCCGGTTAAAGAAGAGAAAAAAGAGCCTGAGGCTTAATCAAAAACATATTCCACAAAAAAGGCCATTCGTTAGTTTTACGAATGGCCTTTTTATTTAAAACCTAATTGTCATTCTGAACGTAGTGAAGAATCTAATAATGAACTATGCAGGCGAACCTTGCAATCGATAGATCCTTCGTTCCTCAGGATGACAAATCTGAATTATATCCCTTCAGTACCCGGCTCATGCCCTACCATACGGCCTGTTGTACGGCCTTGTTTACGGCTGGTAAAATCTGTTTTTGTTGCTGCACCTGTTGCCGGGAATTCATGCTGATTTGGCGGGGTTACATCAGTCTGTTCGCTGTATGATGTATCGCTGCCCTCCTGCTGTTGTTCCTGCTCGTTTTGCTTGCGGTATCCTGTGCCTTCGTTATCTGACTGGCGTTCTTCAGGGTTTTCGTTTGGATTATAGTTCGGAGTGTACTCCGGGTTTCTTTCGTTGCTTTCCATGGTTTTTAGTTTTTAATTGTTAATTAATAAACAATCAAAAACGAGGCCATAATTTAACAAGTTGGAAACTTATAGCAAATTATGCGCTCACCATACACAATTCACGCAGTTTGGCTACTGTATAGTCCACTTCTTCTTTTGTGTTGTATTTAGAAAAGGAGAACCTTACCGATGGCCTGTCTGGATTAGCGCCTATTGCAGTTAACACATGCGAACCAATGTCAGTACCCGAACTACACGCGCTGCCACCTGAGGCCGAAATACCGGCAATGTCCAGGTTAAACAACAACATATCGGCCATCTCCATTTCAGGGAAGGACACATTCAGTACGGTGTATAAGCTTTTAGCAGGGTCGGTTTCGCCATTAAAGTTTACACCTGGTACATTTTGCTCCAACTGTGCCTTCATGTAGCTTTTTAACCCTTGTATATAGTTTTGGTGCTGATCCATATCGGCGTAGGCCATTTCAAGCGCTTTTGCAAGGCCTGCAATGCCGTAAACGTTCTCGGTACCGCCACGCATATTACGCTCCTGCGAACCTCCGTATATCATCGGGCTTATTTTAACCTTATGGTTGATGTGTAAAAAGCCTATCCCTTTTGGGCCATGCAGCTTATGCGCTGCGCAAACCATAAAGTTTAATTTAAGTTTGCTAAGGTCATGCTTGTAGTGGCCAACAGTCTGTACCGTATCGCTATGATACAAGGCGTTATAGGCCTCGCAAAGCTCGCCTACGCGCTCAATATCTGTAAGCGTACCCAATTCATTATTGGCATGCATTAATGATACAAAGCTGCGATCGTTGGTTTTGAGTAAAGTTTCCAGGTGGTCATAATCAACGTTGCCTTTACTGTCAACATCGGCATAACTTAACTTAATTACACCTGCTTTTTCCATGGCCTGCAGCGTATGTACAACCGCGTGGTGCTCCAATTTGGTAGTAATAGCGTGCGTTAGTTTATGATCAACAATACCGCAACGGATGGCAGTATTATCGGCCTCAGTACCACCGCTGGTAAAAAATATCTCGGCTGGCGAGGTATGCAGCAAACCGGCAATGGTTTTGCGTGAGCGTTCAATCAATGTACGCACTTCGCGCCCATGGGCGTGAATAGATGAAGGATTACCAAACTGGTTTTCCATTACCTTGTACATCTCCTTTAAAACTTCAGGATCAAGCGCGGTTGTAGCGGCGTTGTCGAAATAAACTCGCATCGTTTCTTTAATAAATTATGGTCAGTAAAAATAACATGCTAAACCAGCGGAATTCCCCAATCCCGAAGACTTTGAATGTTACTCGTTTAAATTCAGTATTTCTTTTATATCTGTTATTATCTTGTTAGCCAGGTTATCTGCAACAGTTTCTGAATCACCTTCAGAATAGATGCGGATGATAGGCTCGGTGTTTGATCTGCGCAGGTGTACCCATTGTTTATCAAACTCAATTTTTAAACCATCAATAGTAGAGTGCGGTTGTTTCTGGTATTTTTCTTCCACCTTTAACAACAACGCGTCGATATCCATCTCTGGCGTAAGCGTAATTTTGTTTTTAGAGATAAAGTAGCTTGGGTATGATGCCCTTAAAACAGATACCGGTTTGCCATAATTAGCAAGGTGGGTTAAAAATAAGGCTATACCTGCCAAAGCATCCCGGCCATAGTGCAGTTCGGGATAAATAACCCCGCCATTGCCTTCACCGCCAATAATGGCATTCACTTCTTTCATTTTGTTCACTACGTTCACCTCACCTACTGCTGCTGCGTGGTATTCGCCACCGGCATTTTCGGTAACATCGCGAAGGGCACGGGTTGATGACAGGTTTGATACCGTATTACCTTTTGTATTCTGCAATACATAATCGGCAACGGTAACCAGTGTATATTCTTCGCCAAACATGCTACCATCCTCGCAAACAAAGCAAAGGCGGTCAACATCAGGGTCAACAGCTATACCCAGGTCTGATTTGGTCTTTAAAACCTCTTGCGACAGCGCTACCAGGTTCTCCGGTAATGGCTCCGGATTGTGCGGGAAATGACCATCAGGTTCGCAATAAAGCTCGTGGATAACCTCTACACCAAGTGCTTTTAATAAAGCCGGTACAAATATCCCCCCGGTTGAATTAACACAATCAATAGCTATTTTAAACTTAGCTTTTTTAATAGCCTCTACATTAACTAAAGGCAGGGCCAAAATTTTATCAATGTGTTTTTGCAGGTAGCTGTCATCATTGATAACTTTACCCAGGTCGTTTACATCAGCATATATAAAATCGCTGTTCTCGGCAATCTCTAAAACTTCTTTACCATCGGCATCGCTAATAAATTCGCCTTTTTCGTTCAGCAATTTTAAAGCGTTCCATTGTTTTGGGTTATGGCTCGCGGTAAGGATGATGCCACCGGCAGCCTTTTCATCAGGCACGGCAACTTCAACAGTAGGTGTGGTTGACAGGCCTAAGTCTATCACATCAATACCCAAACCCTGCAGTGTACCTATAACCAGGTTGTTTACCATACTGCCTGACAGGCGGGCGTCGCGGCCCAAAACTATCTTTTTGATGCCGCTACGTTTTACCGCCCAGCTACCGTATGCAGATGTAAATTTAACAATATCCAAAGGGGTTAGTCCGTCGCCGGCTGCACCACCTATGGTACCCCTGATGCCCGAAATTGATTTTATGAGTGTCAAAACGTATAGATGTTAAGCCGCAAAAATAAGAATATTAAGCGATAGCATTGTAAAATTCACGTACTTTTAAGCGTTAATTTATTAGCTATATTTACCCGCTGTTGAGAACACTAAGTATTACACTATAAAGCCAATGCCTGATTCGCTGCTAAATTTTGACCGGCATTTATTTTACTTTATCAATCACGACCTTTCGAACCCGTTTTTCGATGGGCTGATGCCCCTGATGCGCAACCCAAAATTCTGGATCCCGCTTTACCTGTTTATCATCGTTTTTTGCATCTGGCGATATAAAAAACAGGGGGCTATCCTCATCGTTTTTTTGGCTATGGCTGTTGGCTTTGCCGATTATACCAGTGCAAGCATTATCAAACCGCAGGTAAACCGCCTGCGCCCCTGCCGAGACCCGGTTACGGCTCAAACCGATATAGCCCGTGTTGGCTGCGGTACGGGTTATAGTTTTCCATCCACCCACGCTACCGACCACTTTGCCATAGCACTGTTTTTAAGCTGGATATTTTTTAAGCGATGGAAGTGGGTGTTGCCCGCAACTATACTTTGGGCCGCCATTATTTGCTTTGCACAGGTTTATGTAGGCGTGCACTACCCGTTGGATGTTACCGGCGGGGCTGTTTACGGCACTTTGGTGGGGATATTGTTTGGGGTTGGCTTTAGAAAGGTAGTGCCGGGGTTTGGAGCATAGTTTACGATTCTACTCACCCCGACTAAGCTGCGCTAGTCGCCCCTCTCTGCTGCGCAAAGAGGGTGAAGCAAAAATTAAAAGAGCTAATCCCTCTTTCCGCCGCCAGGCGAAGAGAGGGTGGTCGAGCGAAGCAACGACCGGGTGAGTGAAGTGCGACGGAGAAAAGTTCATTAATCCCCTCTCTGTCCTCCCAATGGAGGGAATAAGAAAACACAAAAAAGGCGCTTACTTTCGTAAACACCTGATATATCTTTCTTCTTGACTCTTGATTCTAACAGTCTTGATTCTCCCTTATCCCCTCATCTTATCCAGCAAATCGCTTAGTTGCGCGGCTTCTTCTTCGGTAAGGTTTTGTTTAAAAAGGTCTTTTGTTTTAAAGCAGGCATCCATCTTTTTAAGGATCTCTAAACCCTCATCGCTAATGCGGATATCAACAGCGCGGCGGTCGCGGGAGTTGGTACAGCGCGACACGAGGCCTTTTTGTACCAGGCGGTCAACAATACGTGATGCGTCCGACATCTTGTCGATCATCCTATCTTTCAATAAATTTACGGTGGCGGGTTTGGGGTATTGGCCACGCAGAATCCGCAGGATATTAAATTGTTGTTGGGTAAGCTTATAACGCTCAAATTCCGGGCGCATATAGTTGTTCATCCAACCGTACGTATAATTCAGATTAATTACCGCTTTATGGTAAATATCTTCAAAATTCGTGCTTTTTATGTCTTCCTCTATTCCCATGATCTAATTATCCTGCAAATATAACCTATTTATTTTTTGTTTGTTTGTTCAGTATCTTTCTCGCGCCCATTGCTCCAGGGGCAGTGCAGGCATTTGTTTTTACAGCAGTATCCACGCTTTAAGTGGTATTCTTTCGTGAAAACAAAATTACCGTCCTCGTTTATATAATAGTCAACGTTCTCCTGCAACATCAGCTCAGCAATTTCACAAAAATATTATTATTAAAGTAATTTTTTAAATGCGTGCCATTCCCATGCAGCGTCCATACCTGCTGTGGCTGGGTTTGCTCAATAGTTTTGATGATGTCGTCCCAATCGGCGTGGTCTGATATAAACAAGGTATCCTGCGCGTTTACCTGCAGGTTTTTCCAGCCCGAGGCAAACAAACGCTTAACCCCTGTTGCCCGCAAATAACTATCAAATGTAAAAGGCGGCACAATGTATACATATTCCAATTGCTCTTTCATCAGCTTACGGCCATACATCTGGTGTGCGCCCAGTTCAAATCCCATTTTTTGATAAATGGCGTTGATGGGCATAATACGGTGATGCACCAGTATCTTTTTCTGCGGCGCGTAATCGTTTATCATCCTGATCAATCGCTGACTTTTACCCAGGCTGTATGCTCCCAGCAGGATGTTTATTTTAATATCATTCAGTTTTTTTATCTCCTCAACCGGGTCGGGGTGCGCGGTTGTTGGGTCGGCAAAGGTGCTTTCTGTGATCAACACATCGGCCTTTACAAACTCCATGGGTTCGCAGGTGGCATCCGGCTGTAGTTTATAATCTCCCGTGTATAAATACCTTACCCCTTTATACATCATTAAAACCTGTGCTGACCCGGGCATATGCCCTGCCGGGATAAAAGTTATCTGTACATCGCCGATATTAAACGGCAAGTTATACGCTACAGTATAGCTCACTTTTGAAGCGCTTTTGCCGTAACGTAGCTGCATAAAAGCGTAGGTAGCTTCGGTAGCATAAACGTTAATATTGCCACTTACGGCATGGTCGGCATGGGCGTGTGATATTACTGCGTTGGTTACCGGCTGCTGCGGGTCCAGGTAAAAATCGGCGTAACGGCAGTACAGGCCATTGGCATTAAAGGCAATAAAATCGTCAATTATCATTTAGTTTGGGCAAGCGACAGGTACAACTCATGCAGTTTTAACACCTGCGGTATTACAAGCTGTGTATCGTCATTAATAATTACATCATCGGCCAGGGCCAGCTTCTTCTCTTCGGAGAACTGCCGGTCGTTGCGGCTTTTCACTTCATCGGCGGTTATGCCGTCGCGCGTGGTAACACGTTTTATCCTGATGCCTAAAGGTGCCGTAACCATTATAGTCCTGTCGCACTTTTTATAGGAGCCGCTTTCAAATAATATAGCGGCTTCTTTTAATACATAAGGCGCTTTTTTTTGGTGGAGCACCCATTGATCAAAGGCACGGAAAACAGCAGGATGTACCAACGAATTTAATTTGGCAAGCTGCTCCTTATCATTAAAAACTATGCCTGCAATATGCTTGCGATTAAGGGTATCGTCATCAAAATAAGCCTCGTTCCCAAACGCTTGTTTTATACCCGCAATCAATTCAGTATCCGTTACCATCACATCTTTGGCTGCGTCGTCAGCATAAAAAACCGGGATGCCTAATACTTCAAATATTTTGCAAACGGTTGTTTTACCACTGCCTATATTACCGGTGATGCCTACTTTAAACATTACTTTTTTATAATAAAATCAATATTCTGCGGTATTATTTTCACCACTTTACTGTACGATGGCTGGCGCGTTATTTTAACCGGCAAAACGCTGTAGCCATTATGCCGCCATAGGTCCAGATCGGCAACAGCTTCAAAATCATCCTCGTTAAGGTCGGGGTAACTTCCTAACGATGTGGTAAACGTAACCTTCACTTTTTGCGGAAAAACCTTTATATTATAGTAATTGTGATTATTTACCAGTTTTACAGGCACTTCTATGGTTTTTTCGGTGTACTCATCAATAGGGATGGTAACCATTACGCTTTTTGGCAGCACATTTAGGTTACCTTCTTTTACTCCCTGCACATTAACCCGCGAATTAAAATCCTCATTAGCACCATTCATAATAATGGAGTCTGTTCGCCACGATGTTATTCTGGCAAGCACTTCTGCCGGGCCGCTTATGGTAACATAGCGGGGCTTTATGGTTACCTTATCTGATTGGGCAAACTGTTTTTGGTACTTTATAGCGGTAACCAATTCTATAGGCACCCTCTTCACCGTACGGCTGCTAAAATCAAAAAATAGGGTATCCGGGGTTACAGTGATTATCTCGTGCTCTACGTCCTTTTTAGCGTTTATTTGCTTTAGCTGGCTGCTTAGTACCACATAATTTTTTGTTTCGAGCGTATGCAGGTCAACATTAATGACCTTTTTATCCTCATTAAACTTTGAGAAAAGCATTTGCCAGCCGGTACCCTGTACTATGGCATTCACGGTATCTGACTGGAGGGGATGAAACGCCCGTTTTTGCGGCGCGTTCCTGAAGCTTACAACCTGCTTAATGGTAAACTTGTATGGCTTGGATAGCGTAGTAAACAGCCAGGCAAAAATGGCAAAAACCAGGCAGGTAACAAAGGCTGATAACCGCCGGCGTTCAATTGCTGATAATTTGATTATTGCCATGTTTTTTGCTTAAAGCACAAAGCGAAAAGCTGAAAGTAAAAGCATTAAGGGCACCCTTTTTGCTTCACCTTAAGCCTTTCGCTTAATTATATTGTTATGCCCCGGGCGTTTAGCCTTAAGCTTTATGCTAAAAATTAGCTTTTAGCAGCAGGTGCTGGTGTATTCAATGCTTTTGAAGCATCTAACGATACAGCCGATTTATCAAAACGGATGCGGCCACCGCCTTCAGTCTCAATTAAAAAAGTAGTATCGGCAACTTCATATATTTTACCGTGTATACCGGCTGTAGTTACCACTTTATCACCTTTTTTCAGCTCGTCAACGTATTTCTTTTGGTCTTTTTGTTTTTTCATTTGCGGGCGGATCATGAAAAAGTAAAACACTACCGCAATTAAACCAAACATTATTAATTGCTGGTAACCTAAGCCACCGCCGGCCTGTAATAAAACTGTTGCTATCATTTGTATTTAAATTATTTAGTGCTAGGTGTAGTTACTTCGCCAATTAAGTGCACCATTGATTGTGCAGGTACGGTGTTGGCTGTAACTGTTATTTGTTTATCCTGCAGGCCCATTTTGGTGGCGCTGTTAAAAGTTACTTTTATTTCGCCGTCGGCACCGGGTTGTATGGGTGTTTTTGGCCATTCGGGCTTTGTACAACCGCAGGTTGCAACCGCATCTTTAATTATTAGCGGCGACTTCCCCGTGTTGGTAAATTTAAAGGCATAAGTTACTTTATCGCCTTCTTTTATCTTACCAAAATCGTGGGTTTCTTTTTCAAACTTCATCACCGGCGCATTGGTTGCACTTACGTTACCCGCATCAGCAACTGTAGCAGCTGTTGTGCTTTGGCTTGATTGGTTGCAGGCTGTAAAAAGCAAACCGGCAACAAGTGTACATAAAAACAGCTTTTTCATTTTTTGGTTATTCTATTAATCCCCTGCCTATTTTTTTAACCTTATTCTGGGCTTTTAACTCAAATAAAATCTTGTCTAATATACCGTTTATAAACGAATTACTTTTAGGCGTGCTAAATTCCTTCGAGATTTCCAGGTACTCATTAATGGTAACCTTAACCGGGATGGATGTAAAATTAAGAAATTCTACAATAGCCATCTTCATCAGTAGGGTATCCATCATGGCTATACGATCGGGCTCCCAGTTTTGGGTTTTTTGCGCTATCAACTCCTGGTACTCGGCATCATGGCGTATGCTTTGCTCAAACAGGTTCACTACAAATTCCCTGTCTTCAACCCAGTTACCGCTAATTTCTGCCAGCTGGTTTTTCTGCGGCTCGTCATCGTATGAGAAGTTTTTGAAGGTTTTGGCTATCAAAGCCTGCAGCACCTCGCGATCTGTTGGCCAGTAAATGAATTTATCCTCAAAAACCTGCTCTGCTAATGACGATTTAAGGATCACCTTTTTAAAGATGAATTTAATAATGTCTTTATCGCTTTGTATGTTATCATCTGTTTTTGCCAGGTATTCGGCATACTCTGATGAGTTTTTAAGTGTGGTAAATAACGATTTGGCAAGCTCAGGATCAAACGACCACTCAACCTTGTATTTTCTTACGGCAAGTAAGTACTCCTTATTATCTTGCAGAGAAGTATAGAACCTGTTGGTCAGGATCTTTTGGTTAACGTTTTTATCTTCGTCAGTAGGGCGGTGTTTATTGGCCCTTTCTTCCGCATCTCTCGATGTATATTCAATAACTTCGCTTACCAGCGACAGCATCCATATATACATCTCAAAAACCTGGTCAATGCTATGCAGCAGGTGTTTCTCGTGCGCTTTAATATCTTTAGTGTCTGACTGGTGGTAAGCGTACAATGATTGTAACACTTTTACCCTAAGGTGCCTTCTGTTTAACATTTGTAAGAACGATTTTATGCCCCGATCCTATCGGGGTAATGTAAATTTTAATAGGTTGATTTTACTTTTTTAATATCAGCAATACGTTTTTCGGCAATTTTGTTTGCAGCCTCGGTAGTAGAAATATTTTCCAACTTAGAAAGTTTTAAAACATTACGGGTGGCATCATAAATATTTTCGGTAAGCTGCATGGTGCGTTTCTTGCTAAAACCCATTAGTTCCGAATAACAGTTGATGATACCGCCTGCATTAATTACGTAATCGGGCGCAAAAAGGATGCCTTTTTCAAGCAGCATTTCGCCGTGCTCCTGCTCATTTTGCAATTGGTTATTAGCAGATCCGGCTATGATACCGCATTTCAACTTTTTAATGGTTTCGGTATTGATGGTTGCCCCAAGCGCACAAGGCGAATAAATATCGGCATCAATATCAAATATCGAATTATTGGATACTGCCTCGGCACCGTATTTTTTTGATACCTGGCGGGTACGCTCGTCGTTAATATCGCTAATGTAAACTTTGGCGTTCTCATCGCGCAGCAGCTTTACCAGGTTTTCGCCCACGTGGCCTATGCCTTGTACAATTACCGAGCGGCCGGTTATGGTATCGTTACCATAGAGCTCTTTTACAGCTGCTTTAATACCCATAAACACACCTTTCGCCGCAATTGGCGATGGGTCGCCGCTGCCACCCAAACTTTCGGGGATGCCGGTTACATGCTGGGTTTCCATACGGATGTACTCCATATCGCGCGGATTGGTGCCAACATCTTCAGAAGTAATGAACTCGCCGTTAAGGTTTTTTACAAAGCGGCCAAACTTGCGCATCATCGCTTCAGTTTTATCCTTGCGAGAGTCGCCAATGATCACCGAATAGCCGCCACCCATGTTAAGCCCGGCAATAGCACACTTATAGGTCATGCTTTTTGAAAGGCGCAAAACATCGTATAAAGCATCAGCTTCCGATTTGTAGCTCCACATGCGTGTGCTGCCAAAAGCAGGCCCAAGCGTGGTATCATGTATAGCGATTATCCCTCTTAAACCGGTATCCGGATCGTTGCAGAACACAACCTTTTTATGCCCAAAAGCATTAAGCTGGTCAAAAATACTATCAGTTGGTTGTTGATCGGACATGTTAGAACGCGGCAAATCTTATTTTTTTAGCACTGCAAAAGTATAGGTTTTTTTTATAGTGACAAAGTTTAGTTAGCCATGAAACAATAATGAACAAAAGATGAAAAATATGTGACGGAGGTTTTCCCTGTTTTGTGAAAATGGTCGGGGGGGGGCTTTTTATTTTTTTTGTTTAGTATTTTGATTTAACAGCTAAGGGAGAAAAATTGAGCAATAAAGAAATGATTATTTGGGTGTTGCCTGCGGCCCGGGCTATCCGCTCATACGCCCGCAGGCCTTAGCCTCATGGCCGGTATCCGCTCCTATCCCTAACACAGATGCGCACTTATTCCCTCCCTTGGGAGGGGATTAAAACCGCCTTACCCTCTTTCCGCGCAGCGAAGAGAGGGTGGTCGAGCGAAGCAATGACCGGGTGAGTTAAATAGTAAAGTGACAATTTGCCGACTTGAATTATAGGTTTCATTACCTTACTTTTGAAACTTCACCATGAAAGACCTCGCATACCTCAATAAATTCTTTATTAAATACCGCTGGCGCCTGGTGCCGGGTGTGCTGTTTGTAATTATATCAAACATTTTTGGGGTGTTGCCTGCACAAGTTATCCGTGTGGCTTTTGACCTGGTTACCGATAATATTGGCGTTTACCAACTATTTTCGGGCTTTAACAGGCAGCAAATTATTTATGACATATTTGGGTCCAGCCTGTTGCTGTTTGGCATTTTAGTATTGGTGCTGGCCCTGCTAAGGGGTTTGTTCCTGTTTTTTATGCGGCAAACCATTATCCTGATGTCGCGGCATATTGAGTACGATCTGAAAAACGAGATCTACGCCCACTACCAGTTGCTATCGCTTGCTTTTTACCGCCGCCACAACACCGGCGATTTGATGAACCGTGTTACCGAGGATGTTAGCCGTGTGCGTATGTACCTGGGGCCGGGCATTATGTATACCATTAACACGATTGTATTATTTGTACTTGTTATATACGCCATGCTAACGGTAAACGTAAGGCTGGCCGTGTTTTCGGTGTTGCCGCTGCCTATACTGGCCGTTATTATATTTTATGTAAATACGGTGATCGAGTTTCGCAGCGAGCAGATCCAGAAACGTTTATCGGCTTTATCCAGCTTTGTGCAGGAGAATTTCTCGGGCATCCGGGTCATCAAATCGTACGTACGCGAGAACTTTGTACGCGAAAAGTTTGCCGGGGAAAGTGAAGATTATAAAGCGCAAAGCATGGCTATGGCCAAAGTACAGGCCCTGTTTTTCCCATCAATGCTGTTGCTGATAGGCCTAAGTAACGTGATCACTATTTACATAGGCGGTGTAGAAGTAATGAAGGGCAATATCACCGCCGGTAACATAGCCGAGTTTATTGTGTATTTAAATATGCTGGCATTCCCGGTTATTTCACTGGGCTGGGTAACTTCACTTATACAGCGCGCTGCGGCTTCGCAAAAGCGCATCAACGAGTTTCTGCACCAGCAACCCGAGATCATATCACCCATTGCAGCACCGCACAACGTAAATGGTAAAATAGAATTCAGAAATGTAACCTTTAATTACCCCGATACGGGCATTACGGCGCTGAAAAAAGTCTCTTTTAAGGTGAATCCGGGCGAAATGGTGGCGGTTATTGGTCGTACAGGGTCGGGAAAATCAACCATCGCTAATTTAATTATGCGGATGTATGATACCACCGGCGGCGAAATATTGGTGGATGATAAACCACTCACCAGCCTTAACCTTGATAATTACCGTTCGCAAATAGGCTTTGTACCGCAGGAGGTTTTTCTTTTCTCTGATAAAATATCGCACAATATTGCCTTTAGTGCCGATGTGCTTGATATGCCACGTGTTGAACAGGCTGCTAAAGATGCTGCCGTTTATAATAACATTATTGAGCTGGAACACGGTTTTGATACCTTGATAGGCGAGCGTGGTGTAACCCTATCAGGCGGGCAAAAACAACGGGTAAGCATTGCACGGGCCATTGTTAAACAACCACAGGTACTAATTTTTGACGATTGCCTTTCGGCGGTTGATACCCGCACCGAGGAAGAGATATTGAGCAACCTGGGCCGAATTATGCAGGGTAAAACCAGCATTATCATATCGCACCGTATATCTACCATTAAAAATGCCGATAATATTTTGGTGCTTGATAATGGCGAGATTATAGAACAGGGTACCCACGCCCGCTTAATGGAGCTGAAAGGCCCGTATTTTGAGTTATACGAAAAACAACTGCTCGAAGAAGAAGAACAAGCCTAAAACGCAACCCTTTATCCCCATTAGGCGTAAAAGTTTCAATAAAGCTTTAATTATAATGCAATTAAATACTTGCAATTGAATTTTTATATATATTTAGGCCACCAAAACTATTACAATAAAAAAAATTTATGGGAGATTTTGACAACAGAGAGCGTGAAGAGGTTTACTCGAAGAAGGTGAGGGCCGGGAAGAGGACTTATTTTTTTGATGTAAAAGCAACCAGGTCTAACGACTACTATGTAACCATTACAGAAAGTAAAAAACGTTTAGAGGACGGAGTTTTTATTAAACATAAGATCTTTTTATACAAAGAGGACTTTGAGAAATTCGCTGAAGGGTTAAAAGACACTGTAGATTACATTAAAGACCACCAGGAAGTAGTAGAAAAACGCTATGAGTTTAGCGAGAATACCGAAGTGGCAAAAGCCGACGAAGATTTTTCGTTCTAAAAAAAGATATAAACAAACCTAAATTATATAATAATACCCGCTCAAAAGGCGGGTATTATTATTTTACAGGCATTGCTTAAATAGTTAATGAGCAAGCTTAGGGATATAGTTTAAAGCTGTAGGATGTAAAGGCGCCGCAGGGTGCAAAATATCGTGCATAATGATAGATGCTATACTAAAATAGATAATAAGGCCGGTAACATCAACCAGGGTAGCCACAAACGGTGCCGATGAGGTAGCAGGGTCGGCACCAAGCTTTTTCAGCAAAAGCGGCAGCATTGAACCTGATAAAGATCCCCATAAAACCACCCCTATCAGCGAGAAACCAACCGTAAATGCTATTAGCAGCCAATGCGGCCCGTAAACGGTGCTGAACTCGCTCCAGATAGTGATACGCAAAAAGCCGATTATACCCAAAATAACACCCAGCATTAAACCCGAAAGTAACTCGCGTCGCATAACCCGCCACCAGTCGGCAACGGTTACTTCGCCCAGCGCCATGGCCTGTATAATGAGCGTAGACGCCTGTGAGCCACTATTGCCCCCGCTTGATATGATTAATGGCAGAAAAAACGCCAACGCAACAACAATGCCTATTTCATCGCCAAAGTAACCCATGGCCGTGGCGGTAAGCATTTCGCCCAAAAACAGTACAATTAACCAGCCCACACGCTTTTTTACCAGGCGGAACAGGTTTATATCAAGGTATGGCTCATCCAGGGCCTCTGTACCCCCAATTTTTTGGATATCCTCGGTATATTCTTCGTTTGCTATCCAAAGGATATCATCCACAGTTACAATACCCAGCAGGATATTTTCGGCATCCACAACGGGCAGGGCAGTGCGGTTGTTCATCCTGAACACGTTGATGGCTTCTTCCTGCGGGTCGTTGGCATCAAGGGATATTAATCGGCCGTCCATCAGGGTGCTTATTTTTGTTTCCGGGTCAACCAATAGTATCTCACGTATCCGGATATCATCAAGCAAAATACCGTTTTCTCCTATCACGTAAATAACATCGATGGTTTCAGAATTTTTACCGTAACGGCGAATATGCGACAGCACCCGGTTTACATCCCAGCTTTTTTTAACGGCAATGTAGTCGGGCGTCATTAAACGGCCAACGCTATCTTCTTTATATCCTAAAAGAGATAGCGCCTCTTTCCTATCGGACGGGGAAAGGTGTAATATAAGGGTTTTTACCGCGTCGCCATGTAATTCGCTGAAAAGCGCGGTACGATCATCCGGTGGCAACTCGTTTATGATCTCGCCTACTTTTTGACCAGAAAGTTTTTTTATGATACGCTCCTGGGTTGGAAAATCAAGTATGCGGAATACGTTTACCGCCCGGTTTATCGACAGTATCTCGATAAACTTTGCCCCATGCTCGGGCAATTCATCTATAAGTTCCTCTACATCAGAAATGTTGAGATTATTCAGGTATTCCTTCAGCTGTGTAGTATCCTCCTGCTTCAGTAATAATTCTATTTGCTCAACCATCTCTTCCATAAAACCTCGTTTTTACATGTTTGTACCTTATTTTGTTGCTTGCAGTAACGCTGGCAAAAGTCGTTTATTTTTTCAAATTACAAGGCAGTTTTTTCTGTTATCTTTGCGCTTTAATTGAGTCAGGAAATCAAGAGTCAAGAGCCAAGACTCCTTTCTTGCTTCTTGGCTCTTGATTCTTGATTCTAAAAAAATAAAAATGGGTTTACAATGTGGTATAGTGGGTTTACCAAATGTGGGTAAGTCAACACTTTTTAACTGTTTATCAAATGCCAAAGCACAGGCGGCAAATTTTCCGTTTTGTACTATTGAGCCAAACGTGGGCGTAATTACCGTACCCGATGAGCGCCTTACAAAACTTACAGAGATTGTTAACCCTAAGAACGTAGTTCCGAATGTTATAGAGATAGTAGATATTGCCGGCCTTGTAAAAGGCGCCAGCAAAGGCGAAGGCCTGGGTAACCAGTTCTTAGCAAACATCCGTGCTACAAACGCTATTATACATGTACTTCGTTGCTTTGATAACGATAACGTGATACATGTTGACGGATCAGTTAACCCTATCCGCGATAAAGAGATCATCGATACCGAACTACAGCTGAAAGATCTGGATTCGATAGAAAAAAAGATCCAGAAGGTAGAGAAGATGGCCAAAACCGGCGGCGACAAAGAGGCTAAAAAAACCTACGATGTGCTTACCGTATACAAAAACCACCTGCTGGAAGGTAAAAGCGCGCGTACCGCCCCCGTTGCCGAAGAGGATAAGGAATACATTGAAGATATTTGGCTGCTTACCGCAAAACCGGTAATGTATGTTTGTAATGTTGACGAAGGTTCTGTAACTACCGGCAACGCTTATGTAGAGAAAGTAAAAGCGGTTGCCAAAGAAGAAGGCGCGCAGGTATTGGTAATATCAGCACAAATTGAGGCTGAGATTGCCGAACTGGAATCATTTGAGGAACGCCAGGAATTTCTTGGCGATTTGGGTTTAACCGAGTCGGGGGTAAACAAACTTATTAAAGCCGCTTACAGCCTGCTTAACCTGGCCACCTACTTTACCGCTGGCGTACAGGAAGTACGCGCCTGGACCATCACTAAGGGCTTTACAGCCCCACAGGCGGCCGGCGTTATCCACACCGATTTTGAAAAAGGCTTTATCCGTGCCGAGGTTATTAAATACGAAGACTTTGTAAAATACAACGGATCGGAAGCGGCTATAAAAGAAGCCGGTAAAATGGGCATCGAGGGTAAAACCTATATTGTAGCTGATGGGGATGTAATGCATTTCAGATTTAATGTGTAACCTATCCCAATAAATAGGGAATGATAATATAAAAATCCCCCGTTAGTAAACGGGGGATTTTTTGTTGTCGATATTTTAACACAACAAAAACGCCCGCAAAGTGCGGGCGTTGATGATTAAATATACTCGTGAAAAAAGAACTCAGAACGCGTAGCGCAGGCCGAATTGCATTTGCCAGCGCGACGCGAAAAGATCAACAGAGTACGGTAATCCCGGGTCGGCAAAGGTGTATTTTGGATACGTTGTTGCAGCATTCGGGAAAGTAGGTGTACCTGCTTTAACCGGAGTTAAGCCTACACTTGCTGTTGAGTTGAACGTATTGGCCGAAAAGTAGTACTGGCCCCAGTTTTTGTTCAACAGGTTGGTAAGGTTAACAATATCGTAAGTGAATGTTATTACTTGTTTGTGTTTACCGCTGCCAAACTTAAAGTCCTGCGCAAAGCGGAAATCAAGTTGGTTGTTCCATGGGGTAAAGGCAGCGTTACGCTGTGTGAAATCGCCACGGCGGGATGAAAGATACTTGCTCTTATCTATAAAGGCATCAAAAGCTGCTGCCTGCTGTGCGGCTGTTTGGGCCGGAGTGGTACCTGATGCCGCAATGTCAGAGAAGAAGTTAACTGTTTCGCCTTTTTTAGGGATGTAAGCTAAACTAAGCTGCTGGCCTGTTCCGTCGATAGCGCTTGGGTAGAAGCCATAAGTATATGGGTTACCTGATTGTGCGCTGAAAAAGAAGCTAAAGTTTGCAGTATAATTTTGAGAAGCATCCCAATCGTGTTTGAAATTTACGGTTGACACGATACGGTTACGGATATCAAAGTTTGAGTTAGCCAAACCAGGATTGTTAGGGTTTAAAGCCTGGTTTAACTGCCAGTTTGATTCCATTGAGTTACGTATACCATTGGTAACATCTTTTGAATGGCCGTAAGTATAAGCAACTGTAAAGTTTAATGAACTTACAGGGCTAAACTGTGTATTTTTAGCTATTTGTGCAGTTGCGCTGTAACGATAGCCCTGGTTTGTGTTTGATAAAAGGTAAGCATTGGCAAACAGTGGGTTTATCTTTTGGTTGATAAATATAGGCTGCTGGTGCTGGGTATCATACGGATAGTAAGTTACATTGTCAACAGTGTTTACCTGCTGGAATTTTAAATCGTGTATAACTTTGGTATAAATACCTTCTAAAGTAAATTTCCACTGATCCGCAGTTGTGTAATCAACAGCTAAGCTGCTTCTCCAAACCTGTGGCATTTTAAAGTGATTGTCAATCAAGTCAACCTGGGTTTTACCGGCAGCGTTGGTAATATTATCGCCCCTGTCTGCTAAAGATTGTGCGCCCCCATTTGCAGGTGCTTTTACAATAGTTGGGCCGCCTGCGGCTGGTGGGTTAAAATCAGACGCGCCATAAGTTTGGCCGTTGTTGTAGAACGCGTAACCAAACCATGCAAACGGAACACGACCGGTAAACAAGCCGCTACCACCACGTAGAATAACACTCTGATCGCCGTTTACATCATAGTTGAATGATACACGCGGGTTAAACTCAACGTTGTTTAAATAGTTCTGTTTAATGTCTTTTGGTTTGGTGTAAGTAAAGGTGTTACCGTAGTTAGGGTCAACCGGGGCGTTGGTAGTTTTATCGCTTAGCGGTTGTTTGTTTGGCACACCGGCGTAATCTGCCCGTAATGCTACAGTTAGTTTAAATTTATCTGATAGCTGGATCTCGTCCTGGCCATATAAGCTCAGCAGGTTAACATTAAACTGTGCTGACGGGTGCGCTAATATATAATCGCGGGTATCGTTGGTGTAATTATAGTTAGCACGTATACGTGACGGATTATCGGCTAAGAAATCGGCAACGCTTTTAAAGGCATCACGGCCATTCCAGGCGTTAACAAAGTTGTAGGTAATATCATAAAACTCGTTGTGCGTACCAAAGGTAAAGGTGTGTTTGCCTTTGGTCCATGTAAGGTTATCGGTAAACTCGGCCGTTTTTTGGTGCATATCAAAAATAGCGGCCTCGCGGTCGGTACCTACAAATATGGTTGAGCCCGGGGTTTTACCTGTTATTTCTATCTGTGGCAAAGCCGGGTTTGAGTTAGGGTCACGGTAGTCATGTACGTTTGAGTAACCCAGTACCAAACTATTGTTCACCGTGTTAGACAACCTTGATTTTAACTCGGCAACAGTTGAGGTTGAGTTGTTGTGCGATGTATAATCGATACCGCCAAAACGGAAGTTCTGCTGATCGCGCTCAAGGTTTGTTGCTGTAGAACTAATGGTATTATTACGGATAGTTAACTGGTTATTATCGTTGATGTTCCAATCCAAACGGTTAAAAAATTTGTTCGAGTTAGAGAAGATGGTGGTATTATCATAAGTACCTGCATCAAAACCCGCGTCAGAGAATTTTTTAGAAATGGCCTGGGCATCCTGCAACGACAAAATTTGGGTTGATCCCTGCGTACCGGCACCACGGATAACCGGGTCCTGGCGGCGGGCAATCTCTTCGTTTGTAAAGAAGAACAGTTTGTTTTTTACAATAGGTAAACCTAAACGGATACCTGTTTGGTAGTCATGGAAAGTGTTTGGCAGTTTTGAACCATCGCCACCGGCAGCTAATGCCGCATTGTTTGGCCCAACTAAGAACGCGCCACGGCCATATCCATATATAGCACCACTAACATCGTTAGTACCGCTGCGGGTAACCGCATTTATACTACCACCTAATACGTTACCAATTTTAATATCATAAGGGGCAACTAACACTTGTATATCCTGTATCGCATCTAACGATATAGGGCTTGTACGGGTGCTGCTGCCCACTTGGCCCGATGCATTGTTCTGCCCCCCTAATGACGGGCTAAAGCCAATCGCGTCATTATTAATGGCGCCATCAAGCGTTACGTTATTGTAACGGTAGTTAGTACCCTGAAACGAGTTGTTGTTGCTTTGTGGTGTTGTACGGGTAAGATCCTGCAGGCTGCGGTTAATGGCAGGCATATTGCGGATCTGGCTTTGACTTATACGGGTGCTGGCACCTGTTTTTGAAGCACCGCCGGTTGCTGTTATCCTTACCTCTTTAAGGTTTGTGGTTTCGTCAGTTAATACAAAGTTAAAGGTTGTGCTTCCCAGTGAAAGGTTAATGTCGTTATGTTCGTCTTTTTTGTACCCTATAAAAGTAGCGCTTATAGTATAAGGGCCGCCGGGGTTAACATTGGGGATGGTATAACGGCCATCGGCATTGGTTTGCGAGCCGTAACGGGTGCCCGTACTGTTATTTAAAACAGATACAGTTACCCCAGGCATAGTAACGCCTTTTTGATCGACAACCTTGCCGCTTAGTACGGATGTTGTGATCTGCGCGTTGGCTGCTGCCGCGAAGAATAGTGTTAAGATGATCAGGTAAAACTTTTTCATTTTAAGGGATAAATTATTTCCCTCAAATGTCCCGCGGCAATGTTAACGTGCCGTTAACCAGCTATTAGAATGAGATTAGAACTGTATTAACCAAATTTCTTAATTGGCTGCAATTAAGCTATTTACTAAAACGCAATGTTAAATAAATGTTAACAAAACACTAAAAACAAAAAAAAGCCACGCTTAATAAGCGTGGCCTTGCATATAATTTGTTAAAATTTATTTTGATGACGATACCTGCATTGGATTGGTACCTACAGACTGGCCACGGGCCGGGCCGCCTGCTTTTTGTTTAAACAACTGGAACTTAGAAGGCTCCGGCATTTTACCCCAATAATTGTTGCTTTCGTCAATATCCGCGGTTTCGCGCATAGGGTCAAGCTTTATAGAAGCAACCTCTTTATCGTGGATATAGAATTTAGAAGCTGTTTTTTCATTCAACCTCCAGATCTGAACCGGGATACGGTCTGTCCATTTGGTGCCATCTTTAAAAGTGAACTCCACTATAATCGGCATTACCAAACCACCTTTATTGCTAAAGTTTAGTTCGTAAAAATATTTGCTGTTGTAGTTGGCTTTATCAGCATTGGTCAATGGGTCGGTAGCAAAAGCCTGCGGTGCAGGTTGTGCCTTTACAATAGCCGCGAATTTAACGGTATCAACCGTTACTGTGCCCCTATCGTATTTCCAGTAAAAATCCTGCGTAGCAGTATCCCTGTCTGTCTGGAATTTGATGCTCTTATCGGTACGGTTACGTACTTTAGAGATATCTTCAAAACTGTTTACAGCAGGTGGCGCAACTTTTGGCGTGCCGCCACGCTGGCGCATAGCAGGCATTTTGCCATCCAGGTCAGCTTTAGCATATTTAACCGAATCTAAAGAGATATCAACCGGGTCGGTACCGTAGAACCAGCCTCTCCAAAACCAATCCAGATCCTCGCCGCTGGCATCTTCCATGGTACGGAACAAATCGGCAGGCGTTGGGTGTTTAAAGGCCCAGCGGTGCGCATATTCTTTAAAAGCATAATCAAATAACTTACGGCCCATAATGGTTTCGCGCAGGATGTTTAGCGCGGTAGCCGGTTTTGAGTAAGCGTTTGGCCCGAAACGAACAATGTTCTCAGAGTTGGTCATTACCGGCTCCAGTTCGTTCTTAGGCAATTTCATGTAATCAACAATGGTATATGCCGCGCCTTTTTTGCTTGGGAATTTGTTATCCCAAAGCTCTTCGGTAAGGTATTCAACAAACGAGTTCAGGCCTTCGTCCATCCATGTCCACTGGCGCTCATCGCTATTCACGATCATCGGGAAGAAGTTATGGCCAACCTCGTGGATGATAACACCTATCATACCATTCTTGGTGCTTTCGCTATAAGTACCATCTTTTTCGGTACGGCCATAGTTAAAGCATATCATTGGGTACTCCATACCGTTTGAAGCCTCAACAGATTGCGCTACCGGGTATGGGTAAGGGAAAGTAAAATCAGAATAAGTTTTAACCGTATGGGCTACCAAACGGGTTGAGTATTTGCTGTAAAGGTTGTAAGCTTCTTTACCGTAAAAGCTCATGCACATTACGTTTTTGCCGCTAACCTTTTGGCCCATGCCATCCCATACAAATTTACGTGATGATCCCCAGGCAAAATCGCGAACATTATTGGCCACAAAAACCCATGTTTTTTTACCTGATGCAGGTGCTTTCTCCGCTTTTTTCGCTTCGGCAAGGGTTACTATCTCAACAGGTGCTGTTGCTGTTTTAGCACGATTATAACGAGCTAAACGCTCAGGACTAAGCAC
>NZ_JBAZRC010000048.1:0-29049 GCF_041663085.1 Mucilaginibacter sp.
CAATATCCTAAAGTTGACCGTATGCCCATAAAGGAACTTAAAGGCTTTAAACGGGTAAGCGTAGCCAAAGGGGCACAACAAACCGCAACTATTCGCATCCCGGTTAGGGAACTTCAAAAATGGGACCTGGCTACTAACAAATGGAAAATTTACCCGGGTGAATACCAACTGATATTGGGTGGTAATTCGCAGGAGGAGAAGTTGAGTTTGAAATTTACTGTCAATAATTAACTACCCTGTCATTTCTCCTTTATACATCTATGTACTCTAAAGATCAGGCATCACAGTTAAAACAGGCATTCTGGACGGCATTTGGGCAATACATGGGGGCGGTGCTTTCTGCCGAAGGCTTGCGTACTAACTGGATCAATTATAAAACCGGTGTTAAGCACATCTACTTCAGGATGCAGGCCGATAATAAAAAGGCAAGCATAGCCATTGAAATAGCCCACCCGGATGCAGAGCTGCAGGAATTATTTTTCGAACAGTTCGCCACCTACAAAGCCATGCTGCACAGCACACTTGGCGAAGAATGGCAATGGCAATTGCATAGCACAGATGAATACGGCAAAATCGTCAGCAGAATCTATACAGAGCTCTCCCCTGCCAGTATCTTCCAACAAGAAGACTGGCCAAAGCTGATCTCCTTCTTTAAACCCCGCATTATTGCGCTTGATGAGTTTTGGAACGATGTGAAGGTAGCGTTTGAAGCTTGACTGCACTCTACCCTTCTTTCGCGCGTCATTGCGAGCGTAGCGTGGCAATCTTCGATAGAAAAGTAGGCGACAAGCATATCGAAGATTACCACGTCGCTATCGCTCCTCGCAATGACGGTTGTTTTACTTTCTTCCAATTTATTATTTTTTGCTAACTTTGTTAGCATGAAGCGTTCAGGTAGTGCCGATTTGCCTTTACATTATGGTTATGTGCCTGTTTGGCTTGCCGAACGTATGGCCAAATTGGGCCTGGCTGTGATAGAAACTATTGTAATGGATTACGGCAAGGATGAGGTTTTACGCCGCTTGAGCGATCCGTTCTGGTTTCAGAGCCTGGGGGCTGTTATGGGTATGGATTGGCATTCATCGGGCATTACCACATCGGTTATGGGAGCGCTAAAGCGGTCTATCAATCCGCATAGCCGCGAACTGGGTATTTATATTTGCGGTGGTAAGGGTAAGCATTCTACCAAAACCCCGCAAGAGCTGATGAACGTTTGCAACACCACCGGGCTTGATGGTAACTACCTGGTAAAATGCAGTAAACTGAGCGCCAAGGTTGATAATACCGCCATACAGGATGGTTTTCAATTGTATACACATAACTTTATTTTAAGCGATACGGGCAAATGGGCCGTAGTGCAACAAGGCATGAGTGATGCCAGTAGTACCGCCCGCCGCTACCACTGGCATTCGGAGCAGCTAACTTCATTTGTTGAAGCCCCGCATACGGCTATCCACGGGCAAAACAACGGCTTTATTTTAAACATGGCCGATAAGCTGGCTGATAGTTCGCGCACAGGTGTAATGCAGATTGCCGCCGAGCAACCCGACCGCATGCTGAAAGAAATAAGGAAACTTGTAATGCCCAATCACCACGATGTGCAGGCAAAGGATGTCGACTTGAAACGCCTGGGCGCTTTGCTGTGGCTGGCGCACGAAAAACAGCCGAAGGACTTTGAAGACCTGCTGCTGCTACAAGGCCTTGGCCCGCGCACGCTGCAATCGTTAGCGTTAGTAAGCGAGGTGATCCACGGTACACCATCCCGCTTTAAAGACCCGGCGAGGTTCTCCTTCGCGCATGGCGGTAAAGACGGGCACCCTTTCCCTGTACCTATAAAAATTTATGATGAAACCATTGGGGTTTTGCAAACTGCCATACACAAAGCCAAACTGGGTAACAACGAAAAAAACGAGGCCATTAAACGCCTCACCAATATAGCCCAGGCTGCCGAAAAGGATTTTACCCCCAACGCTAATTTTGACCAGGTGATAGAAAAAGAAAGGAATGATTCATGGAAATACGGTGGCCGAACTGTTTTTGGTAAAGCTAAACCGCCTTTGGCACAACAGTTAAAGCTATTTTAGACCAAGACATATTTCATTTGCCTGTTTCAGGTGTTCCTGCAGTTTTGGCAACGTTTTACCGGCAAAATCTTTTAACTTTTTGTCTGTGTTGGTTTCCCCGGCTTTAAAAATCTTTATGGCATTTTCATGGTCGTTAACCATGGCCTGTGTATATTCCTTATCAAAATCGTGACCCTTTTTACCCGTTAAGCTGCTTACCAAATACTCGTGGGCAACAGTAAGTGTGTCGTTCGCAACCTTACTGCCAGATAGTTTTCTCAGTTCAGCATCCGCGTCAGTACGGTCGGCAATGATCATTTTTGCAAATGCCAGTACTTCGGTGTTCCGGGAGTTTGTTAAGGCAAGTTGAGATACCTTTATTTCGGCTGCGCCGGATTCAAGGGCATCCTTTACAAAAGAGATCCCCTCCTCGTTAGCCTGATTTATTTTATTATAGTTTTTGGCTTTTTTGTTATTACAAGCTTGCACAACAAGTAAGGTAACCAATGCGAGGGCGATACAAAATGTTCTTTTCATCGTAAATATTAAGCTTATAATACTTACGTAACACGTATTACCGCATTCTGTTTACAAAAACTTAATGATTAAGTTGTGAATAACCATGTCATTGCAAGCGATAGCGTGGCAATCTTAGCATATCCGCTTGTCCTTTGGGATTGCCGCGTCACTCCGCTCCTCGCAATTACATATTGGAGAATGCAAACCTTTAAGCCAAATTTCTGCCTGCGTTTACAATTCCGTATACTGTACGTATAACCAGCTTATTATAAATACCTGTCAGTTCCTCATCGTCGGTATTATTAAGGCATTGCAGGGCATAATGTTGTATAATAACCAGTGGCAATACAATTTTCTCGCGTATAGCGATCGAACGCCTGTCAACCGGGAACTCTTCCATCAGTACTTTGGTATCGGTAAGTTCCAGCAGCATTTCGCGGGTTAGTTCGTATTCTGCTTTCAACCCTTTCCAAAAAGCGCTGAACTTTTTATCCTTAGCCATGTAAGCCGTAACCCTAAAGTCGGATTTGGTCATAGACATCATACAGTTATCCAGCATGGTTTTAAAGAAACCCGAGTTTTGATAAAGCTCTTTCACCTCATTCCATTTACCGCCGTCCTTCATTTTCTTTAAAGCAGTACCAACTCCGTAAAAGCCGGGAATATTTTGCTTTAACTGGCTCCATGAGGTTACAAAGCTGATGGCACGCAGGTCTTCCAGTTTCAATTTGGCGCCGGCATTACGCTTGGTTGGGCGGCTGCTGATGTTGATCTGCGACAGTAATTTAAGCGGACTGTAGTTTTCCAGGTACTCCATAAACAGCGGGTGCTCACGCAGGGCCAGGAATAACTTATGGCTTTCTTCGGCCATTTCGGCTATCAGGGCTTTATGCTTGCTATCCAGCAGGTCGTTATGGTTTGGATGTAAGGCGCTTATGATCCCGGCATTGATCAGCTGCTCAGTATTAAACCTCGCTGTTTCTACTGAACCATATTGCGAACTCACCGTTTGCCCCTGTATAGTCAATTGGATATGCTCATTGGCGATCTCCTTACCCATCGACGCGTAAAAACGGTGTGTTTTACCACCACCACGTGCAGGCGGGCCACCCCTGCCGTCAAAAAACGCCAGGGTAATATCGTATTTGCGGGCCATGGCAGTAAGCTCAACCTTGGCTTTATAAATGCTCCAGTTGGCCATCAGGTAGCCGCCATCCTTGGTGCTATCGCTAAAGCCCAGCATAATGGTTTGCTTGTTACCGCGTTTCTTTAAATGCGCTTTGTAGAATGGATGGGTATACAATTTCTCCATCACATCGCCGGCGTGTTTAAGGTCGTTAACGGTTTCAAACAACGGCATAAAATCAACACTCAGCTTATCTTTTTCCCATCCGCTCCACAAAAACAGGGCAATTAGTTGCAAAATATCTGATGCCTGCTGGCAGTTACTAATGATGAAACGCTGGCAGCCCTTTTCACCGTTGCTGTGCTGTATCTGCTTCATCAGCCTGATGGTGTCCAGCGTATCGCGGGTAAGGCTATCAGCAGTGGCCGGGCATGTAAAATCGGCCTGATTAAACGGAAGGCTTTTTATTTTGGCTTCCTCATTCATATCAGCATAATTCTTCGGCACACCGGTATAAACCTTTTCAGTAGTGTATTTAAACACATCGCGCAGTACGCGGCTATCCTGCCGTATATCAAGCGTGGCAAAGTACGAACCGAATAAGTTTACTTTCTGGATCAGGTTATCTACAATATTTACAAACAGGCTATCATGCTCGGTAACCAGCGTTTGGCGCATGGATCTGAGCAGTTTCAGCAACTCAGGCTGCAGGTCTTTCGGGTTATCCTGCGGGTTAAATGCGTTATCGTAAAGTACCGCTTCCAGCTTGCTGATGGTGTCGGCAAAGCCACGGAAGGTGATCCGGCGTTTCAGGTTCCTGAAATCGCGGTAGTAACAGCGGTAAATAATTTGCCTTAATAAAGTTGATACCGAACGGGTGGTTTCAGTAGTTACGTTAGGATTGCCATCGCGGTCGCCGCCCGGCCAAAAGCCAAGTTCAAGCACCTGCGGGTTACCCTCAATATCAAACTCTTCTTCCAATTTTGACTGGATGCCAGATAGCGCGTTATAAAATATATTCTCCAGGAACCACACCAAACTCACGGCCTCATCAACCGGGGTTGGCGATGTTTTGTTAAAGAATGGTGTTTTACCTAATTGCTGCAATAATCCATCAATAGATGGAATATCGTTAGTTTTAAGCGCCTCTATCAGATCAGTCATGATACCCAGAACAGTACCCGGGTAAAACTGGGTAGGGTGCGCGGTAAGCACCAGCCTTAACGAAAAATCTTTTAGTTGCCTGCTGATGTTTGCCCTTGCCTGCTCGCTTTGCGATGCCTGCTGCACCATGCTTTGCAGTGTACCGGTATCATCAACACGGCCAACCTTGGCAAATGATGAATCTTCAATGGCATCAAACAAAACCACCTGGCGCTCTATATATTGTATAAACCTGAACAAGCGGTTTATTTGCTCGCGGTGATCAACATTAGGTACGTATTTTTTGAAAAACGATTCGATGATCTCTGTAGGCGATAGCTGGTCGGCCGTCCCCTTATCGCAATGCGAACTAAAGAATGGCAGCAAGATCCCGGTATCCTTAACCTGGTAAAAAGGCAATGTTTGAAACAAGCTATTGTATAGCTCAAACCGCTTTACAACTTCGTGGTTAAAGATAGATTCTTTTTGACTGAGCCTTAAGGTTGATGGCATAATGAGTACAGGTTTACAAAGATTAGATAGTCTATTACGCCGTGAATTTAACTATCTAAAATTAAAATACTGTAAAAACTAAAAAATTAATAACGGTTAGTACATTTTAATGCAATAATTGTTATTACGAAACTGTACAAGTTTTATTTGTTTAATTTTGCGACATAAAATCAACACCCAATAATTAGTAGATGAACAACCATAAAAGAGAAATAAAAAGCTTTTTTTATAGTCAGTATTTTTCTGACGGGTTGCGCATGACCATTGGCATCATTACCCCCGCGCTGGTGCTGATGAAACTTGGCGATTTTAACATGGGGCTCACGCTGTCGTTAGGTGCGCTGTGTATCTGCACGATAGACGGACCGGGGCCAATTTCTCACAAGCGCAACGCTATGGCTGTAGGTAATCTTATACTCATCATGGTAGCGCTAATTACCGGTTACGCCCGTTTTAACGTATTTACTTTAGGGCTGGAGATTACCGTCTTTTCTTTCCTTTTCTCTATGCTTACGGTTTATGGCAACCGTACGGCATCAATTGGCACATCAGCTTTGCTGGTGATGATATTTATGATGGATAAGGCCGTCCCCCCGCCCGAGGTACCCATATTTTCTCTCACAATTTTAGCGGGCGGGCTGTGGTATATGATATTCAGCCTGGTGTTTTTCGGTATTCGTCCCTATCGCGCAGCACAGCAAACCCTGGGCGAAAACGTTGCGGATATTGCCCGTTTCCTGCGCATAAAAGCCGATTTTTATAAGCAAGGTACTGATATTGACGAAAATTACCGCAAGCTGGTTTTGCAGCAGATACAGGTAAGCAATCACCAGGATGCTGTTAGGGAGATCCTTTTTAAAAGCCGGTTACTGGTAAAAGAATCGACCTCGGCCAGCAGGATACTGGTGCTTACTTTTATTGACCTGGTGGATATGTTTGAGCAGATCATGGCTACTCACTATGATTACACCTACATCCGCGAGAAGTTTGAAAGCACCGGTGTTTTATCAGAAATAGCCGATTTTTTACAACACGTGGCCGATGACCTGGATAATATAGGCTATGCCGTATTGGCCAACACCCGCCCCGAAAAGTTAAGTAACCTTGAACTGCGTTTAGAACACCTGAAACGCCGCATCGATACTATTGGTACCGATGATAAGGAAACCAGCAACCTGGTGTTAAAAAAGATCCTCATCAACCTGCGCGACCTGAGCAAAAGTATCTCCAATATTTATAAATACTACCACTCCAAAGCGTCAGATAGTTTGGTACAAAGCCCTACAGGTGTAGAGTACTCTAAATTTGTAACCCATCAGGATTTTGCCCCGCATATCTTTTGGGATAACCTTACGCTTAACTCAGGCGCTTTTAAACATGCCCTGAGGGTTGCTTTGGTTTGTTTAGTGGGTTTTATAACCTCAAAAAACTTTTCATTAGGCGGGCACAGCTATTGGGTATTGTTAACCATCATTGTGATACTAAAACCCGGCTTTAGTCTTTCAAAACAGCGCAATTACCAGCGTTTAATAGGTACCATTGCCGGGGGTGCTATTGGTATTATGATACTGAATTTCATCCCGGGTAAAACTGCGCAGTTTATTATACTGGTTGCACTGATGATAGGTACTTATAGTTTTTTGAGGATAAACTACATTGTGGCAGTTATATTCATGACCCCATATGTACTTATCCTGTTCAAGTTTTTAGGTCTGGGCACCATCAACGTTTTCCAGGAGCGGGTTATTGATACGCTGATAGGCTCGGGCATTGCGTTTATTGCCAGTTATGTGTTGTTTCCTACATGGGAATTCCAGCAGATCCAGCAGATCTTAAAATCAGTTATCACCGCTGATATCAATTACCTGCAAAAGATCTCTGAAAGCATATCGGGAAAGGTGGTAGAGATAAACGAGTACAAGCTTGCCCGTAAGGATGTTTATGTAAACTCGGCCAACTTATCGGCTACATTTGAGCGTATGACATCTGAACCTAAAAGCAAGCAGCGCAATATAAAAGACCTGCATAAATTTGTGGTGCTAAATCACATCCTGGCCTCTTACTCGGCTAATATCGCTTCAGCACTGATGCGGTCAGGACAAAAAACGCCCCATGCGGATATGTTAAAGCTGGTTAAGCGCAGCATCGCTGTATTAAAGGAAACCGATAGAAAACTGGATGGTGAAAGCATTATCCCGCCGGTAGCACCACCAAAAACGGATGGTGTACCAAAGCCGGAAATTGCCCCTGTGCCCCTTACAGAGGAAGATGTTTTGATGAAAGACCAGTTAGGGTTTATCAATAAAATAGCTGTGGATATTGCCAAGGTTACGGATGATGTTTTGAGATAGTCTTCTACAGGCTCCTCGGACTGACACCTATGTAATGGTGAGCTTGTAGAACAATTAGCCAATTATGCGGGTCTTCAACAGGCTCAGACTCACATTACAATCTTAAGCGTTATCATCACCTGCTATAAACCCTTCTTCATTCTTGGGGTAAAATTTTGTTTTGCTTACATGGATAGATCCCGGGGGAATTGGTGCGTCTTTTTCAGCCTTATCAAGCGCAACGCGGATCTCTTCATCTGTTCCTTTATCTATTGTGCGGCCCCGTTCATAAAGCGGCAATGCCAATAAATTGGTAACACTTACACCGGGCAGTTTAACTTCGTCGTTCTCCAGGTCAAAATCTGCAATTTCAATGGGTACCAAAACACGCCCCTCTTCCAGGTTGGCATCGTTATTTTCCATATCAACCACAATATAACGCACCTTGCGGGTATCAGGGTCAAAAAGCAATTCGTACACCTCGCCTACTTTATTGCGGTGTGTATCTTTCACATCCCAGCCAAATATTTTGGGCTGGTCTTCTACTATCTCGTAATCACTTTCGCTTAATTCCTGCAAATTGTAATCATCTGTATATTCTGTCGAAGCCATTGCTTTTTATTTAAGTCTAACTTATTTTTTCTCTCCATCGATGTATGCTACTATCTCTACGCTGCGGTTTTGTGCACGTCCCTTTTCGGTAGCATTGGTAGCCACAGGTTTTTGCTCGCCTAATGAATGAACAGTAATCTTAGCGGCATCTATATGCCCTTCGTTCACCATCCAATCCCTAACAGCATTAGCACGGTTTGCACTCAGCGCTTTATTTTCACCAGTGGGGCCAACCGAGTCGGCGTGCCCATATATGGCAATTTCTGAAGTTTTATACCGCTTAATTAAGGATGCTGCTACCTGGTGTAATTTTTCTGCAGCGGTAGATTGTAATGTACTTTGGTTAGCAGGGAACAATATATTTTCGCCAAGGCTGTAAATGGTATATTTATCGTTACCCCTAACAATAATGGCACTATCGGTCACTTCATCCAGCGATGCTTTGGGAATGTTAAAATCAATGGAGTTCCAATCGGGCTGTGTGGTTACAATAACATTGCTGTCGGCCTTTACGCTGTCCTTTTTAACGGTATCGGTCGAATCTACCCTTAACGGTGCCGAGCGGTTACATCCCTTATAAAGCAAAACAGCTGCTGCTATTGCTAAAATTGCAAATATGATCCATATGAATACCGAGCTTTTGCGCTTGGGTTGAACGTCTAACTGTGCCATAATGCTTATGAGTGTTTGTATGTTGATTACCAAGCATTAATCAGGCCAAGTTTGAGTTGTATTTAAACACAGAGGGCGCAGAGAATATATATATTCAACAACGAGATCACAAAGTGGGACTTCATTATAATACTAAATATTTTCTCTGTGTATCTATGTGAAGAATCTCCGTGACCTCTGTGGTAAAACCGATACTCCACAAAAATTCTAACAAACTTGTTACATCATCATTCATAATATGTTTTGCGCCCTGCATTTTATACATTCGCTACACAAACTAACTAAGCCCTATATCAAACTAATATGAAAAACTTTACCAAACTAATGATGGCATCGGCACTATTTGCCGGTAGCACCGCGTTTGCGCAAACCAAAAACGCGGTTGTTGATAATATTGTGAAGGAAGCCACCGATAACTCGCAGCTGGAAAAACTGGCGCACGAGTTATTTGATGGCATAGGCCCGCGCCTGGTAGGCACCCCGGGATTTGACAAGGCCGGCAAATGGGCGCTTGACAAATACAAAGGCTGGGGCATCACCGCCCGCCAGGAAAAATGGGGCGAATGGCGTGGCTGGGAACGTGGTATAACCCACATTGATATGGTTTACCCACGCGTACACAGCATTGAAGGCACACAGCTTGCCTGGAGCCCGGGCATGAAAAAACCGGTTACCGCCGAGGTTATTATTTTACCCGAAGTGACCGATTCTGCAGCCTTCCAAAAATGGCTGCCTGCTGTTAAAGGTAAATTTGTAATGATATCTATGAACCAGCCAACCGGTAGGCCCGATGATAACTGGAAGGAATTTGCCCTAAGCGGATCTATTGATAAAATGAAAGCAGCCCGCACCACCCAAACCGATGCATGGCGCAAACGCATTAGCAACACTGGTTTTAACACCCGTACCCTACCTGTTGCGCTTGAAAAAGCAGGTGCTGCCGGTATTGTTACCAATAACTGGAGCGCAGGCTTTGGGGTTGATAAAATATTTGGCGCTTATACCAAAACCATCCCTACCGTTGATATTGCTTTAGAGGATTATGGCATGCTGTACCGCCTTGCAGATAATAATGAAAAACCAAAGATCACCATACAGGCCGAATCAAAAGAACTTGGTGTGGTACCAACTTTTAACGTGGTTGGCGAGATAAAAGGTACCGAAAAACCTGATGAATATGTGATGCTTTCGGCCCACTTTGATTCATGGGATGGCGGCACCGGCGCTACTGATAACGGTACAGGCACCCTAACTATGATGGAGGCTATGCGCATCCTTAAAAAGGTATATCCGCATCCAAAACGTACTATACTGGTTGGCCACTGGGCGAGCGAAGAGCAGGGCCTGAACGGTTCGCGCGCGTTTGTTGAAGACCACCCCGAAATTGTTACTAACCTGCAGGCTTTATTTAACCAGGATAACGGTACAGGCCGCGTGGTTAACATTGGCGGGCAGGGTTTTGAAAAAGCCGGCGATTTTATCAGCCGCTGGTTAGAGGCTGTGCCGGACACCATCCGTCACCAGATAAAAACCAGTTTCCCTGGCTCACCGGGCGGTGGCGGGTCTGACTTTGCATCGTTTGTTGCTGTAGGCGCACCAGGTTTCTCGTTAAGCTCAAACAGCTGGTCGTACGGTAACTATACCTGGCACACCAACCGCGACACTTACGATAAAGTAGTTTTTGACGACTTGCGCAGCAACGCAATACTTACTGCTGTATTAATTTACATGGCCAGTGAAGACCCTGCAAAACTACCACGCGATAAATCGACCAACCTACCAGCCGGCCGCAACGGCCAGCCAGGCAAATGGCCTGAGCCCGTAAAAGCTAACCGCCACGGTGGTTTAGATTAACCTAAGCTACTGATATTGAAAAAGCCCGCTTCAGTTATGAGGCGGGCTTTTTTGTGGAATTAACTCTTAACATTCCTCCACGCGTCATTGCGAGGAGCGATAGCGACGTGGCAATCTTCGACACGTTTGTCGCCGACTTTTCTATCGAAGATTGCCACGCTACGCTCGCAATGACGAGTCGGTTATTTTTTCCCTATCGCATACTGTATCCCACCAAGCAAATGCTTTAAATAAAGCGGATCGGCATATGACGCATCGGTATGGCCAAGGGCGGTGTAGAATGCACGACCGCCATCGTATGTATGATACCAGCTCATGGGGTGGTTATCGCCATTTTCGCCGCCGGTATAGCTTTTCTCATCTATCTTGATCAATACATGCAAGTCGCTGGCTATCCATTTGTAATTGTACCATTCATCAAGCCTGCGCCATGTTGCGGGTAAATGTTTGGTGGCAATAAAATTTCTGTCAACAATATTCAGGTTGGCCTCTTGCTGCTTGCTGGGGTGGCTTTTAAAATAAGCGCCTACCAGGTTACCGTACCATGGCCAATCATACTCGGTATCGGTAGCGGCGTGTACGCCTACAAAACCGTGCCCGGCTTTTATATACTGTTCAAAAGCTGTTTGCTGCCCGGCATTCAGCACATCACCTGTGGTGCTCAAAAATATTACTGCAGCGTATTGCTTTAAATTATCAGCTGTAAATAATGCTGAATTAGTAGTGGTATCTACATCAAAGTTATTGTCCTTGCCCAGCTTTATGATAGCAGGGATCCCCACCGCAATAGACTCATGATGGAAGCCCGCTGTTTTACAAAAAATAAGCACTTTGGGCTTTGGTTTGGCACAACTTATAGCCGTAACCAAACATATAAGCATTAAGGTAGTAACAATATTTTTGATCTTCATGGTTTTACTTTTGTGTCTTGTATCTTGATTCTTTTCTCTTAAATCGATTTTAAAGGTTTCCTTTTTTCAATTCATCCGCAGCAAAATTGGCTGCACGTGCGGTAAGCGCCATATAAGTTAACGATGGATTTTGGCAGGCAGACGATGTCATGCAGGCACCATCGGTTACAAATACGTTTTTGGCATCCCAAACCTGGTTGTTGCCGTTTAATACTGATGTTTTGGGGTCGCGACCCATACGCGCGGTACCCATTTCGTGGATGCCATCGCCAATATTGTGACCGCTATCATGCGTTTCTACGTTTTTAACACCGGCAGCTTCCAGCATAGCTTTGGCTTCCTTTACAATATCTATGCGCATCTTTTTCTCGTTATCCTTTATCTCGGCATCCATAGATAATATGGGTAATCCCCATTTATCCTTGCGGGTTTTATCGAGGGTTATTTTGTTCTCGTGGTAAGGCAATAGCTCGCCAAAGCCGCCAATACCAATGCGCCAGGCTCCCGGTTCAGATAGCTCATCCTTATAAGCAGCACCGATATTCATTTCGGCAATTTCGCGACTCCAGCCGTTACGGCCGGCACCACCCTGGTAACCAAATCCACGCAGATAATCGCGTTTATCATCGCCAACGTTAGCAAAACGCACTATATAAGGACCGTTTGCCCTGCGACCGTAATAGTATTAATCATCATAGCCTTCAACCTCGCCGCTGGCGCCAAGGTTGTAATGGTGATCCATAATATTATGACCCAATTCGCCGCTGCTGCTGCCAAGGCCGTCTTCCCAAATATCCGTTGCCGAATTCATCAGCACCCAGGCACTGTTTAATGCCGATGCATTCACAAATACCACCTTGGCGTAAAACTCATAGGTTTTGTTGGTTACGGCATCAAGTACCTCAACGCCTTTGGCTTTTTGGGTGTCTTTATCATACAATATCCTGGTCACTATTGACTGCGGCCTAACGGTTAAATTCCCGGTTCGTAAAGCAGCAGGTAAGGTTGATGATTGCGTGCTAAAGTATCCGCCAAAAGGGCATCCTTCCCAACACCTGTTACGGAACTGACAAGCGGTACGGTAAGGGATAGGTTTTGTTAAATTAGCCACCCGCCCAATGATCATATGCCTGCCGAATTGTTTTTTAATACTTGCAGCCACATCACGCTCCACCCAGTTCAGATCCATCGGCGGTAAAAAATGGCCATCGGGCAGGTTGGGGATGCCCTCTATAGAACCGCTGATGCCTGCAAATTTTTCGGCATGCTCATACCACGGTGCAATATCTTTATAACGGATAGGCCAGTCAATCGCCCAGCCGTCTTTATCATTTGCTTCAAAATCAAGATCGCTCCAGCGGTAGCTTTGGCGTCCCCATAAAATAGAGCGGCCACCCAAACGGTACGATCGCCACCAGTTAAAGGGTTTCACCTCTGCGTAAGGTGCATCCTGCTCATTGGCCCATGCATCTATCACCGCTTCCTGCGCTCCGCAGTTGCGCGATATTACCGGGCGTTCTTTACGCTGCTGCTGGGTTACATTGCCACGATGCTCAAAATCCCATGGGTTATATTGCGCTGTTTTATAATCTTTTATATGTTCATAGTTTGAGCCCCGCTCAAGCATAATGGTTTTAAGGCCTCGTTCGGTAAGCTCTTTGGCAGCCCATCCGCCGCTTATGCCAGATCCTATTACAATTGCATCATACGTGTTGTTGGCCGTAGCCTTGCCATTAATGTTGGGTGCGTTTATCGACATAATTTAGGGTTATAAACCGGTTTAGGGGAACCGGTTGGTTATTGGTTTAACAATACTATTAATTAATAGCCAATAAATCAACTGTATTTTAAACAATTATAAATGGGTTTAAAAATCATCTGCCAAAGCATTACTTTTGTGTTATGTTTACCGTTAGCCAGCTGTTTATTTACCCCATAAAATCGTTAGGTGGCATTGCGCTTACAACCGCGCAACTAACCGACCGCGGCCTGCAACACGACCGCCGCTGGATGCTGATAGATGACAATAACCGATTCCTGTCGCAACGCGAACATGCGCAAATGGCCTTGTTTAAGCTCGAAGTTTTAGCCGATGCGTTAAAAGTTACTTATACTACCGATGGCTCAAGCATAAGTATTCCGTTTTTACCGTTAAAGCACGACCTGCTTGAAGTAACAATCTGGGATGATACCTGCACCGGCCAACTGGTTAGCGATGCTGTTGATGCCTGGTTTACTGTAAAATTGGGCATCCCTACCCGACTGATTTACATGCCGGATAAAACCCATCGCGAGGCCGACCCGAGATATACTACCCAAGGCACTATCGCCTCTTTTGCGGATGCTTACCCGGCATTGCTGATAGGACAAGCGTCGCTGGATGACCTGAACAGCCGTTTATTGGAGAAACTCCCTATGAACCGATTTAGGCCGAACATTGTATTTACAGGTGGTAAGCCCTATAGCGAAGACCAGATGAACCACATTACCATTAACGGGGTTGATATGTATGGCGTAAAACTTTGCGCCCGTTGTGTAATGACCACTATCGACCAGAAAACCGTCGCGAAAGGTAAAGAACCGCTTAAAACACTTGCGGGCTACCGTCGTAAAGGCGCCAAGATCCTGTTCGGGCAAAACCTGGCCTTTAACAGTAATGGTGTGATCAGTGTGGGCGATGAACTTAAAGTACACTCCACCCATACCGAAGAGCGCTTTTTTATAAACGATACTAGTGCTTCGGCAGTTTAACTTTGTAAACACGGTTTAGCGACGTAATACAGTTTAACTTTTTACCACAAAGAACACAAAGGAAAAATACAAAGAGCACAGAGAGTATAAAATATAATTGAATATTGAGGCTTCTTCGTGACCTCTGTGTTAAACAACATGCAAAATCTCCGTGTCCTTTGTGGTTAAATCCATCTGCAAAAATTTTCTCCACGCAAACAACTTAACTTAAAATTTACTTGTTAAAATTGCGTTGTTAACTTTTGTTAAATGCCCGTTATGATTTGGGCGCATAATTTTACATCTTTACCCAATGTTCAGAGAGATAAAGAACCGGTATCTACGCTATTTTACCGTATTTATATATTTTATTATCGTCTTTTTCTGCGCCATCGAAATAAATTTTCTATGGCTTTTTGGCTACTCGCCTGATATGGAGGATATTAAAACCCCTACCATGTCGGTATCATCCGAAGTTTACACCGCCGATGGTAAGCTTATCGGTCGTTTTTACAAAGAAAACCGTTCCCCTGTAGATTATAAAAGCATCTCCCCTAACCTCATAAATGCTTTGGTAGCAACCGAAGATGTGCGTTTTTACAAACATGGCGGGGTGGATTTCCTGGGCTTTATAGGCAGTTTGGTATCTACCGCAAAAGGCGACCGCCGGGGTGGCAGTACCATTACCCAACAACTGGCAAAAAACCTGTTCAGCACCCGTAAGCGTAAATCGCAGGGGCTCATCAGGCATATTCCGCTTCTGCGCACTGTGGTTTTTAAATGTAAAGAGTGGATAACCGCTTATAAAATTGAGCATCAGTACACCAAACAGCAAATACTTACCATGTATTTAAATACCGTTCCGTTTGGTAATAACTCGTTCGGTATAAAAACGGCTACGCTAAAATATTTCAATAAATCTCCAAACGCCGTAAACCCTGCCGAAGCCGCCACTTTAATTGGCATGCTCAAAGCAACCTCAACCTACAACCCTAAAACAAATCCCGAAAAATCGCTTGAGCGCCGTAACGTGGTGTTGAGCCAGATGGAAAAATACGGTTACCTGAAAAAGCCGGAGTACACCGCGAATGTTGCCTTACCCCTGAATCTGAACCTGAACTACCGCGATAATACCGGCCAGGGTGATTCATACATCCGCCGTGCCGTTGAAAAATGGCTGGATAAATGGTGCAAGCAAAACGATTACGACCTTTATGAGGATGGGTTAAAGATCTATACCACTATCGATTCGAAACTACAGCAATACGCAGAGGAAGCCGTTGCTCAAAAAATGAAGATGCTGCAAAAGCGCTTTAACAATCTTTGGGGTAATAAAAACCCATGGCGCGATAGTAAAGGTGTTGAGATAAAAGACTTTTTACTAAAGGCCGAGCAAAGGCTGCCGATATACAAGCTACTGAGCAAAAAATACAAAGGCGATACAGTACAGATAAACAACTACTTTGAGAAGAAAAAACGCATGAGCGTATTTACCTGGAATGGCGACAGGGACACTACCTTCTCCAGCGTTGATTCTATAAAATACTATACCAAAATACTAAACACCGGTATGATGACCATGGAACCATCAACCGGGAAAATTAAAGTTTGGGTTGGCGGGATAGATCATAAATACTTTAATTACGACCACGTTAACCAGGCCAAACGCCAGGCAGGGTCAACCTTTAAGCCTTTTGCCTACGTTACCGCGCTTGATAACGGCTTTACCCCTTGCAATAAATTTACCGATAAGCCTGTAACTATCAAATTTAAAGACAACGGTAAGGATGATGTTTGGCAACCCAACAATGCCGATTTCCACTTCTCGTACCGCGAAATGTCGTTACGCTGGGCAATGGGTAAATCTGTAAACTCCATTACCGCGCAGGTTACCGAGCACGTTGGCTGGGATAAAATTGTACAATACGCACATAAAATAGGTATCGAAAGCCCGCTAAAATCGGTACCATCGGTATCCCTGGGTTCAAATGATGTTTCCGTATATGAAATGGTACGCGCCTACAGCACTTTCCTTAACAAAGGCGAAAAGGTTGACCCGCTGCTGGTAACCAAAATAACCGACCAAAAAGGTAACATTATACAGGAATTTGCTTTAAAAGCAGAGCGCGTTTTAAGTGAAGAAACAGCATGGCTGATGCTGTATATGTTCCGCGGTGGTATGGAAGAACCGGGCGGTACTTCGCAGGCCTTATGGGAATACCCAAGCTTATGGAAAAAGAACAACCAGATAGGCGGTAAAACCGGCACCTCAAGCGACTATGTAGACGGCTGGTATATGGGTATCACCAAAGACCTGGTTACAGGTATATGGGTGGGTGCCGATGACCGCAGCGTACATTTTACCAACTCAGAAACCGGCGAAGGCTCACATACAGCCCTGCCTATTTTTGGGGCATTCATGGAAAAGGTATATGCCGATCCAAATTCGGGCTATACTTATGGGCCCTTCCCTAAGCCATGGGTAAAGATCACCAAGGAATACATGTGCCCGTCGCCTGTTATAAGGGAGGATACAACATCAACAGATAGCTTACAGGAAATGCCGATGGATACTACTGCCGCGCCTGTAACCGTGCCCACACCTGAGGAGAACCCTGAAAATAAACCGCCGGCCACCAAATAAAATAAGCAACCATGTTTGTTTAGGGTACGTATTTAATATAAATTAGCATAATTGTACAATACGCTATATATGAATAAACGTTACCCCTGCAATTTATCCATAAAGTATCCTCTTATATTATTGTGCTTTGTTGCCGCTATGTTTTGCGGCAGGCAGGCTACGGCGCAAAATTTTGGGCAAAACAAGGTGCGCTATAAAAACCTTAAGTTCAAGGTTTACAAAACCCCGCATTTCGAGATCTACTACTATCTAAAAAACGATAGTGCAATAAAACGCTTCGCACAGGAGAGCGAACTATGGTACACCCTGCACCAGCAGGTTTTCAGGGATACCTTCAACAAGCCAAATCCAATCATTTTATACAGCAACCACCCCGACTTTCAACAAAGCACTCTTGTTGATGCATCTGTTGGCTTGGGCGGTGTTACCGAAAGCTTAAAGAATAGGGTAATTATGCCCATTGCCGAAACCAACCAGCTAACCCGCCACGTTATTGGGCACGAATTGGTACACGCGTTTCAATACCATATGCTTTTTGGTGCCGACTCGGTAGGTTATGAACGTGCCGGCGAAGTACCGCTATGGATGGTTGAGGGTATGGCCGAATACCTTTCATTAGGTAAAAAGGATGCTTATACCGCCATGTGGGTACGCGATGCCTACCTGAATAATGATATCCCCACCATTGAAGCGCTGACCAATTCAAACAAATATTTCCCATATCGTTACGGGCAGGCGTTCTGGTCGTTTCTCGGTTCTACTTATGGCGATAGCGTCATTGTTCCGTTTTTTAAAAATGCCGCACGTTTTGGTGTACAATACGGCATCAGGCGCACCTTGGGCTATGATGATAAAACACTATCGCAATTATGGAAAAACTCTATCCAAAACACCTATAAACCTTTTTTAAAAGACACAGCACAGGTACCAACCGGGCGTAAATTAATTACAACCAAGATCAGGGGCGATATTACGGCACCATCGGTTAGCCCGGATGGGAAGTTCCTCACCTACCTGTCGCAAAAAGGCTTGTTCAGTATTGATCTTTACCTGGCCGATGCACAAACCGGGCGCGATATTAAAAAACTAACCAGCAGTACATCAAACACTCATATTGATGAGTTTAACTTTATAGAGTCAGCGGGCGCATGGTCGCCGGATAGCAAACGATTCGCTTTCAGCGTTTTCAGCAAAGGCCGTAACCGGATGTTGGTTATTGAAGTACCATCGGGTAAACTGCTGAATGATATTTCGATGGAAAAGGCCGAGCAGTTCAGTAACCTTTCCTGGTCGCCTGATGGCAAAAGCATTGTTTTACAGGGGCTATCTGAAGGGCATACCGACCTGTATCTGTATAGCTTTGTTAGCAAAAGCGTAAAACAACTTACTAATGATAAGTACACCGAATACCAGCCAAGTTTTTCAAAGGATGGCAAAAAGGTGGTTTTCTCTACGGATAGAACTACTTACGACAAATCATTATCGCAAGAAATAACCTTTAACCTGGCCGAATTGGATCTGGGCACCGGCAAAATAACAGACCTGAATATTTTTAACGGTGCCAACAACCTAAACCCGCAGTACTCGGCAGATGGCTCGCAGATCTACTTCCTGTCAAACCGGGATGGTTTTCGCAATATGTATCGCTATACTTTGGCAAACGGTAAAATTGAACAGATGACTAATTTGTTTACAGGGATAAGTGGTATTACAGAATATTCGCCGGCCTTAACCCTGTCAAACAAGGGCGATGTGCTGTACTCCTATTACCGTGCTCAAAAATTCACCATTTATTCAGCTAAAACATCAGAATTTAAACCTACTGTAGTTGAGGCCGGCGCCACTAATTTTGATGCGGCTATGCTACCTCCGCCGCGTTCTGTAGGGGTCGACCTGGTCAACTCCAACCTAAATAACTTTTTAGCATACCGCAAAATTCCGCTTGATTCAATTAAGTCTATCCCGTATAAATCAAAATTCAAGCTCGATTATTTGGCAAGCAGCGGTATCGGCGCATCTATTGGTACTTATGGAGCCGGCTTATCAAGCGGCATACAAGGCGTTTTTACAGATATTTTAGGCCGTAACCAGATCTATGCCGGGGTAGCCGTTAATGGTGAGGTATATGATTTTGGCGGGCAGGTAGTGTACCTTAACCAGCAGGGCCGCTGGAATTTTGGCCTTGGTATATCGCATATCCCATATCAATCGGGTAATTATGGTTACGATTTTACCACTATTGATATTAACGGCAAACAAACACCCGTTTATGAAGAAAAAACGGATATTATAAGGACTTTTGAAGATGCTGTGCAAGCCTTTGCATCCTACCCTATTTCGCGCTCGTTAAGGGCTGAAGTGGGCACATCTGCATCCAGGTACTCCTACCGGGTTGACAGGTACAGCACCTATTACGATTATACCACAACAACCGACGCAAACGGCGTTAACCAAAATATTATTGGCAACGCTATTGACTTTAAAAAACATAAAATATCCCGCCAGGATTTTTTTGATGATTATGGCATAAACCTGCAATCTTTCGCAGTATACAGCGGCCACGTGGCTTTAGTAGGCGACAACTCCTACTCGGGTATTGCAGTACCTCTTGGCGGCCATCGTTTCCGTTTAGAGGCTGAGTATAATGTGGGTACATACAGGTTCTTCTCGCCTACTGTTGACCTGAGGCAGTACATTCGCGCAGCGCCGGTTACTTTTGCTGCAAGATTTTATGGTTACGGCAGGTTTGGGGATAATACAAAGGGGCTATACCCACTATATGTAGGTTATCCCTTCCTGATCCGTGGTTATGAAGCGCAAACCTTTTACAACGGCCGTACGGCTAATAAAAACGGTTTTACTATCGATCAGCTGTCGGGTAATCGAATAGCTGTGGCTAACTTTGAAGTACGTTTGCCTTTTACCGGTCCCGAGAAACTGGCGGCCATTAAATCAAAATTTCTGTTTACCGACCTCAACCTGTTTTTTGATGCCGGTGTAGCCTGGAATGGCGGCGACCAAATAAAATTTCAAAAAGCCCCTGATGTTATAGGCACCAATCCGGATGGGACAACTATTTACAACACCAACCAGCGCGTACCGGCTTTAAGCGCGGGTATCTCACTAAGGCTGAATTTGTTTGGAGCCATCATACTTGAGCCATACTATGCTATACCGTTTAACCGTACAGATGTTAAAAAACCTGTATTTGGGTTGAACTTTACACCGGGTTGGTAGGTTTTAGTTGCGATAACTTATCTGGAAGAGATGTGAGATTTGAGATGGCGCATGGAATTTGTAGGCGCTTTTTTCGTCAAATCCGGACTTTACAGTGACATCCATGCTGGCATGATATTCGTAAATTCAAGTATGATGAAAAGATCAATTTTAGCAATACTGGCAATAAGCATATTAGCTGTTTTTGGCTGTGATAATAGTAACGGGCAAAATAAAACAGCACGGGAGAAAAGAAGGTTGAGCAAACCTGCCGCCGAGTGGAAAAAGAAACTTACCCCAAACCAATACGAGATAATGGTTAACCGGGGTACCGAACCGCCTTATAAAAACGCTTACTACGATAACCACCAGAAAGGTGTTTATGTAAGCGCTGCCACCGGTGAGGTATTATTTAGCTCTGCCGATAAGTACGACAGCGGCACAGGCTGGCCAAGTTTTGTAAAGGCCGCAGACCCAAACAAGGTTGAAATTGTACACGACAGCAGCTTTGGTATGAGCCGCGACGAGGTTATTGAAAAAAGCACCGGCTTGCACCTTAGCCATGTATTTGATGACGGCCCTGCAGACAGGGGCGGCAAAAGATATTGCATGAACTCGGGCGCTTTGGTTTTTGTTAAAAAGTAACCGCCCTGCGTGCTGGTTGTATTGATGGCCTGCCGTATATTGGTCTTACCCTTACACCGCTTTCGTATTTTAAACCGGCGGTAAGGTCAACCCAATCAGGGTTTACAGGGCGTATCATTTTTTCTTTTTGCGGGCGTGTAAAGGTGCTTACCATTTTAAAGCGTTCCATAGCCTGCTCTTCGGTATTTATCTCTTCAAAATAAACAAGGCGGTTTAATTGCTGCGCGCTGTCAAAAAACAAAGTTGGCATCTCACCATAAAACTTAAGGGTTTTAAGTAAGTCTGTGCACATACCTACGTGTAAGTTTTTCCTGTTTCTGTCTGTGATTATATAAACGAACCTCTTCATTTGATAAAAAATTTTGCTGGTTTAAAAATAATTACTAATTTTATGAGCATAAAAATACTAACTATTTTAGCAATTCCAAATTTTTATGGCAAATATTTCACAAAATATTAAATTCCTTCGCAAAAAGAAGGGGCTAACCCAGCAGCAATTCGCCGACCAGGTAGGCATAAAACGTTCATTAGTAGGCGCATACGAAGAAGAACGTGCCGAACCCAAATATGAACTACTAAAACAATTAGCAATATTTTTTGACATATCAATTGATGATTTCATCAACGAAACCATCGACGAAAAGTGGGCGCCAAAGCCAAAAGGCAATCCTGCAAACCTCAGGATACTAAGTATTTCGGTAGATAAGGAAGATAACGAGAATATTGAGATGGTGCCGCTAAAAGCCAGCGCCGGTTATTTAAATGGCTACGCCGACCCCGAATATGTATCGCAATTACCCAAACTATATCTGCCTATGTTTAAACAGGGCACCTACCGTGGTTTCGAGATAAAGGGCGATTCTATGCTGCCCCTGCAATCTGGTACTATTATAATAGGTGAATACCAGGAAAACTGGGCCGATGTAAAAGTTGGCGAAACTTATGTCATCATCTCAAAAAATGATGGCGTTGTTTACAAGCGTGCAGGCAATAAATATAAAGAAGGCCGTAACCTGAAACTGATATCAGACAACCCGGTGTACGATCCATACGAAATAAGCGCCGAGGATGTGTTGGAAGTTTGGAAAGCAAAGGCCTATATATCTACCCATATGCCAATGCCAACGCCCGAGCCTACTATGGAAAGCCTGACCAGTATGATGGCCCAGATGCAGCGCTCGATAGCGAATTTGAATAACAAGGACGTGAATTAAAGCCAACAGCAACATTTAAGTTACACATAAGCTATAACACATAACAATTAAGTTACAGTGCATCAGGTTAAACCATTCCCTGTTATCTTTATCATAACATCAGTTAAACTAAAAAACTAAAAAATGAAAAAGATTATGATGATCTGCTTATTCGTATTAGGAATATCAGCAGTAAGCCACGCGCAGGGTCGCCCAAGGATGACCACGGCCGATAAGGTTAAAGCAATGAAAGAAACCTATAAACTTACCGACGACCAGGTAACAAAAATTACCGCCATTTACGATGCGCAAACCAAATCAATGGATAGCCTGCGTAACGCAGGTGGCGACATGAGGACACAAATGCGCCCAATGATGCAGGCTACTAACGAAAAAGTTAAAGCTGTATTAACACCGGAGCAGGCAGCTGCCTACCAAAAAGAAATGGATGAAAGACGTGCCCGTATGCAAAACGGCGGTGGCCAGAACAAGTAATAAACAGTATTGCTAAAATAAAAGAAGCGGCTATAGGCCGCTTTTTTTATTTTAGCAGAAAATTAAAGCGATTGGCATCATCAGATAAATACATGCAGGATAAACTTGATGAGCGCAGGCAGCTTGGCAATTACCGCGCCTTGCGACCGCAGAGCGAACTGGTGGATTTTTGCTCTAATGACTACCTTGGTTTTGCCCGCTCCCCTTTTTTAAAAGATGCTATTCAAAAAGAAATTGATAACCATCCGGATAGTTTAAACGGGGCTACGGGCTCACGCCTAATCTCGGGTAATTTAACTTATGCGGAAGATCTGGAAAAACAAATTGCGGCTTTTCACCAGGCCGAATCGGGTTTATTATTTAATTCGGGATATGATGCCAATGTGGGCTTATTCTCATCCCTGCCACAAAAAGGCGATACCATTATATGCGACGAATTGATACACGCCTCTATTATTGACGGTGCACGCTTAAGCTACGCCAACCGGTACACATTCCGCCATAATGATATGGAGAGCCTGGAGAGCAAACTAAAGGCTGCTAAAGGTATTTGTTATGTGGTAATAGAAAGCGTTTACTCGATGGACGGCGATACGCCACCAATTGCTGATGTCATTGCTCTTACTGAGCAATATGGCGCACATTTAATTGTGGATGAAGCACACGCCGTAGGTTTGTACCCACAGGGATTGATTAGTCATTTAGGCTTACAGGATAAGGTATTTGCCCGTGTGGTAACCTTTGGTAAGGCTTTGGGATGCCATGGGGCCATTGTATTGGGCAGCGATATACTGCGCCAATACCTGATAAACTTTGCACGATCTTTCATTTATACTACGGCGGCCTCTTTCCATCAGCTGGCAGCAGTAAAGATAACTTACCAGCTTGTAGCACGTTCGGGCGCCGATATTTTACGGCTTCAACAGAATATCAAGCTATTTAAACAGGGAATTAAACCCAACCCCGCCTACCCTTTGTTACAAAGCGATAGCGCTATACAGTGTATTATTTTAGGCAGTAATGTTAAAGCCAAACTTGCGGCGCAGCAGCTTCAAACCGCAGGACTGGATGTACGGCCTATCCTAAGCCCTACGGTGGCTCAGGGTGCCGAACGCATCCGCATTTGTCTTCACTCCTATAATACTATCGAAGAAATTAACCTGCTTACATCAACCATAAACAACATCATTCATGCATCATAAACCGTTATTTGTTACCGGCATTGGCACAGATATAGGCAAAACACTGATATCGGCCATATTGGTGGAGAAATTAAAATGCGATTACTGGAAACCTGTACAATCCGGCGAGTTAGATAATTCTGATACCATGAAGGTGCAAAGGCTGATATCTAATACAACCTCCGTTTTCCACCCGGAGGCTTATCGCTTAACCCAGCCCTACTCGCCCCATAAATCAGCAGCTTTGGATGGTATTGAAATAGACGAAAGAACTATTATCGCCCCAAAAACAAATAACCAGTTACTAATTGAAGGCGCGGGTGGTTTAATGGTGCCTTTAAACAACCATGCTTTAGTTATCGACCTGATAAAACAATTAAATGCAGAAGTAATACTGGTTTCGCAAAACTACCTGGGCAGTATTAACCATACATTGTTATCCATAGAAGCTTTAAAACAGCGTGGCATCCCTATTAAGGGTATTTTATTTAATGGCGAGGAAAATGCATCTACCGAGGATTATATTACAACGTATGCGCAGGTAAAGCATTTAGGGCTGCTACCATTTATGAATACCATAGATAAGGAATCTGTTAAAGCAGCCGGGGAATACATTATTTTCCCTTCAGCCTGAATGTAACTGCGTATTCTACTTCGCCACCAACCGGGTGGCCATTTTCTAACCCCGGGAGCCATTTAGGATGCAATTTCATTATTCGCAGCACTTCTTCATCGCAGCCGCTGCCAATGCCTTTTATAATTTTCAGGTCTTTAACCGCTCCTGTATTTGCGATTGTTAATCCTACTACAACTACGCCTTGAGTTTGGTTCTTAATTGCAGTAGCTGGGTATTTTAATTCCTTTTTTACCTCAATTTCAAAATCTCGCCAGGTTTTGAATGGTGCAGGAGTAATTGCGATATAGTGAAAAAATCGAGGTTTACGCTTTTGTGATGGATAAGTTTTAAGCGAATCTATTTCCTCCTCAACTACAGCGCCCCGCCTATAATTAATAGCCTGCTGCACCCTGGCGAGTATATAATTATTCCCCTCCACAATTATTCGTTTCCCTTCTATCTCCAATGCCGAAAAATACAAGGTATCTCCATTATAAACCGATGGTATAACATAGTTACCTAACGAATCGGTGACGGCAACAGACCAGTTAGTAAAGTTTTTGCCGAAGATGGATACGGTTATATTTGTCAAAGGCCTTCCTTCTATGGTCTCAACCTTGCCTTTTACCTCCAATATTTGCTGTGCGTTTAGCGCAGTTGTGATGGTTATAAAACCATATACCAAAACCAATTTAAGGAAATTATACATAGGTAGTGCGCGTAAAAATCTTGTGGATCAGCTTAATTAATTTAAAATCCGGTTATACAAACCTAATAGTAAATCTTAAGTTTGCAATGTAAACAGATCATCATTTTTGCTTACAAAACCAATTATACGATGAAGAATATTACAGTTATAGGCTCGGGTACCATGGGTAACGGCATAGCCCATACTTTCGCGCAAAACGGGTTCAGTGTATCGCTTGTTGATATCAGCGATGCCGCTCTGCAAAAAGCCCTGCAAACCATTGCCGGAAACCTGGACCGCCAGATAAAAAAAGGCAGTATTGACGAAGCCGCCAAAACAGCCACCCTAAACAACATAAAAACCTATACCGATGTAAAGGACGGCGCCGCCAACGCCGACCTGGTTGTAGAAGCCGCTACCGAAAACCGCGAAATAAAACTAAAACTGTTTAAACAGCTTAGCGAAGTTTGCAAGCCCGACGTAATACTGGCATCAAACACATCATCCATATCCATTACTGAAATTGCAGCAGCTACCGCTAACCCGGCCAATGTAATAGGTATGCACTTTATGAACCCCGTGCCGGTTATGAAACTGGTGGAGGTGATTCGCGGATATGCGACTACAGATGTGGTGACTGATACTATTATGGAGCTATCGCGCCAATTGGGTAAAGACCCTGTTGAGGTGAACGATTACCCCGGCTTTGTAGCCAACCGCATATTGATGCCGATGATAAACGAGGCCATTTACACCCTGTTTGAAGGCGTGGCCGGCGTACACGAGATTGATACTGTAATGAAGCTGGGTATGGCCCACCCTATGGGCCCGCTGCAACTGGCGGATTTTATTGGCCTTGATGTTTGCCTTGCAATACTGAAAGTACTGCATAACGGCTTTGGCAACCCTAAATACGCCCCATGCCCGCTGTTGGTAAATATGGTAACCGCAGGCCACCTGGGTGTTAAAAGCGGCAGCGGCTTTTACAAATATACTGCGGGCAGTAAGGATTTAGTTGTGGCGGAGAAGTTTGCTTAATGCAGCTACATTTCCCCACGCGTCATTGCGAGGTACGAAGCAATCTCCCGATAGATAATGGCACATGCAAAGCGGCATGCATAATCTTGAGATTGCTTCGTACTCGCAATGACGAGTTCTTTAGCAAATTAAATGTTTAGCTCAATTCCGCTATCAGCTTATCCGCATCATCAACGGTCATTACTATTTTAGTGACTGATACGGTTTTGCTGTAAACCCGTTCAACGCTAACGGGTAGGGCGAATGTAAAGCAGATGTTGATACTACTTTTCAGGATTCCGCCGCTGAAAGTATCTTTATCCGGTTCAAAACCCGTCCTGAGTTTTTCTACAGATAAAATATTGCCCCGTTCAACGTCGGCTACCCAGCGGATACCCGTTCTTAGTATCAGCTTGTCTGGCAAAACCAATACCGGCTTTTTGATTATGGCTGCCAGGTCGCCCACTATTATAACGATACCGTAAACGGTGAGTATACTTATAATTATCGCCGCGGTGTTACTGTAATGGGCTATCAGTAAGTGTAAGCCTATCAATTCGGCAAAACAGGCAAACATAAAAATGCTAAACAGGGCTATATAGCCCGCGTCTTTGTGAATGCTGTAACTGGTAGCAGCCGGTGATATCTCGTCTTTTTTCCCAAAAGGCATCAACCCTAATTTAAGCATACCAATCTCAGACGCCATTAATTTTATGCCGATACTATCTCCCAGTATCTCAACCATACTTTTACGCAACAGATATGGGTTATAAGGCTCGGCTACTTTTAGTTGTTTGTAAATAGCGTTTATGCGTTTTATTTTGCTTACAGCATAAATAAGCAGGCCCAGTTCTGCAAACATCGTAAGCTTTTTTATCCGTTCGATATAACCTTGCTGATGAGCGGGTAAAACAAAATAAGCCACAGCAAGGCAGCAGCTGGTCACCAAAAAAAGGCTGCGTTTTTTTAGTTTAAGCGGTCGCATTAATAACAAATAATAAGCAACCGGGAAAGTGATTATGATATCCCCTAAAAACGCCGTTGCTACCATATCCTTTTTAGCTGCCGGCACATGATGCAGAATAAATAAGCCGCCGCCTAAAATTAAGCAAGCCGTTAACAAGGTAAACCAAATGTTTCTGTGGATGGATACAGGCGGGATAATCATATTTATAGGAGGCTAAATTAAGCGTTTTGTTACAGATTTTGGGGTGAATAATTAAGCTCAATTCCCCACCCATCATTGCGAGGTACGAAGCAATGAAGTGGTTCTTTTTGCGTTCCCGTCTCCGCATTTTAAACCTTTTTTTCCGCCATCTGTCCTACATAAAACTACATTACAGATGAAAACAATATCAAAATTTGGAATAATGGCAGCAATGGCTGGTTCGCTGTTCCTGGCATCATGTGCAACTGAGGGTTACGTTGTTGAACAACCTGTTGAACCGGTTTACGTCCGCCCTGTAGCCCCTTATGCCGGAGCTTACTGGGTACCCGGTGAATGGGTTTACCGCGGTAACCGTTACGTTTACAGAAATGGATATTATACCCGTGCCCGTGCAAACCGCGTATATATACAAGGCAGCTGGGCTCGCAGCCCGCGTGGGTATGTATGGCACAGAGGCCATTGGAGAAGGTAGTCTGAGAGACTTAAGACGATAAGAAGCAAGAAGCCAGGAAGTACATTTATGAGAAAAGCCCCTGGCATAACCGGGGGGCTTTTCTGTCTTGATTCTTATGTCTAAATTTCTTGACTCTCTTTCTTACATCCTCTCAGGTACATCAATACCCAGCAAACCCATAGCTTTGCTGATGACCTTTGCTGATGCGGCAGATAATTGCAGGCGGAATTGTTTCAACCGTTCTTCCTCGGCTTGCAGAATAGGTTTTTCGTGGTAAAACTTGTTATAAGTTTTGGCCAGTTCATACACATAGTTGGCAATTAATGCCGGGCTATGCCCTGCCGCTGCTTCCGTAATAACTTCGGGGAATTTCGACAGAGTGACAATCAGATCACGCTCTATGCCATCCAGTTCGGCAACATCATTTTGGCTGCTTTCTGTAGTATAATTAGCCCTGCTTAGTACCGATTTGATCCTTGCATGCGTGTATTGGATGAACGGCCCGGTGTGCCCTTGAAAATCTACCGATTCATTCGGGTCAAATAACAGGCGTTTCTTAGGATCAACCTTCAGCAGGAAGTATTTTAACGCGCCCATACCAATGGTACGGTAAAGCTTAGTCTTATCCTCTTCCGTAAAACCGTCAACCTTACCCATTTCTTCTGTTTGCTTTTTGGCAGTATCAAACATATCCGCCATCAGGTCGTCGGCATCCACTACCGTACCCTCGCGGCTTTTCATTTTACCCGACGGCAGATCTACCATCCCGTACGATAAGTGGTATAAACCCTGCGCCCAGCTTTTACCCAACTTTTGCAGTATCAGGAACAATACTTTAAAGTGGTAATCCTGCTCGTTACCTACTACGTAGATGGATTCGTCCATCTTATAATCATCGTATTTTAACTGGGCGGTACCCAAGTCCTGCGTAATGTAAACAGATGTACCGTCGGCACGTAAAACCAGTTTCTGGTCAAGGCCTTCAGCGGTCAGGTCTATCCAAACCGATCCATCCTCTTTTTTAAAGAAAACACCCTTTTCAAGGCCTTCTTCAACAATATCCTTACCTAATAAATAGGTATTGCTTTCGTAATAGTACTTATCAAAGTTTACGCCCAGCGTTTTGTAGGTAACATCAAAGCCGTCGTAAACCCAGCCGTTCATGGTTTTCCACAGCTTTATCACTTCCGGGTCGCCTGCCTCCCATTTCAACAGCATGCTTTGGGCTTCTTTTATAAGCGGTGCATTCTTTTTGGCCT
>NZ_JBAZRC010000049.1:0-1288 GCF_041663085.1 Mucilaginibacter sp.
ACCCGAGCCGGATACGCCCGTTACCACCGTAAGTATACCTAACGGGAATTTAGCATTGGCATGTTTCAGGTTGTTTTCGCGGGCACCTTTTATCTCAATAAAATCGCTCCATTTACGGCGCGTTTTGGGGATGGCTATTTCTTCGCGGCCACTCAGGTATTTACCGGTAAGGCTGTTATCGTCAACAATGATCTGGTCGTACGTACCGGTGAATATGAGGTTACCGCCATGCGTACCGGCTTCGGGGCCAATATCAATAATATGGTCGGCAGCTTTCATGATCTCTTCTTCGTGTTCCACAACTAAAACCGTATTGCCCACATCACGTAATGATCTTAGCACGGTTATTAAACGTTGTGTATCGCGTGGGTGCAGGCCAATGCTTGGCTCATCCAGTACGTATATCGAGCCCACCAAACTGCTACCCAATGAAGTAGCCAGGTTAATACGCTGCGACTCGCCACCCGACAAGGTGTTTGACAAACGGTTAAGCGTTAAATAGCTTAAGCCAACATTATTTAAAAACACCAGCCGGTTTATTATTTCCAGCAGCAGGCGTTTACCAATTTTGGCATCCGTTTCATTTAATTGAATATTGCTGAAAAAATCAAGCGCGGTATCTAAAGGCATCAGCACCACATCGGTGATGGATCTGCCTGCTATTTTTACGTATGATGCATCTTTCCTTAACCTACTGCCCTTACACTCGGGGCAGGTAGTTTTACCCCGGTAGCGGGACAGCAACACACGGTATTGAATCTTATAGGTCTGCTCCTCCATTTCCTTGAAGAAAGCATCCAGCCCGCGGAAGTATTGGTTACCCGTCCACAGCAAGCGTTGCTGCTCTTCGGTAAGCTGGTTATACTGGCGATGTATGGGGAAATCAAATTTCAGTGCGCTTTTTACCAGCACCTCATTCCACTCCCGCATTTTTTCGCCACGCCATGGGGCAATAGCGCCTTCGTAAATGGTTTTACTTTTATCGGGGATAACCAAGTCCTCGTCAATGCCAATTACCTTGCCATAGCCCTCGCATTTTTTACATGCACCATAAGGGTTATTAAAGCTAAAAAAGTTTGCTGTAGGCTCTTCAAAGCGGATATTATCCAGTTCAAAACGGTCGCAGAAGAAACGTTCTGTTTCCTTATCGGCATCCGGCTCGCGGTATTGTACGTAACAATCGCCCTTGCCTTCAAAAAATGCGGTTTGTATAGAGTCGGCCAGGCGACTGATGGTCTCGTCTTCCTCGTTCTTGGTAATACGGTCTATAACAATCCGCACCACAGAA
>NZ_JBAZRC010000049.1:1298-28969 GCF_041663085.1 Mucilaginibacter sp.
AGGCAATGATGATTCAGCTTCTTCACCTTTAACATTTGCTTTTGTCTTTTTGGTTTTTGCAGGGGCGGCTTCCTCATCCATTACCATAGATGCTCCGTCGATGGTTTCATCTTCTAATAACGATTCGATACGCGATACCTGCCCGTTAAATTCAACCCTTACAAAACCTTTTTGCATTAAAACGGCCAATTCCTCTTTAATACTGCGGTTATTGTGCGGATGCAGCGGGCAAAGTATAGTTACCTGTGTTTCATCGGGCAGGGCCGTAATAAAATTGATCACATCGGTAACCGAATCTTTTTTTACGATGCCGCCTGATACAGGTGATATAGTTTTACCTATGCGCGAAAAAAGTAGCTTCAGGTAATCATATATCTCGGTAGAGGTACCCACAGTTGAGCGCGGATTGCTGGTAATAACTTTTTGTTCGATAGCTATTGCCGGGGCTATACCTTTAATATAGTCAACATCGGGCTTGTTCATACGGCCTAAAAACTGGCGTGCGTATGATGACAGGCTCTCCACATAGCGGCGTTGCCCCTCGGCATAAAGGGTATCAAACGCCAGCGACGATTTACCCGAACCCGACATGCCCGTTATAACAACCAGCTTGTTTTTGGGGATAGCCACATCCATATTTTTAAGGTTGTGTACCCTGGCGCCTTTTATGATAATATTTTTTTGCGGATCTTTTTCTGCTTCTTTGATCATTTGCTGCTGTTAGATCATGGTTCGTTGCTTTACCTTATTAAAATTTGATGGCCGGTTAAACCCCGGCGGCACCATACAGTCTAAACGGTAAAGCCCGATTATTTGAACCGTTAGTATATTTATAAGTTTGGGGGAAATTTACAATTGATATTGTGTATTTTTCCGGCTGCAAAAATCCTAAAATTTTTAGCCTTATCCAAATCGGTTTGAGTAATTGTAATGGATAAATGGTTATTAATAAAAGAGTTTGCAATATGCTGACACAAACCAAAATTTGGCCGAACGCAACATACCCCGTTAAAAAATATTTGTTTTTATTTTTTAAGATTATTATATTTGAGGGTAAAATTATTCTTAACCCTAAAAAGAAACGCTATAGATAGAACTCTACTTTTAATAACGACAAAAAATTTAATTTAGTTTATTAGTAGCTTTCTATGGATTTTCAATTGAAAAGTGATCAGGATCTAATCCATCTGTACATTGCCGGCGACGAGGCAGGCCTTGTTGAACTCATCAGGCGGTACCAGTCAAAAATTTACACTTCTATTTATTTACTTGTTAAGGACGAAGCCCTTGCCGAGGATATTTTCCAGGATACGTTTATTAAAGTTATTAATACGCTAAAAGCCGGTAAATATAACGAGGAAGGTAAGTTTTTACCATGGGTAACGCGAATTGGCCATAACCTGGTGATAGACCATTTCCGCCGTGAAAAACGCGCGCCTATGGTGAGCAACGGCGACGACTTTGATATTTTTGAAGTATTGGGCAATTATGATGAGAGCGCCGAAGACCGTTTGGTACGCGAGCAAACACATAAGGACCTGAAATCGCTTATCCAACTTTTGCCATCCGAGCAAAAAGAGGTATTGATTATGCGCCACTTTGGTGATATGAGCTTTAAAGAAATAGCCGATGTTACCGATGTAAGTATTAACACCGCCCTTGGCCGTATGAGGTACGCACTTAATAACCTGCGTAAAATGATGCAGAATAAAGAGCTGAGTTTAAAAAACTGATTTTAAAAACGGTACAAAATGTTGCAAGCTGCCCTGTAAACGGGGCGGCTTTTTTTATTTGCGTTATTTCACAATATCAGGTTGCTTAATGTCGTTTAAAATCGTGTTGAAGATGCTGATTTCAAAAGAACGAGTTAATATTCTTAATTTGAACCATGCATATAAAGCATAAATTAACCTGAGAAAAAAATTTCATTTAATTTTCATCTTCATAAAATATTACCAAATAATTCTCGTTATTTTTATATCTCAAACAACAACAGCTTATGGGTGAAACCTTTACTTCAATTTTTAATGCAGTCACTAACAAAGCCCAAGTGAAAGAATCAGAAGTATATGAAAATCTGGAGGCGGACGATGTGATATTCTATCGTTCTATCCGCGCTGATTTGGATCTTTTAAAGAAAAAGCCAAAACTGCAGACCATTCATTACATCCTCGATTATTCGAAAAGCCTGCGCTAAGTAGTACTACGCCAAAAAGCACTGGTTCATAGATCAAACAGTTTGGATGCAAAATCCGGCAGCTTGATTTATGAACCTTTCTATTTTACTCCTATTCCGTTTTTAAACTCTCTACAGGGTTACTTAACGCTGCCCTTATAGACTGATAGCTTATGGTTATGATTGATATAACAATAGCTGCCATCCCCGCAATCGCGAACATCCACCAACTGATCTGGATGCGGTAAACATAGCCATCCAGCCACTTATTCATCAGGAACCAGGCAGCAGGGAAAGCAACCAGCAAAGCCATCGCGACCAGTTTTACAAAATCTTTGGTGAGCATGGCCACTATCCCGGTTGTATTTGCCCCAAGCACTTTTCTTACCCCTATCTCCTTTAGCCTGCGCTGCGTAGTAAAGGTAGCCAGCCCAAAAAGGCCAAGGCATGATATGATAATGGAAACCACAGAGAAGGTATTGAACACTACCTGCGTACGGCTCTCAGATTCATACATTTTGTTTAGGTCCTGGTCTACAAAGCCGTATAAAAAGGGCTCATCGCGGTAAACGCTGCGGAATACCGATTTAAGGCTGGCTATACTTTGTTTGATGTTTGCCGGGTTTGTTTTAACTACCACAAAACCACCTTTATTGGTGTTCCTCAAAATAAGGGGCTCAATTGGCTGTTGCACCGGTTTAAAATTAAAATCCTTTACAACGCCTATTACGGTACCTATCTGGCCATTGTAGCTTATTTTTTTTCCTACTGCATTAGCAGTGGTCATGCCCATAACTTTAACCGAGGTTTCATTTAATACATAATTGCCCTCATCAGTTTTTAAGTTATCATCAAATGACCGCCCCGCCAATATATGCATCCCAAACACCTTAATAAAATTACCATCAATAACTATTTGAGGAAACAGCACATGTTGTTTGGGATCTTTACCGGGCCAGTTTACCTGGCTCGAGCCGTTTTGCAGATTAGTGGGTAAACTATTTATTCGTGTGTAGTCTGTTAGTCTGGTTTGTTGTTGCATGGCTGCTTTTACAGCTGAATAATTACTTTGCAGGTCGCCGGTTTGCGGCAGCTCCATATACAGCAGGTTTTGTTTGTTAAACCCAATATCCCGGCTTCTGATAAATTTAAGCTGACTGTTGACCACCAGCGTACTCACCATTAATATCACCGAAATACTGAATTGTACAATAACCAGCCCACTTCTTAAAATTGACCGTTGTCCGTTTATGGGTTTCAATCCTTTTAATACAGCCACCGGTTTAAAAGACGACATAAAGAAAGCAGGGTAACTACCCGATACAATTCCCACAAAAATCGCCAAAAGCAGAAGTTCGCCAATAATTTTAAAGTCGAGCAGATTGATGGTGATGGCTTTAAACGAAACGATATTAAATACCGGCAACAGCAGCCAGGCAATGCCAATACCAATTACTAACGAGAGCAGTGCCACTAATAACGATTCGCTGATAAATTGGGCGATCAACTGAAAACGCATAGCCCCGATTGTTTTACGCAGGCCAACTTCCTTAGCCCTTTGCGCCCCCAGCGCGGTAGATAGGTTCATGAAATTGATACAGGCGATAACCAGGATAAAAACCGCGATCAGTAAAAAGATGGTCACGTTTTGGCTGTTCCCCTGGCCGGCAACATCCCCTAAAAAATGAGAGTGTAAATGGATCTCCGTAAGGGGCTGTAAAGTATAGCTGGTTTTAGTGTTGCTTTTATCGTTAAGTTTATAGATGCTATTGATCTGCTTTTCCAGGCCGCCAATAAGCACCGGGGTTGCCTTAACCGAAGCATCCAGCTGCACGTAGCTGTAAACCGAAAAATTATCCCATACGTCCCCATTATCTCTATTATAGAAATCAATAGGGAGCAGCACTTCGAATTGCAGATGCGAATTATGTGGCAGGTTTTTTAATACCCCCGTTACTACATAATTATTGCCGTTAATGCTATTATCTACATGTAACACTTTCCCGATGGCGTTAGCTTTACCAAAGTATTTTATAGCTGCGGCTTCGGTAACGACAGCACCATCCGGGCGCGAAAGCACGGAGTTTTTATTCCCCTGCAAAAGCGGGTAATTAAACACTTGCAGAAAGTTAGGATCGGCATACTCCAGGCTTTTCTCGGCAAACTTTTGGTTACCTACCGTAACAGTAGCATTCAGGGGCACTAACCTGGTGATACTTTTAATCGATGGCATCTGCTGCTTCATTGCCATAACAACAGGGGGTGGTGTTACCGCAGCGTCTGAACCGGAAACATTTGCTACCAGCCTATATGTATGGGCAGTATCGGCGTTAAACTTATCATAACTAAGCTCATCCTGCACCCATAATAAAATGAGTATACTACAAGCCATCCCGCTTGCTAACCCAAATACGTTAAGAAAAGTGAACAATCTGAACTTTCTGAGACTGCGGACGGCACTTAACAGATAATTTTTAAACATGACTTATACTTTTGGTATCTAAATACTAACCAACAAAATGCCATGTTTGTAATGCATTGATTTTATGACACTTATGCCCACAATCAATGCGCTAAGTGTGCGGTTACGATACAATTAGGCGTTCGTTTTTGGGTTGATTTTTAAGCAGTTATACTTTACTATGCAAACAAATTTTGTTTCTTGCTCATCTCCTAATTATTAAAGACTTTTGCATCCATTGGCACAATGCTTCCGCAAGTGCTAATAAACCATTGCACTAATGAACCAATAAATTAAATGCTTAAACAGGAACGCTACCGCCATTTTGTAGAATACTTTTCAAAAAACCAGCCCAACGCAGTTACCGAATTGCATTACAACAGCCCTTATGAGTTACTTGTAGCAGTCATCCTGTCGGCCCAATGTACAGATAAGCGCATTAACCAGGTTACCCCAGCCCTGTTTAAACGTTTCCCGAATGCGGCTGCCCTTGCGGCATCTGATGCTGATGAGATCTTTACCTATATCCGTAGCGTAAGTTATCCAAACAATAAGGCCAAACACCTGGCAGGCATGGGTAAAATGCTGGTGGAGAAATTTAATGGTGTAGTACCATCAGGCCTGGATGAATTGCAGCAAATGCCCGGCGTTGGGCGCAAAACTGCTAATGTGATTGCATCGGTAGTATTTGATGCACCGGCCATTGCTGTTGATACACATGTTTTCAGGGTATCTAACCGTATAGGCCTAACCACCCGTGCAACTACACCGCTGGCGGTAGAGAAACAACTGGTACAATTCCTTCCCGAAAACACCCTGGCTATTGCCCATCACTGGCTAATACTGCATGGCCGTTATATCTGCGTGGCACGCACCCCAAAATGCGAGATCTGCCCGCTTACCTGGTTCTGTAAATATTATGAACAGCACAACACCGAAACAGCTTTACTGAAAGCTGAAGCAGTTAAAATAAAAAAAGCAAAAGATGCCAAAAAGAAGAAAGCTTTAAACACAATAAGTAAAGAATTGGCTAAGCATAGTGTTGATAAAGATATTTGATTACCAGGCAACAGATAGGTAAGTTTACAGGTAACCAAACAAATAAAAAATAATTACTAAAAATATTAGTAATTATAAAATTATGTTTTATATTTGTTTCACATTAGTTTAATATGAGCAACGCAGATAAATTAAAGGCATTACAGCTAACGTTAGATAAGCTGGAAAAATCATACGGTAAAGGCACCATCATGAAAATGGGTGATGCCGCTATTGAAGCTACCGAAACAATATCAACCGGCTCTTTAGGCCTTGATATTGCTTTAGGTGTAGGCGGTTTACCAAAAGGCAGAGTGATAGAGATCTATGGCCCTGAGTCGTCTGGTAAAACTACTTTAGCTATACATGCCATAGCCGAATCACAAAAGAAAGGTGGCATTGCCGCTTTTATTGATGCAGAACACGCGTTCGATCGCTTCTACGCAAAAAAATTAGGTGTAGATGTAGAGAACCTTTTGATCTCGCAACCGGATAACGGTGAGCAGGCTTTAGAAATTGCCGATAACCTGATCCGCTCAGGCGCTATTGACATTTTGGTTATCGACTCTGTTGCGGCGTTAGTGCCAAAAGCCGAGATTGAAGGCGAAATGGGCGATTCCAAAATGGGTTTACATGCCCGTTTAATGTCGCAGGCATTGCGTAAACTAACCGGTACCATCAGCAAAACAGGTTGCTGCTGTATATTTATTAACCAGTTGCGCGATAAAATTGGTGTTATGTTTGGTAATCCTGAAACTACAACCGGTGGTAACGCTTTGAAATTCTACGCTTCGGTACGTTTGGATGTACGCCGTATATCGCAAATTAAAGATACCGACGAAGTATCTGGTAACCGTGTTAAGGTGAAGATCGTTAAAAACAAGGTTGCTCCTCCGTTCCGTATAGCCGAGTTCGATATTATGTTTGGCGAGGGTATCTCAAAAGCCGGCGAAATCATTGACCTGGGTGTTGAATACAACATCATTAAAAAAGCAGGCTCATGGTTTAGCTATGGCGAAACCCGCCTTGGCCAGGGCCGTGATGCAGTTAAACAATTGATACTGGATAACCCGGAATTGGCCGAAGAACTGGAAGCAAAAATTAAAGCAACCGTAACCGGTGACAGCTTAGCAGAAGTTTAGCAGATAAAATAGTTTTTATAAAATGTGGGCCTTCATGTCAAAAAACATGAAGGCTTTTTTGCGTCCTGCGTAAATCTTGATGCGTGTTTTTCTTTATGTTTAATTACATTAGATAAAACATTGCCTTATTATAAACACAAACCTGCCTTAAACACCCATGAAATTTCTTCAAACATTTTGGACAGGTCCTGAGGATATAAGTAAAAAAAAATTATTAGGCCTAAAAGCCGGCTGGCTCTCCCCCGAGTATCATTGGATGAGCTGGGCCCTGAGCTGCCTGCAGGCTAAAAGTATATTTGGATCTGTAAACCTGGTAACAGACAAGGCCGGGAAAGAACTCCTGGTTGATTTGTTGCAACTACCCTATACAACAGTATCTACAGCCTTACAAGGCAGGCTTAACAATTACCACCCCAGTTTATGGGCCCTGGCTAAAATATATACATACAGCATCCAAACCGAACCTTTTCTGCACCTGGATGGAGATGTTTATCTGTGGCAAAAACCGCCTCAAAACGTCCTTAATTCGCCGCTTTTAGCACAAAACCTGGATAAAAACCTCCCGTTTTATGCCGACATCCTAAATCAAATAAACGATCATTTATCTTTTATACCGGAATCATTTTTAAGAAAGAACTATGAGCAAAAAGATGTCTATGCAAGCAATGCCGGTTTATTAGGCGGCCATGATCTATCCTTTTTTAAAGAATACAGCAGGCGGGCTTTTGAATTTATAGATAAGAACAAGGCTGACCTTGAGAAAATGACTACCAGCAGCCTAAATCTGATTTTCGAACAATACCTGTTCTGCCAGCTCGCTGCAGAATCAAACATCCCTGTAAGCTATTACAAACCTCCGGTTGAGGACCCGGTGTTTAAAGACTATATCCGTTTTGAGGATTATCCGCACTTGCAGATGGTACACCCGGTTGGTGGTTTTAAACAATATGCGCATGTATGCGATCACCTTGCAAAAACCCTCAGAAAGGATTACCCGGAATACTATTACCGCATAATAAATTTGCTGCGCGATGCCGATACTGGTATCAGGTCTGCTATATATAACTTACCGCAACTTACAATTACCAGCTTATCCCCAGTATCAAAAGAAAAGAAATCTCCCACTCGTTTTGAGCAAGTATTCATCCGCACCCGTGCTGCAATTGATTATGTGAATAAAAAGTACGATCAGAAAATAGATCTTGATGAAAACATAACGCCTGAGCATTTCAATGATTTGGTAAACTCAAGTAAGCTAAGTACTGATGATAAAGAACGCCTATTAGAGATATTTCATTTGGAATATGAAAGAAATATCTTTCTACGAAAAACATATTCCGGCCTTACCGCGATAAACAAACTTTATGCAGAAAACATTGATGATTATAACCTGATTCAAAGTATCTTTTCGTTACCTAAAAATGCCATACTGCAAACCCGGGTCAGAATACAAGAGGAATATTTACAGTTGGGCCTCGGTTGGTATTGGAAATATGATTATCTGAAAGACATCCCCACAATTGTTGAAAGAAATTTCGGCCAGGAAAGATCTGAACTAACCGCAATATTATTGCCTGATGTATTGCAGGCAGGCATTAAAGAATATTATCCGGATGAATTAGACCTGATCATCATCGAAACGCTTAAAAACACATTTACCACTGAAGAGTTGTTAACTGAAATGAAACAATACTTTTCGGAAGAAGAGGTAAAAGACGACTATCCCGCCTTTGAGTTATTGATGATTGACGTAGTTAAACGCCTGCTTTACTACGGGTTATTGAAAATTATTGCACAGTAATTAAATCTATATTCTTATATTTATTTTATAACCAATAATTAAATCATGAAAACATCAAAACCAATGGGCAAACTAAGCCTGAAAAAAGAATTATCAAGAAATGAGCAAAAAGAGATCAGAGGCGGTGCCGGCGAGATCCAAACTTATTGTGACGGTGCAGGTGGCTCACCATTCCCAGTCCCGGGTAGTACACCCATTGGATGCCAGCCGTCTTATTGCAATGTAGGGCATGGGCATTTTCTGTATTGCGCATAAACATTACGTAAAACATATTTAAAGCCCCTCATTTTAGAGGGGTTTTTTTGTGCGTATTAGTACGCACAAAAATATACTGTATATGCGGTATATGCGTAAGGGGCTAATTTATAGAATTTTATAAAAATTTAATCCCTTGCCACTCATGAAAACACACTTACAAAAACTATTAAAAACAACAGCCATATTACTGCTATTATTAACAGTGATACCCTCATGTAAAAAAGAAACCATTATTAAGCCAACACCTCCGCCAACAGAGGTAAAAACCTCATCTATAAAAGGTAAAATTGATGGCAAAGATTTCGCTATAAAGCAGGATGGTATAAAATCAACCCTATACAGCACATCGGGCGATGGCGTAAAATCGTTAGAAACAATTGCAACACTTGATGCTGATGGCAGCAAACTGGGTTTCTTTATTGACGACCTAAAGAACGGCGCCCTTGCATTAAGCAAAAAATCGGGTACATCACTTAACCCCGGTACAAAAACCATTAAAATAAATTCAACTACGCCGGTACAAAGTTATGTTTACTATTACAGTGCGGGCAATGAGTATTACGCGTTCTCGGGCTCAATAGAAATTACTATTACCGAAACCGACATAACCGTAAAATGGAATATTATGTTTAAAGATGCAAGTGGCCGCGAGTTTAACTCATCAGGCTCATTCACTATAACCTATGCATCTGTAGTAACCAAGTCAAAATCAGAAGTAAAAGACCCTACCCCTGTTGCCGACAAACCCACTATTGAAAGCATCACCCCTAACAGGGGCCGCCCCGGCGATACCATTGCCATTGCCGGTGTTAATTACAGTACCACAACTGCCGATGATATTGTAAAATTCAATGGCACAAATGCCGTTGTAATATCGGCCACTGCCACTAAACTATTGGTACGTGCGCCTACAGAAGGCTCAACAGGTGCAGTATCTGTAAAAGTTAAAAACAGCGAAGTAACCACCGGCCCCGTATTTAGCTACATTGGGGCAGCTACCTTTACCTCATTTGCCCCCGCAAGCGCTAAGGTTGGCGATACCATTACTATTACCGGAACAAATTTCAGTAAAACACGGGCCGATAATGTGGTGCATTTTACCGGTCCGCAAAACAATGTATTTACAGGCAGTGTAATATCAGCTACCGAAACACAATTAAAAGTTACGGTACCCCAAGGTGCTGTAACAGGTAAAATATACTTAACCGTTAACAGCGGTTTAAAACTAACCAGCGCTACCGAATTTACCTTAGTAGTACCTTCGCAAACAAACGGATGGACCCAGGTTGACTTTACCGTAAGTCCGCAATCGGGTATCATCTCGGCATCATCTGGTAACCGCATGTTTTTCAGCAGCGGCAAAACGGGCAAATATTTATATTACAGCAGCAACCAGGGCGCTACATTTACCAACGTTTTTAATCAGCTACCCATGCCCCAGGATACCCTTAAAGTTAACTACATGGTAGCTGATGGTAATTACTTTTACATCACCACAAACCTTGGTATTGTAAAAACCGATGGTACAACTTTCACTAAGCTAACTGTAAGCGCGAACCAGCCAAACCTTGGCTTTACGGGGATAGTTGCAAAAAGCGATAAAATATATGTATTGCTGGGCACAAGCAGCTATGTTTCGTCAAACGGCGGCGCAAGCTTTCAATCGAGGCCGGCTACACTGGGCGGGGCTACCAGGCTCGATTACCTTACAAGCGATGCTGGCGGGAAATATTTTTACGCCATCGACCCTGCATCAACAAAATTCTATAAATCAACAGATCAGGGACAAAACTGGTCAGTAACTACGGGAGCAACAGGCACATATCCTTTAGCAGACGGCTATAAAAATATTCTCCTATCCCCGGCATACACCTATGCTATATTCAACACCGGCACGCAGCTTACCGGTAACCGCCTATACCAATCGCGCGGGCAGGGAGATGCGTTTGTTAGCGTAATAGATGAACAGGTAAATGTTGTAAAACAATGGGGAGATTACGTTGCTTACGGCGGCGCTCGCTTCAGCCTGTCAAACGATGTGGGTACTACCTATAAACATTATGATATACCGCAGGGTAACATAATAGCAGGTATAGAGCGGATAGAAAATGTGTTCTTCATTTTCTGTACCTCAACCGCCGGGCAAAGCGTCAAAATATATAAAAGGGCATTCTAACCGGTAGAAAGCGGTTAGGTATTTTGTAAGTGTTTTTTCTCGATAGCCCTCTGTAGCAATGCAGGGGGCTTATTGTTTAATTTGCGGGGCTGTCAGTCTGAGCCTGTCAAAGACTATACGAGTGGTGTTATGTAACGGCTATAGCTATTACTTACCGCCGGTTTTCCAGTACATATAAGCTATACAACCAACCACGGTTATAGCTAAAACAATAAGGCCTGTTATGCCCTTACGTTTATCCTGGCGCATAAGCCATACTAAGAATGCAACAAGCGGCAGTACAAAAACCGCCCAGAATATAAAAGAAGGAATGTTCATAGTAATTAGTTCATGGTTAATAGTTCATAGTGCTTTGCAGATGGCTATTTGCTATAAACCATCAACTATATGCTTAAACTACATCGGCATCCTTGCCAGGGGCGCTATGCCCTGCCCGGCAAATTCGCCTTTTAAATATTTATAATAACCGGCAATTGCTATCATAGCTGCATTATCGGTACAGTATTCAAATTTTGGTATAAAAACGTTCCAGCCCTTTTCTGCGCCGAGTCTTGTTAATCCTTCGCGCAGGCCTGTATTGGCAGATACGCCACCTGCCAGTGCAATATCTTTAATGCCGTACTCTTCGGCAGCTCGTTTTAGTTTATTCAACAGAATGGTAGCGATGCGCTTTTCTACCGAGGCGCAAATATCGCCCAGGTTTTGTTGTATAAAATCGGGGTTGGCGGCAACGTTATCTCTTATAAAATAAAGTATGGCCGTTTTAACACCGCTAAAGCTAAAGTCAAAGCCGGGTATTTGCGGCTCGGGGAATTTATATGCATCGGGGTTACCGGTACGCGCATGTTTATCTATCAGTGGCCCCCCCGGGTATGGCAAGCCTAATATTTTGCTGGTTTTATCCATCGCCTCACCGGCAGCATCATCAAGCGTTTGGCCAATTACCTGCATCTCAAAATAGTCTTTAACCAAAACTATTTGCGTGTGCCCCCCCGATACCGTTAAGCACAAAAACGGGAATGCAGGTTTTTTTTCACCAATAAAATGCGCCAAAATATGCGCCTGCATGTGATTAATATCAATAAGTGGCAGGTTTTTTGCCAGCGCAAACGCCTTTGCGAACGACACACCAACTAAAAGTGAACCTAAAAGACCCGGACCACGCGTAAATGCTACCGCATCAATATCATTTTTGCTTACTTTTGCGTTTAATAGTGCTTGTTGTACTGCCGGAACAATATTTTGCTGATGAACCCTTGAGGCAAGCTCAGGGACAACACCTCCGTACAATTCATGAATGGTTTGATTAGCAATAACATTGCTCAATATCTCACCATCCACACAAACAGATGCGGAGGTTTCATCACATGAAGATTCGATTCCTAATATTACAGGCACTTTGCTAAGTAAAAAATCAAAAGTTCAGAGTCAATTAAAATGGCTAAACTTTCGATGCAGATTATAAATAAATTCAAAAAGTAAAACACTTAGTGCGTTTTTGAATTTTTACTTTTGAATTTCTAATTAAATACAAAGTTATTAAAAAAGCACTTAAAATAGCGTTAAGCATCGTATTGATAATTTTGTTACTGATAAGCATTGTTTTAATGCTTTTTCAGTACAAGCCGGTACAAACGTGGGCTGCAAAAAAAGCCACCGCATATTTATCAAAAGAACTTAACACTAAGGTTGATATAAAAAGCTTGTACATTAAGCCTTTTTCGTCGGTTGTTTTAGAGGGTTTATACATCCTGGATAAACAGCAGGATACCCTGTTAAGCACCCCAAAACTGGCTGTTGAGCTTAGTGGTTTTTCTATTTTTAACAGCATCAAAAAAAAGAAGATAGATTTTGCATCTATTCAACTGGATAGCGGTGCGTTTTACCTAAAAAAACAAAAGGACAGCACTACTAATCTTAAATTCGTACTGGATTATTTCAATTCGGGCGATACCACAAAAACCAAAAGCAAACCCTGGACGCTGACCTTCGAAAAAATCTCGATCAATAATTTTCATTTCAGGTACAAAAACTATTTGCGCACCGAGCTGGTAAAAGGTGTAAACTTTAATGATGTTGATGTAAGTAATTTCAGTACCATCATTCGCAATATGGACTTGCAAAACCACCTGTTTAAAGCCAGGATCGGCGGCATGACACTGCGCGAGAAAAGCGGCTTTTTTGTACGTAACCTAAATGCTAACGCCACTATAGATACCAACCAGATACTACTGCAAAACCTCAACATCCTAACGGCTTACTCAAACGTTAAAAACTTCTTCAAAATGAAGTTTAAATCGTTTGATGACTTTGATGATTTTGAGAACACTGTTACTATGGATGCCGATTTTAAAACGTCGCACCTGTCGTCAAAAGATGTGGCCTATTTCACCAGTTCGCTTGATAAAACAACATTTGAGCTGGGCCTGGATGGCCGGGTACGTGGTATGGTAAACAACTTAAAAGCCAAAAGCCTTACCATTACGGCAGCGCAGGCTACTTTTATTAAAGGCGATTTTAACCTAACCGGACTGCCCGATTGGGATAATACCTTTATGCAACTGAGGTTTGACCAGATAGCCACAAATAAAAAAGACCTGGATTATTTGTACAGCCACTTTACGGGCAAGCCCAATGCAAAAGTACCCAATGTGGTGGGCAAATTTGGCAACGTAAACTTTAACGGGAGATTTACCGGCCTGCAAAACGATTTTGTTGCTTTTGGCACTTTTAAAACAAAGCTTGGCCGGTTTGATCCTGATATTAACCTGAAAATAAACAAAGCTGGTATACCCAGCTACAGCGGTAAGGTTACCACCAGTAATTTTGACCTGGGCGCTTTAATTGATAATAACACTGTTGGCCGTACAACCCTATCTGCCAACCTAAGTGGCAGCGGCGACGAAATTAAAAACCTGGATGTAAAAGGCAACGCGCGAATAGCATCCTTTCAGTTTAAGGGTTACAATTATCGCAACCTAACCACCACCGGCACTTTTAAAAACAAAACTGCACAAGGTAAAGTTGCCATTAACGACAGGAATTTAAAGCTTAACCTGGCAGGCCTTATAAACCTGAACCCTAAATTACCCGTATACACAATTACCGGCAATGTTAGTAATGCAAAGCTGCAACAGCTTAAATTATTAAAAGATACCATTACCTTTAGTACCGATATTAACACCAACTTCTCGGGCAATAACCTGGATAATTTGGACGGCAGTATTTTGCTAACCAAAATTCGCGTTGCCGACCCGCGAAAAGACTATCTAGTTGATTCGCTCGCGCTAACAGCCAGCGGCAAGGGCGATGCAAGGTTGATTTCTTTAAAATCTGACATTGCTGATGGCAGCATTAAGGGCAGCTATGACCTGGCCACACTGCCTTCCTATTTTAAAACCATCGCCAAAAAGTATATCCCATCGCTAAAAACGAATATTACTACCCCAAAACCGCAAAATTTTGATTTTAATTTAACCCTTAAAAATGTCGACCCGTTTACGGCTATTTTTATGCCTGATCTTAAAATACCCGATCAGGGTACTTTTGTAGGGAAATTCAACTCAAATAACAAAACGGCTACACTTAACGGGTATATCAAAACTATAAAATTGGGTAAAATTGTTTTTCATGATTTTATTATTGATGAAAGCACAACTGATGACATGCTGGGCCTCAACATATCATTAAATCGGGTTGATCTTACCGACAGCCTTTATATCAAAAACATAAACGTCACCAACTTTTTGAAGAATGATAGTTTAAACTTCAACGTTAAATTATCAGACAAAGACGCCGCCAACCAGTTAGACCTTTACGGCCTTGTAGCTTTTGGAAAAGACACAACGGCTAAACTATCGGTGCTGCCCTCTGATGTGATACTGGAGCGCGAGAACTGGAAGATACAAGATCAGGTAAGGATACGTTTACTTGATGGTAAAACACAGGTATCGGGCTTCGAGCTATCAAACGGCAAACAAAAAGTAAGAATAAATGGCTTTATATCTGACAATCCTGAGGATAAGCTGAAGGTAACTTTTGAGAAATTCAGCATGGCTACGCTTAATCAGCTTACCAAAACATCGGGCGTTTTATTAAAAGGATCATTAAATGGCGATGTAATATTAAACTCCATTGTTAAAAAACCCGGGATAGACGCGGACCTGGCTATTGATTCGCTTACCATGAATAAAACATTGGTAGGGAATGTGAAAATTGTTTCTGATCTTGATAGCGATAAAGGGCTGGCCAACGTAAAATTAAATATTACCAACCGTGGCCTCGAAACCATGAACGTTGCAGGTGTATACATATTGGGCAAAGAAACCGAGGACAAGCTTGATTTTGATGTAAAGATGGATCATACCGAGGCCATCATATTTGAGCCTTTTATTAAAGATCTGGTTTCGAATATAAAGGGGGCTGTATCTGCAAATCTTAAACTATCCGGTTCTCCATCCAAGCCCGAACTAAATGGTGATGTATCTTTAAATAACACCGGCATTACTGTTAATTACTTAAAAACAGCTTATACCGTTAATGACAAGCTGGATGTAAGCAACAGTGTTATCAAGATCAATAAAATGATATTGAAGGATATCCGTGGCGGCACAGGGGAGGCAAACGGCACGGTTGACCTAAACAACATATCAAACCCAACACTGGATATAAAGCTTGATGCCAATAACCTGATGGCTCTTAACACTACGTTTAAAGATAACCACCTTTATTATGGTACGGCTTATGGCTCGGGCACGTTTAGCTTTACCGGCCCTATCGATAACATGAAGATCGATATCAAGGCATCAACCCAAGAGGGAACGGTATTTAATATTCCGTTGAATACTTCATCAACTGCTGCCGATTATGATTTTATAAGATGGGTTAACCATAATGATACAACCAGAAAAGTTATTGAAAAGAAAAATGCGTTTAATGGTGTTACCCTGAACTTTGACTTAACCGTTGATGAGAAAACAACCGTTAGGATTAGTACGGACTATGGGGTACTGGAAGGCACAGGGCAGGCGCGTAACTTAAAACTTAACATTAACAGCCTTGGCGATTTTGAAATGTTTGGCGATTTCGGGATCACATCCGGCAAGTTTGAGTTTACCGCCAAGGATTTCATCAGTAAAAACTTTGTGGTGAACCAGGGCGGCACAATCCGTTGGACAGGCAACCCATCAAACGCGGAGATAAACCTAAAAGCGATATACGAGGTACGTACAAACATTGCACCGCTATACACCGCCGCAGGTTTGCAGGCACCGCAGCCAAAACAGGTACTGGTACAAGCCGAATTGATCCTGACCAAATCACTGTTACAACCCAATATTGATTTCAACTTTAATTTCCCTGTAGATCCATCAATTAAGGACGACCTGAACACTTACCTTGCCGACAATAATAATCGCAGCCAGCAGGCGCTAAGCATCATTGTAAGGCGAAGCTTTGCATCCGGCACCGGCAGTAATTTAACTAACCAGGTATTGGGTACTGCCGGCGAGGCGGTGAGCGAATTTGCGTTTAATAAATTGAACAGTTTTATTTCGCAATCAAACATCAAATACTTCGATTTAAACATCCGATCGTTTAATGATGCAAGTGCGTCATTGAAGTTTTTAAATGACAGGCTTATCATCAACGGCAGTTTATACTCAAACAGTGGCACAAGCGATCTCTTTAACAACCGCACCAACTTGTTGAATACTGATTTCAGGACTTTGACAAAGGATTTTGAGATTCAATACCTGATACGCAAAGATGGTAACCTAAGGGCAAGGTACTCTTACCGTGCCCTTAACAGCACTACATTAAACAGTATTAATGATAACCTTACCGCACAGTATGTAAACGGTATTGGTTTAGTTTACCAGCGCGATTTTGATACTTTCGGCGAGTTTCTGCGTAACATGTTCAGGCAGGGCCGTAATAAAGCACCAACCGCGCCAGCACCCGTACCGGCAACAAACATTACAACCCCAATACCTTCAAAATCATCAGACGACAAGAACAGTGAGGATACCGAAGGTGATGACTAATTAATGCTCGCGCATAATAGCGTGATCCATTTTATCCCTTTTGGTACGCAGGTAAGCCTCATTATGCGGGTTTGCCGCTATTTCTATCGGCAGGTTTTCCACCACTTCCAATCCGTAACCAATTAGGCCCGCGCGCTTTTTTGGGTTGTTGGTTAGCAGGCGCATTTTTGATATGCCCAGGCTGCGTAATATTTGGGCACCAATACCATAGTCTCGCTGATCCATCTGGAAGCCCAGTTTTATGTTGGCCTCTACGGTATCCAGCCCGTTCTCTTGTAAATGGTAGGCTTTTAATTTATTAACCAGCCCAATACCACGGCCTTCCTGGTTCATGTATACTATAACACCTTTACCTTCTTTGCTGATGATCTCCATCGCCTTGTGCAGCTGAGGGCCGCAATCGCACCGGCACGAGCCAAATATATCGCCCGTAACACATGAACTATGCACACGAACCATAACAGCCTCACCGGGCTGCCATTCGCCTTTCACAAGCGCTAAATGGTTCTCGCCGGTATCCAGTTGGGTATAGGCTATCATATCAAAATCGCCCCATTCGGTAGGCATTTTTACAGACACCTCTTTACGCACTAACGATTCTGTGTTTAAACGATAGGCGATCAAATCTTTTATAGAAACTATTTTCAGGTCGAAATCTTTGGCCATTACCAGCAGTTCAGGTAAGCGCGCCATATCGCCGTCTTCTTTCATTATCTCGCAGATAACGCCTGCGGGTTCAAACCCTGCTAATACCGATAGGTCTATCGCTGCCTCGGTATGGCCAGATCGGCGCAAAACGCCACCGTCTTTAGCTATCAGCGGGAATATGTGGCCGGGCCTTCCCAGGTCGGCAGGTTTGGTTGCCGGGTCAATTAAAGCCAGCGTGGTTTTTGAACGGTCTGTTGCGGAAATACCTGTGGTACAGCCATTGCCCAACAGATCTACCGATACGGTGAAATTTGTTTCGTGCGAGGTTGTGTTTTTACTAACCATCGGCTCCAGCTCAAGTTCGTGCGCTCGCTGTGTAGTTATAGGTGCACAAACCAGTCCGCGCCCATATTTTACCATAAAGTTGATGGTTTCGGGCGTGGCGTTACGGGCAGCCGTTAAAAAATCGCCTTCGTTCTCGCGGTCCTCATCATCTACAACAATAATGGTTTTACCTGCTTTAATAGCTTCTATGGCTTCCGGTATAGTATTTAGCATTTCTATGTTTCTTAGGAGGATCGGTTTATCCTGTTTCGGGTTGCCGATGCTTCAACAAATTTATATGATAATTAGGTGATAAAGGTCGGTAATTTGTAAAACTATACCGACTTGGTTTTACGCAGGGTAAAGCGCTTAAAGAAACGCTTATATATATCGGCATCAAACAGTGCCGAATCTGTAGCTGCTTTATAAGTAAGGAACAACCCTATTGGAAATAAAACTGCAATTGCTATCCAGGCACCTATCAGTGGTGACAGATCCCCCTCCTTTGCTGATTTTTCGCCAATGGTACCAATAATATAATATATCAAAAAGAAGATCACCGATACTACCACCGGTAAACCCAGCCCCCCTTTGCGGATAATTGCCCCCAGTGGCGCACCAATTAAAAACAACACAATACAGGCCGCCCCAAGGGTAAACTTTTTTTGATACTCCATAACATACCTGCGTATGCTTTTTGATGTTTCTTTATGCCTGTCGGTACGGTTCTTTAAAACATCCTGTATTTGGTGCACCTCGCTTAAAGCATTATTAAACACGTTGGCTTTTTCGCTAACTGTAGTTATTTTAATGCTATCTGCAGGGATAGGTTTTTTAATATTAGCCGACTTAGCCGGAACAGTGGTATACTTAATATAAGGGCTAATGAGTGAATAATTAACGTTTACATTGCTATCCACTTCTTTATGTGCCGAATCTATATAGTGTTGCAGCTGGCGCAAGTTCATCATTGCCGATGCATTACGAAACTCATTCTCATCGGTGCGTTTAATTGTAAAATCCTCAAGAGAAAATTTTTGCTCCGTTTCCTTAAACCTGAAACGCCTTAGCTGTTGCCTTGGCCTATAGCCTTCATCGCCCGCATCTTCTTCATAACGTACGCCATCATATAATTTCAACACCAGGTAAAGATCATCCTTAGTGCGGTACATTAAGCCCGATTTTGCAAACGTAACAACCTGGTTAGTCTCCAGCTTACCTTTTGAATAGATCATGATATCACGCAGGGTTTGGCCGTCAGGGTCTTTCCTTTTTACACGGATAGAGTAGCCGGGAAAACGGTTACTAAAGATATTCTCGGGTAGCAAATCGGCCGATTTTTGCTTGCGGGCATCGTATAATAACGAGTAGTATTTAAGATTAGCCACCGGTAGCATGTAATCAGAAAATGCAAAGGCTGCGATACTAAGCACCAGCACCACGATCATCATGGGGTACATGGCGCGGCGCAAAGATATACCTGCAGATTTAATAGCTACAAGTTCGTAATTTTCACCCAGGCTACCATAGGTCATGATGGAAGATAACAATACCGAGAGGGGTAGCGCCATAGCCACGTTAGTAGCCGAGTTATACATCATGAGCTCCAGGATAATATACCATTGAAAGCCCTTGCCAATAAGGTCATCAATGTATTTAAACAAAAACAACATCAGCAGCACAAACATCACTATTAACAAGGTAACTATAAAAGGCCTTATAAATGATTTGAGCAGTAAAAGATGTATTTTCTTCATCAGGGCAATTGTATACAGGCAATGAAACGTTTAGGCGTGTAAATAATTGTTTACCTGCAAACCTGTTTCAAGATACAAAAATAGGGAAATTAAAATTTTAAGCGCCCAATGTGCTAATAAGGTAATCTATCTGGTTATCCCATATCTGCTTACGCTCGGCAATGGTTTCTTCAGTAGCAAAATCTGTAATACTCAGGGCTACATCATTAGTAAGCTCATCCTGTATTATTTCCATCTCAAAATAGCATTGCGGCTCGTCGTCCAGCCATTTAAACCTCACCAGTTTATTCTCTTTAATGGCAACCAGTTTTGCATTTTGCTTCTCATCATCCCAGGTAAAAGTGTATATCTGGTCGCGTACGCTCACATCATCCGCAAACCATTGGGTAAGGCCATTAGCTTCGTTCAGGAAAGTGTATAGTATTCTGGGTGACGATTTTATCTCGTACTCCAGGTTGAATTTTTTCTTCTCGGACATAGGGGTTTAATTGTTACAAATCAATCAAAGGGGCAAAAGTGAACATTTTTTCTAAAGGAAGCGAATTTCTGCTATATTTGCAAACCTTTTTCAGTAACCATCAAAATATAACTGGATAAGGGAATATATACGGCGGGGTAGCTCAGATGGTTAGAGCGTAGGATTCATAACCCTAAGGTCGGCAGTTCGATCCTGCTCCCCGCTACTTAAGCACAAGGCCGTTACAATAAATTGTAACGGCCTTTGTTTTTTGGCAAAAAAAGCAGAAATGGCATGTATTTAAAAAACTTACCATTTACCACCTGCGCCGCCGCCACCACTACTGCCACCGCCCCAACTGCTGCTACTGGATGAGGAACCGCTGCCACCACTGCTTGAACTTGATGAACTGGAACTTTTAGTAAGCATGGGGAAAACCACCATTTTTATCAATTCCTCGTAATCACAATTGTCGCACCGGCGCACCTCTTTACCTTTACCCTCGCGGCTGTAAGTAGCACTAGCCAGCGTAATGGTTTTGGGTTTGCATAATGTTTTAAACTTGCATTGCGGGCAGTCGGTAAAATCGTCAAAATTATCGCCTTCGTTGGCTATTATCTTGTTTTCTTTACCATCGGCGCTAACCCAGATATCATATATGTACACGCCCGCGTTTTCTTCGGCAAACTGGCCTGATGTAATGTAGGGTTTGCCATCTTTATTCTTATCCCTGTTTATCCTTACCATAGGTTTTTTGCGTGTATCTAATGGGGCTTTAAATCGCTTAACAATGTTTCTACGCCGAATCTCTTCTATAACAATCGCTATCAGTATTAATGGCGATACAATACCATACCACCAAGCTACCTTATTAAGTTGTTGTGCCGCGTTTGCAAAATTCTCATCATCCTTGTAAAACTTACGATTGGCGCCTAACGCTGCATAGTACCTAAAAAACAGGCCGATAGCTATAAGCCCATACAGTATGTACGGAACGGCTGTAAGCGTAATAATTTTAAGCCATCCAAAGCCTATGGTAAAAGCAGATAAAAACACCAACGCGAAACCGATAATGAATAAGCCCCCGCACCCTACCGTAATTACCTTATCGTATCCGTTGGTTCTATTTGTTTTACCGGCAACAAACGGCATGTGCTTTTTAGTGCTGCGTAATATAGGTATCGCTGCCAGGATAATGAGCGCGCAAATGCCAAGGGTTTCCATCCAGGGTTTTTCTAAATGCTTTTGCTTTAGCATCAGTTGGTCCAGCTCTTTTTTATTACCCGATTGACTAAGGTAACCGGCAATAGCGGTAAGCGCGTTGGTAATGCCCGAGCCATAAGCGCCTTCTTTAAAGGCTGGCACCAGGTAATTATCCCCTATTTTTTTAAGGGCTGCATCGGGTAATAAACCCTCCAGTCCATAGCCGGTAATAAATCGGTATTCGCGCCGGTTGGTAGCTACAAATAGTAATAAGCCATTATCTGCACGGGCCTTGCCTATGCCCCAGGTTCTAAAAAGCTGCAGTGCAAAATCAAACACCTCGGCATGTTCATCAAAATCGTGTACCGCCACAACGGCTATTTGCACATTTGTTTTTTCTTCGAGCTGAGCAATAATCTGATTAAGCCAGGCAACATCACTTTCACTTAAAACAGCATCCGGGTTGCTTATGGAACCGGGGCCGCCTGTAGCTTTTGGATCGGGAATCTGCTTTAAAGTGTAATGCTTTTGTGCTATGCACAACTGCACCGGTAATAAAAACAGTATAAAAAATATTATCCGTAATAATTTAAGGCCGGGCATTGGTATCATGTTATTACTGCTGTTGTATCCTTAATTTAAAAAGCGATGGCGTATCTATGTAATTGGCATCCCTGTCAACCCCTTTTGCAATATCAGCCTTAAGGGCACTGTCTATATGAAAAACCTCCTGTAAGTATTGTTCTTTCGGCAACCTGCCGTTATAATAAGTTTGGTCGCCAACAGGTTCATGCGGGGTTATTTTATATTTTAACAGGGTTGTCTCATTATGCTCGCCTTGCAGCCATACAATAATATTGCCTTTATTAGCTATGCCTATAACAAAATCAAACCGCTTAACCGTTGGGGCCTGGTATTGCTCGGTGTTGATCCCCTTTTTGTCTACAGCCTTAAAAGCATCTTTTATGGCTTGTAAAGGCAATGATATGGTATCGGCATAAAAAAGTCCATCACGGTAGGAGGTATACTCTAATACAAGTTTTTCCGGTAGTTGATCAGGATTGCGCGGGCTTTGATAATCTCCATAACCCCAATTGCCTCTGTTATCGTTAACATCACTTGTAGCAATGGGCTTTGTATCTCCGTCTTTTAAAATAAAAAAAGCATTACGTACATGAGCAGGGTAGCTTCGTGGTGCTGATACAGAAGCGCCGTAATAATATCTGCTCCAACCGCTGTAACTGAAAAATTTAACCGCTGTTGCAATGATCATCGCAAGCAATATAACCACGTAAATTTTATTGGTGATGTTTAGCTTTTTCATAATCAGTGTGCAAAAGCTTTACCCAGCTCTGTGATATAATATAACATCCCTATGCTGAATATGCTTAGCGCCAGCAAAATGAAAAATACGATACGGCTTGTTAAATGCGCTTTACCCCGGTACGAAAACGTGTAAATACCTGACAAAATGGTAATAATGGGAGCTATAACAGCGCCCTGAAACAACCTGTCGTTCTCACTGCTTTGTGTGCAGCCCATATAAACGCCAACAATTAATATAATGGCTATTACCAGCATTATACTAATGTTTGCCTGTTGCTCGGTGTAAGCGGCCTTGCATGTATCCGTATGCTCTTTCATAGTTGAGTTTTTACCAGCCTGATATATTTTTCGTCGCACCCGGCAAATTTCACATAATAATTCATGGCGTTACCTGTGTTTTGAATGGTGATCTCATTGCCCGCAATTACGCCGCTAATACCTACCGGGAGTTCAAGTGAAGTGGTATCGCCCTTTTCCGGGTCATTTGAAATATCGCCTTCATATTCGGCCCATTTGATACCCTCAAAATTAATGTAGGTTTGCTTGTCTTCGCCTTTTTGTAGCGAGGCCTTGCCTTTGGTTTTTTCGTCATTGAGGGAAATTTCATACGAATAACCCGCGCCATCTTTTTTGATCTCGACGGACATATTGCAGCTTTCGCTTTGGCCATCTAACGATTCGGCGTAATATATACCGGTTATGTCTGATGCTTCGGGTGATTTTGTTATGGATTTAACCGTGTCTTTGTGGGTATTTTTAATAGCATTAAGGTTTTTTGCAGGCTTGCTTTGGCAGGCAACAAAAATCATAGGCAGGATAAGTAGCAAGGCAGATCTGTTCATTCCAAAGGTTTGGTTCACTTAAAAGGTTCTAAAAACAATTTTGTTTGGAGAAATTTATTATCCCCCGGTTGTCCGGCATATCCCGTTACATTCAAATATCCTATCTTTAAAAATGCAGCATCAAGAATTTGAACCTCCTGAAGAGCTACGCAATGCCATCAAGTGTTTTTGGTACGACAGAAGAGACCTCGGAGAACTACCATCGAGCTTTGAGGTACAACCCGACGGCTACGCTGAAATTATCTTTCATTTCGGCAGCGGTTGCAGCATTTTGCATAATGGAGGCTTACAGCCATTGCCATCACCGTTTATGATGGGCCTGCTCAATCAGCCTGTTCACTTTTTCACAAAAAACCGTTTCGAAATCATTGGTATCCGGTGTTTTCCCTGGGCTGTGTTTGATCTGCTCGGGCTGCCCTCCGGTAAAGACGGGGTGCGGGTATTTGAGCATCCTATCGCCCAGCTTCAACCCACGTTAAATGAATTGATATATGCGAACAGGATACATGAGGCTGTGGCTGAAGTAACACGGTATTTTATGGATGCCCGGTCGCGGACAGCTACCAACAGTATGTTATTTAAAGCGGGGGTTGCTATGCGGGGAGCAAACGGCACCATGCCGGTAAGCAAAGTGGCAGAGGCGGCCCATGCAACAGTACGTACACTGGAAAGGAGCTTCAAGCAATCCTCTGGTTATACAGTTAAAGATGTATCCGGGCTGATGCGCTTTGAGCAGGTACGTAACCATTTATGGCAATATCCAAATACCAGCCTTGCCGGTTTAGCTCACGAGTTGGGTTATACAGATCAATCCCATCTAAACAGGGAGTTTAAGCGCTACAGCGGTACCACACCTGCGGCATTCGCACGAATCGCAAAGAAAGGGAAACAGGCTATTAGCACCGATTTTGTCGCGTTTGTACAAGCCTGATTTAGCAGCAATCCTGAATTTTGCATTTCAATCATGAAAAGAATGTTGATACAAAATAAACAGATTGCCATTATAGGTGGCGGCCCCGGGGGATTAACCCTGGCAAGGCTTTTACAGTTGAAAGGTTCAAATGTAAAAGTATACGAAAGAGATGTTAATAAAGATGCCCGGGTGCAGGGCTCGCCGCTTGATATGCATGAAGAGTCGGGATCGGCTGCGTTACGCAAGGCAAATTTGTTTGATGAATTCACCAAAAATGCCCTTATAGGGGCCGATAAAAAAATCATCGTAAATAAAAATGCTGAAGTATGTTTCAGCGACCATGAAACCCAACCTGCAGAAGTTTATGATAGTAACCAAGTTCGCCTTGAAATAAGCCGTGGTGTATTAAGGAAAATATTACTGGAGTCGTTACACCCGGGAACGGTTGTGTGGGACAGTCATTATGTTTCACTGGAAAAACAAAATGAAGGCTGGCTGATGCATTTCAAAAACGGTTCATCTGCTTACGCTGATATTGTAGTTGCCGCTGATGGTGCTAATTCCAGGATCCGCCCATATATTACAAATATCAAGGCCTTTTATTCGGGCATTACAATGGTTGAACTCAATGTTTACGATGCAGAAAAAGCAACACCCCATATTTATGCATTGCTAAACGGCGGAAAGATTATGGCTTTCGGAAATTCAAAGTGCATATTGGGAGGGCAGAAAGGTAATGGCGACCTGGGTTTTTACTTAAGCTTTAAAGCAGATGAAAACTGGTTTGCTAACAATGGCTTAGACTACTCGGATAAAGCACAATTGCTTACATGGTTTAAAAAAGAATACGCTGAATGGAGCAGTATTTGGTATGAACTGTTTGAAAATTCAGCAGCACCATTTATTCCACGCCCAATTTATTGTATGCCCTTAGATCAAACCTGGAAAGCGCTCCCCAATTTAACGCTGCTGGGTGATGCAGCACATGTAATGCCCCCCTTTGCGGGCGAAGGTGCAAACACGGCCATGCTTGATGCTTTGGAATTAAGTGAGTGTTTAACATCTGCCGGGCATAAAACTTTACATGAAGCCATCTCTTTTTATGAAATAAATATGTGTAAAAGGGCTGCAATGGCAGCACAAGCCTCGCTTACAAACGGAGAACGGATGCACAGTGCCAGGGCGCTCGAAAATATGCTGGCAATTTTTGACAGGAAGTAAAACCTTAGCCGGATATGGGCTATAAACATGAAAAGCCACTCTTTCGGGTGGCTTTTCATGTAATTATATGATTATCTATTTCACACGCTCAACGTAGTCGCCGGTGCGTGTATCTACTTTTATTTTATCGCCCTGGTTTACAAAAAGGGGCACTTTTATTTCTACACCGTTTTCTGTAGTAGCATTTTTAAGCGCACCCGAAGATGTATCGCCTTTAACAGCAGGTTCGGTATAGGTAACTTCCAGTTCTACAAAGTTAGGAGCAGTTGCCATGATAGGCTCTTCGCTTTCAAAAGATACGATAACGTTCATCCCCTCTTTCAGGAATTTAACAGCCGGGCCAAATAATGATTTTGGTATATTATGCTGATCGTAGGTAACATTATCCATGATCACCATATAGTCTCCCTCTTCGTACAGATATTGAAAATCGTTTGTTTCTACCCTGCAGATCTCCACCTGCTCGTCGGTAGCTAAACGGGCTTCAACAATTTTACCTGTTTTAATATTACGAAACTTATCTAAATAGAACGCGCCACCTTTACCAGGTGTGCGGTGTAAAACTTCTGTAACAGTTACCAATTCGCCGTTGAAGCGTAATATATTCCCTACTTTAATTTCAGATGCCTTTGCCATGAAAATGTGATTGTAAAATTTAAAGTGCAAAGATATATTAAGTTACGATAAACCTTTATCATAAAAAAAATAGTATGGTTAATAGCTATTATACCGAAGTGTGACGGCCTTTAATTAGCCCCGGCCACCCAAACATTGTTTTTGGGGTTAATATCAACATCATAAGGTTTACCCAGCACTATTTTACTTAGCGGCTTGTTCGATTTAAAAGATGCAGTTATTGTTTTATTCCCCTTTTCCCAGCAGGCAATACTTACATCTATAGCTTGTTTGCTGCCATCTTTATAAGATACTATAAGATGCACAGGTACAGCGGCACCTCCACTATTTGCCACTATAACACTATACTGCTGCTTTTGGCGATTAACCTTTGTGATAGCCAGATCAGGCGCAAACTTTTCAAAGTACCAGTTTTTCCAAAACCAGTTCATGTTTCTACCTGTGCCAGCATTCATACAATAAAAGAAATCGTACGGGGTGGGGTGCTTACCATTCCACTGTTTAATATAGTACCGGATGGCTTTTAAAAACAGGCTATCGCCCAGCATTTCGCGTATGTAATGAAATCCTATCGCTGGTTTCAGGTCTTTATCAGAGAACCGCGCTTTGCCATACAATTGCGGTGTAAGCGTCATGATTGGCACATCCTGGTCAGAGCCCGCGCTGTTGTTAATATCACTCATATCATACGTCCCGGCTAATTTAGATTCGATGAGTGGCGAAAGGCTAAATTCAGAAAACGTGGCCCATCCTTCATCCAAAAAAGAATGTTTTGTTTCGTTATTGCCAACATAAAAAGGGAAAAGCGCATGGAACACCTCATGAACAGTAAATTCAACAGTTTCATCTTTTTCAAAAGGCAGGTTATTCACCATCATGGGGTACTCGGTAGCATCAAGCCCTTCAAAAATTGTTTGGTGCGGATAAGGGAACGGAACGGCGGGTATTTTGTAACTGATCAGTTCCACCGTTTTACGGGCGTAACCAATAACTGGTTCAAAAGCTTTATTCTCCGGGTTATAAACGGCATCAACCCGGGTGCGCCGCCCTGTTCTTGTGTCGACAAGCACACTTGACGCTTTCCAAACATAATGGTTGCTAATGGCGAATACAAAATCGGTAACATTTTTAGCCTCAAATTTCCAGGTATTAGTTTGATTGGCCATGGTGATATTGCCTTCATTAACTTCTGCAGCGGTAATAATGTTGGTAACCGAATCGCTGTTAGTGGCATCGGCTATCCGTTTG
>NZ_JBAZRC010000050.1:0-28871 GCF_041663085.1 Mucilaginibacter sp.
AATGGCTCTCTGAAGAGGTTAGACTGGATACCATCATCGACTGGATTATGGTTGTACTATTCGGCACACTGGGTACCATTACCTGGTTAAACCGCAATAAACCGCCAAAAACCACTTATAGCAACCATGCCAGCATTAAGTATGGCATACTATTAGGTTTTATTAACCCCATGCAGATCCCCTTCTGGATGGTGACAGGTACTTACCTGATAACGCACGAATGGATAGCGGATGGCCGTTTAGCCTTAATTATATTCAGCATTGGCTCGGCGGCGGGTGCTTTTATTGCGCTGTTTTTATACGCCAAGTTTGCCAAATACCTGCAACGCAAATTTGAGCTGAGTACAAAAGCCATAGATATTGGCATCTCTATTTTGTTCTTTGCTTTTGCCGCGTACCATGTTTTCAAGCAAATTTACCTTGCATATTTTAAGCATCATTAACTTCCGCGCTTTGTGAGAGTACCCCGGGGCGACAAGTTAAAATAGCTTGTTTCCCGCTCTTGAAAAAGTTGAACAAGACGGAACAACTCAGGTATTCTGGTTGAGCGCCTGCGTTTTTGTATTGATATTCCAGATCTTCTCCGCCTTACGGCCTATTAGCCAGAACGACAAGGCAAGTATGGCGAAGAAAAGTGTTTTATTAGTATGATCCCAAAAATATTCGAAGTATTTGGTGTATAGGAATATGATAAGAAAAGTAATACCAAACTCGCGGGCTATTACATCTTTAAATTTTAAACCATATAACATGAATGATCCCGCCACCACGGCCGATATAATGCCCCAGTAAAACAAACTGATCTGTTTAATTTGCCACCATACATCCAAACTGCCATAGTTACCAAATATGCTCAACAACCAAAGCGACATAAACAGGTACAGCATACCCACAACATAGGTAAGTTCCCAAAAGTAAGCGAACCATTTTTTGCCTTTCAATAAGTGGCATGCGCCAACCAATAGCAACCCGAACAGCACAAAACGCAGCGGGTAGTTCATCCCCAAAAAGTATAACGCCCAATTGGTTTGATAACCTGTTTCGGTGCCGAACCAACTACCCAGCGATACGAGTGCGAACAGCCAGATCAAACGCGAGCTCATGCGGTAGGCCAAAAACCCATATACAAATACCGATACCAGGAACAGGATGGAATAATGCCCCGAGCCATTATCAAATGTTTTACCCAGGTAGGCAATGCAACTGGCGGTAAAAAACACACCTAAAAATATGGTAGCCTCGTTACTGAAAACTTTTTCGGGGTATTGCTTTTCGCGCTTTCGGCCCAGGTAAAACAGCCCCACAGCGGTAACCGCCGACAGGATGCTGATCACAATATCTGGCGTATCGTACAGGTTTTTTATCCAGTTAATAACGGCATCATCAACTATGAGCGAACCGATGGCTATAGCCCCGCAAAACAGCGCTACCCAAATGCTATACTTGGCCAAACGCATCCAGTCGAACCCTTTTACCTCGTACGAGTTGCGTAACGTTTCGGCCTGTCGCGCGTCTACAAGATGGTGTTTCTCCCAATGAGATATGGTACTATTCAGAAAATCGCTTTCCTGCTTATCGATGTTTAGTTTAGCCATTGATGGTAGAAGTGCACTAATTAAGTAACACCAATTACCCGAAATTAATAAAACGGAGATGAAAACCTGATGAAATCAATTAACTACAAATAAAAACATGTCGCCCCGGGCATACCTATTGTGCAATACCCATATAAACAGCGCGGTTTTGATGCTATATTAGCTCTATAAAAATCGCATCAAAATAAAACACATGGCCTCAAAGTCTCTGCTTTTAAATAAATATATAAAAAGTCATTTATCCGCAATACCATATACCCATCTGTTTACAAACTTCACCATCACAATCGCTTTAATTATAAGCTTGTTTTGCGCGCCGGCATATGCTTACGCACAAGAGCAAAAAGGTATTGCTAAACTTAAAAAATCGCTTGAGGAAAATGTTAAGACTGCCGACGATGCCAACACCTTGCTTAAAACCGCCCGCGAGCTGAATTATCCTGCAGGCCAGATTGTTGCATTATGTTATTTAGGGGTTATTTATGACAAGGATCAGCAGGCGGAACAATCCAAGTCCTCCTTACGTGATGCCCGGCAGCTGGCTGTAAAGGTAACAGGTATGGCAGATGCCCTATGGGCGCTAAAAATCATGGGCACAATGCAAAAAAACAATGCCCCGCTATCAAATGATGTACAAATGGGAGTTGGGTCGGTGATGACCGTTTTAGGAAATACGATAACCAAGAGCACCGTAAGCCAGCCACGTAATAACAAAATATCTACAGGAGACGACGACGACGATGATGATGAGTTATCCTTAAAAATAGAAGAACAGGTAGGCAAAATAATGGCACAGGCCGATAAGCTTGAAGGCCGTTCAAAAAAAGGCAAAGCGCCGAAGAAAAGTTTTGTTGACCATTGGCTGGACACCCTGTTCAATAATCTCCCCGTTACGCTGAAAAACGGTACGAAGATGTCCATTCAGAAAAACAACCGTGATATTAATAAAGCGCTGAGTAATGATTTTGCAAAAAAGGGGAATTATGCCGAAGCCTATAAATATTACCAGCAATACTCTGCCTATAAAGACAGCCTGCTGCTTGAAGGTACATCGCGCAGGCTGGCTTCCCTGCAGTATAAACAAAACTTACTTAAGAAAGAATCAGAGATCAAATTACTTACCAAGGATCGCCAACTACGGGATCAGGCAGCTAAACGGCAGCTGCAGCTTATGTTCGGGCTTTTTGCTTTTATTGCATTGCTGGTAACGGTTCTTATAATTTTAAGCAGAAATAACGGGCTAAGAAAAAAAGTAAACCTGAAATTGAATGAGCAAAAGGAGGAATTACAGCAGGCGCTTTCAGAATTGAAAACCACGCAGGAACAACTTATCCAGTCGGAGAAGATGGCCTCGTTAGGCGAGCTGACCGCCGGTATAGCACACGAAATTCAAAACCCGCTTAACTTTGTCAACAATTTTTCTGAAGTGAGCGCCGAACTGGTACGTGAGCTTATTGAGGACCGCCAAAAGGGGAACATTGATAAAGAAGAGGAAACTGTACTGATTGGCGATATTGAACAAAACCTTCAAAAAATAACGGAGCATGGTAAAAGGGCGTCGTCTATCATCAAAAGCATGCTGGAGCATTCGCGCAGCAAAAGCGGGCAAAAAGAACCTACTAACCTTAACGCAGTGGTTGAAGAGTATCTTAAACTTTCTTACCACGGGATGAGGGCAAAAGACAATTCGTTTGAATGCAAGCTGTCAACCCAACTGGATAGCAACGTAGGCCAGATATCTATAATTCCGCAGGAAATTGGGCGGGTGCTGCTCAACATCTTTAATAATGCTTTCTACGCTACACAACAACGTAAAAAAGCAGGTATAAACGGCTACGAGCCACTGCTTACTGTTAAAACCTGGAAAGATGGAAAGCATATCAACATCCTTATCAAGGACAATGGTGCGGGAATCCCCGAGAGTGTGAAGCAAAAAATATTTCAGCCTTTCTTTACTACCAAACCAACGGGCCAGGGTACAGGACTGGGTTTGTCACTCAGTTATGATGTGATCACTAAGGGCCACGGTGGTAAGATACATGTAGACAGTGAAGAGAATAGCTTTACCGAGTTTACGCTTACGTTGCCGGCTTAAAAAAGTCAGGTATTAAATTGGGGGCCGTTCAGGATCAGGAGGGCTTGCACATCTTCTTTATCCTTGCCCAATTGTACCACCAGTTCTTCAAGCGATGAGAATTTGATATCGCCGCGCACAAAGTGCAGAAACTCCATGCGGAGCTGCTGGTTGTAGATCTCGGCGCTAAAATCAAAGATATTTACCTCGATGTTACGCGTCATGCCGTTAACGGTGGGGCGATGGCCGATGTAGGCCATACCTGTATATTCTTTACCGGCTACTTTAACCTTAACCGCGAAAATACCATCGGCTGGGATCAATTTATAACTTTCTTCAATCAGTAAGTTGGCTGTTGGATAACCCAGCTCGCGGCCCAACTGATCGCCGCGGATAACCTTACCTGTAATGAAAAACGGATACCCCAGGCATTCGTTGGCTATGTTGATATTATTCTCTAACAATGCCGTACGGATACGGGTAGAGCTGATAGCTACATCATTTATATCCTGCTCAGGGATCTCTACTACCTCAAAGTCATACTGCGGCGCAAGTGTCAGCAGGTCTTGCAGGCCACCTTGCCTGTCTTTACCGAAACGGTGATCGTAACCAATCACAATGGTTTTGGTACCGATCTTATTTACCAGTACATCGCGGATATACTCTTCAGCGGTTTGGTTTGAAAAATCGCGCGAGAATGGAGTGATGATCAAATGATCCACGCCTAATTGCTCAAGCAGTTCAGCTTTTTCATTGATAGTGTTGATGAGTTTGATGCTTTCATCCTCGGGATGCAGTATCATTCGCGGATGCGGGAAGAACGTAAGGATAACCGTTTCGCCCCCCGTAGCTGCCGCCAGTTCTTTTATACGCGATATAATTTTGCGGTGCCCAATATGTACACCATCAAAAGTGCCAATGGTAACCACAGCATTTTTAACCGGCGTAAATTCATCAATATGGTTGTAAATCCTCATAATACTGGCACAAAGGTAAAAGTAGAAAGGACAAAGCAGAAAGGTTTTTGTTTATTCTGTGTAAGATGTTACACTTAACATAATGGCCTAATCAAGTCTCACTTCAATTGTTTTATCGTCCGGTTGAATCGTAAGCCAATTTAAAATACCCCCCTCGGGAAGGGAACTGCCCATCTCCGTCTCATTCAGATAATCTGTAAAAGAACGTTTGCCGAGTATAATAATCATCGTATAAATATCCTGCCCATCGACCCCTATCCAAGCCTTTGCAACAATTTGTTTTTTTGCCTCGATAGTTGATGCAGTATAGATATTTTCTTCAAGTGAAATACCGTCACACCAAAAATATTTCACATTCTCATCCGGGAAATTTTTAAATTCTTTCGATAAATGATACTCCAGATTTATCAAGAAACCACTATCAATAAATGCCTTTAGCCTATCAACATTTTTATCCACCTTTAAATTATTTCATGTTATTGATTTGTTCGTGTGATTTAAGCTCTTTGATTATATCAACTAACTCCAGTATTTCATGGGCATCTTCTATCCTGTAGTTACCGCTGCGGGTACGTCTCAGGGCCGACATATATGCGCCATTGTTCAGCGCCGCACCAAAATCATTTACTAATGAGCGGATGTAAGTTCCCTTACTGCATACTACTCTAAAATCAACTTCGGGCAGTTCTATCCGGGTTATCTCAAATTCGGATATGGTAACGTTGCGCAGGCGCAGTTCTACTTCTTCGCCACGGCGGGCTTTCTCGTACAGGCGCTCGCCGTCAATTTTTATGGCCGAATGGGCGGGTGGATATTGCTGTATATCGCCGGTAAATTGTGCGCAGGCGGCCTTTATCTGTTCGTCGGTTAAGTGGCTAACATCAAACCTGGCCTCCGGTTCACTTTCCAGATCGTAAGTGGGAGTGGTTGCACCAAGCACCATGGTACCGGTGTATTCCTTATCCTCGGCCTGGAAAGTATCTATCTGCTTGGTCATTTTACCGGTGCAGATGATGAGCAGGCCGGTAGCCAATGGGTCGAGCGTGCCTGCGTGGCCTACTTTAAGCTTTAGGGGCTTAAAGGAGTTGCGCAGCTTGCCTACTACATCAAAGCTTGTCCACTCTAAAGGTTTATTGATGAGGAGGAGTTGCCCGTCGGCAAAGTCTTGTATGGATGAAAAGGAAGTACTCATTTGTCTGAACCTTGATTAAGGTGATCTACCTGATTACAGGATTTTTTAAGGCTAAATTACCTTTTGAAATAAATTACTTATTCCATTGCATTCATATTCCGCCTGGTTAATTGCATCGTCAATGCTTTCATGCCATGTATCAGCAAACTCTTTCCAATTGGTATCGCATGAAAACAGGTAATAACCTTGTTCGTTTCCTGATTGGCAAATTATAAAGCCAGCGATTTGCTTCCTACCCTCGTAGACGTTACTATCCAAAAGGTTAACAACGGCGTAATATATTACTCTTGCATTCCCAACTGTAGCAGGAATATCATTCATTTATATCACTTGTAAATTATGGCCGCTCAGGTAAAGGATAATTATTACCCCGCCTACCAAAATACGGTACCAGCCAAAAAGCTGAAAACCGCGGCGCTCTAAAAATGTGATGAATGTTTTAATAGCCAATAAGGCCACTATAAATGCAATTACGTTACCAATAGCTAAAAGTTTAATTTCTTCGCCGGTAAAAATGTGGCCTTCTTTATAAAAATCGTACAATTTTTTGGCTGTTGCGGCAAACATGGTAGGTACAGCCAAAAAGAAAGAAAACTCGGCAGCGGCCTTACGGCTTAGCTTTTGGCTCATGCCACCAACAATTGTAGCAGCCGAACGGGATGTGCCGGGAATCATAGATAAACACTGGAAGAAACCGATCTTCAGGGCGGTTAAATAGCTTATCTCTTTTTCTTCTTTAACATCAGGCCTGTTAAACCATTTATCTACAAAAAGCAGAATAATACCACCTATAAAAAGGGTAATACCTACTGTTAAGGCACTTTCTAATAAAGCGTCTATCTTTTTACTGAACAGCAAACCAAACACCGCAGCGGGTATAAAGGCTACAAAAAGTTTATAGTAAAACCCAATGGTTTGAAAGAAGCGTTTGAAGTATAACACCACTACCGATAGGATAGCGCCTAACTGGATAGCAACTGTAAAAAGTTTTACAAAATCATCACTTTGGATACCCATTACAGATGAGGCAATGATCATGTGCCCGGTAGAAGACACAGGCAAAAACTCGGTGATGCCCTCAATAATAGCAAGGACAATTACGTGCAATATATTCATTACTTAGCTGCCGGCTTTTTTAAAATAGCATAAAAACCAAGGCCGAAACCTGCTAATACCACAATTGGTGCAATAACAATTTTGGTTGTGCTATAAATATCGGTAGTACCACTCATCAATACAAAGCCAAAGGCCACCACAGCTATGCTGATGATCAGCCACATGTAGTTATCTCTGCTAAATATAAATTGACCGGGAGTAGTTGGATTGCTTACCGGCGCTTGTGTTTTGCTTGCAGCTGTTTTTGTTTGTTGCAGTGCCATATCTTTAATTAGTGATTTTTTGAATTAGTGGGTTAGTGATTGGCCTTAGCTACAAATAAACTAATGAACCAGTGAACTGATGAACTATCTGTACAGATCGTATATTTTTAAGCGCAAAAATTTATTAACTGCCAGGAATGTACTAAAGGCCGATATAAATATGCCCAGTATCACAATACCTAAAAACACCATACCAAATTCGGCAGGGCTTTGCAGGATAACCAAATCAGGGATCTGTTTATTTGCCAGGAACAGCGTACCTATCAATATCACAATGGATATTAAAGCGCCCAACAAACCGTGCCAGATGCCATATAGCAAAAACGGCTTGCGGATAAACCCTTTTGTAGCGCCTACCAGTTGCATTGATTTGATCAGGAAGCGTTGTGAATAAATAGCCAGCCTGATGGTGTTGTTGATCAGCGCTACAGATAGTATCACAAAGATCCCGGCGAAAACCAATATAATTAAACTGATAGAAGTAAGGTTTGAGTTCATCTGGTCAACCAGCGATTGTTGGTACTTAACCTCTTTAACCAATGGATTTTTCAGCAATTGCGCTTTAAATTTATCAATGCCAGCATTATTGGCGTAGTCGGCTTTCAGGTAAATATCCAGCGATTGCGATAACGGGTTATACCCCAGGAATTTTACAAAATCCTCGCCCAGGTCTTTCTGCAGGTTACGCGCGGCAAGCTCTTTACTTACATACTGGGTTTGCTTTACCATAGGGTTGGCATCCAGTTGTTTCTGCAGTTGCAGCACATCAGTTTCGTGGGCCGAATCATCCATAAAGATGTTCAGCACAATGTTTTCTTTAACGTAGCGCGACAGGTTATTGGCGTGTACCAATATCAGCCCCAGCAACCCTATCATCAATAAAACCATGGCAATGCCAAAAACGGTAGATATATATATCGTTTTTGTTTTTTTTGCCGATGAGCTTGCTTCAAATTCTTCCATGCTTTGTATAGATATGAGATGTTAGATAGGAGACCCGATAGCTATCGGGTTGAGCCCCTTATCTTACACTTATAGTTTGCGAAATTAACAAACCTGCTCTAAAGGTAAAAGTTTATAGCGGATAATTAACAATAATTAACGCCTAACTACCAAACCGTCATTGCGAGGTACGAAGCAATCTCCTGACTTAGCATCACCGCGTAGCTTGTGAAGAGATTGCTTCGTACCTCGCAATGACGCGTGGGGAAAACAAGAAACAAATCCCGGGCCCGCCTGTTATCCAATCATGACAACACCTGCAAACGACCACGATAAACCATCACCATCCGACACTCCTACCAATAGGCCTGCCGACGAGGGGCACAAAAGCGTAGTAAAGAAAGAAGATAAGCAATACAGCGCCGATGAACCGCACCAGGAAAATGTGGCTAAAAAGTATGAAAAGGAAGAGCAACCGGTAAATCCAGTAAAAAATCCGCCAAAAAAAGATCAGCCCGATGCCTCTGACGATGACGCACGCCGGTTGGAGTCGAAATAAATTATTCTAATGGCTTGGCTATACCTGCTGAATTGAATTGCAGATCGTACAATTTGCGGTAGTAACCACCGTCAATACGCAGCAGTTCCTGGTGTGTGCCCATTTCTTTGATCTCGCCATGGTCAAGCACAATTATTTTGTTGGCGTTTTGTATGGTTGATAAGCGGTGCGCTATCACAATGGCGGTACGGCCCTGCATCAGTTTATTAATGGCATTTTGTATCAGCAGCTCTGTTTCGGTATCTACCGATGAGGTAGCTTCATCCAACACCAGTATAGCGGGGTTGTAAACCAACGCACGGATAAACGAGATCAATTGTGCCTGCCCGGCCGAAAGCGTCGCCCCGCGTTCCATTACGTTATAATCATACCCGCCCGGTAAGCGTTCAATAAATTCATGCGCGCCAACATCTTTTGCTGCCGCGATAATTTCTTCACGTGTAATATCCTCGTTATTCAGGCTGATGTTGTTGCCGATGGTATCGGTAAACAAAAACACATCCTGTATAACAGTCGCAATTTTTGAACGCAGGTAATCTACTTTATACTCGCGGATGTCGTGCCCGTCAACCTTTACCTCGCCACGGCCTATATCATAAAAGCGGTTAAGGATATTTATGGTTGATGATTTACCCGCGCCTGTTGCGCCAACCAGTGCCAATGTTTCGCCGGGTTTAATGTGGAAGTTGATATCTTTTAGTACCCAGTTCTCGTCGTTATAGGCAAACCAAACGTTGTTAAATTCAATTTCGCCTTGTAAAACCGCCGGAGCAAGTGTACCGTCGTCGATTGCAACCTCATCGGTATCCAACACTCTAAAGATCCTGTCGGCACCAACCATACCCATCTGCAGGGTATTAAATTTATCAGCCAGTTGGCGTATGGGGCGAAACAACATATTCAGCAGCACAATAAAGCCGGTAATAACACCCGGTGTGATCCCATTTGGCGAAGCCGAAATAGCGTGCAGTTGCTGATCGTTCAGGATACGTTTACAGCCATACCAAACCAGCAGGGCCATACAAATGGCAAACAGAATTTCTACCACCGGGAAAAAGATAGAGTAGTACCAGTTAGAACGGATATTGGCATCGCGGTACTTCATATTTACCGAACGGAACTTGCGCATCTCCTGTTCTTCGCGGGCGAAGTATTGGATAATGCTGATGCCGCTGATATGTTCGGCCAAAAATGTATTTAACTGCGCTACCTGCGTACGCACTTCCTGGAAGGATGATTTGATGGCTTCTTTAAACACATAGGTTGATGCAAAAAGAAGTGGCATAGGTATCAGGGTAATCAACGCCAGCTTCCAATCCTGCCAAAGCATAATGCCGATAACAGCAACAACCAGCAGCAGATCGCCCATGATGGAGATCAGCCCTTCCGAAAAAATATCGGCAATGGTTTCCAGATCAGATACCGTACGGGTGATCAGCATCCCGATAGGTGTACGGTCGAAGTATTTTAAACGCAGGCTGGTGATGTGGTTAAAAACATCTTTGCGTAGATCGCGGATAACCGACTGGCCAAGCGCGTTTGTTAAATAGGTTTGGTAATACTGCGCTATGGTTTGTATAACCAGCTGGCCTACCATCAGCCCAACCATAAACACCAGCCCATTGTAATCATTACCCAAAATGTTTACATCAAGCGTTCTTTGGATAAGGATGGGTTGTACAACAGCAATACCAGCTAAAAAGACAGTGAGGAATGCAGCTATCACAAAAGTCCTGTTGTAGGGCTTCACATAATGCATAACCCTGCCCAGTAATTTCCAGTCGAGCGCCTTACCTGTAACTTCTGATGCCATTTTTTATAAAATTCTAAACACTAAATTCTAAATTCTAAACCAATAACAATCTCTTTTAGAGTTTAGAAATTAGAATTTGGGATTTAAATACGGGTACTTTATTTCTGTTAAATACAAACCGCAGGCGGGTACACTCATACCAGCGTTACTGCGGTTTTTACTTTCAATTATCTTGCGGATCTCTTCCGGCTGCATTTCGCCCCGGCCCACCATTAGTAGCGTGCCTACTATGGCGCGTACCATGTTGCGCAGAAACCTATCGGCAGAGATATGAAAAACTATGCCGTTTTCGGTCTCTATCCATTCCGCTTTTGCAATTTTACAATTATTGGTCTTAACCTGCGTATTACTTTTACTGAAACAGCTAAAATCTGTGTATTCCATGACTATTGCCGCCGCCCGGTTCATCAATTGTAGATCGGGCTTGTCGCGCAGCAACCATGAATAGCCGTTTAAAAAAGGATTTTTCTCAAAGTGGATATGGTACTCGTAAGAACGTAGCGTGGCGTCAAACCTGGCATGCGCTTCGGGATGAACAGGGATGATCTGCTTAACGGCAATATCATACGGAAGCAGGGCGTTTAAACCGCGTTTATCAATAAGTATTGGTTTATCGCCTGCGGAGGTTACATCCAGGTGCACAAAAAAATCTTTCGCATGCACCCCGGTGTCCGTCCGGCCGCAGCCTGTGGTTTCAATGGGTTGGCGCAATAGTGTTGTTAATGCTTTATCAAGCATTTGCTGTACAGTTACGGCGTTTGGCTGCACCTGCCAGCCATGGTAATTGGTACCATCATAAGCCAGTTCAATAAAATATCTTTGGGTGTTTGCCACGTGGCAAAGTTAACATCATTTACGATTTTAGATTTACCAATTCCGATTCTATCTTTGCTACAACTCATAATCATAAAAAAATGCTACAAAGAATCCAATCCATATACCTCCTGTTCGCCTCGTTAGTGCTTTTCGCGCTGTTTGTTTTCCCGCTTGCACATAATATTTATGTGGATGGCAAACTGGTAAATGTATCGGTACTCGGTGTTTATGAAATTATAAACGGGCAGGACCAACAGATCCAGGCGTTTCTGCCTCTTACCATCATCACCGTTATTGCTGCATTAATACCGCTGGCAGTGATATTTCTTTATAAAAACCGCAAACAGCAAATCACCATCAGCTATGTTGCCATTTTAGTATTAATAGGCTACAGCTTTTGGATGGCACAAACCGTTAAAAAAGTGGTTGGCCCAATTACTTTAGAATACCGTAATATGGGCATAGGCCTGTTTTTAACCTCGCTGAGTATTATCCTGATCATCTTTGCCGTTAAAGCAATTCAAAGGGATGAGAAGCTAGTAAAATCGGCAGACAGGTTAAGATAGCCCCCATTTAAAAACAACAAAAGCCGGATTGTACAATCCGGCTTTTGTTGTTTTAGCGGTTTTACCTAAACCGCGCTGTCTTATCTATTTTTCTGAATGGCTTGGAAAAAAAGTCACCTACTACCTGGTTAAACATATCCTTATAAACTACCGGTGTTCCATGGCCTGAGTTTGGTAAGATCCACAGATATGAATTGGTGATCGCTTCGGCTATAGCTACGGTGTGTTTCGTCACTATTACATCATGGTCGCCACCTATTACCAGGGTTGGGCAGGTTATTTTCTTTAGGGCTTCCAGTTTAATATGTGGCTCGTATGATAACAGGTGCATCAGCTTCAACTGGTTTTTCATCTCGGGTGTAGGGTTCTTCATCCGTTTTAAAGAGTCAGCTCCCTTAATATTGATATCCATGATCATTTTATACACAAACGGATCAACCGCCGTGCTATCAGGCCAAAGGTTGGCGCCGGTAACAGCAAGTTTTTTAACCTTATCAGGATGGTTCATGGCTAATAACAACCCCTCTATCCCCCCATCGCTCCAGCCTATTACATTGGCGTTCTTTATTTTCAGGTGATCGAGCAATCCGTTAAGGTCATCACTGATCATTTCATAGGTCAGCGAGTCGGTATTATCTACCGTTTTACCCTGCGCGCGGCTGTCGGCCAATATCACCTGGTAATTTTTTGCGAAGTAAGGTATCTGGTACACAAAGTTTTTGATAGAACCGCCATTACCGTGGATGATCAGCAAAGGTTCGCCTTTACCATAAACTTCGTAATACATTTTAATACCCCGTATATCAGCGTATTTACCCACCGCTTTATTACGGCCATATTGGGTAGTATCCATGTCTTTTTCAAAGCTTTGGGCAAAACAAACAGATACGGTTAACAAGAGGATTATCGAAGTGATAATGGGCTTAAATATTTTCATTACATGTATAATTTGGTAATAGCTAAAGATATAAATTCATAGCTAATCTGCCATCGTTTTTATAAAGGCAATTAACAATATTTAACGGTTTATAATAATCATCAAAAATAGCTTACCGTGTAAAAATTACACCAATGCCAAAATAATTACCATAAAAAACATATTGATTTTTAGCCAGTTACAGCTAATAGCGCCTATAAATTTACCAGTTTTACAAATTTTAAAATCAGTATTTGAAATATGAGTAATAAGTTGTACTTTTGCACCCGATTTGACGATGTAGTCAAATACGTTATTTTAATTCATGAACCCATTTATTAATCTGGGAATCCGTCATGATATTGTTAATGCCATCTCTGAGTTAGGATTTGAAAATCCTACACCAATCCAGGAACAGTCAATTCCGGTATTGTTAACAGGCAGCAACGATTTTGTCGGATTAGCCCAAACAGGGACCGGTAAAACAGCTGCTTTTGGACTGCCGCTATTAGAACTGCTCGATTTCGAAGAAAATCATCCGCAGGCGCTTGTTTTATGCCCAACACGTGAACTTTGTTTACAGATCACGAACGACATTAAGAACTACGCCAAGCACATGAACAACGTTAATGTTGTTGCCGTTTACGGTGGTGCAAGCATTCAGGATCAACTACGCCAAATTAAACGTGGTGTACAGATCGTTGTTGCTACCCCGGGGCGTATGCTTGACATTATTAACCGTAAGGCGATCAATTTTTCGCAGGTTAAGTTTGTAGTATTGGATGAGGCTGATGAGATGCTCAATATGGGCTTCCAGGAAGACATTGACAGTATTTTATCCACCACTCCGGACGAGAAAAAAACCTGGCTGTTCTCAGCCACCATGCCTTCTGAAGTTAGAAGGATCGCTAAAAAATACATGGATAACCCTTTTGAGTTAACCATGGGCGAAAAAAACACAGGTAATGTTAATATAGAACACGAGTACTACGTTGTACGTGCCCGTGATAAATATGCAGCCTTTAAACGCATTGTTGATAACAACCCCGAGATCTTTGGTATCGTATTTTGCCGTACCAAAATAGAAACTCAGGAAATTGCTGAATCACTTATTAAAGACGGTTACAATGCCGATGCTTTACATGGCGACCTTTCACAGCAACAACGCGATAAGGTAATGAAACGCTACCGCGAACGCAGCCTGCAATTATTAATTGCTACTGATGTTGCCGCACGTGGTATTGATGTTAATGATGTTACACACGTTATTAACTACAGCTTACCTGATGAGATAGAAAACTACACCCACCGTAGCGGCCGTACAGCCCGTGCCGGTAAAATGGGTATATCTATCGCTATCATCAACAGCAAAGAGCTTGGTAAAATTCGCCAGATAGAACGTGTAATTGGTAAAAAGTTTGTAAAAGCCGAAATACCTACAGGTTTTGATGTTTGCGAAAAACAATTGTTTGCCCTTGTACATAAAGTACATAACGTAACAATTAACGAAGCACAAATTGAGCAATACATCCCACGTATTATGGATGAATTTGCTGAGTTAAGCAAAGAGGATGTAATTAAACGTTTTGCATCATTAGAGTTTAACCGCTTTTTAGATTATTATCAAAATGCACCAGACCTTAACGCCCCTGCAGATGATTTCCGCAGAGATGGTGAAAGAGGCGAACGCGGCATGCGCGATTCAGGTGGTAAATCAGAATATACACGTTTATTTATCAACTTAGGTAGTGTTGATGAGTTTAACCGCGGCGATTTGCTGGGTTATATTTGCAACAACTCTAAAATAAGCGGACGCACCGTTGGTAAAATTGATGTTAAAGGTGTTTACTCATTCTTTGAAGTAAACAACGGCGATGTTGAACAGGTAATGAACAACTTTAAAGGCGTTGAGTTTAAAGGCCGCGAAGTTAGGATAGAAGTATCTGGCGAAGGCACCAGCGGCCCAAGAAGCGGCGGTGGCGACAGACGTGAAGGTGGTTACCAAAGGCGCGAAGGCGGCGGCGGCGGTTACCGTGGCGGCAACAGTGGTGGCGGACGCCGCGAAGGTGGTTTTAACAGAGACAGGAACAGCGGCGGTGGCAACAGCGGTGGCGGTTTCCGCGATTTCTCTGGCAAACCCCGCGAAGAGCGCCCGGAACGCCGCAGAAGATTTTAGTTTAGTTAGTTTTCATAAGAGCTTTCGGAGTAGTTAACCGGAAGCATAGTTTTAGTTTAGTTTTGTTTACAAAGCCTCTCGTTTGTTTATCATCCGGGAGGTTTTTGTTTTTAACGGGCAAATTCAACCAAAACAGAATCCGGATACACCAGGTTAAGGATTTTCTCATCCAGCTTTTTTATTACAAATCTGGTATAAGGCTGATTGCCTTCAAACGAGGTGAAAATAGTATCGCCTTTAGTAAAGTAATCCTCGGCGCTTTGCTCATCACCATCCATAATAAATTTCTTATCGGTTATTTTTAATGATGTTTCGCTGTTCTTTGATTTCCAGGTGCCAATCAATTTAGGGTTTGATTCCCTTTTCTCGTTTCCACAAGCCGACATCAGCATTACCACTCCCGATAGCGCTATAATAACTAAAGCGTATTTTTTCATTGCATTAAGGTAATAAAAAAAGCATCCGTTAGTTAACGGATGCTTTTAAATTTTATGTTATTTAACCGGCTTATCAACCAGTTTTGCTTTTGGAACATATATATGATGCCCCTTTTTATTTACATAATAGTAATATGAATTTTTATCAATGTAAATAGTTTGCCCTTGTGGCCCCACCTTTTCGGCGTATTTTTTGTCGGCTACGGCCGATGCCCCTTTTGAAGCAACTTCGGCGGTTTTATTACCTACGGTACTTGCAGCCTTTTTAGTGGCATGCCATCCCTTTTTAGCCGTTGTGCCAACCTTTTGGCCAAGTGTAGTGTCTTTATGCGTTTGTGCGAAAGCCGACGATGCCACGAATAACGAGGCAGCAAACATGGCCGATTTAAATAGCTTTTTCATCTTTGGAAGATTTGTTTAGTTAATTGCTATAATTAACTCAATTTCTCTGCCAGTTTCTGCATTTCTATTACCGGTGGGCTTTTCTTATATAAAATAGCGTAAACAGCCTCGCAAATGGGCATATCTACATTGTACTGTCTGTTTACCTGGTGTAGGCAATTTACTGCATAATATCCTTCAGCAATCATATTCATTTCTAACTGGGCCGATTTTACGGTGTAGCCCTTGCCTATCATATTTCCAAAAGTGCGGTTACGGCTAAACTGCGAATAAGCGGTTACCAGTAAATCGCCCAGGTAGGCCGACTCTTTGATATCGCGGTCAATAGGGTGTACCTCATCAACAAAACGTTCCAGCTCGCGTATGGCGTTTGATATAAGTACCGCCTGAAAGTTATCGCCATACCCTACACCGTGGCAAATGCCGCTGGCAATAGCGTAAACGTTTTTAAGTACAGCGCCGTACTCGGTACCATATATATCATCAGATACGATGGTTTTAATATAACGCGTGCTGAGCATAGCTGCAAATACACCAGCAAGCTCTGTATTTTGTGATGCAATGGTTAAGTATGATAATTTCTCCAGTGCTACCTCTTCGGCATGGCAGGGGCCGCTTATAACCAGAATATGATCAAAAGGCACATCGTAGTTCTCGTTTAAAAACTCGCCAATGATCTTATTCTCATCCGGCACGATCCCTTTTATAGCCGATACAATTTTTTTGTCTTTCAGATCTGCAGGAGTTATCCCGTTTAAAGCTTCCTTTAAAAATGCGGCCGGCACATTAAGCAGTATAAAATCAACCTCATGTATAAGGGATCTCAGATCGGTAGAGATGTTTTGTGCCGGCACTTTAATTTCAACCGAACTTAAATAATTAGGGTTGTGCCCAAATTCGCGAATGTGCTGAACTGCTTCACCGTTGCGCATCCACCAAAAAATCTCTTTTTCGGTAATGTTATCGGTAAGCATTTTAATATTAGCTGTGGCCCAGCTTCCGCCGCCCACAACAGCAATTTTGTTTGTTTGCTTAAGCATCAAGTATAATGTCCCACCCGGGCAATTGGTTTTCCCGGTGATGCAAATTAATGAAATATTATGCGAAAAGCAGAAAGCGGAAAGCCAAAAGCAGAAAGCATTTACTTTCCCTCTTAGCTTTCCGCTTTTAGCCTTATGCTTTCTGCTAAAAGATTACTTCTTGGCGTCGGAATTAAATAGTTTTGATTTATCTACTTTTTCAACCACCATACCATCGTTTAATGTTTTTGAGATAGCTGCGAATGGGGCTGATACCACTTCTTCGCCGCCTTTAAGGCCGGTTAATATCTGTATGTAGGTATCATCCTGTATACCGGTAGTAACCTGAACCTGTTTTACCTTACCGGCCTGCAAAACAAATACGTATTCTTTTGAAGGAGGAGTTGCCGTAGTTTTCTTATCATCCTTTTGCGTGTCGCCACTTGTTGGTGCCGGCTTTTTCTCATCGCGGGTGGTAACAGATTGTATTGGCACAGACAGTGCTTTTACATGATTGGTATTTATATCAACCGTAGCGGTTAATCCCGGGCGGAAAGGTGAATGGTTTGCAGCATTCGTTTTCAGCAGGTCGATGTATGATTGTGCGGTGATACGCACTTTTACTGTAAAGTTGGTAACCTGGTCGGCATTGGTACCTACTACGTTTGCCGAGCTGCCTATCTCAATAACTTCACCGGTAAATTTCTTACCCAAAAAAGCGTCTATCTCAATTTGCGACTGGTTGCCTATAGCAATACGGTTAATGTCATTCTCGTTCACGTCAACATTCACATCCATTTTAGTAAGGTCAGATATGGTCATGATCTCGGTACCGGCAAACTGCTGGGTACCCAATACACGCTCGCCCTGCTCAATAGATAGTTTTGACACAACCCCATCAACCGGTGAGTAGATCGTAGTTTTAGCCAGGTTATCCTGTGCTTCTTTAACAGATGCCTGTGATTGCTCTAAACCGAATTTTGAACCTACAACGTTTTGCCTTGCCGCTTCCAGGGCTGCTTTGGCGCCCTCGTAGTCAGCTTTCGCTTTTTCAAACTCGGCAACAGTTAATACCTTTTTATCAAAAAGCTCCTTACTGCGTTTGTATATCGATTCCTGGTTGGTAAAAGTAGCTTCAGATTGTTTCAGCATTTGTGATGAATTACCCACGCTTGCCTTTTGTGTATTGTATGAAGCCACGGCACGGTCATACCCCGATTTTAGGATATCAGGGCGGATACGGCATAACAACTGGCCTTTTTTAACCACGTCGCCTTCTTTTATAGGCAGTTCAACAACCTCGCCGGATACCTCGGGGCTTATCTTAACCTCGATATGCGGTTTAATTTTACCACTGGCAGATACAGTTTCGTTAATGTCGCGGCTTTCGGCCTTTTCAACAGCAACCTGTGTTAATTGTGGTTTGCCTATTATACCTGTGGCCTTACCTATAATTAACAGTACGATAAGTGCCCCAAGGCCTATCAGAATATATTTAGTAGTTTTTCCCATGATGATTTCAGGATTGTTTTTTGTGTTTAAAGTGTTATAGGGTTTCCGAGATAATAGTCAATTACTTTGCTTCTGAACACAACTTCGTATTGTGCATTTATCAAATCAAACTGCGATTTATTTAGGTTGGTTAACGATGTGTTGTAATCAAGCGAGTTCACCAGGCCAACATTATAACGCTGCTGTATAACATTAAAAGCATCTTTATTGGCATTATACGTTTGCAGTGTGCTTTGATATTTTTTATTAGCCGCTTTTACATCCCAAACCGCCTGGTAAATAATCTTGCTTAGATTGTTTTTAGCCAATTGTGAAGTAACGATGGCATTTTCATTAGTGATCTTTGCCTTGCGTACAGCTGTGCGCGCAGTAAAACGGTTAAAAATCGGTATTTGTAAGCTAAGGCCTACCGCCTGGTTAAAGTTATCACCTATTTGTGTAAAAAACGGATATTTTGAATAAATAGGGTCAATTCCGTTAGGTGCTACAGTTACGAGTTTACGTGCATCAGAGTAATTAGAACCCAACTGCCCAAACAATACAACGCTTGGGAAATAGTTACCTCTTGCAACTTTAATATCCTGCTCGGCTGCTTTTTGCCTTGCTTCAGCAAGTGATATATCCGGGTTAACAGCCAATGCTGTTTTTAAAACCTCTTCGGGATTATATATAGTAGGTAAATCTTTAAATTTACTGATATCCGGTTTTTCGAAAGTAATATTGGTTGCCGGCGACATTTCCATGTATTGCTTAAGAGTAAGTATAGAAAGCTCCAGTTGGTTCTCAGCAGTGGTATAATTTAAATCGGCGGTTGATAGGGATGCTTTTGCCTGAGATAAGTCGGCCTGGGTTTGGTTCCCCGCATCAAAGTTTTTCTGTGCCCTGTCAAGCGTTATTTTGGCAATATCAATTTGTTGTTGTGCAGCAGTAACCAAATCCTGGTTTGTTAAAATTTGCAGGTACTGGGTAACTACATTTAAAACAAGATCGTTTTTAACTTTAGCGGTGTTACTGCGGTCGGCGCCAAGCAATAACTTATTCTCTATGATCTGGTTACGTAACTGCCCGCCCTGAAAAAGCGTAACCTGTGTTGAAACATTACCGCTTAGTCCAAAAATACGCTGGTTAATGAATTGGTTGGTAGAGGGGTCAATATTACGGCCGAAATTAAATGAGCCCTGCGGGGCTGCGGTTAAATTTGGCAGCAGGTTATATTTAGATTGCTTCAGGGTTTCTTCTGATAGTGCTTCGCTAAACTGTGCTTGTTTTATAGTTAAGTTACGCTCAAGCGTAAGGTCAATAGCTTTTTGCAGCGTTATAACCTCCTGTGCTTTTACCGTAAAATTTACTGTTGAAAGTAATATGAAGCAGGCAATAGTTACTTTTGTGATGTGTAAGTTTAGTTTCATAATTAAATGTATACAATTGTAAGTAACCGATAATTACTTTGCAAGCTCTAATTTATTTGGTTAAAATTTAAAATACTTAAACGTTTTACGAATGTACCTGGTAAAAACTCCCTGGTGGCTTAAAAAACTGTACCCTCAATTAATTTGGGATACTAAACCAGGTGCCCGTTGCATTTATTTGACTTTTGACGACGGCCCTATACCCATTGTTACACCGTTTGTATTAAATATTTTAAAAAAGCACAATGCCAAAGCTACATTCTTTTGCATAGGCGACAATGTACGCAAACACCCTGATGTATTTGACGAGGTAAAAAAGGGCGGCCACGCCATAGGCAACCATACGTATAACCACCTTAAAGGGTGGGCCACTGATAACCAAACCTACCTGGAGAATTTTTTACAGGCCGATAAAGTTTTAGATACCCCGTTGTTTCGCCCGCCATACGGGCGCATAAAAAGGGAGCAGGTAAAACTGCTGAAACAAGCCCGGCCCGACCTGCAAATTATTATGTGGGATGTACTGAGCGGCGATTTTGACATAGCCCTTAACCGCGAGGAATCACTCAACTATGTTTTAAAAAACGTGCAGGATGGCTCTATTGTATTATTTCATGATAGTGTAAAGGCATTTCATAAAATGGAATATGTGCTGCCACTGGTTTTAGAGCATTTTAGTAAAGAAGGCTATACTTTTAAATGCCTCACCGCAGATCTGTTCGATTCTTACGCTCCCTTAAACAAGAACTGATCAAACTGCCGTCCCGATCAGGGAATCGCTTATTTAGAACATATCCAAATAACAATTGTACAAAGCCCTGACTGTGAATAAAGTTTATATTTTGTAAATTCGCCGCAAGTCCGCTATTAGGCAGTCTTTATTCTAATTACCTACTAAAAATCAAACATTATGGCTTTTGATTTAGATATGATCAAAAAGGTTTATGATCGCTACAGCACCCGCGTGGATGCTGCCCGCAAAGCGACCGGTAAACATCTTACTTTAACCGAAAAAATATTATACGCTCACCTTAGCGAAGGTGATGCTAAAAAAGCATTTGAACGCGGTACCGACTACGTTGATTTTGCACCAGACCGCGTGGCCATGCAGGATGCAACCGCGCAAATGGCGCTATTGCAATTTATGCAGGCAGGCCGCCCGCAGGTTGCAGTACCATCAACCGTACATTGCGATCACTTAATACAAGCAAAAGTTGGCGCTGTTGCCGATTTAAATACTGCGGTTGATATAAACCGCGAAGTTTACGATTTCCTTTCATCTGTATCTGATAAATACGGTATCGGTTTCTGGAAAGCCGGTGCAGGTATCATTCACCAGGTTGTTTTAGAGAACTACGCGTTCCCGGGTGGTATGATGATAGGTACCGACTCGCACACACCTAACGCAGGTGGTTTGGGTATGGTGGCTATTGGTGTTGGCGGTGCCGATGCCTGCGATGTGATGGCAGGTTTACCATGGGAGCTAAAATTCCCTAAATTGATCGGTGTTAAATTAACCGGTAAATTATCCGGCTGGACATCAGCTAAAGACGTTATCCTGAAAGTAGCAGGTATCCTTACTGTAAAAGGTGGTACCGGCGCTATTGTTGAATATTTTGGCGAAGGTGCACGTTCACTTTCTGCAACCGGTAAAGGCACTATCTGTAACATGGGTGCCGAAATCGGCGCAACCACTTCTATCTTTGGTTACGACGAAAAAATTGCTGCTTACTTAAGCGGTACCAAACGTGCCGAAGTTGCCGAACTGGCTAATGCAGTTGCCGAACATTTAACCGGTGATGATGAGGTTTACGCAAACCCTGAGCAATACTTTGACCAGGTTATCGAAATCAACTTATCAGAGCTTGAGCCGCACGTTAACGGCCCGTTCACTCCGGATTTGGCATGGCCTATCTCTAAATTCGCGCAAGCGGTTAAAGAAAACAACTGGCCTGTTAAATTAGAGGTTGGTTTGATAGGTTCTTGTACCAACTCATCATACGAAGACATCACCCGTTCTGCATCTATCGCAAAACAGGCCATCGATAAAAACCTGGTTACCAAAGCCGAGTTTACTATTACACCGGGTTCTGAACTGGTACGTTACACTGTTGAACGCGATGGTTACTTAGGTACTTTCGAAGCAATGGGCGGTGTGGTATTGGCTAACGCCTGCGGCCCTTGTATTGGCCAGTGGGCACGTCATACAGACGACCCTACCCGCAAAAACTCTATCATCACATCGTTTAACCGTAACTTTGCTAAACGCCAGGATGGTAACCCTAATACACACGCTTTTGTGGCCTCTCCGGAGATTGTTACTGCGTTTGCTATTGCGGGCGACCTTACCTTTAACCCGCTTACTGATACATTAACCAACAAAGCAGGCGAGCAGGTTAAATTTGATGAGCCACAAGGTATTGAAATGCCGATACGCGGTTATGCCGTTGAAGATGCCGGTTACCAGGCACCTGCCGAAGATGGCAGCGGTGTTGAGGTTATTGTGAGCCCAACATCATCACGTTTACAATTACTGGAGCCGTTTACCCCATGGGAAGGCACAGACATTACCGGCTTAAGATTATTGATCAAAGCACGCGGTAAATGCACTACCGACCATATCTCTATGGCTGGCCCTTGGTTGAAGTTCCGTGGTCACCTGGACAACATATCAAACAATATGCTGATTGGTGCCATCAACTACTTTAACAACACTGCAGATAGCGTTAAAAACGAATTGACCGGCGAATACGGCCCGGTACCAGCCACGCAGCGCGATTATAAAGCCGCAGGTATAGGTACTATTGTTGTTGGCGACGAGAACTATGGCGAAGGCTCATCACGTGAGCACGCGGCTATGGAACCACGCCATTTAGGTGTACGTGCCATACTGGTAAAATCATTTGCCCGTATCCACGAAACCAACCTGAAGAAACAAGGTATGCTGGGTATCACCTTTGCAGACGTAAACGATTACGAAAAAATACAAGAGGACGATGTTATTGATATTACCGGCTTAACCACTTTTGCCCCGGGCAAACAGTTAACCGTAGTATTACACCATGCCAATGGTACAACAGAAAGCTTCCCGGTAAACCACACCTACAATGCACAGCAAATAGAGTGGTTTAAAGCAGGCGGCGCGTTGAACATCATCCGCAGGCAAATGATCTCTTAATTTTAGAAGTACGATCTTAGATTAAGCCTTCCCGAATGGGGAGGCTTTTTTTGTTAATGATTTTCACGCATCTTTACGTCATTGATCTTTAGCTAATCCTATTAAAAATCGTGCCTACTACTCTCTATCCACTTAATGTTGGTAAAAGCATCCGAAGACAAAGGCTTTCCTATAAAGTGACTTTCAGTTATATCTTCAATTACTTATTTTTGTTTCTTGCTGTTGGATTTTCACTTTTTGTATGTTACATTTTTTTAAAAATTACAACTGATAGCTTATCGCAAAATATTTCCTTATTTCTTACATCTACAATATTGATCATAATTGCCTTGTGGCTTTTTACAAACATCTATTTTGCAAATGTATTGGTGAGGGTTAAAGGTGGCCATGTTGCTAACAATAAAGTGGAGTTACACGCCTTACTAAATGAAAAGTTTAAACGATTAAATAAGACAGTTGACCAGGATAACCTCTTGGCCTATTATCGCGAACCAAAAATTGCAGGCCTTAGCATATTAATTACATGCATATTTAACAATAATGATATATATCTGAATATATCAAGTTTGGGTAGAGGGGACGGGCCGCTCCCTTTTTCAGGGTTATATAATTATTTTAGAGCAAAAAGATTATTGGAGAATTTAAAAATACAATAATCCCTCCCGCGCTCGTCTATGACGAGTGCTTAAATCTGTCTGGCATTTGCATGCCACAGGCGACAAAATCGCCAAACCATGTTAAGCACTCGTTATAAACGAGCGCAAGTTTTTGAACCTAATTAACTACTTAATATCTTTTTCTTTTCGGCATCAAATTCATCCTGCGATAATATGCCCGCATCCAGCAGCTCTTTAATATCCAGCAAGGCTTGTTTTTTTGACGCCAAGGCACCTGCCGGGGCATCTGGAGGTGTTTGTGCAGCAGCATTGGTAGTTTGTGCCGGTTGCGTTGCTTGTGGGCCGTATTTTAATAAAAGCGCCGTTATTTCGTTAAACCCTTTTACATTGGCATAATCAATTGCCCGCTGGTCTTTCACATTTACGATGCCTGCATCTGCTCCTTTTTGCAATAGTTCGGCCACAATATCTTTTTTACCGTTTGATGCGGCATAATGCAGGGCGGTATTGCCAGATTCATCCTGCTTATTAACATCAGCGCCCTTCTCCAGCAGCATCCTGATCATGGCCAGGTGCCCGTTCTTTGCAGCAACATGTAATAAAGTTTCGCCACCATATTGCTTACCCGATAGGTTGTATCCGTTGTCAGAAGCCGCACCTCCGTTATTAGACTCAAGCCAATCCAGGTACGAGCCCATATCATCGCCGTTGGTACCCGGCTTACTGTAGTTAACATCCAACCCATTATCTAAAAAAATGGCTACCATTTCTTTTTGGTTATGCGCACAGGCATACCATATTGGCGATACGCCCTCTTTAGATACAGTGGTTACATCGGCATGATGGTCAATGAGTACTTTGGTTATGATACGGCTGCCGGCTATGGCAGCTATTAATAAGGCGGTTTCGCCACGGTCGTTTGCGTGGTTCACATCGGCGCCGGCTTTTAGCAGGGTTTCAATTACAGGCAGGCTGTTGTTGCGTACCGCCAAAATAAGAGCCGTATCGCCTGCTTTGGTAGATGCTTCTATATTAGCTCCATATTTCAGCAGTTCTTCAACGGCTTGTTTATTTTTATATGCAGAGGCTATCAATAAAGGCGTTTCGGCTTCGTTATTAACCGCATTTACATCCAGGCCTTTTTCTATAAGCTTTTGCAACATTTCAAACTGGCCCGAAACTGCAACTAAATGCAACAAGCTATTCCCTGCAAAATCGTTAATATCGGTTTTGGCGCCTTGCTCCAGCAGGTACAACGCAGTTTGTTTTTGCTTTTGAAGTAAGGCAAAATAAAAAGGCGTTTCGCCCCGCTGGTCCTCATAATCGATAGTGGCACCCGCTTCAACAAGTTGCTTTACCAGATCGAGATACCCCCTATGGGCTGCATAATGCAATGCCGTGCGGCCTCTCTCGTCGGTATATTTTACATCCGCTTCTTTGTTTGCAAGTAACAGTTCTGCTATTTTCCGGTTACCATTTTCGCAGGCAACAATAAAAGACATTGACATGTATTGATTATTTTAGGCTTGGTGTGTTAATAATAATTCAACCGTTTTTACTTTCAGGTTATCATCGCCGGCCAAATCGGCTGCTGTTTTATCCTGGTCATTCAACAGTTTGGTATCGGCTCCTGCTGCCAGCAGCAGTTTAACTTTTTTATAGGTCTCCCTTGCTTTATCCTGTTCATAATTAACGTTAAACGCGCAAACCTTATGCAGTATGGTATTGCCTTTATTATCGGCCTCGTTAATATCTATAATACCTTTTGATAAAACCAATTCTAATACGCCGGGACTTTTTTCGAGTACCCAATCAATCCCTGATTTATCAACCCCGTAGTGTGGTGCTGTTTGCCTGATATCGGCACCATCATCTATCAGGCGCTCAAGTATTTTCAAATTATCGCCCGACTCCTTATACATCCCTCTTAAATAGCCCGTCAATATGGTTTCACCCGCCTTATCCCGAATATCAAAATCAGGCATTTCATACGATGCCAGTTTTTCATACACACTATAGATAGACCAATTAACCACGGCATTAAAAAACGCGGTTTGGCCATCTTTATCGGGTTGGTTCGGCTCAGCTCCATTTTTTAAAAGTATATCCAATAAATGTTCCTTACCCTTTTGAACCGCAGCCATCAGGGGCGTTTTTTTAACAATATTGGGGGCGTTAACATCCAGGCCCCGGGCAATCAGCAAATCAATATAGGCTACGGCCTTAGCTTCATCGCGGTAGTAGTTACCTACTACCTGCATAATAAAATTATCTTCGGCATTGTTCTTATAAGAGGTATCGCAACCAGCATCAATAAGCGCTTTAATAATTTCGGGAGGTGCCCCTTTTTCAAAAGCGTACCCCAAAAGCGTTTGATTATTTACCTCATCGTTTTTGTTAATTACTTTCGATAAAAATTGCCTAAACCATTCCAAATCTGCTTCATTATCTTTTAAAGATGTAAAAAGCTGTTCTATGATGGTCCCGTCAAAACGGTCGTACTCATAAATATCCAGCTCAATTAATCCCTTATCTATCAGCAGATCCAAAAACTCAAAACGCCGGGCGTTAACAATTTGACGCACTGCATCGCCAAGAGCGAATTTTTCTATCGTTTTGGGCAGCGCCTCTCCATTATCAAGCAGTTGTTTTGCGGTTTGGAAATCTGCTCTTCGGAACGCCTGTATGATCATATCTTCATTCTGCATATATTAAAAAGCTGGTTAGTGAAAAAATAACTTATTTTAAAGCAATAAAATTTGAGTATTGTTTTGGTTATTTGCCAACGATATCAAATTCAGTTAAAAAGACATTATAAAGCTTAAACCTCAGGATGGAACCGAACGATCTGGAACTTTGGCAAAAAATACAGGCTTTCGAACTGGATGAACCCGGGGTCGAGTTTAAATTTTCGGACAGATTGGCCCGCGAGAATGGCTGGACCAAAGGCTATGCTAAACGGGTTATGGAAGAATATAAGAAATTCATATTTCTATGCTGTGTATCAAAGCAAGGGGTAACCCCGTCTGACCCGGTAGACCAGGCATGGCACCTGCATTTAACCTTCACCCGCTCCTATTGGACAGACCTTTGCAAAAATACCTTAAACCGCGAAATTCATCACAACCCAACAAAAGGCGGCAGACGGGAAGCTGCCAAATTTGACGGTTTTTATACCTCATCGAATAAACTATATGCCGATAAATTTGGCATGCAACCACCTGCCAATATTTGGCAAGACAACTATACCCGCTTTAGTGACATTAATTTTCAGCGGGTAAATATTGGCAGGTACTGGCTTGTTAAAAAGCCCCGGTTTTCCGTTTACAGCCTGGTTTTATTAATGTTATTTATCGCATGTGCCACATTTATACAAGCTTCAGATACTATATTATCGGCGTTATTGATGCTTGGTATAATTACAGTAATTATTATTGCTGTGTATAAATGGGAATCGGACCCCGACAGGTGGAAAAATAAAGATGATGATAGAACTGGTGGTGGTTGCAGCACAGCCGGGAGCGGTTGCAATGGCGGCGATTTCACCTCGCACCATAGCGACCACCACAGCGGTGGGCATGATAGCGGCGGCCATAGTGGTTGCGGCAGCGGTTGCTCGGGATGTTCAAGTTCCGGCTGTAGCGGTTGTGGCGGTGGCGGAGATTAAAAATACGTTCTTCCGCTCGTCTGTGACGAGTGCTTAAGTCTGCCTGGCATTTGCAATGCCTCATGGCGATAAAATCGCCGAAGCATATAAACAATTGTAATAAACGGGCCCGGGTTGGAATTATATCACGATAATATTTAGCTTTATGATCCTAATATCCTTTTGATGAAAACCTTCTCCTTTATTTTACTTTATATAATTATATCACCCTTTTGTTACGGGCAAACAATACAATTTGATACGCTTTTAAATAAGGCAAAAGCTGAGTTCAATAAAGATTTTGATAATCAAGATTATGGGGCTGCTATAAACTACTTAAATAAGGCTATAATATTGAACCCTAAAAATGTTGAAGCCCATTATTTGCTGGCATATTCATATAGTCGTTTTAATTCGAAAGATGCTACCAGTATTCCCGAAATGCAAGTTCAGCTTGTTGTAAAGGCAACCAGTGAATTACAAAAGGTTATTAGTTTATCGCCAAAATACGACGGTCCTTTTTTAATACTTGACCCTTATTCAAAAATAACTTCAGAATGGGGGTCATTAGCTTTTAGCTACCAGGTCAAAAATAAAATCGATTCTGTACAATGGGCTTTAAAAGAAGGTAAAAAGAAAGGCGGTTTTGATGACTTCATTTTATCTATAAACAGAGCTGTGCTAAATAGCTGCGGCAAAAATGCAATCCTAATTTCGTCAGGGGATAATTACACTCTTCCGCTTAATTATCTACAAAAAGCAGAGAACTTACGCACCGATATTTCGGTTGTAGATATTGCCATGTTAAATACTACATGGTATCCAAAAATCCTTCAAAAACAATCTGATATAAATTTTGGAGCACCCGAAAAATTATTAGACTCCCTCGATTATATGACCTGGGCAGATTCTACAATCTCCATCCCAATATCAACTACCGGGAAAACATTCACCTGGGTCATGAAACCAAGCTATCAGCAAAACTATATTTTAAGGAGTGATATATTAGCTTTGCTATTATTACAGAGAAATCAATTTAAACGTGAGGTTTACTTTACAAAAGGATTTATAAAGGAAGAGCAATTGGGTTTAGATAACTTTTTGCTTCGGCACCCAATGGTGGATAAGTTAAATGTCAATGATAATACACCACTCAGCCTTCAAGAGTATATAAATGATCTTAAAAAATATATACCAACTTTTACATCTGTAAATAAAAATAGCAATGACGAATTATTACCTATAGACTTTATTAGATATGACCTAATAGATCTGTTTGGCGAAGATGCCTTAAATACTGAACCTGAGAAAGCAAAACAATTATTAGAGCTATTAAATACCTACCTTCCGGATGATAAGTATCCGTGCAATAGTGCAAACCTTAGTGATTTTTTAAATTCATTAAATGAATAGGTTGTCAGTATACTGGTTGTGTTCGTCTGTGGCGCATCCCAAATGGGGTAGCGATCTTCTCCCCACGCCCTTGCGATTTCTATGACGCGTAAGGGGTAAAAGTTAATATATAGCTATTTTTTTCGGGACAAAACGGAACAAAATGTCTCGTCCTGAAATAAGTTGACGGTTTTATATATTGATTAATTGAGCTACAAATATAATTTTACACCGTAATAGGCATCTCTTTTTTT
>NZ_JBAZRC010000051.1:0-28850 GCF_041663085.1 Mucilaginibacter sp.
TTTTGTAGCCACTAGTACCGCGCCAACCATTGCTGATAACAGCAATACCGACGATACCTCAAACGGCAATAAAAACTCGTTGAATAATACTTTACCCAGGTTTTTTACCAGGCCAAGCTCAGGGTTCTTTAACACTACCGGATCAGACACGCCTAAGGATTTTAATGATGATACCAGCGCTACCGCCAATATACCACCGCCAAACACCGCGGCTATCTTCACCATAAATGGCTTAACCGGCTCGCTTTCCTTATTCAGGTTTATCAGCATCAGCGTATATAAAAACAGTACCAGTATAGCACCCATGTAAACAATAAAGTTTACGATGGCCAAAAACTGGGCATTCATTAGTATATAGTGAATGGTGAAAGTAAAAAAGGTAAGTATAAGGTACAGTATGCTATGCACCGGGTTTTTTGCAGAAATAACCAGTATTGAAAAGAATATGGATAAAAACGCGATGAAGTAAAATGTACTCATGTTTATATTTTACAAAATACTTTTGCCCTACTAAAAAGAGTTGGGCAAAGGTATAAAACTTTGGTTATTGATTTAAAGGTGCCTCTACTAATTTGTCTTTACCGTATATAAAATCTTTCCTCAGGTAATCCGAAGGAACGATGTCGCCGTCCAGGTATATCGCTTCTTTAGGGCAGGCCTCTTCGCATAAACCACAAAAAATGCAGCGCAGCATGTTTATCTCGTAAACGGCGGCGTATTTTTCTTCGCGGTATAAGTTTTCTTCACCTTTCTGGCGTTCGGCAGCTTGCATGGTAATAGCCTCGGCCGGGCACGATAGTGCGCAAAGGCCGCAGGCAGTACAACGCTCAGCACCATTCTCATCGCGTTTTAGCGAGTGCATGCCACGGAAGTTTTCAGAAAACTCGCGCTTTTGCTCGGGGTACTGTATAGTAACCGGTTTTTTGAAGAAGTGCTTCATTGTAATGGCCAGGCCGCTTACAATAGCAGGCAGGTAAGCACGCTCTAAAAAGTTGAGCGGTTTAACTGTTAATTGTTTCTTTTTATTACTTAATGATTCCATTTACTACCTCTCAAACTAATTAAGTAAAGTGATTACTACACCGGTAACAACAATATTTGCTATAGCCAATGGTATCAATATTTTCCATCCCAGGTCCATCAACTGATCGTAACGGAAACGCGGGATTGTCCAGCGTACCCACATAAAGAAGAAGATGAACAGGAATATTTTTGCAAAGAATACCGCCGTGCCAATAAGCGGGCCTGCAATAGGGCCAACATGCGCCGCAACCCAATCCATACCCGGGTAATTGTAACCACCAAAATATAAGGTAGCCATTACTGCCGATGAGATGAACATGTTAATATATTCGGCAAACAGGTAAAAACCCAGTTTCATTGACGAGTACTCGGTGTGGTAACCACCAACCAGCTCGGTTTCGCACTCAGGTAAATCGAATGGTGTACGGTTGGTTTCGGCAAAAGCACAGATCAGGAACAGGATAAACCCTACCGGCTGGTAAAGCACGTTCCAGTGCCAGCCGTGTTGCTGCTGTGCAATTTCGCCAAGGCTTAAAGTACCGGTAACCAATAACAGGGCGATGATAGAAAGCCCCATTGAAATTTCGTAGCTGATGTTTTGCGATGCCGCGCGGATAGCGCCCAATAAAGAGTATTTATTGTTTGATGCCCAGCCACCTATCATTACACCATATACACCCAGCGATACAACGCCGAAAATGTACAGGATGCCTACGTTAATATCTGTAACCTGCAACGGGATAACCTTGCCGCCTATCACCATGTTTTGTCCCCATGGTATAACTGCCGAACCGATACATGCGGTAAGGATAGCTAACGAAGGGCCAACGATGAACAGGAATGGTGTTGCGTTGGTTGGGATGATCTCTTCTTTCAAAAACATCTTGCCACCATCGGCCAGTGGCTGTAAAATACCCCACGGACCCGCACGGTTAGGGCCAACCCTATCCTGAAAAAATGCAGCTATCTTGCGCTCGGCATAGGTAGAATACATGGCTATTACCAGGCTTATCAGGAATATAATAATGATGAGGCCAAATTTTATGGCAATGTCTGCTAATTCCATTACAGGCGTGTCTCCCTTTCAAATTGTTCTTTATTCGCTTCAATCAATACCGGGTTGGTTTTCACAACCGGCAGCGGGTGCAGCGTATCATAGTGGTTTGAGCTGATAACAGATTTATGCGATACTTTACGCGGACCTTCTATCACCCAGTCACTGGTTTTCTTTTTATCAAAACGGCAGGTGTTGCAAATAAACTCTTCTGCCTCGCCGTACTCATCTTTACGTGCAGTTACACGAATAACATCCTCGCCTTTATACCATAAGGTAACTTTACCGCAGCATTTAGGGTTCTCGCATTCGCGATGTGCCTCAACTGGTTTGGTGAACCAAACACGGTTTTTAAAGCGGAATGTTTTATCGGTTAATGCGCCTACAGGGCAAACATCAATTACGTTCCCTGAGAAATCGTTATCAACAGCTTTTTGGATGTAGGTTGAAATTTCTGAATGATCGCCGCGGTTCAGGATCCCGTGGATACGGTGATCGGTTATCTGATCGGCGACAAAAACACAACGGTAGCACAGGATGCAGCGCGTCATGTGCAGCTGGATCTTATCACCAATATCAATCTTCTCGAATGTACGGCGGTCAAACTCGTAGCGGGTTTTAGCAGCGCCGTGCTCGTAACCTAAATCTTGCAGGTGGCACTCGCCTGCCTGGTCGCACACCGGGCAATCCAACGGGTGGTTGATCAATAACATCTCTACCACACCTTTACGTGCCTCAATAACTTCGGGCGAAGTGATGTTTTTCACTTCCATACCATCCATTACCGTGGTACGGCAGCTGGCTACCAGTTTTGGCATAGGGCGCGGGTCTTTTTCAGAGCCCTTTGTTACCTGCACCAAACAGGTACGGCATTTACCGCCGCTGTCTTTCAGCTTTGAGTAATAGCACATAGCCGGCGGGACAATGTCACCACCTATCATCCTTGCGGCGTTCAGGATGGTTGTCCCGGCTTCTACTTCAATAGGAAATCCGTCTATTGTAACTTTCATTGACTTATCGTCCTTTTATATTTTCTATCGCCGTTACCGACGATTATTATTCTTGTATGTCATTGCGAGCGTAGCGCGGCAATCTCAGCATCTCCACCTGTCCTATGAGATTGCTTCGTTCCTCGCAATGACATAGTTTATTAGATACTTTTTTTAACTCGCTGCCTCTTCCAATTTAGGAAGCGGATCTGCATAATGCGCAATCCCAAAATTACGGGTTGTTGCTTCATGCGGATGCGTTACATGCCATTCAAACTCGTCCCTGAAGTGGCGGATAGCACTGGCTACAGGCCATGCTGCTGCATCACCCAGCGGACAAATTGTATTACCTTCAATTTTTTTGGATACATCAACCAGCAGGTCCATGTCGCTCATTTTACCGTGGCCGTATTCCAGGCGGTGTAAAACTTTCTCCATCCAGCCGGTACCTTCGCGGCAAGGCGAACATTGTCCGCAGCTTTCATGGTGATAGAACCTGGCAAAGTTCCAGGTGTTGCGTACAATACATTGGTCTTCATCATAGGCGATAAAACCACCTGATCCCATCATTGTACCGCTAACAAAACCACCATCGGCTAATGATTCGTAGCTCATCAGGCGTGGCTCGTTATTTATGGTTTTCATGAACAGGTTAGCCGGTAAAATCGGCACAGATGAACCACCTGCAACAACCGCTTTTAAACGTTTGCCGTTGGCAATACCACCGCAATACTCGTCGCTGTATAAAAATTCTTCAACAGGCAGACCAAGGTCAATTTCGTAAACACCCGGTTTTTTCAGGTTACCACCTGCCGAGATCAGTTTTGTACCTGTACTGCGGCCAATACCCACTTTTGCGTACTCGTCGCCACCTTCGTTGATGATAGGCACAACAGCCGCTATTGATTCAACATTGTTTACCACCGTTGGGCAGCCATACAAACCAGCAATAGCCGGGAACGGAGGTTTTATCCTCGGGTTACCGCGTTTACCTTCAAGCGATTCTAACAAAGCGGTTTCTTCGCCGCAGATGTAAGCGCCACCACCCGGTTGTACATAAAGCTCCAGGTCGTAACCCGTGCCTAAAATATTTTTACCCAAAAAGCCCTTTGCTTTTGCTTCGGCAATGGCTTTTTCAAGGATGCGGATCTGCGGCATCATTTCGCCGCGTACGTATATGAATGATGTTTTTGCCCCCAGCGCGAAACTGGCTACTATCATACCCTCAATTAATAAGTGAGGGATGTAGGTCATCAAATAACGGTCTTTAAAAGTACCGGGTTCAGATTCATCGGCGTTACAAACCAGGTAACGGGCAACACCCTCCGGTTTGGCCAGAAAGCTCCATTTCATCCCGGTAGGGAAACCTGCACCACCACGGCCGCGCAAACCCGATTTTTTAACCTCTTCCACAACTTCATCAGGGGTAAGGGTTTTCAGGGCTTTTTCAACAGCAGCGTAACCACCTTTTGAGCGGTAAACATCAAATGTGTTGATGCCAGGTACGTTTATATGTTCTAAAAGTAATTTACGTGCCATTAGTTGTTCGCCTTTCCTTTTAGGTCACCAATCAGTTTGTCTACAGATTCGGTGGTTAAGTTCTCGTAAAAAGTGTACTCGGGGCCAATTTGCAGCACAGGGCCATAGCCGCAGGCAGCAAGGCATTCAACACCTCTCCAGCTAAATAAGCCGTCGGGGGTAACGTCACCTTCTTTAACACCAAGCGTTTTTTCTATATGCTCCATTATTGGGGTTGCGCCAACAATTTCGCAGGGGCCGGTACGGCAAACCTCAAGCATGTACTTGCCTTGCGGCTTTAAAAAATACATGGTATAAAACGATGCCACCTCGTAAACCTCTATCGGCTGGATAGAAAGATATTCGGCAACTTTATCCATTGCGGGTGCGCTTACCCAGCCAAACTCGGCCTGTACCAAATGCAGTATAGGCAGCAAGGCCGATTTTTGTTTCCCTTCGGGGTAACGGCTCACCACATCAGCAAATTTGCTGAGCAATTCCGGCGAAAATGTTACCGGTGTATTGGTATCCTGTACACTAAGCATCTAACTCTCCGGCTATAACGTTTAAACTACTCATGTTAATAATAGCATCAGATAATAACATCCCCTGGCTCATTGGTGCATACATCTGATAGTTGATAAAGCTTGGCCTGCGGAAATGCAAACGGTATGGCGAGCGGCCACCATCGTTAACCAAATAAAACCCTAACTCACCATTTGCACCTTCAACCGCGTGGTAAACCTCGGCATTGGGGGTTTCTACCTCGCCCATCACTATTTTAAAGTGATAGATCAAAGCTTCCATGTTATTATATACTTCCTCTTTTGGAGGCAGGTAAAACGCCGGCACATCCGCGTGGAATATATCCGACGGTTCTTTTTCTATCTTGTTCAGCGCCTGCTCAATAATGCGCAGGCTCTGCCACATTTCTTCGTTACGTACCAAAAAGCGGTTGTAAACGTCGCCGTTCTCGCCAACCGGCACTTCAAAATCAAAATCTTCGTACGATGAATACGGCTCCATGGCCCTTACATCATAATCAACACCGGTAGCACGTAATATTGGGCCGCTCCAGCTGTAGCTTAAAGCCTGTTCTTTTGTAACTGCTGCTACATCCCTTGTACGGTCAACAAATATACGGTTGCGGTTAAACAGGGCTTCAAACTCGCGCAATACCGGCGGGAACCTCACCAAAAACTTTTTGATCTTGGCAAATGCGATATGGTTAAAGTTACGCTCGAAACCGCCAATGCGGCCAATGTTTGTTGTTAAACGCGAACCGCAGATCTCTTCGTAAATTTCGTAGATCTCTTCGCGGTGCTCCATCATGTAAAGGAAACCCGTAAAGGCGCCTGTATCAACACCCAATACACCGTTACACACAATATGATCTGCTATACGGGCCAGCTCCATGATAATTACACGCATGTAATCAACACGTTTTGGCATTTGTATATTCAGCATCTTTTCAACCGTCATGTGCCAGCCCATGTTGTTTATGGGCGATGAGCAATAGTTCAGGCGGTCGGTAAGTGGTGTTATCTGGTAAAAGGGGCGGTGTTCGGCAATTTTTTCGAATGCGCGGTGAATGTAGCCTATGGTTGATACGCCGCTAACAATACGTTCGCCGTCCATCTGCAAAACATTCTGGAACACACCATGCGTTGCAGGGTGCGTTGGCCCCAGGTTGAGCGTGGAATACTCGGTCTGCGGATCGTTGTCGGTATATACTGGGTGATTCTGCATGTATGTTATCTCCCGAAAAAGTAATCTTTTTTATCAATACGGTTTGGATCTTCCAGCGGGAATTCCTTCCTCATCGGGAATACCGTCATGTCATCAACATTCAGTATCCGGCGCAGGTCGGGGTGCCCGTCAAATATCACCCCGTAAAAGTCGTATGTTTCACGCTCCATCCAGTTGGCGCCATCCCATAGGGTTGTTGCTGTCGGGATGTGCAGGTCTTCTAAAGTAAGGTAAACCTTAATGCGGATACGTGTATTGGTAGTTAAGCTGTGCAGGTGATATATTACACCTATTTGCTTTTCCTGTTCGGGGTAATGGATGGCAGTAATATCTGTTAAATAGATGAACTGTAAAGCCGCATCTGTTTTCAGATAAGCAAGTACATCATGTATCAGCTCTTTACTGGTTTCAACAGTAAGCAGGCCATAATCGGCACCGGTTTGGGTAACCTGGCCGGCAAATTTATCCGTCAGCTTTTGTACAAGCTCTTCGTTTGGTATTTTGCCCATTATTGAATTCCGTATTTAGCCAGTAATTCCTGGTACTTCGGTTCATTGCGCCTGCGCAATGTTTCGGTACGTACCAATTCCTGTATTGCCATAAAACCATCAATAATTGCCTCGGGGCGTGGCGGGCAGCCGGGTACATAAACATCAACAGGGATAACCTCATCAATACCCTGCAAAACAGAGTATGTATCAAATATACCACCGCTTGATGCGCAGGCACCAACAGCCATTACCCAACGGGGCTCGGCCATTTGCAGGTAAACCTGGCGTAAAACCGGACCCATTTTTTTAGATATAGTGCCCATTACCATCAACAGATCGGCCTGGCGTGGCGAAAAGCTTAAACGCTCGGCACCAAACCTGCTCAGATCGTAATGCGAACCCATGGTAGCCATAAATTCGATACCACAGCATGAAGTTGCAAATGGCAGTGGCCATAATGAATTTGCACGAGCTACGCCTATTGCCTTATCAAGCGATGTGGCAAAAAACCCAACTCCTTCTACACCGGCCGGAGCATCAACTATTTGAATATCACTCATTAATTCTTATCAAATAAAATTAACTCATCGGTTAAAACCGATAGGCAAATTTACAATAAATACGTTGTAACAAATACACTATGAAGGTTTCTGAAATATATTTAGAATCAATCTAAACTAATCCCAGTTTAAAGCGCCTTTTTTGATGATGTAGATAAAACCTGCAAGCAGCGTAGCCATAAAGATAAACATCTCTATCATGCCATCCCTGCCCAGATCGCGGAAGTTTACCGCCCATGGGTACATAAAAATCACCTCCACATCAAACAATACAAAAAGTATTGCCACCAGGAAGTATTTAATTGACATTGGCGTTCGGGCGTTACCAATAACCTCAATACCCGACTCGAACGGGGTGAGCTTATCTTTTGTTACGCGTTTAGGGCCTATTTTGTGGGTTACAAACATGGTTGTAACAACAAACCCCAGCGCTACCAGCATCTGGAATATGATTGGCAAATAATTAACCGGTAAACTTTGTAATTCCATGCTGCAAATATACAAATGAGCGCATAATAAAAAAGCCCCTTTTTTGAAGGGAAATCTATTAACCTGTTATTTAGACAGCATCTGCATAATTATCCATTCTGTTCATTTTCAAAAGTTTGATAATAGTTTCAAAAATATTATCCAACTTGTATAAAAGGAGCATGCACTTTAATACATGCCGCCTAAATGCATGGGCGTAATCATGCTAACCAATTAACCTTTATTTTATGAAAAAATTCAACAGACTTAACAGAGATGAAATGAGAAATGTATTAGGTGGATTAAGAAATCCTAATGATCCGCCGGCATGTGAAGATCGGATTTGCATTGGCGGCGGTGGATGTCCCGATGGATGTGGATGTAGCTCAATACCATATAACCCCATACCGGGAGAGGAATCTGATATGGCATACTGTACAAGTTTTTTAGCATAATAAAAGAGCCCCTTTAAAAAAGGGGCTCTTTTATTATTTACTATCAGCTTAAAGGTTATTTACCTTTTGATGCTCCGCCTTTACGTGAGAAGTAAGCTGCAGCAGTTTTATTTGTTGGATCAAATTCTCTGGCTTTAGAGTAATTTTCTAATGCTTTAGCATCGTCCTTTTCTTTATACTCATAATAAACGCCCAAATAGGCATAGGCTTCAGCCATAAAAGCCTTATCGGTATCTTTTACGCCTTTAGCAGTTTGTAACTGAATGTATTGCTCATAAAAAGGTTTTGCTAAACCCTTTGACGTATTTCTATCCGGCTCTTTAAAATCGTTAGCACGAGCTTGATATAATGCAACTATTGGTACAGGTGCACTTGCCTTTTGCTGAATGTGAGCAAATGCAGAATCAGCTTTAACTAATAATGTGGTATCGGGTGTTGGTCTTGGGGTTGCTTTACTATAATATTGGTCTGTAAATGCTTTATAGTAACTTAAGCCTTTTGATAAATAATCATTTAAAGTAGCCTTAGATGATTTTTGTGTATAAGTATTGTAAGCATTCGCTGCTTCGATGTACTTTCCTTGACCATAAAGTGCCTTACCAATTTCAGAATAAACAGCTACGTTGGTAGTGTCTAATTCTATGGCTTTACGTAACGACCCAATACCTAATGAATCCTGTTTTGATTCGATCTGTATACGGCCCAGGTAAACGTAATCACGTGGGATAATACGTTTTGGATCTGCTTTAGTTATCCAGGTATTCATTGCAGTTAATGCAGCAGGATAATCTTTATTTTCGTAAGCAGCGTAAGCCAGGTAACGGTAAACTTTTAAGTTACCATTAGCAGCGCCTGCTAATGCAGCAGCTTCTGTTTGTAAGGTTTTAAAATCACCAGACAGTAACAAGAAGTCGGCATAACGCATACGCGATTCAACAGACAGATCTGTTAATGACAGGTATTTTTTATACTGGTCTGTTGCTTCTTTAATTTTAGCAGATGCCATTTTAGGATCGGCAAAGGCCCAACGTACGTCTGTTTCTGCCCACTCGCGGTAAGCAGGGCCGTAGTTAGGGTCGATAGCCAAGGCAGCTTTAAACTCAGTTTCTGAGCTTTCAAAGTTGTTGGCATATTTCCAGATAACACCAGTTGCTACTTTAGCATGTGCCAGCTTAGGGTCAAGATCCAAAGCTGCCTGGTAGTTACCCAAGGCATCGGTGTTCTTGCTTTGTGTACGTAAAGCATCACCTAAAGCCACTAAAATCTCAGCATCTTTAGGGTTAATGGTTTTACCTTTCGTTAATACCGCAATAGCAGCGTTTGCATCTGCCGCAGGTACTTTACCATCAACATCGTTCAACAGGTAAGCTTCGCCTACGTATAAATACGGTTTGCTATCCTTACCGGCCAGGGCTACTGCCTGGTTAAAGTTTGTAGTAGCGGTTGCCCTGTCTTTATCAACAAAAGCGGCAGCCCCTAAACCCGCATAGTTTAAGGCCGATTTTGGGTTTACAGCAATACCTTTTTGAAACACTGCTTTTGCAGAATCGGGGTATTCCTGAAGGATGTACACCCAACCCAGGTAAAAGAAGTTTTCATCCTTATTAGCCTGTGTTACCGTTAAATTTTTAAGCATCGATTTGGCTTTCTGAAACTGCTCCGCATCAATCGCTTTCTTGGCATCGGCTAAACTCTGCGCAAAAACCGATGATGAGCCTACAAGGGTCAGAGCCAGTACTATCTTACTTATCTTACTGATCATTTTCATCTTAGTTTCTAAATTATGTATAGTTAGTGTGTTATGTTTATTTCCCTTGAGGGGATAGAATCAGGCAATAAGCCCGATTTTAGTATTATTCTTTGTCCGCGTTCGCTGGCTAAAAATGATGCAAAGCCTGCGGCTAATCCTTTTCTGCCTGTGCAGTCTATTACATATAACGACCTGCTTAACGGATACGTATGTTGGACAAGCGTTGTCTGCGAAGGTTTAAAGTATTCGTTAGGGTTGGTTTTACTGCCCTCATCCTTAACACCTACAATTTTAACTTTATCAACAGCCTCAGCGTAGTCCTTATCCGGGTCGTTTAGCCAGTTAAAGCCGGTTATGCCTATTGCATCGGGGTGCGTGCTAACGTACCTTATAACCTCTTTACTTGAACTTAACGCATAAATATTTTTCTGCTTAAACTCTTTGCTTCCTGATAAGGTCTTCAAATACCTTACCAAACTTGAGTTGGGGTTGTCAAATACAATATTTTTATTGGTTTTTGACTGCCCGTTCAGCATCTTTTTAATTTCGCCAACCGAAATTGTGGTATCATTCGACGCCTGGTTTACAATTATCGCTACCGCATCTATTGCAAATTTATTCACGTCGGGAACCAGTGCGCGCCTTTTTAGTACACCAAGCTCGGTAGTATCTAAATTACGCGATAGTATAATTAGCCTTGTTTTATCGTTCATTAAACTGTTTACCACCTCAGCTTCGGGCTTGTAAGTAATTACCGGTTTAGCTTCAGGATAAATAGCCTTAAAAACATACAACTCTTCATCTATTATAGGCGAAAACGATTCATCGCCCTCAAATTTTGCGGTGCCCGATGTAAAACCATCAAGCGGTGCATTTTTTTTGGTGTTTTGCTGGCAGCTTTGTAAAGCCGCTAAAACAGTAACCCCTAATAACAACTGTTTAAACTTCATTTTCATTAGGGTCCTTCCTTAAATAACGCGCAAAGCGTAAAACTGCATAAACTATTACAACACAACCAAATATGGTTTTTTGCGGCTTTGGTAATTGTCCCAGGAAACTATTCCAGAATATAATGAGCAGGCCAAATACCAACAGGCCAATAAATGCAGTAACTCCTAAAATAAGCAAAAACCGCCTTTTGGGCGATTTTTGCTTCTCATTGTTATTTGATAACATTAATTTTTAATCTTGCGCCAAAGCGAAGGATACTGGTACACTATATTGTACACGTACCGGGCGACCATTCTGGATACCTGGTTTCCATTTCGGAGACGCTTTTAAAGCGCGCATTGCTTCTTCATCACAACCGCTGCCTATACCTCTAACAACCTTAATATCTGTTAAAGAACCGTCTCTTTCAACTACGAACTGTACAATTACACGTCCCTGTACGTTGTTTTCCCTTGCAATAGCAGGGTAACGGATTGCCTTTGAAAGGTATTTGTTAAAGCCTGACTCACCACCCGGGAAGGTTGGCACTTGCTCAACCGCCGTGAAGATCTGGTTAGGGTTTTCTTCAACTACCTGTTTAACATCGGCGTTACCTACCGGCTCATCAATTGTGATAGCAGCGTTAGGGTCACCCTTCTGGTCTTTTGGACCCGGATCGGCAACTTCCAACTCTTTTACGGTCGGCGGTTCTTTTTCGCGTACCTCGTTATCTGGCTTTACAACCGGAGGTGGGAAACGTACCTGATCTACCTTTGGTTTAGGCGGCTCTGGTGGCGGTGGCGGTGGTTTTACCTCTTCGTTCACCGGCGGTGGTGGTAAAACCACTTCGGTTACTTTTACTTTCTCATCAGCTTTGGGTATAAACCCATCTATTGCATTGAGTATTGTTTTAAAGGATATAAGTAAAACAAATGCTGCTACGCCAATTAAAAGGGCCTTGTTTGTATTACGAGGGTTATCCTTTCTTAATTCGTATGCACCATATTTTTTGTTACGGCCTGCAAAAACAACGTCAATCCATTGCTGGTTAAGTATGTCTAATTTTGATCCAAACATTATCTTATAACGTTAATTTTTTACTTTAATAGTTCTTAATAATTCCCGTCACGTTTAAGCAACTCAATCTCAGCAGGTAAAATATCTACAATCGCGAAAGATTCTATTTTGGTTATAGCCATCTCATCAAGCGCGTCAACCAAATTTTTATAATTTGATTTATCGCTTGGCTTAATTAGCACAACCATATATTTACCTGTACTTGCTTGTATTTCCTTACCTTTTTCAATCAGGGTTTTGCGTAATCCGTCCTTACCGTAATTAATAGTTTCGGGGGCCGATTTTCCGGGCTCACCTATAAACCATTCCACTTTATTGTTAGAACCAAGTAGAATAGTCATTGATCGCGAAGCGGCAACCGGTAACTGGTCTTTTTGATTTTCGTCCTTGCGGGGCATGGTCACATCCATCGCTTTCGGTTTAGAAAGCGTGGTGGTCATGATAAAGAACGTGATCAATAAGAAAGCCAAATCCACCATCGCAGTTAAATCTACGCGTGTTGAAGCTTTTTTACTTCTTACTTTGCCGCCCTTTTTACCCCCGCCGGAGGTGTCTAATTCTGCCATTGTATATTATTTTTTAGGTTCGTTTTTAACTGCTGTTATAAAGCTAAACTTATCGATTCTTTGTCTTTGAAAAATACCGATTATCTTTTTGATAGTAGGGTATTCTTCTTTGTTATCCCCTTTAACAGATATCCTTAACGGCTTATTATGCAATGAGGCAACGGCTTTGCGCGATTCGCGTATCCAGTCGGCAAGCTCATTATTGGCCGTAGTATCATTAGGGATACCGGGTTGCTTAAATGCTTTACGCTTGTCGGCATCTAAATTAAGATACGCCTGCAGTTGGTTCATAGGCACGCCAAGAACTGGCAAACCTGAAAACACCTGCTTCTGCTGGGCAGTAAATGGGATATTATATTTTTCGCCCATTTGCTCAAGCGTTTGTTTGCGTATATCTGTACCTTCTACCGTATAGAAAACCTTTCCCTGGCCAACGGTCAATAAAAGCACGTTTTCTTCAGGAAGCGGTATTTCCGCAGTTGAAGCCGGTACATCTATAGGTACAGGATCTTCGGTACGGGGTTTTGCTGTTAATATAAAGAAAGTAAGCAACAGGAAAGCTACGTCGCACATGGCGGTCATATCTATAGCAGTGCTCTTCCTTGCAACTTTTACTCTTGGCATATTCTGTTTAATTTAAAATATATAATGTAAAGATAGTTAATTATTGTAATTATCCAAATTATATTCTGTTATAACGGATAAAAGCAAACTATATTTTACAATTATTTATTTTTGTGTGAAGCCGAGAATGTTTGAACGATGCTGAAACCAGTCTCATCGATAGCGTAAGTCAGTTTATCAATTTTTGATGTAAATACGTTGTACATAACAATTGATACAGCTGAAGTACCGATACCTAATGCAGTATTGATAAGTGCTTCAGAAATGTGAGTTGAAAGTTCTGATTGGTTTGGAGCACCAGATGCACCCAATGTAGCGAACGCACCGATCATACCGATTACCGTACCTAACAGACCGGTTAATGTACCGATTGATACCAAAGTAGCGATGATAGTTAAGTTTTGCTCTAACATTGGCATTTCTAAAGCTGTTGCTTCTTCAATGTCTTTTTGGATAGCTAATGCTTTTTGATCAACATCCATAGTTTGGTCACCTTCCATTTCGCGGTATTTTTTCAAACCTGATTTGATAACGTTTGCTACAGAACCTTTTTGTTTGTCGCACTCAGCGTTAGCGCCTTCGATGTTACCAGCGTTAAGGAAAGATTGGATCTTTCTAACGAAAGCGTCTACATTACCTGTACCTGATGCTTTACCAATAACAATAAACCTTTCAATTGAAAAAACGATAACCATTAACAGGTATGACATAATGATAGGTACAATTACCCCACCTTTATGTACAGTACCAAATAAATCGCCCGGGTTTGGATCATTTGCCGGATCACCGCCTTTAAAGTGGCTTGGGTGGCCCAAAATGAAAATGAATATTAAAATTGCCGCAACTATACAGATAGGAATGGTCAAAGTTGCAAATGCGCCTGATGCACTTGAGCTTTCTTTTACTTGAGTAGTTGGTTTTGTTGGTGCGTTTGCCATTACTTTTTAAATTTTAGTTTTCGTTTTGTTTATAATATAAGTTAATAAAAAATGTGTGCTATTTAAGCGAATAACAAAAATAGAATTTAAATGAATTAAAAAAACTTTTTATGTAATTCTTTATAATAATTTAATATACTGCATATAAAGCGCTGTAAATCGGTGACTACATAACGCTCTAAAACAGAAAAATTGTCTGTCAGGCAGACAATTTTTTTACAATAAAACCTATTTTTTTTAAGAATAGCAAGTTATAACACATAAAAAGTATGTAACTAAAGTGATATAGTTGCGTCTAACTACACCGCTACAGCTACGTTCGGCCCTGCATTTACTATGTCTGGGGTACTGTAATCAGCATATTTTTCAAAATTCTTAACAAAGGCCAAAGCCAATTGGTTTGCTTTATCTTCATAATTATCTGCATTGGCCCAGGTGTTCCTGGGGTCAAGTATCTCATCGGGAACATTAGGGCAGCTAAGGGGAATAGCTAAATTGAATATAGGATGCTGGTGATATTTAACATTATCGAGCCCGCCGTTTATAGCAGCGGTTATCATGGCCCGCGTGTATGAAAGTTTCATCCGCTGGCCTACGCCATAGGCGCCGCCTGTCCAGCCGGTGTTTACTAACCATACATTTACCTGGTGCTCTTTTATTTTTTTACCTAACAGTTTGGCATAAGTAACCGGGTGCAGCGGTAAAAACGCTTCGCCAAAGCACGCAGAGAAAGTAGTTACCGGCTCGGTGATCCCCGTTTCTGTACCTGCTATTTTAGCAGTATAGCCAGATATGTAGTGGTACATAGCCTGCTCTGGCGTTAGTTTTGATATAGGCGGCAATATCCCAAAGGCATCTGCTGTTAAAAAGAAGATGTTTTTTGGCGATGCACCTATAGATGGTATAATGGCATTGCTAACGTTTGATATAGGGTAAGCAACCCGGGTGTTCTCGGTTTTATCTATATTATTATAGTTAACCCTGCGCGTACCGGGTATAAAGTTTACATTCTCTAATAACGCACCATATTTTATAGCATTAAATATCTGCGGCTCTTTCTCGGCTGTAAGGCCCGAGCATTTGGCGTAGCAGCCGCCTTCAAAATTAAATATAGAGTAATCGCTCCAGCCATGCTCATCATCACCTATCAGGCTGCGGTCAGGGTCTGCAGATAAGGTGGTTTTACCGGTGCCGGATAATCCGAAGAAAATAGCGGTATCGCCTTTACTGCCGGTATTGGCCGAGCAATGCATAGACAGCACCTGCTTATCGTGCGGTAATATAAAGTTCAATACCGAGAAGATGCCTTTCTTGATCTCGCCGGTATAACCCGTGCCACCTATCAGGATTATTTTTTTGCTGAAGCTGATGATTGAGAAATTTTTTTGGCGTGTACCGTCAACCTCCGGGTCGGCCATAAAGCCGGGGGCAGCTATGATGGTCCATTCGGGTGTACTATCCGGGTTTACCACCTCCGGGCGGATGAACAAATGATGTACAAACAGGTTCTGATACGCGGTTTCGGTAACTACACGGATATCTATATGGTATTTTTCGTTAGCGCAGGCGCATGAGTCGCGCACAAATATTTCCCGCTCCGAAAGGTATTTTGTTACCTTATTATATAATGCGTTAAATTTTGCCCCGTCAAACTTGTAATTGATACTTCCCCACCAAACATTATCGTGGGTAACATGGTCGTCAACAATAAAACGGTCCTTAGGCGAACGGCCGGTAAACACACCGGTATCAATAGCCAGCGCACCCGAGTCGCTTAAAACGCCTTCGTTTCTTTTTATGGCAGCTTCAACAAGTTGTGCGGGGGTTAATTGGTATAAAATAGCAGGGGCCTTTGCCAGGTTTAGATACCCTAATTGGGGTACCTGGTTAGTGTTGGTTTTCATTAAGAAGATAATTTATAATTGGTTGCCCCAAAATTACCCTTTTAATACACTAACATACAAGTGTTTTACATCATTTATTTACATAATGTACGTTTTACACACTGTCTATAATATTGATTATCATTTAGTTATGATGATAATATTTTTTATTTCAATACACTAACCAATTGTTAGAACCAATGCTTTTTCATCGCTTTCAAAAATTCGATATCGGTTATAGGGAATAAGGATGCGTCACCTATAACAGAATCGATGTCACAATACGGGCAAAGCGGCGTATGTTCCTTACCTTCTTCTTCATCAATCCACTCTTTTACTTCAGCAGAAGGATATATTTTTAAACAAGAAAAGCAACCACAAAGATTGCTTTTTAAAATTTCCGACTTGTTAAAAATTGATCTTTTGTGGGCCGCTTCTAATAGGGTTATCTCAAAGTTCACCATGGCTATCCGCCAGCCTTTTTAGCCTTGTATCCATCTGCTTGCAACATGGTTAATACCTTGTCTCTAAAATCGCCCTGCAGCAGTATCTCGCCATCCTTTACCGAGCCGCCTACGCCGCATTTGGTTTTTAGTTTTTTGCCGATGGTTTCCAGGTCGGTATCGGCACCAATAAAGCCGCTGATGCGGGTTACCAGTTTGTTGCCTTTTATCCTGTCGAGGTATATTTTTAAGTTTTGCTGTTGCGGCGGCAGGGTTTGCTGTTCGCCCGCGCTCTCCTCCTGGTATTGAAAATCAGGGTCGGTAGAGTACATAATGCCGGTAAAGTTTTTCTTTGCCATAGGTTATTTTTTATAAGTACCGCCAACAATAACGTGCAGCGCGTTTGGCACAACCTCTATGTCAATATCCGTACCGGCCACCTGCGGTTCGCCATCCAGGTGAATGGGGCCTTCCTGCTGCCGGGCTATTACTATATGCTTGCCTTTAATGATCTCTACATACTTTGAGCTATCGGCCGTTTTGGTGAACATACGCAAGCCCATCTCCGGGAAGCGCCACAGCGGGAAAGGCTTAATAATACAAACATCCAGTAAGCCATCCTGCACGGATGCCGTTGGCGATACGTGCGCGTTATTGCCATACTGTGATGAATTGGCCATGCTCAGCATAAATGCTTCGCGATCATAAGCAACACCGTCAACTTCTATGTGGTAGTTTTTTGATTTATAAGTGGATATCTCCTGGATGGACGATTTAAAGTAGCTAACAAAACCACGTTTGGTACTGCCATTGGCAAAAACATGACTAATATGGGCATCAAAACCCATGCCTGCCATATTAAAAAACCATTGCCCGTTCATTTTACCGGCATCAATGGTAATGGTGCGGCCGGCATTCATGGTTTTGATAGCGCCTTCGGCATCCATCGGGATGGTTAAAAAGCGCGCAAGGCCATTGCCCGATCCAAACGGGATAACCCCCAAAACGGTATCGGTACCGGCTAAAGCCGATGCTATTTCGTTTACCGTGCCATCGCCGCCAACGGCAACAACAATTTCATACTCGCCCACAGCAGCTTTGGCCAGATCGTGCGCGTGGAAAATACCGGTGGTAAATTCTATATCGTACTCAAAAATAGTTGGGTCGAGGTACTTCTCTACAAGCTCCGGCACACCATCCTTTTTCTTCCCTCCCGATACCGGGTTTATTATAAATAAAGCTTTCCTTTTCAACTATATAGGTTTTCAACGGGCAAAAGTAAATGTATTTTCGGCTTTGTGAAAAATTGTTTTATTTTTGCCACCCGAAAGTGGACTGATTTAATGCCCTCATACGCTGAAGGCTGGATTGCAACCACGTAAAAAAGTGCTAACCCTGCTCCTTTTACAACGTTTCAAAAAATCTTTACCTTTCGGCTTTAACGTTTATTTAAAAAATAATATGCCATACTTATTTACATCGGAATCCGTATCAGAAGGGCATCCGGATAAAGTTGCCGACCAGATATCGGACGCGTTAATTGATAACTTTTTAGCATTCGACCCGGAGTCGAAAGTGGCCTGTGAAACGTTGGTAACAACCGGGCAGGTTATTTTAGCTGGCGAGGTTAAATCAAAAGCTTATTTAGATGTACAAAAAATTGCCCGCGATGTAATAAACCGCATTGGTTATACCAAAGGCGAGTATATGTTTGATGGCAGCTCGTGCGGTGTGCTTTCGGCCATTCACGAGCAATCGCCTGATATTAACCAGGGTGTTGACCGCAAGGCTAAAGAAGAGCAAGGCGCCGGCGACCAGGGTATGATGTTTGGTTACGCCACCATCGAAACTGATAACTATATGCCTTTGGCTTTAGATATTGCCCACGCTTTATTACGCGAGCTGGCTGTTATCCGCCGCGAAAATACCGATATCAAATATCTTCGCCCGGATGCAAAATCGCAGGTTACCTTAGAGTACAGCGATGATAACCAGCCTACCCGTATCGATGCCATCGTTATTTCAACCCAACATGATGATTTCGCTGAGGAAGAGGCAATGCTTTCTAAGATCAGCAAAGATATTGTTGATATCCTTATCCCGCGTGTTAAGGCTAAATATCCAAAATACGCGCACTTCTTTAATAACGACATTACCTACCATATTAACCCTACCGGGAAATTTGTAATTGGTGGCCCGCATGGCGATACCGGCTTAACCGGCCGTAAGATCATCGTGGATACCTACGGTGGCAAAGGCGCGCACGGTGGTGGTGCTTTCTCTGGTAAAGACCCATCAAAGGTTGACCGCTCTGCTGCTTACGCAACCCGCCATATCGCTAAAAACCTGGTAGCTGCCGGCGTTTGTAACGAGATATTGGTACAGGTATCGTACGCTATTGGTGTTGCAAAACCTATGGGTATTTATGTAAATACTTACGGCACCGCTAAAGTTGGCATCAACGATGGCGAGATAGCTAAGAAGGTTGAAGAGATCTTCAACATGACGCCATACGCTATTGAAACCCGCTTTAAACTGCGTAACCCAATATACAGCGAAACTGCTGCCTACGGTCACTTTGGCCGCCCAAATGAGGTTGTTACCAAATCATTCAACGCGCATGATGGCAGCACCGTAACCCGCGAGGTGGAGCTGTTTACCTGGGAGAAGCTTGATTATGTAGATAAAGTAAAAAGCGCCTTCGGTTTGTAATATTAAAATTGAATATTTTACAAAGGCGCACCGAACAGTGCGCCTTTTTTGTTTAAATAACAATGACTAAAAACACCGCCCCTCCTTTACTGGTTGCCTTTGCATTCTTCAGCATATATATTATATGGGGCGCAACCTACCTGGCGGTAATTTACGGGCTTAAAAGCTTTCCGCCGTTTATACTGGTGGGCTTACGGTATGCCACGGCAGGCGTTATACTTTTTGCCTGGTGCAAACTGAGGGGTGAGAAACTCCCCGAGTGGAAATACCTGTGGCGCCATGCCCTTAGCGGCACCATGATGCTGGTTGGTGGTACCGGCATGATAGCCTGGGCCGAGCAATACATCAGTTCGGGCCAGGCCGCCATACTGGTGGCTACCGAGCCCCTGATATTTTTACTGGTGGATCGTAAACGCTGGCCGCAGTATTTTTCAAACAAGTACATCATTACTGGTTTGCTTATTGGCTTTACGGGCATTTACTTTTTTTTGCGATTAGGCGTAGCGGCTACAAGTACATCGGCCATGGCAACAACTGCCAGCATTGTGGTAATAGTAAGCGCATTGATATGGGTACTGGGGTCGCTTATTACAAAGGATAATAAAGGCCAAAGTTCAACCGTAATGAATGCCTCTATACAGTTACTTGCTGCAGGCCTGGCCAGCGGCATAGTGGTTTTAGGCAAAGGCGAGTACCGGGGCTTCCATTTTACCAATGTAACCGCCGAAGCCTGGGGCGGGCTGATATTCCTGATCGTTATGGGATCGTTAGTGGCTTATTTATCATTTATATGGCTCATCAGCATAAAACCGCCGGCTATTGTTAGCACCCATACGTATATAAACCCTGTTGTTGCTGTGTTTTTGGGCTGGCTGATGGTTGATGAACCCGTTAACCATGCGCAACTGGTGTGCCTGGTGGTGATTTTGGCGGGGATACTACTGGTTAACGTGCCTGGGTATTTGAAGCGGAAAGAGATTTAGCATCTAACTCCGCGCGTCATTGCGAGGTACGAAGCAATCTCCCGATAGGCTTAACCTTCCCGTACATCGCGTCATTTCTTGTAAGAAGTGTGCCACTATAATCATCCGCCCGCTCAATTGCCGCGGAGGGCTGTTACTTTTTGCTTGATCAAAAAGTAACCAAAAAATCAAGACAGAAAAAAGCTTCTCCCCACAGGCCTTTACCTTTTGGCCCGCTTTTCTGTCAGGCCACCGCTCGTTCATTACCGTGCTAAATCTTGGTAAGCCAAACCCACCTTGTCATCCTGAGCGATAGCGAAGGATCTAATAGCGAACTTGTGCAATCGCCTAAATGCATGTCGGCGATTAGATGCTTCAAATGTTCAGCATGACAAAAGGCAACTCGCGTTAGGGATTGCAGCGGATACCGGCCCGCGCCTAAGGCCTGTGCGCGTATGAGCGGAAAGCCCGGCCGAAGGCAACGCCCATCTAATACTTTTCTATCGGGAGACTGCTTCGTACCTCGCAATGATGGGGCGAGAATTATTTATTTTCTTGCGCTCGTCTGCAACGAGTGCTTAACCTGGTTTGGCGATTGCATCGCAACACGAGGGAAAAACAGACAAAACACCTACCTTTATTCCCATGCAGCACCCTGAAGCAAACCCCTGGAAAATAACATCAGAAAAGGAAATTTACGATAACCCCTGGATAAACGTTACCGAATACCAGGTGATCAACCCATCGGGCAACCCGGGTATTTACGGGCAGGTGCATTATAAAAATATAGCCATTGGCATTTTACCTTTGGATGATGACATGAACACCTACCTGGTTGGCCAGTATCGTTTCACCCTGAACCAATACAGCTGGGAGCTGCCCGAAGGCGGCGGTATTATCGGCGTTGATTCGCTGGAATCCGCGAAGCGCGAGTTACTGGAAGAGACCGGGTTAAAAGCCTCGCACTGGACGGAGATCCAGCGGATGCACCTTTCCAACTCGGTAAGTGATGAGCTTTGCATCCTGTATATTGCCCGCGGCCTGGAACAACATGAGGCCGAGCCCGAGGATACCGAGCAGCTCGTTGTAAAAAAAGTGCCGTTTGAGGACGTTTACAGGATGGTTTGCGGCGGTGAAATAACCGATTCATTAGCGGTAGCGGCGATATTAAAAGCCCGTTTAATGCAGTTAGAGAAGACTTTGTAAATTCCGAATTATCAAATCCTCAAAAAAAATTTAAATTTGCGGCCCTGATGAAGAAGTTTTTTGGCTACATCCTGTCCCCGTTTGCAATTTTAGCATTCTTTTTGTTCCTGGTGATCTTCCACCCGGTACAATGGCTATGCTTAAAGTTGGGTGGCTACACCGCGCATAAGCGTTCTGTAGATATCCTGAACTTTTTTTTGGTACATACGGCTTACATTGTAGGCAACCGCATTACTTTTATCAATAAACAAAATTTACCTGTTGGCAGGCCCATTATATTTATTGCCAACCACCAAAGCTTGTTTGATATCCCGCCGATGATCTATTATCTGCGTAAATATCATGCCAAATTTATCTCGAAAGTAGAGCTGACCAAAGGCATCCCATCCATATCGTTTAACTTAAGACATGGCGGCGGCGCTAATATCGACCGCAAAGACCCGCGCCAGTCCATCACCGAACTGGTAAAATTTGCCAACCGGATGAAAGAGAACAACTGGGGGGCGATGATATTCCCGGAGGGGACCCGCTCGCAGGACGGCAAAGTGAAGAAATTCCAGTCTGCAGGTATAGCTACCCTGCTAAAAAAATGCCCTAATGCGCTTTTAGTACCGGTTGCTATTACCGATTCATGGAAGATGATCCGCTACGGATTGTATCCTTTAAATACTTTCACCCCTATGAAATGGGAAGTGCTTGAACCCATTGAACCGGGAACTACCCCTGTTGATGAATTAGTGCAGCAAGTGGAAGACAGGATAAGGGCGAAGGTTGATCCAGAAAACGCCTGATTGTCATGCTGAACTTGTTTCAGCACCCCTATCGCCCGTTCAAGCGTCAACGCTTGAATGATTTGTGATGTGAGCGTCCACGCTCACGATACCCGGCAGCGTGGACGCTGCCATACATCCAAGTCAAGCGTAGACGCTTGACTTGGCAAAGGGAAAGATGGTGGCGTTATTTTGCCAGTAGCCAAATCGCAAACAATTGATTATTAATTATTTGCAAGAATACGTGTGCGTTCACGGCAGTGAACGTGAACACTTGACATTTTTTTTAAGTATTACTCCAAATCGCCTGCTGCAAAAGTATTGCCCTGCTTCAGATCACCTGTTTCAAACCCCTTTTTAAACCAGTACATACGCTGCGCGCTGGTACCGTGGGTAAAACTATCGGGCCGTACTTCGCCCTGGTATTCTTTCTGCAGCCGGTCATCGCCAATTTGGTGGGCAGCGTTAAGGGCTTCCTCAATATCGCCCGGGTCGAGTACGTTTTTCATCTGCTGCTCGTAATGCGCCCATATACCGGCATAAAAGTCGGCCTGTAACTCCAGCTTCACCGATAGTTTATTATACTCGCTCTCGCTGAGCTGTTGCCTTGCCTGTTCCATTCTAGCCGAAAGGCCAAGCAGATCCTGCACATGATGGCCAACCTCGTGGGCTATTACATAAGCTTGGGCAAAATCGCCGGCTGCACCAAATTTTTGTGAAAGCTCGTTAAAAAACGACAGGTCGAGATATACCTTTTGGTCGCCGGGGCAATAGAACGGTCCGGTTTCGGCACCAGCCTGCCCGCAGGCAGTGTTTACCGCTTCACGGAAGAAGTGCAGCGTGGGCTCCTGATAGGTTTTGCCCATATCGCTGAATAGCTTATTCCAAACATCTTCGGTATCAGCAAAAACAACCTTGGCAAATTTCTTCTCGCGGGTATCGGGTATGGCCTGTTGGTTGTTCTCCTGCGGTGCGCCATTGCCCTGCACCTGGTTTAGCACAGCAGATGGATCTATCCCCGTAAAAAAATAAATAGCTGCAGCTATTATGCCTACCACCCCGCCACCAAGGGCCAGCCCGCGGCCACCGCTTGCACTGCCATCTTCTGTATTACTGCTTTCGCGCCTGCCAAACCATTGCATAGTATTTCCGGATTAATTTAGCTTTTAAACAGCAAGGCCCAAACAATTGTTTGGGCCTTAGCATATCTGATTAAATTGAATTACTTATCCAGCTTAGGGATCCGTGTCGGGGTGTCCTTACCAGATACAATACTGCGCGAGCTTAAAGCAATAGCGCGAATGGTAGCCACAATGTTATTTACATCAAGCGTTGAATATTCATCCTTTACAGTGTGGTAAAACTTATCCGTAGGGATCTGGTCGGTTGAGATAGTATGCGCAGGTACGCCTAATGCCGCCAACGTAGCGTTATCGCTGCGGTAAAACAGGTTTTGCTCGGGGTAGGGGTCCGGGTAAAACTTAAAGGCTGTGCCTTCCAGATTTTTTTGCAGGATAGGCCCAAAATCTGAACGCTCAAACCCGGTTATAAATGCCGAGTTTTCACCAAATTTAGCCGCCTTGCCAATCATCTCAATGTTAAACAAAGCCACTACCTTATCAGGATCAAGCTGTTTTGAAAAATATTGTGAACCATAACCGCCGGTTTCTTCAGCTGTAAAGGCCACAAATACCAGTGTACGCTCGTTATTATTTAGCTTTTTATAATACTTGGCCAGGGTGATCACTGCTGTGGTACCCGATGCATCATCATCGGCACCGTTGGCAATAGTATCTTGTTCTGCACCTTTTTTGATGATGCCTAAATGGTCATAATGCCCGCCAAAAACCACATACTCATTAGGTTTTGATTTACCGGGAATAACACCGACAACATTAAATAATGGTTTTTCGGTAGTCTTAACCTCATAATTTGCCGCTACCGTTTTCACATCGGAATAAGTACCCAGTACAAATACAATAACAGGCGCTGTATTGTCCGCTCCTTTAAAAGACGTACCTCCCCTTTTGTAGCGACTAACCAGCCTGCCGAAGTTTTTTGAATAGCTGGTATCAACCAATACAAGTTGTTTTTTGCCTCCGCTAAAAACTGCCCTGTATTGAGCCATAAAATCTTTGCCAGCAGAAATTTTCACCACATCCACCCCATCGGTACTTGCCCAGTTGAACGATGCCGAAGAACTAATGGCTAAGTTAGCTGCGGAGACATCCTCTCCATTGATGGTAACTTTAGAACTTACCGGGGTGGTATTAACCATATTAAAACTTTGGCGAAAACCGGGGTTACCGGTAAACGGTTTTAAACCGGCGGATTTAAATTCACCTTCAATAAAAGTAGCGGCCTTTTCAATCCCGCGGGTAAAAACGCCGCGGCCTTCCATATCATCGGCACTAAGGGTTTTGATGATGCGTTCAACATCATCCTGTTTTATCAGTTTATTTACATCCTGGCAAAAGCCCAGTACGGGCGCTGCGGCTAAAGCAGTTATCGCTATTAAAAATTTTACTTTCATTTATTTAACTTTTGATGATAACCAGTTGCTACGGAAATCTTTTTGTTGCTGTGTTAATTCTTTACCTGCTTTTTCAAAGGTTACCACCTCAAAAGCCGGGCTTTCTTCTAATACGATAGTGGCTTCATGGTTGCCGGTACGGTTTTTATAGCTTACCGCTACTTTATCACCCGGTTTTTTATCTTTTACCGCTTCAGCAAAAGCACTTGCAGATTTTGCTTCCTGCCCGTCAATTTTCAGGATGATATCGCCGGCATCAATACCTGCCTTATAAATGGGAGTGTTAGATATGGTAGAACCAGTTATCATTAACCCTCCGTTTGATGGCTTGCTTTGTACACGGCCCATCCAGCCTTTGCCCAGCTGTGCTTTTTGTAAAAGCAGGCCTGCATTTGCCAGTAATGCCTGGTAATCGTTCTTTTTTACACCGTATACATAATCGTTAAAAAATGCCGCGGCAAATTTGGGGTTGGTAAGTTTACCCAACACAGCCTGCAGGTCGGGTATAGTGTATGGCTTGCCGGTTTTGCCGTATGCCAGCCAAACCTGGCGCATGTAATCATCAAGCGTAAGTTTAAATTCGCTGCGTAAGCGTAGGTCGAGCGCGAGGGCGGTAGCGCCGCCATATACATAATAACTGGTAAATATATTGCCATAATTGGTAGCATCAACCGCAACACCTGCATCTGTAAACACTGCGTAACGGCTCATTTGCGTTGGCGGGAATTTGGCCGGAGCCGGTGATGCGGTAACCGAGTTAACTAACCCGGCTATTGTACCTGTGTACTCATCAACTGTATTAAACCCGCTGCGCACCAGCAGCATTTCGCCATAATATTGTGTAAAACCTTCGGCAAACCAAAGCTCGTTACTCATGTTGGCATGCTCAAAGTTGAATGGCTCTAATGATTTTGGCCGGATACGCTCTACATTCCAGCTATGGAAAAACTCGTGCGAGTAGGTACCTAACAGATATTTTTCGTTACCGCCAATTTTATCTGCCCCGCTAACAATGCAGGTAGAGTTGCGGTGTTCCATACCATCACCAAAAACGGTTGGGTGTACATCATCTAAAAAGGTGTAGCTGCCAAAATCATAATTGGGTTGCTCGCCAAATACAGCACGCTCTTCCAGTACAACCTTTTGTACCATTTTAGCAAAATTATCTATGGTTACCTGGTCATCGTCAGAGTGTACGGCAATACCCATGGTTTGTTTTTTACCGTTGGTATTTACCAGTTCCCAATAATTTGTTTTAACGGCGGCAAGCTCGGTTGGGCTATCCATCATGTATTGCAAATCGGGTGCGCTGTAAACGTTATCGGCTTCGTGCTTTAGTTGTGTGGCGACTTTCCAGCCATATTTTTCAAGATCGTTAAATGCAAACTTTACAGGGCGGCTTGCCAACCCAATGCCCCACATAAAAGCAGCCGGCATATTCAAATGTGCATGGCTGGCATCAATGCCAACGTAAGTACCATCTGCGTGGTTACCAAACAGGGTATAGCTTACATTCACTACTGCCGGGTGTACAGATATTTCATATACATCGCCTTCTATTTGTTCTATAGTAAGCGGGTTACCTTCACCGTCGGTAGCCCTTACATTATATATATTTTTGCCGAACTCGTGTGTGGCGTATCGCCCCGGAGATGAGCGGCTCATTCTTACCTTTAATGAACCCGAAGGGGCATCAGGTATGGTCATTGTAATTTCTGCCTCATGATGCTGGGCATTGGGGAAAGACACGCTATAAAAGATGGGTTTGCGCGCTCCGCTGATCTGAGCTGATGCAGCAAACGCAAAAAATGCTGCCGCTGCCAGTAAAAATATTTTTTTCATTGGGGTGGTATGATTCAGGTGATGAAATTACCAATAAAACCGTAATTGTTGTCTATCAATTTTATTACAAAGACACAAGGCTTATCAGGCTGTTAATCATAACTGTGCCTGCCCAGGTCATACTCCGACTGCGCGGTGATGATCTGCTTTCGCCGCGCTATATCGGCATCCAGGCCATGCTCGTAGGTATTGTCGGTAACTGCAATATCCCGGTCTTTATCCTTTTCGGCAAAATAGATATTGGCCTCGCTTATTTTAGCCAAAGCTGTATCATAAGGCCCCTTGGGCGACATTAGCTTTACAAAAACTGGTAAGCACTCAAACAATATAAACAAGTAGCCAATAAATGATATGGCCATATAGGTATCCAGATCGCGCGAACCATCAACATTGTAAGATAGTTGGCCAAGTGCCCAGTTACGGTCGGCAAAACCCGCTACGTTGGCCAGGCTGTCCAGTTGCTTTTCACTGAACAGGCGTGTCGCGTTAAGGCCTTCATAATCTTTACGCTGGCTCAGGTATTGATCTACCTGCCCTAGGTTTTCGGTAACGGTTTTTAACCGGTCCTCCTTTTCCTGTAATACCTGCGCCTTTTGCTTGGCATAAGTGCCATAGCCGGTTATACCGGATGTTTGATTGGTTTTGTCGCCAAAAACTTCCTGGTTTAACTCATAACGAGAGCGGTTTATGTCGCGCTCCAGGGAATCTTTTTCCTTCTTCAGGTCGGCATTTTTAACCATCTCCTGCCCGTATTTTTGCTGATAGGTTTTTTGCAGGGTATCTATCTTGCTATGCTGTCCTTTTAGGTAGGCCGTTTTTAGCTTGGTGCGGATCTCTTTATCAAAGATCTTCAACTCCAGCGGGCGGGATATCACCACCCCTATCATAATAGCCAGTAAAATACGGGGCGTGGCCTGTAAAATTTGCTGGTTAATGCTGCCTTCTTTGTTGATGCTGGATACGATGTACCTATCCATGTTGAATATGGCGGTGCCCCATATCAACCCAAAAAGTATGGCAAATCCAACCGCGAATGCATTACCACTGAATACAAAGTACATGGCGTACCCGCCGGATAATGATGCAAATAATGCTGTGAAAAATATGGTGGCACCTATGCCCACATATTTGTTATGTTCTATAGGGTATTTTTTCAGCGTGTCCACGTGCGCACCGGAACAGAACCAAAAAAACCTGGTTACTTTCTTCATGAAGATATGATGTAATATTTTACACTTATTTATTAAAACGCACTTAGGTACTTATTGTTACAAAATATGCTCAAATATTTGATATAGAAAAACATACCTTTGCCCTATAATTACATTTAAGATGAGAGAAATAAGCGTACAGGAACTTAAAGAAAAGTTAGATAAAGGCGAAGATCTTCAACTGATAGATGTTCGTGAGGATTTTGAATTCGAGACATCAAATATTGGCGGTCAACATATCCCGCTGGGCGGCATTTTAATTGAGGCTGAAAAAATATCGCATGACAAACCTGTTGTGGTAATGTGCCGCAGCGGCAAACGCAGTGCGGCAGCTATTATGCAGTTAGAGGCACAGGGGTATACCAACCTGAGCAATTTACAGGGCGGTATCTTAGCCTGGAAAGCCGAAATTGATCCCGAACTTAACGTTTACTAATATGGGCAAAAAGGTAGCGCTTAACGTTTTTTATAACATCATAATATTTTTATGCTTGTTATTTATTTATAAAGGTTTTGAGCTTGCCAGGTACGAATATGTTTTGGCAGGCGCATTTGTTGGGGGCGTGTTTATTACCCTCAAACTAAAACTGATAAAAGAAGTAAAAAGCTCTCAGAAACCCTGAGATAACCATGTCATTTCGAACGAGGTACGAGGAGAAATTTTATACGCCATGCTGTTAATAGCTAGGCGTATAAGATTTCTCACCCTCCCCAAGCTCGCCCCGCCCCAGAGGGTTCGAAATGACAAGTTGAGATAAATAATCTACTTCGTTGGCACCTTTAAACCTAACGCCTCTATATATCCTTTGTTAGGGATACAATTCGCAAACTTGCTGTTCTCTAAAAATCCCCAAAGGGCCTTTCTGATTTTTTCTCTGTCGGCAGGGGCGGCCTTGCGGATCTCTTCGAAACTGCCGCGTGGCTTTTCGGTGTAGGCAATGATCTCGTCGTAACCATTGGGCTCGTTAAAGCTGGTGATGCCTTTCTGGTTATCCAGTTTCTTATATGGCCAGTAATGCCAGCCGATGTTGTTTTTTTCGCAAAGGATCTTAAAATCCCTCACCCACTCGTCGGTGTTCTCTCCGGTTTCGCCAAC